>CAYSCW010000004.1:0-152495 GCA_964429795.1 uncultured Eubacteriales bacterium
TCTGGCTTGCTTGGGGCGCTCAGGATACCTCCTGCTTCATGCCCCTTTATGGCGCCGGGATAACCGAGATACCCAAATCTTTCGAAATCGGAGACCACTTTATCCTTGACAGAAACTCTGCCCGCTGGGCGTTCGATTATGTCGGTTTTCACACCCAGGTCGCCTATTCACTGGCTATCGAAGACGTGAAAAAAGCCCGGGAAAAGTGGGAAAAATCGGCCTTGAAAAACACTGCGGCTATCGACAAGGCTGCTTTGGAGCTCTACAAGCAAGATCCTGACCTGGCAAGGGAATTTTTAACCACTTACTGCCTGAACAATGCAGAGAGGGTCATCAAGGCCTGGTGGGAACTGGGCGACCAGTTGCTGGTCAAATATAACCATCTCTTCATCTATAATCCGGAGACCAGAGAGAGAAATACTATCCAATATCCCGACTGGTGGCTCCGGATTATTATCGAACACCAGAAGCTCGAGCCGCGGTCTGAAACAGAACATGATTAAAAAGAGAGAAAGCCGAATGAGAGTTCTCATTTGGGTCATAGATTCTTTAATTCAAGATTTAATAAAAGGGGGATAACATGAAAAACTTAACCGGATGGAGTTTGTATTCTGTGCTTGGTTTAGTAACACTCTTCTTTTTATCCGCTCCAATTTTGGCGGAAACAGAAGTACCCAAAGCTCAGCAACCCATCCTCACTACCTCTGCTGGTCAGAGTCCAGATGTGACCACAGTTAACATCGTTCTGGATGAAGCAGGTATAACATATGACTATTGCGACGTTCCCACCGTTGATATGATAGAAGCTGGAGTCGGTTTGGCTGGCAAAGAGTCAGGTCCCGGATTCCATGTGGAAGTCCATACTGATCTCGAAAAATATCCCACCGGGACTCCCTACAAGACAGTAATCTTCGCCATCGGAGCCAGCCTGAAAGGCATGGGAGCATCAGGCCTGACCGTTGATGCGGAGGTGAACCGATTGAAAAAGATCATCGATTACTGCAAGGAGAAGGGAATCTTTATCATCGGTGTGCATGTCGGAGGCACTTCAAAAAGAGGGGCTCCGGGAAGTGACAACGAGCGGATGATCGATGCGGTGGCTCCTTATGTTGACTATCTGATCGTCACCAAAGACAGCAACCAGGACGGACGCTTCACCACCATAGCAGAAAACAAGGGAATACCTCTGAGCGAGGTTGAATACGCCCTCGACCTTGTGGATATCTTCCAGCAAGTGTTCCAGTAAAAGCAGCTATTTCTGATTCAGTAAAAAACAGGAAATCTAAAGGTTCACTTTCTCTTTGAAACAGTTGACATGAGTTCGGCTCACTGTAATCTCTTTGTTGTTTTTCATCTTGATCAACAGTTTTCCGCCAAACCACTGATGGATAGATTTGATGTATTCTCTATTTAAAATTTAAGCCCGGTGTACTCGTAAGAATTTTTCAGGGTCCAATAGCTTTTCCAGTTCCTTCAAGGTCAATAGATGCTGTGTCCTTGATGCGGCGGCCAGATGAGGGTTATCGCCTTCATCGAAGAGCCAAAGGTTATAGACAGGATCATCCGCCATCTCAAGCTCAGCTTTCATGCCAAGCGGGTTAGGTTGGGTTGGGCCTCCCCCACCGCAGGTTACCCAGTACGCACTTCTTATGGCAGCCGAGGAGATGCGAAGATGCTTAATTTACCTTCACAATTTAGATTGGAGCTAGTATAATAATAAAAATTATAAGAGCCTAAACTTGAACCTTAAAGGAGGGAAAATATGAAAAAGCTTTTAACTTTATTGGTGGGAATGGCTTTATTGGCTTTTTGGATTGAAATCCCATTTAGCTCTGCTCAGCAGATGTACCTAGAGGAGAATAGGGCCTGCAAATATCTGGAACAGGGCAAAATCGATCAAGCTATTCTTCTTTTAAACAGAAAACTCAAGAGATATCCCCGCAACTACGACTGCCATCTCTATCTAGGTTTAGCCTATTATCTTAAGGGTGATTTTCAAAATTCAATCAAGACATTGAGTAAAGTCGAGTTTGAAACTGAAAGGTTAGAAAAAGCAAAGAGTACTATTGAGGCAGGAAAGAGCATGGGTAGCTTTAGCCAGGAAGATGCTTACCTTAGCGGGAGTTCGGCTGTAGTCTTCACCAAAGAAAGAAGTGGAGTTCTGAAATTTGCTTTGGGAATGCTTTATAAGAAGAACAAAGATTATAAGAATGCCAGTAAAAGATTTAGTCAGGCTTTAAAATACAAGTATCCAGAAATTGAGACAAGAGAACAGCTTCTCGTGGTCCACTGCTTTCTTGAGGAATATGAGAAAGCAAAAAAAGAGCTCGAGGAGCTCCTGAAGAGTGAGAAAGAAAGTGATGAATTGTGCTTCATGAAAGGCTATCTTGCTCATTATCTCAAGGATGATGCCCAAGCCATTGAAAGTTTTTCTCGAATTTCAGAAACTATGATTTGGGCCAAGCAAAATTTAGCAATCATCTATTATAACCAGGGAAATTACGACAAAGCCCTTGAAATCTGGCAAGAAATTCTGGCAGAAAACCCAAAGGATGTAGATTCGCTTAAAAATTCAGGAAGAGCTTATTTTCATCTTGGCCAGAAAGAAAAAGCCCAGGAACAGTTTGACAAGATTGGCTTGAAAATTAAGTTAGAGAAATATTCTCCTAAAACAATTCCCCTCATTCTCGTCGACCCATTCCCCGAGGTTGGATTTGACTTTCAGTGTAAGGTTGCATCCTGAATTATACTTTTAAGTTCTGCTATTAAGAAAGATTGTCATTGGGAGCGAGTGAAGAGATAGAGGACTTCTTATTATCAAGTAAGCCATCAAAATATCAGGTTAATTGAGTCCCAAGGTAAGAAAAAACAGAGTTGAATTTTCAGGTGGCATAAATTAAAATAATTTTTTGAGAGATTAAAGGAGTGTATGGTGAGCAATAAAAACATATCCATGATATTCCTTGTTTTCCTTCTAAGCCTGAGCTTGACTTTAACTCTATTCGGCCAGCAGGGCCGAGGGAAGGGAAGGATTCGGGGGACAGTTCAAGATGAAGTAGGAAATCCGATAGAAGGAGCTAAAATTGTCGCCCAGCATCTTAGGTATGATACCAAGTTTGAGTCTGAATCTGACGATAAGGGACATTGGGCTATTGCCGGTCTAGGAACAGGTTTTTTCCGGATTACGGTAAGCAAAGAAGGATATGGAACGACCTACCATGAGATGAGTATCAGTCAATTTTCGAGTAGAAATCCTCCACTCGAGTTTACCTTGAAAAAGATTCAAACGACTGGAATGAATATGCCAGCTATTCAGGATGAAGAGACTATTCCGATTTTTGAGGAAGGCAACGAGCTTTATGAGCAGAAAAAATACAGCGAGGCAGTGGCAAAGTATGAGGAATTTCTTGAGAGGAATCCTACCATTTATCAGGTCAATATTAATATCGGCAGTTGTTACCAGGAAATGGGCGAGTATGATAAAGCGATCGAAGCCTACGATGAGATTTTAAACAAGGTGAAGGAAGAGAAAGGCTCTATTGAAGGTGATGAAAGTGCTGCCAGAGCTCTGACCAGCTTAGGCGAGTGCTATATTAAGAAGGGTGACCTTGAGAAAGCCAGAGAATATTTAAAACAGGCTATAGATATTTTTCCGGGAGATGAAACCATCCCTTTCAATATCGGAGAGATATACTTCAATCAAGGAGAGACAGACAAAGCAATTGAATATTTCAAATTAGCTATTCAAGTCAAAGAGAGCTGGGCAGCTCCCTACCAGAAATTGGGCTATGCTTACTTGAATAAGGGCGAATATAAGCTGGCTGTAGAAAGCCTTAAGAAATTTTTAGAATTGGCTCCTGATGATCCTCAGGCCGAAACCATCCAGAATCTGATTCTCAAGCTGGAAGAATTAATCAAGAAACAATAAAGATTGTTCAGCTCCCTTTTGCTCGGAGCAGCTTGCGCAGTCTTTTTCCTCTGACATTATCGGTCAGGCTAAAATAGATAAATTCACTCTCCGAAGGAAGGTTAAGTTCCCATGCCTTATCAATAGAGATTTTATTGGCGATCATCTCCTTTAGTCGTTCTTCAGAAAGAGTCAGGGATAAGGGTTCTTCTTTTTTGGTGAGGACCCTCTTTTGACTATCCCTTGCTTCAGCGGAGATCAATAAATCACAGGAATAATTTCCCCCTTCCTGTCGATAATCCAACCTGGCATAGGGGATTTTGATAAAAATTGAAGCAGAAGAGCCGTCTTTCTTTCTAATGACGTCCGCGGAAACGTCATAGTCAAAAATTCCAAGCTCACCCAGACTTCGCTCGTCCCTCTCAATCTCGCCCAGCAGATGATATTTTGCCAAGTCAGGCTCGTCCCATGTCGGTGAAACCATGGAAAAGGGAGTGATCTCTATGTTTGTAGTTAGCTTATAGTTGCCGGTGCTGTTATAGTCGACGAAAATAAGGCGCAGCGGACCTGAAAAATATTCAGGGTATTGATCATAGACCCAGATTTCAGTCGGCCTTTCTGTTAAAGTCCCTGTTTCAAGGGTACTTGCTTGGACATATTTGCCTACTTCATAAGGGACATCCCCCATCGCTTTTTTAATGATGTTTGTCGGAGGACCCAGAAGAATGTAAATTCTTCCCCTGTCTGTCTTCCGGCCAGGCGTTCCTGCGCGAAAGGTTTTATCGGCTGTGGCCAAGCGGGCGTAATAGGTCTGGCGGAATTCGTTGATTGGGGTAGAAGGATCTGGATCTCGCCTTGCCCAGAAGTCTCGGATAAACTCTCCCCGATCTTCAGAAGGCATTTCTCTGAATATTTTCTCTTCGACAGGAAGAATGATGTAGCTTATGTTATCCAGGAACTTCTGGCTTGTGGGGTCAAGGGATAATTTTCCAGGGCCTTTACTGGCGCAGAAAACAAACAGAAGGCAGAGGCTGCAGCAGACTATTAATTTTATGGCACCTGAAATCTTTTTCATTTTCCCTCCTGCTTAAATCTTCACTTTAATCTTTATCATACCCCAGCTTTCTTAAGTTCGCAACATCAAAAGGGATAGAGTAAGAATCTTTTTTCCCTTGATGGAAGACGTGGCCCATGAAGCTGTGGTCGTCCCCCACTTTATCAACTTGGAAAAACTATCACTTAAAAAAGAGACGAACTTAAACGAAATGAATCTTATACCTCATGATTTTGGCTTAGTTCTTTGGATCAAAATGTCCAATTTTTTCCTCGCGCCAGGTGAAAGAAGCTGATAATATGGGCTTGCTTTTACTTTGATGAAATTATCATAGGCTTTGATTGTTTCGCCATTTTTCATATAGACTATACCTAAATCATAAACAGCCTGGCCAAAATCAGGCCTTAATTCCAATGCTTTTTCCAAGCAGCTAATCGCCTCCTCCAAATCGCCGACTTGAGCATAAGCAACTCCTAATCCTTGATAAGCAGTTGAATAATAAGGGTCGAGTTCGATAGCCTTTTTAAAGTTCTGCAATGATTTCTTATAAGCTTCTAAATCTTTTGTTTTTAGGAAGATGGAATAGTGAAGGGCCCCAAGATTATTAAAGGCAATAGGATATTTATTATCTATCAAGATAGATTTCTCGAAAGCCTTTAAAGCCTTCTCGAAATTTCCTTTGTGCCAATATGCAAGACCTATATAATTCCATATTTCAGGATCATACTCCATTTGATATGAACTCTTTGCGGCGAGAACTTCAATGGCCTCATCATACTGGGCAGCTTCGACTAGATAATGAACATATGTGGATAGAATTTCATAATTTGTGGGAATGAATCCAAGCCCCAGCTTCAAAGTCTCGAGAGCATCGGTCAACCTTCCCTGATCTCTATAAAGGTCGGATAGGTTTGTATAGGCTGTGGAAATGTCTTTTCTCTCTGTAATAACCTCTTTCAGGAGCTCGATTCCTTCTCTAAATTTGTGATCTTTGTAATAAACATCCATAGCCTTCGCGCATTTGTAATGATAGGGGAGAAGAACTTTTACATCTTCATTAGGGCTATAACTTTCTTTTTTTTGAACATGAAGGCTTGAGATATATCCCAGGCTTTTCAATATCTCCAGAGATTCTCTATCTATCCTTTGTTCTGCCTTAATATTTTCATTCAGGGATTGTTTTTTGATGATTTGATTAAGTTGTTTCTGGTAGTTATCTAATTTTTTTCGTTTAGCGAGATTTTCAAGTTCATTAAAATCTTTCTCTAAATTATAAAGCTCAGGAATGGGTGACTCTATAAACTTTTCCTTGCCATAAATATAGCCCCTTAATGGTGCCCAACCCTTGCTGTAATAAGGAGAGAGCGACTCAAAATATATGTTTCGCTCTGGGAGCTTCTTACCTTTTAAGGCAGGTAGAAGTGAAATGCCCTGGAGAAAAGATGGCTTTTCGATTTTAAGAACATCACAAACTGTCGGGAAAACATCTACATGCATGACATTTTGATGAACTTCCCCAGATTTTACACCGGGAACAGAAATTATGAGAGGCACCCAGATTGTCGAATTGTAAGCAAAAAAACCATGAGTCTTTTCATCATGTTCCCCCAGTGACTCTCCATGATCTCCAGTAAAAATAATCATAGTCTGGTTAGACAGATTATTTTCTTTCAAGTGACGGAAAAGCCTTCCCAAAACAAAGTCGACATAGGCAACTTCTCCATCATAAGGATGTTTCTCATATTGAGTCTTGTAAGGCTCTGGAGGTTCATAGGGATCGTGAGGATCCCAACAATGAATCCACAGAAACCAGGGAGATTTCTGGCCATTTAACCACTCCAGAGCATTTTTCACTACAATTTCCGCCTTTCTTTCTCCAATCTCACGCTGCTCAGTACGCCTGATATCATAATTATCATCGTAGACATCAAAGCCCTGAGCAAGTCCAAATCTTGAATCAAGGGGATAGGCACCCACAAAAGCGGCTGTGGAATAGCCGTGATTCTTTAAATGCTCGGCTAAGGTTAAAAATTCATCTCTAACAATAAAATTAGAATTTTCATGAACTCCATGATACAGAGGCGTAGTTCCTAAAAGGATATTTGTATGGGAAGGCAAGGTAGTAGAGGTGTGGGCAAATGCTTTTAAAAATAAAGTCCCTCTGCTGGCTAAATTGTCAATGTTCGGTGTTTTCTGATGTCCACTGCTGTAACAACTCAACCTATCCGGTCTGAGGGTATCAATCGTAATGAGGAGAAAATTTAGTTTGTCTTCTTGTTTATTTTGGTTAGAGTGCAAAGGAGAAAAAGTTAAAAGTAAACTTAGGAGAAGATAGGGTAAAAAGCGAGAGAGAAGGAAACGATTTTTTTTCATTTCGATTAGTGGTTCGATGGTTTTATATCGCTACCTTCCATGTTATTTTAATCTTAAATTTGAATTATTTCAAAATAATTTTTCAGTGAGGCTGAATTTTAGCCTCAGACGAAGAAGATGTAAGAATTTTTTCCCTTTTTTTAAAAAAAAGAGGGGAGGATATCCTCCCCTCTTTGATTATCTGCTTGAGCTTGTGCGTCTCTACTTAGAAGGTAAAGCGCAGGCTGACCTTGAATACTCTGTTTCCGTAAGCGTCGGTGATACCGCCGTAATTTCCGAATCTTTCAAAAGTCGGGTTCGAAGGATCTGAGTAATCGACATAGCCGCCAGGGTTAGCGGTGTGCGTAGTGCCGGTTCCTAGGGAGTAGCCGCTTCTGCCTAGGGCGTTGATAATATCGACATAGCCACCTATAGTTCCAATCTCGCCCAGGCGGAATCTCTTTTCTAGCCTCAGGTCAAGGGTTGTCACAGGTGCCGTGCGTCTGGTTCCGTTTAGTTCTGTAGGAACGCTGATTGCTTCGCCAGGATCCCAGTACATGGGATCATCAGGAATATAGACTGTAACGGTTCTCCTCCAGGGCGAACCGCTCATGTGGTTGAAGTAGCCGCTGAGGACGAAGTCATAGGGCAGGATAACAGTGCTCTGGATCTTGATGTTGATCGGCCGGTCATAGTCAAGCCTTCCGCTATCATAGAGGAAGGAATTAGGATTGTCAAAAGTACCACTGGCGCCGTAGGAAGCGTTGTAATCGCCACCGATGTTGCCCCAGTTTTTGCTCCAGGTTAGAGATCCGAGAAGCTGCCAGCGGTTGGACATTCTCTTGTTGACGATGAGCTGAAGAGCCGTGTATTTTCGATAGGAGCCCTCGACGTTTGTTAGAAAATAGTGGGTATCAGGGGCATCGGCGAGACGAGCATAACAGGAGGATGTGATGTCATCACCTGTTCCGAATTCACCGTCGTCTCCAGGATCATTGAAGGTGAACTCTGTCCAGTAAGGACTGTTCGGACGGTAACCTTGCCAGGCTAAATCCTTTCCTAAACCGAAATCATTGACATCTTCAAAGACATTTTGTTTGTGCTTGTAGGTGAAGGTGAGGCCAACGCTTAAGTCTTTTGCCATCTCCCTTTCTATTCCGAAGGTGAATTCATCGGTGTAAGGAGCGCTTGCATCAAGGTCTATTTCGTCTTCTAAAGTATAAACACGGGGGTCAGTCGGCAAGTAACGAAACTCGAATCTATCCGAAGTTTCAATTATCCCATTGGTGTTATCGTCGAACCAGTACCAACCACCGCTATTTGGATACATGGGGTTGGCAAGAGAGAAGTACTGGATCATCAGGTATTCGTTGTACCTTGACCAGGAACCTCTGATTGAAGTCTTGCCGTCTCCAAAAACATCATAGGAGAAGCCGAGACGGGGTGAGATGTGACTCCAGGTTTCGACTGCTCTCCCTGGAATATCCCAATCATCGTAAACTGTTGTTGGAGTTGCAGCTATCAGTAAAGGAAGAACGCCGTAAGGGTCTGGGGTTGCGCTATGATGCTGGTCGTTGAATCTTCCGGTGCTTGTGTCATACCGTACTCCCAAGTTCAAAGTCAGGCGACTCTTGATTGTCACACTGTCCTGTAAGAAGAAGCCATAATGCTTCATACTCTCTGATTCGACACTACTGCCTTCAGTCGGTCCACAGATACGAGAGTAGATACGGTATCTATTGGGCTCTGTAGCAGTAGGATAGGAAGGACCTCCTTCGTAAGTATAAATCATCCATGGATTTTCTCTCCACCAATCCCAGTTGCCATCTACCCATTCGTATTCAGCCCCTATTTTTATTTCATGGCTGGCGCCGAGAAGATCATCTTGAAATAAAGTAGCAGCGACTGAAGGGTTAAACCTGTGGCGAAGATAAGTTTCCTCGAAGCGGGGGTTATTCCTGTAAATACCATAGTATCTGTCGTAGAGCTGGGGAGCATCTGAAATGGCGAATTCGCTGTAGGGAATAGGGAAAAAGCGTCTGATATATCCCACGCGGGCATCGATGAACATGTTCTGGCTTAATACCCAGTTGAGCTGAGAGCTTATAGTATGTCCCATTTCGTGGTCCCATCTTGTAGTAGAAGTTACATCCAGGTTAGATCCGATGCGGTTGGTGTAGAATTGCTCATCGATAATAGCTAAGTTATAGGTTGTCATCAGGCGAATGTTGGAAGCGAGCTGGAAGGTTAATTTGCCGAATATGTCGTATTCATCGTGGGGAGCAGCATCCATAGTATAGACCATTGTCCCAGCAGCTATAGTGTCATCCCAAACAACGTGGTTAAAATCCCGCTCCCATTTGAAAAAACGGCCGTTGGTGAAGAACCACAGGCGGTCTTGGATGATAGGTCCGCCTACGGATAAGGCGAAGTCCTGCCATGTATTCCAGCCAGCCGGTTTTGTCAGGCCTACAGCTTTCAGGTCCTCTGGGCTTAAAAGACTTTTCTGCATGTCTTTGTTGTAATATTCTACTGTGGCTCCGCCGTGGAACTCGTTTCCTCCAGATTTGGTGACGATGTTGACGAATCCGCCATCAGCAATACCCACTTCTGCCGGGTGGCCGCCCAATCCAAACTCCACTTCTTCATAAACATCGATGTTAATGTTGGTCATGGGGTACATGACCACAGGATCGTTGATGCTAACTCCGTCAATTGAATACTGATTGCCTCTAACCGTGCCTCCAGAAATGTAGGATGTTCGCCGGTAGCTCACATCTTCGGAGACAGAGCCAGGAATGGAGTTGAGAACATCATAGAGGTCTCTGGCCATGGGGATGTTATAGATATAATTTTTGGAGTAGTTAACAGCTGTCTTGGATGTTTTGACGTCTACTGTGGGGGATATTCCGATAACTGTCACCTCTTCTTCTATTGTGGTCACTTCCATGTTGATCACAACACTTGTGGCTTTACCAATACTGACGTTTAAACCTTTTCTGAGGACAGTCTTGAAGCCCGGCATCTCTAAGGTTAGGGTATAGCCTGTGCCAGGAGGAAGGGCAGGGAAGCGGAAGGCTCCAGCTTCAGTTGTCACAAACGTCATCTTACCCTGTAAGGCAATCCCTGTTACAGTAACCGTGCAGCCAGGAAGAGAATTACCCTCGCTGTCAAGGACTGTACCTGAAATTGTGCCTGTCAGTTTTCCTTGAGCGCCTAAGAAAGAGGCAAGTCCGATGGTAAGTAAAGCAACCATCAGGACTTTAATTGATTTTCTTACCAATTTTTCCTCCTTAAGTCTCTTTGACTTTTTTGTTTTTTCGATCTTATCCTGCTTTCACAGGATGCCCTCTCCCACCTTTTAAAGAAAGGTTATGGAGAACTAAAGAAATTTGTCATCTTACTTTTCTCTTTTTGTCACCCCCTTTACATAAATTTTTTTCTTTTTGTAGACATAATACTACTAAAGTATGATGTATTAATGAAATTCAAGGATGCAAAATCCATGCCAATAATAATAATAGTCTAAGTTATTGAAAATTAAAGATTTACATTTATTCTTAGATTTGTTGGAAGAGTAATTAATCCAAAATATTGAATTATATACAATTTTTTGGATTTTTTGACATACTTTTAAGCTTCGAAGTTCTCACTTTTTGTTTTGGCGGATTTGGGAAGCATAGGCGGTATTGAACTGGCTGTTTTAACCGGCGTGAGTTCCTGCGCCTCGTCGGAAGCACAGCCATAGCTTTAGCCCTTCCAGAAATCCTGTCTGCAGAGCCCCAGTCTTCCTTAACCACTTCCTTTGTCTACGATGATATCTACCTCAAACACAAGACCGGTAAATTCCATCCGGAGAATCCCCGGCGTCTTGAGCATATCCTATAAAGAACGCCTTCTGTGCTATTCGCCCCCCAGGCCATCATGCTACTCCTAACCGCGGGATGGGTTTCTGCCTTATCAACAATGTAGCTATTGCAGCAAAATACCTTCAAAGAAAACACAGAATAGAAAAGGTTTTGATCGTCGATTGGGATGTCCACCACGGAAACGGGACCCAGGATATCTTTTACCAGGACGGAAGCGTGTTTTTCTTCAGCACCCACCAGTGGCCATGGTATCCATGGTCAGGAAGCGTGGATGAGATTGGAGAGGGGTGAGGGACGAGGGACGACGCTCAACGCTCCTCTTCCCGCAGGCTCTGGTGACAAAGACCTGCTTGAGGCCTTCGAGAACAAACTTCAACCCCAGGCCGATAGATTCAAGCCTGATTTCGTTCTCATTTCTGCTGGTTTTGATTCCAGGATTAGCGATCCCCTTGGCCGTTTCCGAGTAACCGATGAAGGATTTAAGAAGCTTACCCGGATCATGCTCCAGATTGCTGGAGACCATGCCGAAGGACGCCTGATTTCGATGCTTGAAGGAGGCTACAACCTAAAGGGGCTTGCTAAGGCAATTCCCGCTCACATCGAAACACTTGTCATGGATTAAACAAAAAATCTTAAGCCCGGCTTACGTTTTTTAAAAAATAGGAGTCGCGAATGCCTATAATAGATAGGGTGTCCCAAAATGGGACGTTTTAGATTTTGACACTGTGGGTGATTCTCTGTTATATGTTTTTTGATTGATTAACACGAGGCGTCCGGATGAAACCGAACATGAAAAAATTCTTTGTGTTTTTTTCGCTTGCCTTTATCTTTCTCAGCGTATGCAAAGTTAAAACGGAATTTCTGCCTCATGCCAGACCGGAATCCGTGGGGATGTCGACAGATCGACTCTCCCGGGTGGACAGAATCATCAGGGAAGCCATCGATCGCAAAGACTTTCCGGGAGCCGTGATACTCGTTGCGAGAAAGGGGAAGATAGTCTGGCGCAAGGCTTTTGGACACAGTCAATGGATTCCTGAAATGGCTCCGATGGGTATCTCGATGATGTTCGATATGGCATCGATCACCAAGCCAATCGCCACCGCCACCTCGGTCATGATCCTTGTGGAACGGGGAAAGATCCGGTTGTGGGACAAAGTGACGGATTTTGTTCCTCCGTTTTCAGTCTATGTTGATGAAGAAGGAAAAAAAGGGGAGGAGGCGCGCTTGTGGCATCTTCTCACTCACACCTCTGGTCTCCCCTCTTATACCGATGAGAAGGAAGTGGAAGAAAAATATGGGAATCCGGTGGCCCTGGAGTCCATGGTTGAACATATCGCCCGATTGGATAAGCTGAGCGCTCCGGGTGAAGAGTTCCATTACAGCTGTCTAGGCTTCATCACTCTCTCTTATGTTGTAAAAAAAGTCTCGGGAAAAAACATCGCGGAATTCGCCAGAGAAAATATTTTTAAACCGTTGAAAATGGATCACACGATGTATGTGCCCCCTGAAGGATTCCTTGCTCGATGTGTCCTGACACAGGTGTACGACGGAGAGCCGCTTGTCGGAGTCGTTCACGATCCTTTGGCCAGATTGTTGGGAGGTGTCTCGGGAAATGCAGGTCTGTTTTCAACGGCAGATGATCTGGTAGTCTTTGCCCAAATGATGCTCAACAAGGGAGAATTCAAAGGAGTGCGCATCCTGAGCCCATTGGCCGTGGAGAGGATGACGGAAATTTACCGCATCACGGACTTTGCCGGACGCGGACTGGGCTGGGACCTGGAGTCTGACTATTCCACCAATCAAGGCGACCTGTTCGGGCCGAACGCTTTCGGTCACACCGGATATACGGGCACATCTCTGATCATCGACCCTGATACCGAGACAATCGTCATATTCTTGACCAACAGTGTGCATCCCGAAGATAAAGGGGACATCGTCTCCATGCGCAGCCGAGTGGCCAATGTGGTGGCCGCCTCGATATTAGAGAAATAAGCGGTAATCTCCCGTTTTGCATCCCTGCGGCTTTTTGGCCCGCCATGATCAATTCCCGAATATCATTGATATCTCTTCGAGCCGTAATCTAGACTTCCTCACGATGGTTGGATGGGAAAATTGACACAAAGAGGCTCAGTTGGCCGCCACATTCGAGCTACCTCCCTTCGAATATCAGCAGCGACTCCGGCGGGGATGATTGGGAAGGAAGGGATCCAGAGTTTCAGGTGTTGATCGAGATCAGTTCTGTCGATTTTGATTACATAGAGATGTTGAAGATAGAACATGGCTAATCCAGCGGATTTTTTACGCTACGAATAACGTTTCCGTTTTCCCATTTTTTGACAACCTTTTTCTCAGCATTTACGTATATATATATGACGATCCTAAAAATTTGAAACATATTTATATCGGCCGATATAAAAAATGAGAAGGAGGATGGCTTGAGGCTTTTAACGAGAACAGAAGAATTTATCTTACTGGCTATTTGGAGATTGAAAGAGAACGCCTACTGTGTCCCCATAAGGGCCGAGATTTCTGAGATTACAGGAGAGAAATGGTCCCTCGGGTCCGTTTATATGCCTTTGGATAGGCTCGTCAAAAGGGGTTTTCTGGATTCATATCTATCGGAGGCAACTCCAGAAAGAGGAGGTAGGCAAAAACGTATTTATAAGCTAACCCAGGAGGGATTAAAAGCTTTGGAAAAGATTCGAGCTGTCCAGAGCCGTATGTGGGATGAGGTCCCAGAACTGATTAAATAAATCAAATATGCAAAACAAGAAGATCCATCATAAGCCTCCGAAGACTGCGGAATGGATTTTGAATTTTATACTTCCAGATAGGGAATGGGAAACACCACTCGGCGATTTCGAAGAATTTTACAACGAAATTGCTGATAAAAAAGGTATCTCACTAGCCCAATCTTGGTACTGGTGGCAAATTGTCAGATTAATCCCAATAAAAATATTGAATGAAATTTATTGGAGTTTTGAGATGATTAAAAACTACTTGAAAGTGGCTTTACGGAACATCAGAAGGCATAAGGTTTTTTCTGTTATCAACATCTCTGGCTTGGCAATCGGTATGGCCTGCTGTATTCTTATTTTCTTGTGGGTTCAGGATGAATTAAGCTTCGATCAATTTCATCAGAATGCGGATCATCTGTATCTTGTGGCTACTCATGAGCGTTACGGGACAAGGATATCGACTTCAAGCGGTACGCCTTCAGCCATAGGACCGGCTTTGAAAGCTGAATATCCCGAAATCGTCGACGCTGCCCGCATATGCAACGGCCCTCATGCCCTGAATTTTGCCTGCGGAGATAAAAGGCTTCAAGAAGAAGTTGAGGCTGTTGATCCCTCTTTTCTTGAAATATTCACCTTTCCATTGCTTCAGGGAGATCCAAACTCTGCCCTTTCTGACTCTCATTCCATCGTCATGACAAAACGCATGGCACTAAAATATTTTGGTACTGAAAATCCTCTCGGGCAGATCATACGGATTGAAAACAAATATGACTTTAAAGTTACGGGCGTCCTGGATGAAATTCCCCATAATTCCATTCTCCAATTTGATTTCCTGGTTCCGATCGAATTTTTGAGCGAACACTGGCAGTTTCCTGAACTCCTGACACGCTGGTCTGATTTTTCTTTTACCACATATGCTCTACTTCAGAAGGGCGCTTCTTATGAGGATGTAACTCGAAAGATTGCGGGTCGGATCAAACAGGAGAATCAAAACTTCGATGGCGATACCTTCCTCAGACCTTTTACCCTGCTCTATCTTCATGGGTTGGGGACAGGACGAGGGCAGATAGCCATGGTCCGCATGTTTTCGATGATCGCGGTTTTTATCCTACTCATCGCCTGTATTAACTTCATGAACCTGTCCACAGCCCGGGCCGGATATCGCGCCAAAGAGATCGGAATGCGCAAGGTTACTGGGGCAAACCGGTTTGATATCATTAAGCAATTCTATGGAGAGTCAGTTTTAACGGCCTTCCTCGGGCTATTCCTGGCTGTTTTGCTAGTCATCATTCTCCTTCCCATTTTTAACAGGCTCACGGCCAAAACCATAGCTTTCGATATCTTCAAAAGCCCTGAATTATTGCTTGGATTGCCTGGGGTGGCCCTTCTAAGCGGTCTTATTGCCGGTTTCTATCCAGCCCTTTTTATGTCATCCTTCCAGCCAGCCAAGATTATGAAAGAAACTGTAGGTATTGGTTCCAGAAGTTCATGGTTTCGAAAAATTCTTGTCGTTTTGCAGTTTGCCTTATCCATCGGCTTGATCATTCGAACATTCGTTGCCTATAAACAGCTTGACTACATGCATCATATGGACCTGGGTTTTAATCGGGATCACCTCGTTTATGTGCCGATAAGCGGGGTGCTCGAACGACAGTATGAAGCCGCCAAACAAGAACTGCTGAAAATATCAGGTGTCTCCAGCGTTTCGTTAACCTCTCGAACTCCCATCGGATTTTACTCAGGAGGAAGTGATTGGGAATGGGAAGGAAAGAGTCCGGATGTCAACCCTCATGTTCGCTATTTTTGCTGTGATCACGACTTCGCCAACACCTTCGAGATTAAGATGATCCAAGGACAATTTTATTCCAGAGAACTTATGACAACTGACTCAATAAAAGCTGGCCAGTTGGTCATCAATGAGGAGCTAGCCCTAATAATCGGTAGGGAAAATCCGGTGGGTACCCGTATCTCCCAGGAATCCTCCCATTTTCAGATCATAGGAGTGATTAAGGACTTCAATTACTGGCCGCTCTACTGGAGAAGTGGTCCCTTGATTATTTTTTATAAGACTTATCACAAGACAGGAGAACCGCGATATAAATATATTTTTGCCCGCATACAACCGGAAAATATCCCTCAGACCATCGCAGATATCAAGAAGGTCATAACAAAAATGAACCCGGAATTTCCCTTCATCTATCGTTTTCTGGATGAAGATTACGATCAGTTGTACCGTTCGGAAGAACGGGGAGGTGCGATTTTTCAGACATTTGCCATCCTGGCTGTATTAATATCTTGTTTAGGGCTTTTCGGCCTAGCCTCATTCATGGCTGAACAGAGGACAAAGGAAATCGGAATTCGCAGAGTATTGGGTTCTTCAGTGAGAGGAATCGTCATTTTGGTCACCAAGGACTTTCTCAAATGTGTTCTTATGGCCAACCTGATTGCCTGGCCACTGGCATGGTATGTATCGCATAAGTGGCTCCAAAATTTTGCTTACCGCACCAGTATAAGCCTGTCGATATTTCTGCTGTCTGCCGCCCTAGCGCTGTTCATTGCCTTGCTAACTGTAAGCTATCAAGCCACCAGAGCTGCTATAACCAATCCGGTTGACGCGTTAAGGTATGAATAGTAGATCAGTTGGCTTTGTTCGCTGACGCACACCTATTGATCCCTAAACGGACATTTTTTAAAAACAATCCGACACATTTTTTCTTCTTTCTCCTTGAGTCCATGTGGGCATAATTATTGCTGAATGAAGGTATACAGGAAAAGCAAGTTATGTTCAGGGATTATTTAAAAATCGCCTTTCGAACCGTGATCTTCACTTCCTCACGACGGTTGGATGGGAAAATTGACACAAAGAGCATCAATCGGACTTCACAGCCGAAAAGCAATTTTTTATAAACTGCCTTGCTTGGACAGGCTTATTTCACAAGAATCAGTTCTTTTTGAGGCTCAGCCAGGAACTCGGCTCCTTGCTCTATCACAACAACCATTTCTTCAATGGTCACAACGCCCCGTCCTGGAACCTTCAGCCTGGGCTCGATGGTAAAGACCATCCCTTTCTCTATCGGCTCAAAGGGCTTTGTGGCATACTTTTCCCAGGGAGGCCCGAGGAGTGCTGTCCCATCATGGGCAAACCGTCCCACCTGATGGCCGAGACCGTGGGGAAATTCTTCATATCCCTGCGAGACGATGTGTTCCCGGGCAACAGCATCCACATCCCGGCCTAAAACCCCGGGTCTCAGAGCTTTTCTTGCCAGCTCGATGGACGTCACGATGGTGTCAAAACCCTTCTGGACCTCAGGGGGCGCCTGCTCCTCCCCTTCTTCGAGTATGTAAAACGTCCTTTGCATATCCGCGCAGTAATCCTGGTATTTGACGCCAAAATCCATGTTGAGGACATGCCCTCTCTCCACCTTTCGGTCAGTGGGCTTGTAATGGGCTTCTGCCGTTGCTGGGCCCGTGAAAACCGCAGGGCAATGAGACTTCTCCCAGGCAAATTCCAGGTTTCTCTTCTCCACTTCCCGCATCATGAACGAGGCGATTTCTCTCTCCGTCCTCCCGGGCTGGATGAATGATTTGGCCAAGGAAATAATATCAAGAGTATGAGCGATGGCCTTCTTCATTCGCTCGATTTCGTACTCTGTTTTCCTTGCTTTGAGGCTTGAGGTAACCTTTTCAGCGGAGATAAGCCTTTTTTCAAATCCGATTTGGGAAAGGAAGTCGTAAAGAGTCAGATACATGCCATGTGTTAGTCCATCGCTTATCTCACTGTCTTTGGAGTAATTCACGGCAATCGAGGAAGGATTGATCTGTTTAAAAGTGTTTACCAAGCTCTCCTTTATCCCCCTGACATAACTCAAGACGTGCTTGTAAACCCCCAGGTCCTCGATGGTCTGTCTATCCATTTGCCCCACGATGGCGTATGTCTCTCCTGATCTGGTGATGATAAAAGCCGAGTGCCAGGTCACATCGGCCTGCACCAGATAATCCAGCATAGGATCTCTGACGATCCCGCTCTCTCTGACAAAAGTTATCCAACAGTCAATATTGTATTCATTCAAGATTTTAATCGCTTGCTCAACCTTCTCTCTTATGAGCATCAAACCCTCCTCTTTTGACTTACATTCCAAAACACAAGCTGGGTGAAGAGAAAGACTTTCTTACTCCTCCCGTTCTTTGAATTCGCCTGCCGATTTTACGAATATCAGAATGAGGAATAGTCCCAGTATAAGGTGACCTCCTACTGTATACCAGATGTATTCCGGATGATTCATGTTGAGATAGGCCCCATAGAGGGAAGTGTACGTCACACCGCTCAGGGCTGCCCCGATCAAAAGGGCCAGGAAATTGAGCCCCATATAGAGGCCCGCTTTTTCCTTAGGGGCAATCCAGGTGATGTACTCCTGAATTCTGGGTGAGGAGATCATCTCGCCGAAGGCAAAAAAGAAAATCCCGAGGAATATGAAGGCCGGAGCAGAGACTTTGGCATATCCCAGAATCCCCAATCCAACAGCTGCCACAAAAAGACCGGAGAGAAAGGTGGGGATGGCTTTGAACCTTTCGATGACGCGGGAAACCAAGATCTGAAAAATCATGATGATATAGCCTGTATGAGAGATAGTTTCTCCCAGTATGCGCCTCACCCCTGCCTCGTCAGTATGGGAGAAGAAGTTGGCAAAGCCGATGCCAAAAACACTTTTCAGATTAAGGTAGAGCTGGACTGTATCGATGTTTCTGTCAACATAGAGAGCGCACAGATTAAAGAATGCCCAAAAGGGAAGCCAGAAGAACAACCCCAACAGCACGATAAACACAACAAACTTCCAGTCTGAAAAAGCGATGGCGATGTCCTTGAATTTCTTCCCGAGTGTGATCCCCTCGATCTCTCTTTCGGGTTCTTTGTAGAAGAAAATCGTGATCAAAAGCATCAACCCGATGGAAATCGCTCCAGCCAAAAAAGCATAATTCCAGGAAATGGCCCTGAGCTTGCCCATGACAATAGGCCCGAAAGAGGCACCAACATTGACCATAGCGTAGAAGATGCCGAAACCAAGGGTTTTGTTTGTTTTGTCTGTCATGGCTCTGACTGTACCCGCGATAAGCGGCTTGAAAATACCGGCAGCCAGACCGATGCTGAGCATGGTCAAGGCAATTCCGGAAAAGGATTTTGTAGCGATCAGAAGCAATATCGAAGGCAGATAGGCCAGGTAGGAGACAATGAGCACTTTCTTGAATCCGTATCGATCGGCAAACGTACCGGATATCACAGGAATCCCGTATGAAAAAAACAGGAAGATGCTCTGGACGATCCCCAACTGCCCCGCGGAAAAACCAAGCTGCTGCATGTATATGCCAAAGCCGATGTAAATGCCGTAATAGGCAAAGCGCTCGAAGACTTCGATGCTGTTGGCTACCCAAAAAACTCTTTGGAAAGGCGTTCTTTCTCCCATAACTCCCTCCCTAAATTTAAAGTTTTATCACTGTAGTTATTGATTTTTTGTCATGGTATAAAAAACAAAGCCAAGAGGCAAGAAAATTATACAACTTGGAAATCTTTTCTATGATGATATGATGCAAGTATTTTTTATCTATTTGCCTCCTTTTCAATACGAAGATTGCCAACTCTTCCGGATTTAAGCTTTTCTCTCTCCTCATCCAGCAGAGTGATGTGGATTTAATACCGAGGCACCCCCTTTACAAAGGACATGGCAATTGGTTGACCTTACCGTCTTGCGTGTGATATGTTCATTCTCAACTGACAGCAGTAAAAAAATGTGTAAAATTGTGAGGTATTAGTGGCGAGCACAAAAACTAAGTCCCTGTTGTTTTTGGAGATATAGCGGCGGCTGGAAATGCCAATGCAGCGGGTGGTGTAAGAAAACTCTGACTTTGGGAAATTGAGCACATAAAAGACTAATCGAAAAGGAGGGAATAAATGAAGAAATCGCTTGCTCTACTCATTTCATTATTCATTTTTTCTTTGCTACTTTCTTCAATCCAAGCCAACGCCGTTGTGCGTGTTGAGGAAGCCTCCGACGGACTGCAGATCATAAAAACTGATCAACTGGGATTTATAGTTAAGCTAAATGATCAACAAATTTACGAAACAGCAGCCGCCGACCTTAAAATCCATAAATCATACAGGGATCTGGGCGGCGATAATATCGATATTCTTTACGAATATTCTGGAGGCAATATCTGCCAGGCTTTCAGTTATCGAATCATCCGATGGCGTCCTGACGGGACCTATTGGGTATCTCAAAAATTCGGGAACTGTAAAGGCCCGGAGATACAGCAAGAAGGAAATAAAATAACGCTCTCATTCGAAAGCTATGTAGGCAGACACTCTGGAACCACTTATCCAGCTGAAACCTGGGAATATGTGAATGGAGAATTGAAAAAAGTGGAAACACCTGCCATAAAGCTCCCAGTAGAGAAAGCTGCAAAAAAAATTCCAGTAGAAAAGATACCAGCCAAGAAAAAAGTAGCTGAAAAAACTCCTGTTAAAAAGCCGGCTAAAAAGGAAGTCGCTGAGAAGAAACCTGCAAAAAAAGCTGCCAAAAAAAAGGTTGTTACTAAAAAACCCCTAACTGAAGACAAGATCTACCTGGCAACGCGGGATAAAACCTCCAAACTGGTGTTCGTTGGAGGATCAGCATGTTGTAACTGTGTTGTGGATTCTGTCGGCAGTCTCCCCGATGACTTTCCTGCCTCAGAGGTGCAATCTGTGACTTTTTACATTCTCACGAGCCGTTCCAACAGCGAATACGACAAGATCCAAGTTGGAGAAACCGAACTCAAGCTTATCCTAGGCGATTCCCAGGCTGCATCGAGAACCAAAGATTTGTCCAGCGAAACAGATGATCCAGTAAAACACAGATGGTATGTCCGGTTCAATTTCGATCCTCCTGTGAATGTTGGTCCTGGTACAGAATGGAAACTCTTAGATGGAGACGGAACCTGGAAAAGCGCAGCCATTGCCCATACGAGCAGCACACCATCCGGGGGGCTACCGGGAAAATATATAACGAAAAACTGTCAATATGCGAGAACAGAAGATGCCTGGTACTCTGTGAAGTTCAACTTTTCTGCTGCCGAACCAGTGCCCTCCCCTCTCTCTATATCTGCGTCCGTTTCGAAGACTTCGGGCAGCACTCCCCTCACTGTTAGCTTCACAGGAAGCGCTGCCGGCGGGACCTCTCCTTATACCTATTTCTGGGATTTTGGTGACGGAAGCACTTCCTCGAGTCAAAATCCTTCCCACACTTACTCCACCGCCGGCACTTACAGCGTTTCCTTGACTGTCACCGATTCTACAAACGACAAGTCATCTTCCTCTCTGACCGTCACCGCCACATCTCCTCAATCCCAATATTATGTTTATGTCGATATCAGAGTTTTTGATCCAGGAGGAAAGAATCCGTTCAAGAGGCCAAAAGAACGTGAGGGATGGGACAATGAAGAAAATCTTCCCTCTGAATTCAATCTTATGATCGAAGTCTGTGATGCCGATGGCGCACAAATATCAGGGGGAAAGAAGAATATTGAGTTCGAATCGAATGCCAAAGGTGGTACTGTGAGAATCATCCCCACCGTAACGATTGGTCCCCTGTCCAAGCCTGCCCATCATTACCGACTTGCATTATGGGAAAACGACAACAAGGATCCGACACTAAATCCTGGAGACCACTTGATCTGGAACTACGACGGGGAGCACTGTGATTTTTCGAATACCCAAGTCAAAATACACGGAAACAATTATTATGGCATCGAAGAATGCAGAGGCAGTGGAAATTTGAGTTTTAATTTCAACGATCATTATGCCTTCCGCCATAAAGGCAATGATGATTTTACTTTTGTCAACGGAGTCATAAACAACGCTGGTTCTGAGTACGAAAAGGCTTACATTCTGGTCAAAGTTCGGATGTAGAATCCTTTTTCACAAATAAAACACCAACCAGTTAGGTGGTAGGCCTCGACATTTATCTTATTTTTCAACTATCTTACCTGGATTATTCATAGATAAGAACAGAGTTAAAGAAGAAAAATGCAAAGCAGGAAGTGCCGAAGTGTCTGAAGATCACTTGTTATGGGGGATCAGACTTTATAAAGAAAAAGAGGGAGACTTACAGATTGAGTTGGACGTTAGCTGCAGAGATGTTTTTATCGCTTCTTAATTTCTTATGAATATCGCTTCTTAATTTGAGCTACCGTGTAATCACAGGGTGGATTGCCTTTGCGAGGACACTCTATTTGTCTCCTGCTCTTCCCTCGCAGCTCACTGAGGGCAATATGGTAATTTCTTATGGTGCGTTGCTTTCTGTACAATTGAGAAGCCAAATGGCCAAAGGGTTTCCCTGCCTTCTTTTTGGCAATGAGAGTTTCTTTGCAACTCCTCAAGTCTGCGCGCATTTCGTGCAGTAATTTTCTCAATTCAGCTCTTTTTGCACTATTTATATGTAATTTGGCTTGTTTTAATCTTCTTTTTTCGCCTATTGCCGAAAAGCCAAATAATGGTCCCATAACTGCAACACTGACTGATGCCGTGCCTGTTCCCAACAGTTTTAAAAACTTTCTTCTAGGTAATTTGTTCACCATCCCTCGCCTTCTTTTACTTTTTTTGGTTATTACGAAGTTCAGTGCCTACTCAATCTCACAATTCAAGTGAGGGGCGATGCAGGATTCGAACCTGCGGCTTCTGCCGCGGCAAAACCCGTGGGTTCTGCCACGACAGCACTCTACCCCTGAGTTAATCGCCCCGTTTTTATCACCACAGAATTATTAATCTATCTTCTTGATCTGACTGTATCTAATATAATTTTCATATTAGAATATGTCAAGTTTTGACTTCTGGATTGCCCAGTGCTATAAACCTAACCATTTATATAAATAAAAAGGAGCTTTTTGAAGGAATCCCTCTTCGATCAGGAGGAGAGTTCGGCGTATTTTTTTCTTATCTTGAGACGGTTGTTGATATATTTTCTCAAAAACTGCACCGCGATATCTGAACGCCGAAACGTGGGGACACCGGCTTGTTCCAGACAATCCACCATGGGTTTAAAAATATCCCCTGCGTCTATGTTGACCACGAAAGGTTTAGTGGTCTTGTGGAAAATATCGATCAGGCGCATGACAATGCTCTTGGGATGATAGACGTTCTCATCATGGAATCTTCCCGGCACCAGCGTCTGCATAGCGGGGGTCATGGGAACAGGGGAAACAATGGCACAATCCACATTTTCATCCTTGAGCATGGCCGAGACGCACTCCGCAAAAACAGTATCATCGGCAACCGGAGTCGTATCCAGGGGATTGTGAACATCTTGGAAGCGATGAATTCCTGATGCCTTCAGAACTTCGGTAATGCGTTTGACTGTTTTCGCAGAAAGCTGGGCCAGCTTAAACTCCTGATCATTCTTCAAGTTATCCGCCATGGTCACACACTCAAAACCAGCATTGCTGATGAGCGCTATCCGGTTGCCGAGAATATCCTTATCTGCCAAGAAAGAGAGGTTTTTCACATAGTTTTCGAACTCGAAAATGGTCTCAGCCACAATCACGCCCATCTCTTCCATGATAGAACTGGTGATGCTGTAATCACCTGCCACAGAAGCGGTATGGCTGGCTGTGGCTGCCTTCCCTTCAGGAGTTCTCCCGGCCTTGTAGAGCACGATCATCTTCCCCTCCTGCTTGACAACTTCCCGGGCCGCCTCGGCCAGAGCCAGACCATCTCCAGGCAAGAATCCTTCCACGTAGATACCAAAAACCTTTGACTCCTTGTCGTCTGCAAAGTAGCTGAGGTAGTCGGAGATGGTCAAATCAATCTGGTTTCCCACAGAGATGGCATAGAGCGGTTCGATGTTGGGGAGCTTGCTCATCCGGGAAATCATGAATGCTCCGCTCTGGCTGATGTAAACCAGATTGGTCTTTTGACCTGTGATTCGAGGGAGCTTATATTCGGGAACAAAGGTGGTATCATACTTTCCAGGCATAGAGTAGATTCCCAGGCAATTTCCGCCGTTAACCACAGGAGTCAGCTTCCCTTCTTGGATGCCTTTCTCCAGGATCTCCTTGATCTTCTCCTCCAGAACCTGTGTTCCCTTCTTCTCTCCAATTCCTCCAGCAATGATGATTGCAGACCGGGCTTTCTGGTATTCGATAAGCTCCTTCATCACCTCATAATTCTGCTCAGCAGCCACGGTGACCACGAACAGATCCACTGTCTTTGGCAGGTCAGCTATAGTAGGCACGCAGACACATCCTTCTATCTCTTCCACTCCGGGCTTGACCACATACACATTCCACTTATAAAATCCCTCTTTAAGGATATTATTCAATATGATGTGACCGACATTCATCTTCTCAGAAACACCGATGATACCAATACTTCGAGGCTTTAAAAGATACTGGATATTCTTGAACCGGCTTTTTCTGGGCCTTTGATGATTTCGGGAAAAGCGGCACATCCCATCAAGAGCGATAAGCTTTTTCCTGGAAACAACAAAAGGATTGACCTCGGCTTCCTCGATCACGTAGGGATGCTGGGTCTCATAAGGCGAATAATAGGCACCTAACTGCTGAAACCGATAATATGTCTCCACCAGCTCTTCCTTGGTGAGCAAAGCCTCTCTCCCCCTGACTTTACCCACCAATTTATCATAGACAGCAAGAGGCTCGAGAACAGACAGGATATCTTTCTTAGGCAAAGCATGAGCCGAACTTATAGAGATGGCTTTCCCCTCCTTGATCCTGGCGCTCAAATATTCTATCTCCACTCCTCCCACTCCCATGGTGACGATAGGTCCGAACTCCCTTGAGTTGCGTATCCCCATGAGAAGCTCTGTCCCAAAGCCTGTTCTGTCGTAATCGATCATCTCGCAAATCAAAAAACCTTCGATTTTTTTCTCCACCTCTTTTATAGAAAGGACCTTTTTCTTATCGACTTCAGGAAATTTCTTCACCCAATCTCGAAATTTTCTGGGAACGGTCTGCAGCATCTTTTCACAGGCCTGGTTTATTCCACGGGCATCCTTCTTGACAAACCTTATCCCCGCCACATCTGTTTTGTGGACAATCATGGGTGCAACCACTTTGACCACAAGAGATGTGTTTGTGAAGACGGCTAATTCATTCTCCGCCACATTCTCACCTTTCTTTTTGAAGAGACATCGCGGAGTCTTGATCCCTGTTTCTTTCAATATCTGGTACACTTCGTGTTCAAGGAGAAAGCTTCTCCCAACCTGTTCAGCCCTTTGGAAAATTTTGTTTATATTCTTAAAGTTGATCTGCATTTTCTCCTCCAGATAACTCTCATAAAAACCCTAGAAGCTTAAGGTGACAATGCATGTACCTGATCAAGAAGATGCCGCCTCGCGGCCCAAGCGGAAAGCTTTCAGGTTAATTTCTACCACTCTTTCGCCTCGCCTCTCGAAGAGAACACGGATGAACCTTTCGAGGCTTTCTCTCTTCAGGATCAAATAAGAAGAAGCCGCACCCAACATCACCATGTTCTGTGCCTTGGAAAAGCCAGCCTCTTTGGCCAATCTCTGAGAATCAACGATAACTCTCCGCTCCACTTCTTGAATCTTATCCAGAATCGTTTCAAGATTCGGGTAATCAGGGATATTGATATAGGGAGAGCTGCTGGATACCACTGTTCCGTCTGGAGAAAGATAATCAAAATAGCGGAGGGTCTCTAACGGCTCGACGCTCAATATCATATCCGCTTCTCCCTTTGGGATGAGATCGCTGTAGATAACCTCGCTGGATATTCGAAGATGCGACTGGACTGCCCCTCCCCGCTGGGCCATGCCATGAACTTCAGCCTGTTTGAAGTTTAATCCCTCTTCCAAGGCTGCATTGTCGATGACAAAGGCGATGGAAAGAATTCCCTGCCCTCCTACTCCGGCCAGGATGATATCTTGCTTCATGCTTTAGCTCCTCTTACTTTTTCGGGCTTCCTGGATGCATTCTCTTACTGCCACGATGACGGAAAGACCCTGATAGTCGATCTCTTCTTTCAGAATCCGGACATTATTCTCGAAATTCTTGGGAAGTGGCTCGACAACTCGGATATGTTCTCTATCCACCCCTACACCTTCGATCATCCTCAACAGTCCATCTCCTGAAGCATAAGTGGGCTGACCCCCGGTCATGGCCACTGTGGAGTTATCCAGGATAATGACTGTCATGTTGGTGTTGGATACCGCTGCATCCAGGAGAGGCGTCAGGCCAGAATGGGCAAATGTCGAATCTCCTATGACGGCTACAGACGGATGGATCCCAGCCTCAGACCCCCCTTTGGCCATCCCGATCGATGCACCCATACAAACACAACTGTGAATGGCATTGTAAGGAGGCAGAGCTCCGAGAGTGTAGCATCCTATATCGCTGAAAACGTTGGACTGGGAGTAGGATTCCAAAACCTTATTCAATACTTTATAAGTGTCTGCATGAGGGCAACCCGCACAAAGTTGAGGAGGTCGTGGGGGAAGCGAAAAATCGCCTATGGTCCGCTTCTCCGTGGGCTTCATGTTCAAAGCTTGCCGAACGATTTCAGGCGAAAGCTCCCCTGTTAACGGCAAATGACCGCCTAGCTTTCCGATAAGACTTTTTCCTCTAATGCCACACATTCCCTTCAATGACTTCTCGATAAAGGGATAGCCTTCTTCCACCACCAGGACAGTTTCTACGTTGTTGACCAGCTCTAAAATCAGCCCTTCAGGAAGAGGGTAAGTGGATATCTTTAATATTGAAGGGAAACTTTCCCCTTTCTCATAATTTTCAAGAACATAATTATAGGCAATCCCGGAGGCTATAATCCCCAACGAGGGATCACCCTTGTCAAGCCGGAGAGAATTGAATCGAGATTCATTGGATACCTTCAGCAGTTCGCTCTGCTTTTCCAGCAGAATCTTGAATCTCCGTCGGGCATTGACTGGAAGAAGAGTCCAGTCTTTGCCGACTCCCAACCGGAGAGAATTCTGCTTCCGGGAGGGACGGGGCAAAACCCGGGAACGGCTGTGGGAGAGCCGGGTAACCATCCTGACCATGACCGGAATGCCCAGCTTTTCGGAAACATCAAAGGCCTCTCTGGTCATATTATAGGCTTCTTGATGGTTTGAAGGTTCAAAACAAAAAACCTGGGCAAACTGGACATAATAGCGGCTGTCCTGTTCATTCTGGGAACTGTGCATGCCGGGATCGTCGGCAACCACAACCACCAATCCTCCGTTGGCGCCAGTGATGGCAGAATTGATGAATGGGTCAGCGGCCACGTTCAGACCCACGTGTTTCATGGAAACCAAAGCTCGTTTACCGGAATACGAGATACCCAATGCTTCCTCATAGGCAACCTTTTCGTTGACCGACCATGAGGCTTTAAACTTTTTTCTCCTTTCAGCGTGTTTAATTAAAAATTCCATGATCTCCGAGGCGGGAGTTCCTGGATAGGAATATCCTCCGGAAAGACCCGCATGGATGGCGCCTAAGGCTACTGCCTCATCTCCTAATAAGACCTCTTGTTTCATGTTTCGTTCCTCGATGATTTTCAAAAATGGATTTCATTCAGCTCCCGTTATGGAATCAACTTTTTGGGAGCTGATCGAATAGATTGTCTACATTTAAAGATACAAACTCTGTGAAATTGTGTCAAGATGAATAAAAAATTCAATGGTGACGGATTCGGTGCGAGCAAAAAAAAATAAAATTCTTATAAAAAAGCCGGCGAGCACGGAAGAGCCGCTGACTTTGGTCGAGAGCAATGCTTGTTACTGAGTATCGTTCTCGAACGAGAAAATCGCGATTTTCGTCCCCTCCGGGAGCACCCAGTAGAGGGATTGAGCATCTAATTCGCTTGTTAATACCAGATCCAAGGCATGAAAAGAATCCTTCTTCAACGAAAGGAAAACTGTGCGGAGCGGGCACCACACATACCATTTCACAAGATGGGGAATTTCTGTGATTTTCGAGAAAAGGCCTTCAGTATGGGGCCTTATGTATAAGGATATGTTTCTGTCAAGGGTAAGGGTGAAACTTTTTGGCATGTCAGTGACTTCCAAAGCCTCCAGTTCGAAGGCGCCGCTTTCGCTCTTTGCCTCATGAGGCTTTATCTTCTCTCGCTTGGGTGGAAATAGAGCGCTCTTTTTCTTCAAGGCAACGGGTTCCAGGGAAAGGGGGATCCCCCATTTTCGAGCTTTTCTTATCTCCCACTCGCGCAGCACGACTCCCTTCGCTTTTAGATAGATCCTTTTCGCTCCTATGTCGACTATCAAATAACAATCTCGGCCTCTTGCAAGGGAAAGCTCAGCCTCCAGAACCTGTATTTGCTCGTAAGTTGTGGGCCTTTCTCCCCAAGAAATGCTCAAACAGAGATAAAAGACAACAATCAGACTTATCTCTTTTATAAACATCTCAAAAGATGAATATCACTGTTCCGACCGATGCTGTATGAAAAAGATGTTCAAGGTCTTTATCTCCAACCCTGATACAGCCGTGGGTCACATTTCTTCCCAAAAGCCTGGTGTATAGAGTTCCGTGGATGAAATATCCATCGCCGAAACCCAAGGCGTAATCCCCCAGAACACCTGTTTCAATCCTTTTCTTCGGGTCTGCAGGGACTGTCTCGCCTTCTTCAATAAAGGCCCAGTCCGGCTTCATCCAGCTAGGTTTTTTGACCTTGGAGGTGACGAAGAAAGTCCCGCGAGGAGTATCAAAAATCCACTTCCTCCTGCCAACCGGATCCTCAAGAATATTCCCGCTTCCGCATGATATGAGTGCTTCCCGTAAGACTGAGGAATCCTTTTTTATGTAAAGGATGTTCCTGGCGGTATCGATGACAATGTAAACGCCATCGGGAGAAAGACGGACAATCTTTTTCTGCAACTTGTCTTTTCCCTTTTCCATATCTTTCAGGCTTTTTTGCTCAAACCTCATTTCATCCAAGAAGGCTCTCCATCTGGAGTAGTTCTTCCAGTTGATGCCATACCCGGTGAGTACAAGTAAAATAAAGGCAACAATCACCGATACGAGAGCAATAATTCTGAGGTGACGTCTCTTCCTAAAAATTTCTTGACGACTCATTCTCTTTTACCAGGATCTCCTTCCAGCTCGAGAGGGATCCAACGATCGTGACGGGAGTTCCGACTTCAGCGAGGGAGAAAAGAAGATCCATGTCATCATTCTCAAGCGAGATACATCCGTCTGTCAGGGAATCATTCCCCCCTCCGTGGATTTCGATCGAACCTCCTATGCTGACACCTGCAGGAATCAGCCTTTTTTTCCGATTAAGATAAAATCTTTCCCTGTCATCGTGATTGGGATAATCTATCAAAAGCGCTTTATAATAGTGACTTGATGGCAGCTTATCCTTGATCCGATACCTTCCCTCGGGCGTGGCATAGTCTCCAACATGAAGCTTATCGAAAAGCCCGTTCCGCCCCAAGCCAATTTCAAAAGAAAGAATCAGCCTCCCTCTCTCGTATAAGGTCAGTCTCCGATCTATCTTGGTAACGATGATGACGGCAATCCCTTTTTCTCTCGATTCAGAGATGGTTTCTTCCACCCATTTTCTCCATTCCTCTATCAATGCTTCATCCTGGTAGCGAGCCAGGGTCAAGGACACAAAATTTTCAGCATCACTCACATGAAAAGCAACATTCTTCAGCTTCTTCTCTGCCTCCAGAAAATTTCCTTTCTCATGGAGGAGACTTACTTCTGCCAGCAGCAAATCGGCGCGCATGGTCATCGCTCGGATAAGCCCTCCCCCGTTGATCATTATGGCGAGCCGTCTCAGACTATTTATGCGGTTTTTGAAGGATTTCAACTGGGAGGCGATGGAATGAGATTTCTCTTCCTTTATTTTTTTGGTCTCCTCCAGGATCCTTTCCCCCTCATGTAAGGCGCTTCTGTAGGCCTCTCCTGCATTCTTGTAATGCCTGAACCAAGGGAATTTCGCTTTTTCCCTGATCAGCCGCTCTTTTGCTTCTGCTATTTGTCCTCTGTAGTCTGCGTAATCTTGGGGTAGATAAACAAAGGCACCAGCCCTCCAGAGTTCATCCTCCTGAGCCTTTGCCTCTTTGACCTCTGGAGGGACCTGAGGTGCGTTACAGGCTGGATAAGAGAAGCTTACCACCAGAGCGACAACGCTCAGCCAATGCCGCATGGCTCTTGTGGAAAAGATTATTTCTTCAGCTTTTCCAAGGCCTGCTTAATCTGTTCGGAGATTGCCAGGGCTTTTTCTTTTACGATTTTGGCCTTTTCAGATGCCCCGAAAAAGTCTTCAGCCTCTATTAACTGCCGGATTTCGGTCAGCATGTCTTCAAGCCCCTTTAAATCAGCGCTGAGAGCCTCGATATCCGCTCTTGTGCCTTTTCCTTTCGGGGCTTCTGAAAGCAGCGTTTTAGCTTCCTCTACTGCTGCCTGAACTTCTCCAAGGGCACTGATGGCGTTGTTTCTGGCCTGTTCCTTTCTTGTGGGAATTGAGGCTTTTAACGTCTCAGCATCGGCCTTCACCTGGGCAAGCATCTTCTTGGCGTTTCCGTATTTCTTAAACATCTTCTTGCTCTGCGTATTGACCTCCTCCATCACGGCATCGTAGTCCTTCTTCAACTTTTCCAGCTCTTCTGCAGCATAGATACTTGCTCCCTCTTTGAAAGCAGAGTTGATCGCGGTTTCAGCCTCTTTCATTTCTTGCGTCGGCTGCTTGGCGCATCCCGCATAGAGAAACATGACCAACAGACCTAAAACCAATCCTTTAATTATATTTTTCATGAATACCTCCTCATTCATTTTAAACACTCTCTTTGACAGCGGATCTTTTGATTAAAGATAAGCCCTTCTTGATGCATACGGTTAAAGCGAATGCACTCAGGAGTCCCAGGGCTGAAAACTTGATCCAGTTTTTCATGTAATCCTCCATATTTTCCTGAAATTCACTGCTGCTCATTTACCTTAATCCTGAAACAGCTTTTTTTCTTCCTTGAATGTCCTTATGCAAGTGGCCCTAAAAACGGGTCAAAAGGAAGTTGAAAAAAAGGCGGGATTACTTTGGTGGGGGATTCAGGTCTTTGAGTGTGAGTGTTAATTTTTCGAATATGAGCATTTTTTTGATGAAAGAATTCTATATCAAGTAAAAACAGTTGTCAATAGAGAGAGGCATCATCTACTCAAAGATATCTTCTTTAGAATCAAATCATTAAATAACAAATGGATTTGAAGAAGACAAAAGCGTTATTTGGAGTTCTCGAATGACCCCCTGCTTCTTTGGTCCTCTAACCTTTTCGCTTCATCTAACGGAAGATAGTTCCCAGCCAAGTCTCTTCGTAGAATTTTTTTCTCTGATGTGGTATATTATTAAAAATTATGAGATGTGTGACGATACTTTTTCATCTCGCATTCATTCCTACGATCCCACACCTAGACTCCTGTGTCTGATTACCCTTCGATCATACTCCTCTTCCTTCCTTTCTTCTCATCTGTATCCACCCTAAAATCCGCCCTTTAAGAAAAACTTAGAACAATATCAGAGGCGGAAATCCTACTTAAAGATGGAGAATTATAATTTAAATCAATAATGAACCGAGGATATAAACATGAGAAGGAAATTGATATGGAAACTCGTCCTGACCATTTCCATAATCATTTTAGCTATATATCTGGCCACTCCTCTTAAGGACAAAATCAAACTCGGACTTGATTTGAAAGGAGGCATCCATCTTGTCCTTCAGGTCGATACAGAAGATGCCATAAATATCGAAACAGACCAAGAGATCACACGCCTAAAAGAGCTTCTCAACAAGAACAGTATTGAATTTGATACGATGAACAAAGATAAAATAGGCAAATTCTCTGTAAGAAGAATTAACCCCAACCAAGATAAAGAAATCCAAAAAATTCTGGATGAACATTTTAGAGAATGGAGCTTTGACATCACCGGAGATAATGTCTTTCTAACAATGCATTCTGATTTTGCCGTTTACATAAAGGATCAATCTGTCAATCAAGCCTTAGAAACGATCCGTAATAGAGTGGACCAGTTTGGAGTGGCTGAACCGACTATCCAACGGCAAGGAATGAGAGGGGACCGATTGATTGTTGAACTTCCCGGTGTCGATAATCCAGAAAGGGTGAAAAACATAATCAAGACCACCGCTCTTTTGGAATGGAAACCCGTCTATGCCGGCCCTGCCGAGAGTAAAGAGTCAGTGCTCCAATCCTATGAAGGAAAGATCCCTGAAGATATGGAGGTTTTGCCAGGAGATTCGAAGCGAACAGAAGGAGGCTATTATCTAGTCAGTCAAGTTTCGGTGATCACAGGGAAGGATCTAAGAAGTGCTCATCGGTCTGTTGATGAATGGAATGCGCCAGCTGTCTCCTTTTTCCTAAACCCAGACGGCGGAAGGAGGTTTGAAAATTTCACAGCCAAAAATATCGGCAAGCCCTTGAGTATTGTCCTCGACAACAAAATACAGGAAGTCGCAATCATTAAAAGCCTCATCCCAGCCAATTCGGGCGGAATCATCCAAGGCCGTTTCACTGTTGAAGAAGCCGAAGACATCGCCCTTGTTCTCAGAGCAGGGGCCCTTCCGGCTGAAATCAAATATTTGGAAGAAAGGACTATCGGACCTTCTCTGGGAGCCGATTCCATCCGGAAAGGCCTGCAAGCTTCGGCGATTGCCCTGATTCTTGTTATGACTTTCATGATTGCCTATTACCAGTCTGCCGGAATCAACGCAGTCACCGCCCTTATCCTCAACATGGTTTTATTGATGGGCGCCCTTGGCTATTTTAGAGCCACCTTGACTATCCCTGGTATAGCAGGAATCATCCTGAGCATTGGTATGGCCGTCGATGCCAACGTCCTGATTTTTGAAAGAATAAAGGAAGAGCTGGCATTAGCAAAAAGTACTGCATCTTCAATAGCCACCGGTTTCTCCCGCGCATTCAGTGCGATTCTGGACTCCAATGTGACCACAGTCATCTCTGCAATCTTTCTTTTCCAATTTGGCACTGGTCCTGTTAAGGGATACGCCGTAACCCTGATTATCGGTATTACGGCAAGTATGTTCACTGCCATATTTGTCTCCCGTTTAATCTTTGATTTAACCGCAGTCAGAAGACGCGATAGAAAGGCAAGCAGGTTCTTAAGTACTCAGTTATTCAAGAAGACCAATATCAACTTCATGAAATATAAATATTTCGCCTTCTTGCTATCAGGAATGATCATTATCGCCGGATTAGTAAACATCACCTATGGAAAGGGGCTGAAGCTTGGGATAGATTTTTCTGGAGGGGTCCTAATCAGAATCAAGTTAAAAAATCCTGAAGACATTGAACAAATCAGACAATCTCTAAAATCCATCGGCCTCGGCAGCAGCTCGATCCAGGAAATTGGAGAGGGAAATAAAGAATACCTTATAAGAACCAAGCAGCTCCCCCTGAAGCCAGGGCAAGACCAAGAACTAGAAACTCAAGAGGTCATAAGCAATCAACTTCTTGAGGCATTAAGAAGCAGTGAGGACAAAGGCGCTCTTCAACATGGACTCCAGGATTTAAACAGCTTGAGTGAAAGTGAGCTTTCTTCAATTCTTTTCCCAGCCGACCCTGAAAAGGCGTCCGAGATCGCGTACAATATTATTTCTACTCGGGTGAAAAAGGGAATTATCGAAGACTTTGCTCAACTAGAAGAGGAAGGAATCGATCAGCAAGCTATAATTTTCCTTAAAAATAAAACCTTTCTTGGCAGTCTGACTGTACTCAGCAAAGAAACCGTCGGACCTCAAGTGGGCCAAACTTTAAGAAGTAAAGCCATTCAAGCCACCATCTGGGCCCTTATCGGGATGCTTATCTACATAGCTCTGCGTTTCAAGCTGTCTTATGGTGTCTCCGCTATTTTGACTCTTACCCATGACGTTTTGGTCACGTTAAGCATCTACTCCTTTACCCAGAGAGAAATAAACCTTCCTGTCATTGCCGGTGTTCTGACCATTGTCGGATTTTCCTTGAATGACACGATCGTCATTTTTGACCGGATCAGAGACAACTTAAAACACAGGCGGAGAGATTCTTTAGAAAACATTTTCAATGCCAGTCTCAATCAAACCCTGAGTCGTTCGATCATCACTTCCGGCACCGTGTTCTTAACCGTTATCGCCTTATACTTTTTTGGTGGCGAAGTCATCAACGATTTCGCTTTCACAATGCTTGTAGGTGTGATATCAGGAAGCTATTCAACAATTTACCAATCCTGTCCGATTGTCCACTTCTGGAAGAGGATATTTAAATAAAGATGTTTATCATCAATTATTTTTTCTTCTTCAGAAGTTGATAAGAACAAAAAATAATCAGATATGTCACAAATCCCCAGCCCAGGATCAGAAAAATCCATCCGCCTGTTTTCATTTGATCTTTCTCCATCCAATTTTGACTAAGAAAGCAATAGCCAGGATCACTCCGATCATAGTCAAACGTGATATCCATTGATAGATTACGTGTTGTGGATCGATACTCTTCATCAGGATAACTGAAGTTTCGCTTGATATGTCCTGCCAGAGCCATCCACAAAACAGCACTACAAGATAGACAGGGACGACGAATTTAATGATGTAGTAAAAAATTCTAGGAATCCTGATGTCTGCGCTCCGATTCATCTCTTTCCAGCCATTCTCCAGGCCATGATGTAAATATCCCAACATTCTGTTTTTAATAACTGAGCTCAGTACTCTCGCCCTGGAAAATGCATAAACAAAAACAAAACTTTCACAGAGGGCTAAAAACGCCAAAAAGAACGTCCCAATCCAGAAATCATACTGATCCATGTATCCGAACTTCAGCAGGAAAACTATCGGCAGCCCAAACACAAACAGGACTAATCCCACGATTTTCGCAGCATTTCTCCTCGGGATGTCAAATTTCTCTGTCAGCAAAGCCAAAAAAGGGGACGTTAAGGCGACTGATGAGGTGATACCGGCAAAAAAGAGAAGAATAAACCACATAGCGCCAAATATAAAACCGAGTGGAAGCTTCTGAAAAATTATAGGCATGGCCACGAACCCCAAATCAAAAGATCCTTGTTTGGCGATGAGTTGTGTTGTCGCAAGGCCTAAGAAAGCTACGGAGATAGGAATGGAAATGGACCCTCCAAGAACAACCTCGACAAATTCATTAGTGGCAGATGTGGTTAATCCGGTAAGTACACAATCATCATTCTTCCTCAGATAAGAAGCATATATCTGAATTGTTCCTGTACCGATAGAGAGAGTGAAGAAAATCTGTCCTGCAGCAGCCAGCCAGACCGAAAAATCAGAAAGCCTTGAAAAGTCAGGATTCCATAAATATGCCAATCCATTCATCACGCTTCTATCAGGATATTCTGGATCAGGAGTACCCAATGTTAAAACCCTGATAACAAGGATGAATCCGAATACAAACAACAGTGGTATGGCAATCTTTGCCAGCCTTTCAATTCCCTTTGAAATGCCTCTTCCAATGATCCAGACATTCAACATGAGAGTAACCAGCCAAAAAATTATGGCAATTATAATAGTCGAAAAAAATTCCCCATGTTTTACTCCTTGAAAATTTTGCAAAAATGTATTCATTTTATCCATATCTGAAATACCAAAATATCTCTTCATGAGGGAGAATGCAGAATAGGCCAAAGTCCAAGATTCAATGTAGATATAGTACATCGCAAAGAGCAAAGGAACCGAGATGCCAAGTGAGCCCAGGTATTTCGCCCATTTGCTTCTCCACATGACATGAAATTGTCCGGCGGTTGTTGAATGACCGAACTGTCCTCCATACCTCCCCATGGTCCACTCCAGCCACATCAGAGGGATTCCCAACAGTAGAAAGGCGCAGAAATAAGGAATCATGAAAGCTCCTCCTCCATTCAAAGCCGCCTGCCTGGGAAATCGAAGAAAATTACCCAACCCAACTGCGTTTCCAGCCATGGCCAAGATTAAACCTAACCGCGTAGCCCATCTTTCTCTATCTGACATAGAAATTGCCTCCCTTTTGTTTTCCCGATTTGAATTCCTTCTGCCCAAATTTGGGAAAATGAGATGAACTGATCTCCTTAAAATGAATGTGGATTGAAGGAAGGGGAATGAGGCTTACGGATAGGGATCTAAGATGTTATAAGTCTGTGGCTTTCTGTTCGAAGCAAACATCCTGATTCCGTTCTTAAATTCAATCTAGCTCAAATGCATAGGAATGTCAATTTGAGCTTAACGGTCATCGAGCAATCATGGACAGAGCAGAAGGGGAGTTTTATTTTGAAAAAAATCGGTCTGTTTAAGCGCCCATCATAATGGGATATAATCATCAACGGAATGAACAGCTGAGAGTGGTCAAGGTTTGCGATGATGGAATCTCTAAAGATTTTATTCAATGAACAGCTTGTATCTCTTGTCATCTTCGTTGCCAGTTACTTGCTTTTTATCTTTTTACCAAAAAAAAGATCCCTTATCGCAGTTTCAGCAGCTGTCTTGCTCGTATCGACCCAAGTGGTGTCTCTAAAGGAAGCCCTGTTTTCGATCAACTGGAATGTGATGGGGATATTTGTGGGAACACTGTTCGTTGCCGACATTTTTATGAAGAGCCGGGTTCCAGCTTATTTGGCGGAGCTCATCGTTAACAGAGCTAAAAATACCGCCTGGTCCATTCTCCTTATTTGTGTGATGACCGGAGTTATCTCAGCTTTTGTCGAAAATGTGGCCACTGTGCTAATCGTTGCACCCGTCGCCCTTGCCCTAGCAAGTAAGTTACATTTGAATCCCACAAAGATGATGATTGCCATCGCTGTATCAAGCAATCTTCAGGGTGCAGCCACATTGATCGGAGACCCGCCGAGTATGATTTTGGGCGGCTTTGCCCGGATGAACTTTGGAGACTTTTTCTTTTATAAAGGTCGACCGAGCATTTTTTTTGCCGTGGAACTGGGTGCATTGTCCTCCTTTCTCGTCTTGTATCTTCTTTTCAGGCATTACAGGGGAAAAAAAAAGATCTTACCTGTCGAGAAAGTCAAGTCCTGGGTGCCTACTTATCTGTTGATAGCTCTTATTCTCTCTCTAGCATCATCTTCTTTTTTTGATACGGGATTTTCCCATATGGCAGGAATGATCTGTATGGTTTTTGGCATTATTTGTGTTTTCTTGGAAAGAATCATGAATAAAGGTATGTTCCTTAAAAGCCTAAAACACCTTGACTGGGATACAACCTTTTTTCTTATTGGAATTTTTATTCTGGTTGGGGGCATCACAGAAACTGGCTGGATCGATAAGGTTTCGATATTTCTCTCTGACTCTATAGGACAGAACATTTTTTTAGCGTATTCAATACTTTTTCTCATTGCGGTGATCCTTTCTGCCTTTATTGACAATGTCCCGCTCCTGACCGCTATGCTTCCTGTTGCCATATCCATGTCTGAGAAACTACAGATTAATCCTTCCCTCTTTCTATTTGGCTTGCTTATCGGAGCAAGTTTGGGCGGTAACATTACGCCTATCGGCGCTTCAGCCAACATCATAGCCTGCGGATTGCTGAAAAAAGAGGGCTATTCTGTCAGGTTCAGAGACTTCGTCGGAATTGGCCTTCCCTTTACCTTGGCTGCAGTGAGCACTGCTTATCTTTTTATTTGGATTGTTTGGAGATAGAATAAGCCCTCTCTGAATTGGAATTCCTCCTCTTTACAATGACTCTAATAATAATCTTCAATCACCTCAAACTGGCCTCTACAGCCGAGAACTCTCCTTCATGTTAGGCTATCCGACCGGCGCTGTGACTGGTTATATCCCTCATCTTTAACTGTCACGGAAATGGAGATGCTCTCCTCTTTTTTTCTTTGTTTGAAATAAGGGTATGCTTTTTCTATAATAACGGGGAAAACAAGCCTGAGTCCAAACAGCAGGAGAGCGAATGGGAAAATACAACATCGGCATCATCGGGGCAGGGCCAGTGGGAAGCATCATGGCCGCCTATCTTTCCCGAAGCGATGAAAATGTCTACATCGTGGATATTAAAAAAGAACTGATTCAAGCCATAAAAGAGAAAGGAATCACGGTCACTGGAGTGAGGGACAATTTCACCACAAAAATCAAGGGTACGGGTTACTTCGCAGCTAATCTTAATCGGTTTGACGTAGATCTTATTTTCGTGGCGGTGAAGTGCAACTATCTTGATACGCTCTTGGATGAACTAAAGCTGATCCATAAGCCGGGCCAAAAAATAGTTCTTCTTCAAAACGGGATCGATAATGAGGACAGAGCAGCCGAGAAATTCAGTAAGATGGATATCCTGAGGTTTGTGATCAATTATGCCGGAATGATCGTCAACCCGGGCACTGTCAGGTTCTCTTTCTTTAATCCGCCCAATTATATCGGAGTCCTGTCCTCCAAAAACAGGTCTATTGCCAACGAAATTGCTGAAATCATAAGCGATGCGGGTCTAGAGACAGTCCACACTCCTGAAATAAAAAAGTTCGAATGGAAAAAGACCATCCTCAATGCGGCTCTGATGCCGGTCTGCGCCACCACGGGATTAACTATGAAACAGGCCATGGAAAGGGAGGAAACACGTTTCCTCTGCGAACAGATCCTCTCTGAATGCATACAAGTGGCTAAAAAACTTGGCTTCAAATACGAGCGCAACTTCTTCGAGAATTGCCTTGCTTATCTGGACAATGCCGGCAATCACAAGCCCTCCACCTCTATCGACCTGGAAGCAGGTAATCCCATCGAATACATCTTCCAACCGATCATCGACTACGGAAAAAAAATCGGCTCTCCCACACCCTGTCTTGAATCCTTGACCAAGGTTGTCCGCACTCTGGAGCATAAGAAAAGAGAGAAAAAACTATAGGGTAAGGAGCAAGGCTTCTGGAAGGGACTGGCCAAAGGACAATGACCAGCATCCTAAAAGACATAGCCGCTGACCTCAAAAATTCACGGTATGCGGTCGCTTTCACGGGTGCGGGTATCTCTGCTGAAAGCGGCATCCCCACCTATAGAGGAGAAGGAGGCCTGTGGACCAAATACGATCCCACTCTGTATGCCAGCATAAATTACTTCCTCCAGGATCCTTCCTATTACTGGAATTTTTTCCGCGAAGTCCGCTACCCCATGCTCAAAAAAGTCAAGCCGAACCCCGCTCATCTGGCTTTAGCCAAGATGGAGCAAGTGGGTAAGTTACGAACCGTGGTGACTCAGAATATCGACGGACTTCATCAAGAAGCAGGCTCTTCTTCTGTCATCGAACTGCATGGAACAACCAGGGTCATTTCTTGTGTGAAATGCTCTCTTCCCTACACAATAGACCAAGCCTTCACTTTTATGCAGGAAGAATGCCCCCCTATTTGTCCGGAATGCCGGGGTGTCCTTAGGCCGGCTGTCGTCTTCTTCGGCGAACCCTTGAATCCTCAGATCCTTCACATGGCCTACGAAGAAGCTGCCAATTGTGATTTCCTTCTAGCTGTAGGGAGTTCTCTTGTTGTCTACCCAGCAGCCGATATCCCCTTGAGAGCCAAACAGGGAGGAGCTACCTTAGTCATCATCAATAAAGATCCAACCCCTCTGGATGATTTGGCCGACTATGTGATCCATGAGGAAGCCGGAAAGGTTCTCCCTCTAGTCGTTATGAGCCCGGAGAACATGTGAGGAAAAGGGAATTTTGGATCGCAGGAATGTTTTTGACTAAGGTGTCTTCTTCTTAAGCGCCCTGAGGATCTTTTCTGGAGTGATGGGAAGATCTTTTATCCAGACTCCGGTGGCATGGGCGATGGCATGGGCTAATGCGGGTAAAACAGGAAGGATGGAGCCTTCCCCGATTTCTTTAGCTCCATACGGCCCCTCTGGTTCATAGGATTCGACGATCCCGCTGAAGATCTCAGGGGCATCTTTGATGGTCATCAACAAGTAATCATGGAGGTTGGGATTAAGAATGTTACCCTTTTCATCGTAGACAACCTCTTCCATGAGTGTCTCTCCTGCTCCCATGACCACAGCTCCCTCGGTTTGACCATGAACTGCCTGGGGATTGATGGGTGTCCCGCAGTCATGAAATCCAGTGAATTTTCTGATCTTCACCTTTCCTGTTTCTAAGTCGACCTCACACTCACAAACAGAGCTGCCGAAGGAGTAGGCCGGGCTGGTTCCCACGGCCGCTCCTTTGAAATCTCCACCTAATCCTTCCGGGGGTTTATACCATCCTTTTCCCACAAGAGGACCATTCTGGTTAAAATATTTTCTTGCCGCCTCAGCCCATTCCATGGTCTTTGTTTGATCTTCCTTATGGTATATCCGGTTGTTCCTGGCCTCCAACTGCTCAGGGGCACAGTTCCACATCCTGGAAACTTCTAAAAAAAGCTTCCCGAGCACTTCTTTACCTGCCATGGCCACAGCATTTCCACCCATCAGAGTGGTCCTTGAGGAATATGCTCCCAGGTCAAGGGGACTGATGTCCGAATCTTCCGAGCGGATGCGTACCCGATGCAGGCTTATCCCCAGAGTTTCGGCGCATATCTGAGAGAGGACAGTGGCTGCGCCCTGACCGATCTCTGCTGCCAGGATGAGAAGCACGGCTGCTGTGCCGTCTTCACTGATTTTGATTATGGCATTGGAATGGGGAAAAGTGGCTTTTTTGAGGAAAGGTTCAGGCTCCTTTTCAGAAGTTCGCTGGACCTGCCCCCTGTAAATAGAATATGCTGCTCCTGAGACAAACCCTCCGCAACCGATGCCTATTCCTCTTCCTGGAGGAAGTTTACCGTATTTCTTTTTCCATTCTGACTTCTCTGCCACTTCTTTAAGAGTGGCCTTGAACTCGCAGCTTCCCACATACAGATCATTACACGTTCGCATGTTCGCTTCCATGGCATTGCGCTGGCGGATGTCGATAGGATCGATCCCAAGGTCATCGGCAATCATGTTGAGCAGGCTCTCAAAGGCAAACCGGGGCTGAGGGGTTCCGTTTCCCCTCATGGCGCCGCAGGCCGGCTTATTGGTCACCACTCTGAATCCCTCATAACGATAGTTCGGAATACGGTAAAGAGTGGGGATCATACCTCCTGCATAGTAAGCGGTAATAATACCAAAAGAGGTGTATGCCCCTCCATCCAGGTAGATCTGGCTCTTGACAGCAGTGATTCTCCCATCCTTCTTGACACCGATCTCAAATCTCATATATTGCTTGTGCCTTCCCCGGCCATGGAGAAACATTTCCTGGCGGGTGTAGACCATCTTGACCGGCCGTCCTGTTCTCCTCGAGGCTATGGCTGTGACCAGGTCGAGGGGAGTGGTTTCAGCCTTTCCTCCGAATCCTCCTCCCACAGGAGGACGGATGATACGAATGTCCCCTAGAGGAATGTCCAGCACCCGAGCCAGCATGTATTGCAGGTAGTGGGGGACCTGAGTCGATGAATACAAAACCAGGTTCGATCCGTCGTTTTCCCAATAGGCGATGGAAGCGTGGGGTTCGATCGGATTCTGGTAAGTATGATTCCCGATGAATTCCTCTTCCCGGATATAATCCGCCTCGGCGAATCCCTTTTCGATATCCCCGAAATTGTGGTCCACATGGGTGTTGATATTATTTCTATACCTCTCATGAAGCTGGGGCGCGCCTTCCCTGATCGCTTCCATGGGATCGAAGACCGCAGGAAGCTCTTCGTATTTCACCTCGATCAATTCCAAGGCTTTCTCTGCCGTTTCCTCATCGGTGGCAATAATCGCGGCTACCTCGTCGCCCACGTAACGGACTCGATCCTTGGCCAGCACATGCTCATCGTAGCGGGCCGGAGAAACACCGTACAGAATATCAGGAACATCCTTGCCGGTCAGAACCAGCTTTACGCCGGGCAGCAACTCTGCTCTGGAAGTATCGATCTTTTTGATCCGGCCATGCGCGACAGGAGAATGCAGAATCTTGCCATAGAGCATGTTTTCAAAAATAAAATCCGCTGTATACTTGGCTCTGCCTATGACCTTTTCAGCGGCATCGACACGGGGAAGGCTCCTGCCGACTGTATCAAATTCATTCCTGTCTTCAGGAGGAACAGGCGGAACTTTAGTCTTTTCATATTTCTTCCAATTTTTTACTGCCTCGATGATCCGCGTATAGCCAGTGCACCGGCAGAGGTTTCCAGCAAGTGCCTCTTTAATCTCTTCTTCTGTAGGATGAGGATTACGGCGAATCAATGCATAAGCGCTCACCACCATTCCCGGTGTACAGAATCCACACTGAATGGCTCCATGGTTGATGAAGGCCCGTTGGATCGGATGCAGTTCTCCATCCTGAGCTATTCCCTCGATAGTGGTGATTTCTGACCCTTCGCAGGCAGCAGCAAGGAGAAGACAACTGTTCTTTGGCTCCCCATCAACGAGTACTGTGCAGGCTCCGCATACTCCTAGGTTACATCCTTTCTTGGTGCCAGTCAGCCTCAATTTATTCCTTAAAACATCAAGAAGAGTTTCCCCTTGCTTAACAGCAACGGAATGCAGTTCACCGTTGACCTTGAATGAGAGGATGCGGTATGCCCCTTTTTCTTTCTTCATAAACCTCAATTTCCCTTCTCAGATTTTCTCTGGGCCCTCTCTGAGGCTTCAGCAAGCGCTCTTCTGGTCAGAACCTCGACCAGTTCCTTCCTGAACCAGAGGGAGCCGCGGATATCAGAGATGGGATGACATTCTTCTTTAGCCATCTGAGCAACCCTGGCAAAGAGGCTCTCTGAAGGCTCCTTTCCGACAAGAAACCGGGAAGTTTTCATAGCCAGAACTGGAGTGGGGGCAACCGCACCAAGGACCACAGCAGCCCCGGTAATTTTTCCGTTAGCAATGGTGAGTCGAGCAGCTACAGATGCAACCGCAAGGGAGTTGGCCTCACGCAGGGCAAGTTTTTGATAGGAAACGCCTGTCTTGGGAGGAAGAAGAGGAAAATGAATAAAAGTCAACACTTCCCCTTCTCCACAAACTGTCTCTCTTGGACCGGAAAAGAAAGAAGAAAGAAGGACCTCCCGTGAAGAATCAAGACAGTGAAGCTCAACTCTGGCCTCGGCGGCCATCAGAGAGGGTGGAAGATCTGCCGAAGGCACAGCACTGGATATATTCCCCCCGATTGTGGCCATGGAACGAATCTGGTAAGAGGCCATAGAGCGAGCGGCATCAACCAGGGCCGGAAGAGATCGATTGATGAGGGGATTGCAGATGAGATCTTGTGCCGTGACCATGGCACCGATTCTTATCCTATTTTTCTCTTCTGTTATGTCCTTAAGTTCTTTTATCTCCTGAAGGGAGATAAGGTTTCTGGCTCGGACTAAGCCCTGCTTCAGGTCAACCAGGAGATCTGTTCCCCCTGCCAAGATACGAGCTTGCTCGAGTTCTGCCAGAAGCCTCAAGGCTTCATTTAATGTTTGCGGCGTGTGAAATCTCGCCTCATAGAGGGACATTCTTGAGTCCTTGCCTGTCTTTCTTTTTAGGAGTCATATATCATCGCAGACAGGAGTTGTCAACACGTGCACCCGCAACGCATCATGATTTGACTTCCCGGTTTCCCTCTGATACTAGTTAGAAGCAGCAAAAACTCTGGTGCTAAAAGGATGGCAGAAAACAGAATAGATTCCTCAAGAAAAATTCCTCGCTTTTTCCCCTATAATTCCTGATTGTGGTTATGAAGAAAACGAATAGTCTAGACGACCTAAGAGTCATCGACTTTCATGTTCACATCGGACGCAAAGAACACTGGCATGAATGGATTCATACCTACCAGAAAGAAGTTCGCTCCGAGTACTATGAAAAATATGAACAGATGATCGATCCTCAAAAATTTGCCCTTTATCTTAAAGAGCATAACATCGAAAAGGCGGTCATCCTTCCTGAGATAAGCCCCATCACAACAGGAATAGTTTCCAATGAGTACGTGCTGGAATTCTGTCAAGGTGAAGATATCTTCGTCCCCTTCTGTACGGTCAATCCCTCTCTGGTCAGTCATCCTGCCAAGGAAATCAAGAAATTCATCGAGATGGGAGCAAAGGGGATAAAACTCTATCCCTCCTACAATCATTTCTACCCCAACGAAAGCTCTCTCTATCCCGTTTATGCCCTGGCTGAAGAATATGGGCTCCCCGTCCTGATTCATACAGGTTCTTCAGTTTTTAAGGGGGCGAAAATCAAATACGCTGATCCTCTTCATCTTGATGATGTGGCTGCGGATTTTCCCGAGCTGAAACTCCTCATGGCCCATAGCGGCAGGGGGCTCTGGTATGATAAGGCGTTTTTTCTCTCCCGTATTCACGAGAATTTATATCTTGAAATCTCAGGACTTCCCCCAAAAAATTTCCTTAACTATTTTCCAGACATGGAGAAAAATATCGACAAATTCGTCTATGGATCTGATTGGCCTGGGATCGAAAGAATCGATAGCAATGTGGAAGCGATAAAGGAACTTCCTCTGGCAGAAGATTCAATAAGGAAGATTCTTTACGACAATGCAGCAAGGATACTCAATTTGAGCTAACATGGAAACATACTTAACCGTCAATTTGGCCATTGCCGCTTATCTCATCGGTTCCATCTCCTTCAGTTATATCCTTGCCAAAAAAGCTGCAGGAATAGACATTCGAAAGGTGGATTCAAAAAGATTTATAGATTTAACATATGCCTTTATTCATTCAGTTTTCTTAAACACATAGTTCAGTTGTCCATCGGGAAGCCTGTTAACCACGGTCTCCATATCCATGCCCAGCTTGATCTCCTCTTCTGGAACATCGCTTGAAATCCTCCCGAAAACCTTATACTCTCCATAATCCAGAACAGCTATGCTGTATGGCAGATCCTGCTCAAACCCGACAGGAGCATACTTGAGTTGGCTGTAGGAGATGAGCCTACCCTTACCTGCGACCTCAAACCATTCTACCTCACTGGAAAAACACTTGTAGCAATCAGCTCTGGGCGGGAAGAAAACCTGGCCACATTCTTTGCAGCGGGTCCCCATGACTTTACCCTGTTCCAGGTAGTTTATAAAATCATTCACTCTAGTAACAGAAGTGAAGCTCACCGTTCCAAATTTTTTAAACCGGTCATCGATCTCTTTCTTCTGACTCATCCTTTACCTCCCCAGAATTGTGACGTTTCCATAAAGGCCCACTCCGCCGATGTTGTGGACAAGTCCAATCTCTGGCTCTTTAACCTGCATCTCCCCGGCTTCGCCTCTGAGCTCGAGAACGATGGTCCTGATCTGCGACCCGCCGGTAGCCCCTATGGGATGCCCCTTGGAAAGCAAACCTCCATCCACATTGACCGGAATGCGCCCCTCTTTGTAAGTCTCTTTACTCTTTATCAGTTCCTTTCCCTCTCCCGGCTTGGCAAAGCCTAAGTCTTCATAGGCCAGTATTTCTGATATGGTGAAGCAGTCGTGAACCTCTGCCACATCGATATCCTGAGGCACGACTCCAGCCATCCTGTAGGCCTGTTCAGCAGCCTGTCGGGCTACGGTCAAACCTGTGAACAGATCCCTGCCTGCCATGTTGACACTGGCTGAGGCAGCTCCTAATCCTAGAATCCAAACCGGCCTCTGGGAAAACGTCTCAGCCCTCTCTTCGCTGGCAACAATCAGACAGGAACTTCCATCGGCGTTGGCACAACAGTCCCCTACTCGAAGGGGGCTGGAAACCGGGCCAGACATGAAATGCTCGGGATCAGAAAACATCTCCACAGTCACCGGCTTTCGGAATAAGGCTTTTGGATTGACCTGTCCATAAGTGGCTGACTTCACCCTGACCAAAGCCAGGTCTTCCAGCATGGTTCCATATTTTTCCATATGAGCCTTGGCAAACATGGCATAATAGGCAGGCATCATGGTTCCGAATGGACTCTCCCACTGGATATCCGCACCTCGGCCCATTCTTTCTTGGGATTCTGCAGAGGAAATCTCCGACATCTTCTGGAATCCCAGAACAGCCACCACATCGTGAAGGCCGGACTTAATCAAAGAATAGGCCATTCTCAATCCCATACTTGTCGAGGAGCATAAGCTTTCTAAATAGCAGGTGGGTTGAGGAATGAGCCCAAGGTACTCGGCAAAGACGCCCGATGGAGAGCGCTGCTTGTCGTACTCAGGAGCAGAGCAGATGATAGAGGCATCGATATCCTGTGCAGAAATCTGGGCATCCTCCATGGCTTCTTTGAAGCCTTCAAAAGCCAGCTCTCTGATCGAACCGGGGTAACCCCGTACAAAAGCACTCTGTCCGACTCCGATAATTCCGACTTTTCCCATGAAACACCTCCATTCAATCAAGGATGAGGGCTGTCCGGGGAACAATCCCTATAGTTTCAAATGTACTGGCCGCCGTCAACCTTGATGACCTCCCCTGTGATATGAAGGGCCTTATCACTGCACAGAAAAGTCACCAGATAAGCCACATCCTCTGGTTTTCCAAGAGATTTGAAGACAGTTTCGGAGATTGACTGCTCCTTGTATTCCTCAGGCATGTTTTTTATCATCTCCGTCTCGATTAAACCCGGTGCCACTGCATTGACGTTCACTTTGAATTTTCCCATCTCCCTAGCTACGGTCTTGCTCAGCCCGATGATGCCGGCCTTAGCCGCCGCATAATTCGCCTGTCCAAATTTCCCTCTTAAGGCATTTATGGATGTGACATTAACGATTTTTCCGGATTCCTGCTCTTTAAAAACCGGTGTCACGGCTCTGATAAAATTGAAAGCACCCTTCAGGTCCACATTGATCACAGTATCCCACTGTTCCTCGGTCATCTTCCAGACTACTCCATCCCAGTTCATTCCAGCGTTGTTGACCAGAATATCCAGGCGGCCAAATTCATCCATAACACTATTCACGAGTTTCTGAACCGCTTCAAAATCAGAGATATCGATCTTATATGCTTGTGCTCGACGGCCCATTGTTTTGATCTTATCGACAATGGCCTTGGCTTCCTCCTCATGCCTGCGAAAGGTTAAAGCCACATCTGCTCCATTGTGGGCCAGGTCTAAAGATATGGCGGTGCCAATTCCCAGGCTTCCTCCGGTGACAAGGGCAACTTTTCCTTCCAAACCCATTTCAGTCCTCCTCTTTAATTTACTGTTTTTTCCCTTACAGCGAAAATCATTATGAACAGCCCGTTCGGGGAACAGACCTTGCAAAAACCTCTTTTCTATCAAAAAAAATGAAACTTACTCTCAAAGAGGATATCTCCGGTTAAATTCGGGAACTCTCCTCTCCATAAGTGCGGTCAAGCCTTCCAAGGCATCAGGATGCTGGAAAGTTAACACCAGATGATTCTCCAGCTCCCACCGAGCTCTCTCATCCAGGGATTTGCCTTTGAGAAAATCATCAAACCCCTTACTGATGAGACAGTTGGCGATGTAAACAGCATGCGGGGAGTTGTTGGCTATTCGCCTGGTGATTCTCTGGACATAAGCCTTGCTCTCCTCCGATAGGAAATCTTCTGCTTGGCCTCGTCCGTAAGCATAGAGAGCAGGGATGAGATCGCTTTTAAGGAAGAGCGCCTTCATCCAGCGCAGTTCTTCCCTCTCCTCGAAGGTGAGCTCAGAAGACAGCTCTTGGATAGCCAAAGAGGCGAGCTGTTCTTCAGTTAAAGGCTTTCCGCCATTATCGATGATGGCTTGGGCCAGTTTATCTGCCACCTCGTCCCTTCGTCTTGCCTGAACCACAAAATCCACCAATCCCAGATATTTGAGGAGTCTGGGTGAGGAGGTGGTGGTTCCCCCTGACAGAATATAATAGCGGCTTAAGGCCACTGCCATCTCCGCATCCTTTGTAACCTCATAAATAAGCTGGGGAAGAGTCAAAGTCCCTCTCAGTCCGGGGTAGATTCCCAGCCGGGTTTCAGGGAAGGAATAGGAAGTACGTTCTGTAGTAATCACTATGGTATCCGGATCCAAAGCAAAGGCAAGGGCTACCTCCACTCCACCACCGAAGGCGGCTCCATCCACGATGGCGATCTTTGGTTTACCGCCACCGGTCATACGGTGGAAAATCACATCCTGCCACATGGCTGTATCATCCCTGATCCCCTGAAAATTGCCCTCCTTTATTTTCCTTATGAAATCGGGAACGTTGGCTCCAGCGATGAAAGTCTTTATAGGGGCAGAATCGAAGATGATGACACTAACCTTCTCATCTTCATTTGCTTTGCTGAAGGCAGATTTGAGACTCTCGATGACTTGATTATCCAAGGCGTTGGCTGCTCTGGGATTGGAGATCATGATGCGGGCCACCTTGCCCCTTTTTTCCAGGGATAAAACCACAGGCTCCAGCTTGAGAGGCCAGGGTTCATTCTTTTGAGCCTGAGAGATGAGAAGCTGTGGAATAGGGAAATTGATTTCTTTTCTATGAGAAAGCTCCATTCTTTCGGTCACGATGCGCAGAGCCTCCTGGATTCCCATCTTGTTCATCAGCACAAAAGGCCCTTCTCTCCACAGAAAAGCATTCTGGCATAATTTATCCACCTCATCCATCTCGATGACTCCTGCCTCCACAACCTCTGTGGCCGTCATGAAGGCAACAGCCAAGAATCTGCGCTTGAGGATATCCTCCACCATGGCATCTACGGCTGCCTTCTTCACATCTTCATCAGAGATCCATCTCACCGTGGATTTATCCTCAGCCTTTTGGTATATCTCCAATAATTTTTTATAACTCTCTGGGGGAGTAAAAAAGTTTTGATAGACCTTAAACAGAGGATCCTCTGGATTTGAAGAGTCGGAAAAGGAGCGCATGGTATAGATTCCCAGAGGAATTCCTGTTGTATCCATCAATCCCAGAAAACCCACCGGCATGTTGAAGGCCTTTTTGCCTGCGGCTTCTATAGCGGGAATGTCGAAACCTTCATCGATCATTCTGGCCGCTTCAAGGAGAAGGGAGACGAAGATGACGTCTGCAGCGCCGCCCTTGCGGCTGGAGAGTATGGGGGTGGCCATTTTCCCAGCCAGTTTCATATATTTCGCTGCCGCCTCGATGCTCTCCTTTGAGGCCTTTTCCGAGCCAGCGTATTCCCCGGCGCGGTTCTTATGGGGAAGATAAAAATAATGCATCCAGACAACCTTATCCGGTCTGCCAGTCTCTCGGGCCAGGATGTTTATATCTAAAGATGATGTGTTGGTGGCTAAAACCACATGCGGCGCGCAGAGTTTATCCAGAATCCTGAAGATTTTCTTTTTGATCTCGATATTCTCGGTTGCAGTTTCGATGGCAAGCTTGAGGGTTTTCCCTTTACAGGCTTCCTCGTAGCTGGTTGTAGCCAGCATCCGGCTTCTGATCTCTTCTGCTTGAGAATCTGAGAAAATCCCCGTTTTTCGTGCCGCTGCCAGTTCACTCTCTACAGTCTGAAAAGCCTGCCAGATAATCTCTTCACTCACATCGATAAACCCGACATTGAATCCACTCTGGGCATAGGCTTGAACGATGCTGGCTCCCATGGCTCCTGCCCCTACAACCAGAATTTCCACATCATCCCAGGTTATCTCTTTGCTCATCTTTTTATCCTGTTTTTCCTTCCTTCCCATCAGTCAATTCTCCCCAATCTTCTGTCTTTGATGATGTTATCTCTTTAGAAAAAGGGAAAAGGGACAGGCAACTTTTCTATAAGATAAAGAATCCCGATGCGGCACGGCCCTTTCTTAAGAAAGCCGTCTGTCCCCATTTTATCTTTCTTATTCCTTTATTCTTTAGGCTTGGCGAGAACGGCTTCCATGAAGGCTTCATCGACGGATTTTCCTTGAGCAATCAGTTGTCTGTATTTGATGAAATCGATCACATCTTGGCCGGTTATCTTTTTGGTGTTGAAAGCATGGAAGCCCATGAACGCTTCTGTGGCCATGTTGACGGCCAGCCAATGACGGTTGTAATTTTTGGCCATATCCCAGAAAAATTTCTTCTTGGTCCTGACACTGTCGATGGATTTCATCAAGCATCCAGGAAAGAGGTTGGTGAATTTCCAGATCACCTGGCGGACTGCTTTGTCCAACAGCTCAAAATCGATGTTAGCTGTCTTGAGAAATTCCCGTGCTTTCTTTCCCTCTTCTCCTTTGACGAACTCCCCATAGACGATTTCTCCATCTTCCACATATCTATCTGTGATGACAGCGGGATTCCGGATGAATTTTCCATCCTGTTTGATGGCCGGAACGGCCTGACTGATGAGGCCGAGCCTCTTCATCTTGTAAGCACTCCACATCTCGCAGGAAACACAATTCCAGATGGCATCTTCGATGCTCAAAAACCAGGGAAGAAAATCAGAGGATCCTCCATCCGGGGCGGAGCCATGGCGGGGACCTGCTTGGCCAAAGATAGCTGTGTCTGCTGCTAAGGCGATATCACAGGCCATGCCGATCTCCTGGCCGCCAGCGATTCTCATTCCGTTCACCCGGCAGATGGTCGGCTTCTTGCACATCAGAATGGAGTCAACCATAAGGTTGAAAAGGTCCATGTATTCGCCGTATTCATTAGGCCTTCCCGCATAATATTCGGCATATTCTTTGGTGTTGCCGCCTGTACAGAAGGCTCTCTCCCCCACAGCTGTAAAGATAACAGCAACCACACTCCGATCTAAGGAAGCGTTCTGAAATCCAGCGATCACCCCTTTGACCATTTTCGTGGTGTAGGAGTTGTACTGGGCAGGATTGTTAAGCATCACCCAGGCTGTGTAAAGACCATCTGCCTCATTCCCTGAAGGATCGGTGATCGGTCTCTTCTCATACATGGTGCAGGGAGGTTCTTCACCCCAATATTCTTTTCCAAACAGAGAATGGTCTTTGATCTCGTTATCCCTTGGAAGCCAATCTAAACCCATTTTTTCCTCCTTTTAAAAAATAGCGGCGCGTTTTTCTACGCCGAATACTACTTTTCCCTCTCTGCCGTGTCAAGGGAGGGGCGATTTTATTTTTCTTTTATCGATGATGGCGATCAGAAAAAAGGTCAAAAGGCTCGCTATCCAGCAGAGATATATGGGATGGGGAAGGTGTAATTTTTGGAAAAAAGATGCAACTTGAGGAAAAACGAGCCAGGCCGCAAGAGACGCCATAGCCACCAGCAGAGTCCAGAAGGCATGGGCGCGCCGGCAGATTTTTGGCCAGAAAAGGGTCATCAGGGTCACCAGAGTGTAAGCTGTGGTCAAGGAGAGCCCGATGAGTAAAGTTTTGAGGATGCCCGAGACGGAGACAGCCAGAAGATAGGTGAAGATACTGAGAATCAAAACAGATATCCGAGAGATCGCTCTTTCACCTTTTTCTCCAAGGTCAGGAGCGACGAACCTCTTGATCAAATCGCCCACCACCAGAGTGGCGCTTCCCAACAGAAGGGCGGATGCGGTGGAAACATCAGCCGCCCACAGCCCGGCCAGCACCAGCCCCGCCACCACCGGACTCAAGCTTAAAACCGTGCGCGGCAAGGCTTCGGTGGGGATGATTCCCGGGTGGAGGATGGTGGCGGCAAGGCCGATGAGAGCACTTATAAAACCCACTGGAAGGATAATCAACCCTCCCAAAATAAATCCTCTGCTCGCAGAGGAAGGGTCTTTGGCCGCAAAACTGATTTGAACCACAGATTGGACCGAGAAGGCCATAGTGCACATCACCATAAACCAGGCGATGACGAGCCCCCATCCGATGGCGCTCAAATCAAAGCCAGGATGTTGGGCCGGAATTTTGGCGACAAACTCTCCCCACCCCCCAATCTTCACAACGGCTATCACCGCTCCCAAAACCACGCCTACATAGATCAGAATCACATTGATGATATTGGTCAGGCCAGCCGCCCAAAAGCCTCCGATCAGGGTGATTCCTACAAAGACCACTGCAGTGACAAACATCCCTGTCTTAATGTCAAAAATATCGGGCAGTAACGAGGAGAGGATCGCTCCGCCAGCCACATACTGAAGCGAGGTGATCACAACCTGCAAGACTAGCTGTCCAACCACCCCTATGATTCGACCAGGAATGCTGTAATGCCTTTCGAAAAGCTCTGGAAGGGTAGCCACTTCCATCTGCCTGTAGCGCCGGGCAGCAATAAAGCCCACCAGGATGGCTCCTGCAGCCCAGGCCGCATTGTACCAGCCTGCTGAAAGACCTGTATTATAGGCTCTCTCTGCCACACCCACCGTGGAAGCTCCACCCACGGCCAGACCTGCCAACAGGGGGGCAACCACCCAGAACGGGAGGCCTCGGCCTGCCAGAAGATAGGCAACCATCCCCCCGCGGCTCAGGCGTCGGGTGGCCCAAGTGATCGCATAGAGGAGAAGGATGTAAATACAAACAATGGTGAAAGGAATCCAGTTCACGCTTACCGCTTGTGGCTCATAGATTCGTCAATTCCCTAAAAGGTCTGTTCGGCGAACAGACCCTAAAGATCTTACTGTTCTTTAATCACCTTTAAGCGGGCATCCACCACCAAGGCACCCTTTCCAGGCTCAAAAGCAAACACAGGATTGAGATCTATCTCCCCGATCTCTGGAAACTCTGAAACCAGTTGAGAGAAACGAATCATGATCTCAACCAGCTTCTCCAAATCGACTCCTTTCTCTCCTCTTGTTCCTTCCAAGAGCGGATAACCTTTGATGGAACGGGCCATCTCCCAAGCGTCATCTTCAGAGAGAGGGGCTAACCTGAACACGACATCCTTCAAAATCTCCACAAAGATTCCTCCTAAACCAAACATGATGGTCGGCTGAAACCCCTCATTGGCCTTGGCACCCATGATCACTTCCTTTCCGTCTTTGAGATACTCCTGGAGAATGAACCCGGGCTTTTCTTTTTCAAATTTCCTGGACATTGCCTCAAAGGCTGTCTTAAGGGCCTCTCTTTCCTTGAGATCGAGCTTAACTCCCCCAACTTCTGTCTTATGAACGATCTCTTCTGAATCCACCTTCAGGGCCAGCGGGTAGCCGACTTTGGCTGCAGCCTCTTCCAGCTCATCTTTTTTCCGGATTCTTGTGGTGATCACGGTGGGAATGCCGTAACTGCGGAGAATCTCAAAGACATCAGCCTGGGGGATGAATTTTTCCTGGCCTCTGTGTCGGCTTATGACTGATTCGGCTGTCTCTCTATCAACATCGTACTTCTTATAGAAGGGAGCCTCTTTCTGGATCATTTGGCTGTATCGAGTCATCGAAGAAAGAACTCTTGAGGCGGTTTCAGGAAAATCATAAACAGGAATGCCGCTTTCTCTGATGAGACGAACCACTTCGGCCCATCTCTCGATGGTCATCACCACACAGACAATCGGCTTTTCAGCAGTCTTACCGATTTCAGACAGCCTGCGGGCCACACCTTCGCAGTCAACAAAGGGCGGGGTGACAAAGTTGAGCAGAAGTGAGTCGATATGGGGATCTTTAAGCAGAGTCTCCACCGTGCCTCCATACTGTTCAGGGCCTGCTGTGGCGACCACATCCACAGGATTGGATACTATGGCCTCTGTAAAGAGGAGCTTACCCAAAGCTTCTTTGGTCTCAGGGCTTAATTCCGCTAATTTGAGTCCTGCAGAGATAGCCTCATCCACAGAGATTATGGCAGGTCCTCCTGTATTGGTGACGATAACCACGCGATCTCCTTTGGGCACAGGCTGGGTGGAAAAACCTATTGCTGCCTCCACCATCTCCTCCTGGGAGTGGAATCTGAGGACACCGCTCTTCTGGAAGATGACATCAGTGAGCGTGTCTTGTTCGATCAAGGAACCGGTGTGGGAGGCAACAGCCACCGCCCCCTCCGATGTCTTTCCTGATTTCAAGGCCAGAATCGGCTTCTCGGGTGTGATCCGGCTGGCAACTTCAAGAAAACCAGCAGGGTCTTTCAAGGTCTCAATGTGAACCATGATGACTCTTGTCCCCTCGTCCTGGCCGTAGTACTCGATGATCTCATTCATGCTCACATCCGCCTCATTGCCAAAACTGGCGTACATCCTGATTCCCATACCCACTTCATAGAGATGAAGCTTCAGAGTTTCTCCCACTCCTCCACTCTGAGCGACGATGGAGATATTACCGGGGAACATGGGAACAAAGGTAAAATTGGCATAGACGGAGACATCAGGATCAGAATTCTGAATCCCTTGAGAATTGGGACCGTAAATTCGCATGCCGTACTTGTGAGCAATATCCACAATCTGCTTCTCCAGCTCCAGTCCCTCCTCTCCCACTTCCTTGAAGCCAGCCGTATGGACGATGGCGAACTTCACTCCTTTCTTCCCGCATTCTTCGATGACATGAGGAACCAAAGTGTTTTTGATGGAAATGTTCACCAAGTCAATATCATCAGGAACTTCTGTTACAGAGGGAAAAGCTCTGAAACTCTTGATATATTTGGATTTGGGATTGATGGGATAGATGGGACCCTTGAAATTATGATTAAGCAGATTGGTGATAACGATATGACCGATGCTCAAGGGATTATTTGAAGCACCGATGATAGCCACTGACTTCGGTTTAAATAAAGAATCAAGCATTTAACCCTCCTTTATTTCCATGGCATACAATGCCGCTCCCAAGGCGCCTGTCAACTGAGGAAAGGGAGGCACAAAAATTTCTCTCCCGATTTTTTCTTCGAACATTTTAACCAAAAAGGGATTGTAAGCCACCACTCCCCCAGTCATCACGATATTTCCTTCCAAAGGATCCATCTCCAAGGCTCTCTTTATCACAGAGCCAAAAATGCCCCTCACCAAATCTGGCACCTCCACCCCTTCTCTGATTTTGGTCAGTATTTCTGTGGCCGTAAACACTGTGCAGTAGCTTCCGATCTCGATATTTCTTTTCGACTTTTCTGCCAACCCATTGAGTTTATCAATCTTAATGCGCAGTCTGTTGGCGATCTCCTCGAGGAATGCCCCTGTGCCGGCTGCGCATTTGCGATTCATCCTGAAACCCGTCCTTTTCCCCGAATCATCCACCCTGATGATCTTGCTGTCCTGTCCTCCGATATCGATCAAGGTATGGGCATGGGGAAAATGGAGATAGCTTCCCTTGGCATGACAACTGATTTCTGTCTTTATCCTGTGGGCAAAGGCAACATTCCGTCTTCCATAACCCGTGGCTACGACGGCGTGACTGTCAGCGATTCGCCTTTGAGCCTTCTTCTTTGATTCCCCGAAAACCCGCTCAGCCGCAGCTTTAAAATCAACACCCGAATGCCTGACCGCATAGCCGAGGATATCCTTATTTTCATCGAGGATGATCGCTTTTGTAGTAGAAGCTCCGACATCCACTCCCACAAAATAATTCATCAGACTGGCTTTATATTTATTTCGCCTCCAACTGCTCGATAAAGGCTTCGATATTTGTCTTGGCCTGCTCTTCTGAATAACACCGGAGATCGTTCAGGTCACCGTTTATAGTCAGAGAGGGAAGATTCAATTTTTTCTCCAGTCTTTCGGGCATGCCGTAACGATTGTTGGAATTGTTCGGGCAGGTCTTTGCATCATGGAACAGAATTCCATCTATTTTGAATTTTCGCACCATATCTTCGATGTATTTCTCCTTATAATTCTCATCCCTGACTATGAATATCTCTGTATAAGCCCGAACCATACTTATGAAGGGATCTTCAGGATCGAAGGAATCAAAGATCCAGCTGTTGCAGTAGGTGGAAGCGATAACAGCTGTCCGTAGTGCGATGAAAAACTCGGCCAGACTCCTCAATTTTCCCCAGATCGGCATCCCTTCCCAGTAAAGCCGGTATTTTTCATCCCCTACCGCTCCTTCTCTGTTAGCAATCCTTTCCTCAAGTTCCTGGAGAAGCACTTCATAATACTCCACAGCCTGGGGACTTCCTCTCAAAACCACGGCCGGCCCCATATGGATGGTTCCATCAAAAAAGCTCATCGGGGCGGGAAGAGCCATGTTGACTTCCAGAACTTTTTTCCACATTTCTGTGCATTTTTTGGATAAGGCTAAAACCTCACGAAATCTATCTATATCGAATTTATTGCCAGAAATCTTTTCTAGAGATGGGATCATGTCCTTTATCTGCTGAACAATGACCTGGAGATGATAATCTTTGATCTCTCCTATGTTTCTGTAAGTAGATATACCAATTGCAGGAACGTTCAACTCTCTGGAATACCAGGAAAACCAATCCTGGACATCCCGGCACTGGTTGGTGTTGTAAACTAACACATCGGGCTTGGGAACCCCATCAATACCCTCGTAGGCTCGTGAGAGAGGAGTTTCTTTTTTTATGAAAGCACCCACATCACTCGTTAAATACGAGCAAATATCCGGTGAATATCCGATAGCATTGCTCACGGGAATATAATCGTTGGCTGTACGGGTAGATCCCAGCATGGCACCGTGATTCTCAGGATAATGGACAAGAAATCCTAAACTCAATAAAAGCTCAGCAGGGCCAACACTCGTGCACCAAGCTATTTTAGGCGATCCCTCCTTAGAAGCTCTATCCATCTCATAAAAATAATCGGCCATGATCTTTCTCATATGACCTGTGGCCTTGATTTTTTTGATGAGGGATTTCTTTTCTTCGCTCATTTTACCTCCTTCAAATAAAGACAATACTCTCTTTTGAGTTGCTGTGGTTTAACTTTTTAGGTGGGGAACAAGCAAAATCTCTTCCTTTTGAAAATATCAAAATATCAATATTGCCATTTCAAGTCAACTGTTTCAAGCGAAATCATCTCTTTTTCCGTAATGAGGAAAGACATTTGATAGAATGAGGAATGGCGGCGCGGGTTTCCGTCCATCCCCGACTGAATGGTTGACAGCGGGGAAATCAGGTGATATGTATTACATCTCAACTCCCATCAATCGACATTGATGAAAATCATCCTTTAAAAGAGGAACATCATGACTCAAAAAAATTATGAAAACGTCCTCTTTGAAATCAAAGAAGAAAAGGCGCTCTTAACCATCAACCGCCCCCCTTTAAACATACTGAATATCGCGACAATGGAAGAAATGAATGAGGCTCTGCGTTCTTTAATGGAGAATATAGAAGTCAAAGTTGTGATTATATCCGGGAGCGGGGACAAGGCTTTCTCTGCAGGAGTGGATGTGGCTGACCATACAGAAGAAAAGGTAGAAAAGATGCTTCATGTCTTTCATGATATCTTCCGCAACCTCGCCAAACTCGATCAGGTCACTGTGGCTGCCTTGAAGGGATTGACTTTAGGAGGAGGATGTGAAATCGCTCTTTTCTGTGATTTGATCATCGCCGCTGACAATCTGAAAATCGGACAGCCGGAGATAAAACTCTCAGTCCTTCCTCCCATAGCCCTATTGATCATGCCCCGCCTTGTGGGACTGAAAAAAGCAGCCGAGCTCCTGTTAACAGGAAAAACCATCGATGCCCATGAAGCCGAGCGAATAGGTCTGATTAACAAAGTCACACCTCTTGACTCATTCGATTCTGAATTGGAGACCTTTATTCAACCCCTGACTGAGCTGAGCTTGGTGGGATTGAAGTATTCCAAAAAAGGAATCACCCTGGGATTAGAAACGGCTTTCTCGGAAGGACTGCAGAGGATTGAAGAGATTTATCTTGGAGAATTGATGTCCTCAGAAGATGCCCATGAGGGTCTCCGAGCCTTTATGGAGAAAAGAAAGCCTCTCTGGAAAAATAAATAAAGGAGGAAGAAATGAAAGCGGCTGTGTTTTATGAGCCTAACCAACCCCTCAAAATAGAGGACGTGGAAAAGCCGGAAATCAGCCTTCATGAGATCCTGGTGAAGGTCGCCGCATGCGGCGTCTGCAATACGGATCTGCATTATATCGATCATGGGGTTCCCACGTTCAAAAAACCACCCATGATCCTGGGCCATGAACCATCGGGGATTGTGGAGGAAGTCGGTGAAGAGGTCAAAAACTTTAAGGTCGGCGATCGTGTGCTCATCCCTCCTGTTTTTTCCTGCGGTTATTGTCCCAATTGCCGATTGGGTCGGGAGAATATTTGCTTCAACATGCTGATGTTAGGAAATCACATCGATGGGGCTTATGCAGAATACACCAAGGTGCCGGCCAAAGACTGCCAGCACCTTCCCGAGGAGCTTCCCCTTGAAGAATCGAGCATCATCGCTGACGCTATATCCACACCTTATCATGCGGTCAAAAACAGAGCTCAGGTCAAGCTGGGAGACTCGGTGGTGGTGTTTGGCTGCGGCGGAGTAGGTATAAACGTTGTCCAGATGGCAGCCGCTTCTGGCGGATCGGTCATTGCTGTGGATCTCGTGGATAAAAAATTGGAAATCGCAAAACAGCTGGGGGCACTGCACACCATCAACGCTTCAGGAAAAGAAGACAAGGAACTCCTCAAGGAGATACGCAAATTGACGGATGGAGGAGCGGATATCGCCATTGAAGCTATCGGCAATCCCAAGACCATAGAGCTGGCTTTCGGTGCGGTCAAGGCAGGTGGCCTACACTGTCAAGTGGGATACACTCATCACAGCGTGTCTTTAAACGCAGCAAGATTGATGTTCCGAGAGATCGAAATCAAAGGCTCCCTGGGTTGCCGTCCTGTGGATTATCCCAAGATCATCGAGATGGCAAAGACGGGGAAGATTCAACTCAAGCCTGTGGTCACCAACAAGTTCAAGCTGGAAGAGATAAACGATGCGTTCGACCTGCTAAGGAAGGGTGAAGCCCTGAGATCCATCATCGTCCTCTAAGGGATAGGCTTTTTTACCTTCGCGGGAAAAGGCCTCCTGGTTACAGGATCAGATTTCGAAACTTTGGCGATCAGGAGACTCTCTTAATGACCACCAGAGTCATGTCGTCCATCTGATCGGTCCCAGAAGTGAATTGCCGCACCTCATCGTGGATTTTATCCAGGAGCTTCTGAGCGCTTAATTTCGGTTTCTTTTTGATAAGACTGATCAGCCTCTCCTCGCTGAACTCTTCATTCTTTTTATTCCGGCTTTCGGTGATTCCATCTGTAAAGAGAAGAGCCATATCGCCAGGCTCTATGGTCATTGCATTGATTTCATAGGTGGATAAAGGAAACATTCCCAGGCAGAGGCCACTGCTTTCCAGACGTTCTATCTTCTCATTCTTCTTCAAGATCAGCGGGGGGTTGTGTCCGGCATTGATAAATCGCATTTCTCCATTCTTCCTGTTCAGTTCACAGAAGAAAAAGGTGATAAAATTATTGGGGGCGGAGCTGCGATGGACAAAATTATTGAGCTTTCCGGCCATCTCCTCTAATTTATACAATGGGTGGAGCTCTGAATGGAGGGCTGCTCTCAGAGAAGCCATGAGGAGGGAAGCACTCACCCCCTTTCCTGAAACATCGGCGATCACAATTCCCAAACGGCAAGGGTCGATATCTATAAAGTCATAATAATCCCCTCCCACTTGATAACAGGGGATATTGGAGCCTGCAATCTCAAAATTATCGCAGGAAGGATTCTCTTTGGGCAGAAAGTCTTTCTGGATTTGAGAAGCCAGGGCGAGTTCTTTCTCCATCTTTTCCTGCTCGATGGCCTTCTCGATAAGCTCAGCATTTTCGATTTTAACAGCAGCCAGATTGGAGAGAAGAGTCAACAGCCGCAAATCCTCATCGCTGAATCTCTCAAGACTCATTATCCTGTCTGAATAGATGATTCCGATGATCTCTTTGTTGTTCCAGAGGGGAATACACATCGCTGAATGGATGTTGGATTTGATGATGCTGTCCATGGCTCTAAAACGGGTGTCTGCTTGAGCGTCAGAAGTGAGTATAGAGGAATGCTTGTCCATGGCCATGTCGACAATGCTCTTGCTGACCTGGATTTTCTGGCCCATGAGGCGATCATTATTGATACGAACCACCTTTGGAATCAATTGAGGGGGATTGCCTTCCTTCAACATTAAAATCCCCCTGTCCATGGGAAGATGCTCACTGATAAGATCCATGATATACTCGAGCAGCTCGGTCAGGGGTTTGTGGAGGATGAGGGCTTGGCTGACTTTGCTCAAGATGGAATAAGCCTTATTTTCTGACTTGATCCTTTCCAAGTCAAAAGGTGTAGCTGTAGCAGCTTTTATGGTTGTCTCTATATCAGTTTTTTTCAGGATTTCTTTAACATTGACGATGGTGTTGACATTGACCGAAGAGGAAGGATCGTCCATGACTTCCACATTGGTTGAAATCTCCTTATCGAAGAAAATCCTGGTGGAGCCGATGAGGATTTCGTCACCCTTATTGATTCGGGTCTCAGCCTGTATTTTTTTTCCGTTGAGAAAGGTCCCATTTTTGCTGGAATTGTCCCGAATCGCATATCCAGATTCTATCGTATAGATAAAGACATGATAACCTGAACAGAAGGGATCAGGAATATAGATATCGTTATCGGCAGAACGACCGATAGAGATCTTCTTTTTTTTCAACGGGAAACGGATGATGTCCCCTTTTTTCGGATAGACGAACAATCGAGGCATGACCAACCTTCATTTTTAATTATACTCTTATAGGAAAAAAGATTTCAAGATACTCCTGATCTTTCTAGAGTCCTCATATTCTTTTTGCACTTCCTAACTTTATCCTCAAAGGGAATATCGTCGATCAAGGGCAAGAGAAATTCCATCATTTCTTTCTTCAGCATGTTATCCAGAAGTTCGATGGAATAGTCGATGGATTTTTTTGTCCCTGCAGTGATGTTCTGGTACGCCTTGATGACATCTTCTTTAGCATAGACCAGACTCAGAAGTTCAAAAATATGCTTAAGGCAACGCGCTAAATTTTTTTCTAGCTCCTTAGCTAGAGACACTTTTTTCTCATCCCCTTTCAAGCCGTCGATTTCTATCAAGATCAGATAGCTTTTCTTTATCATCCGCAGAGTTTCAGGAAGAACAATCTCATCTCGAAAATGGATATGGGGGTGTTTTGATTTCATCTTGAACATGGCCTCGATAATCTCCGACTCTACATCACCGTCTCTTCTTTTCAGCCCTAAGGAAAGGAGATAGGCAGCTTTTTGAGTCCCTGTGTTGGCTAAGATATCAGGGATGGCCTTTCGGACTCGGATGTCTTCATCCTGGTCTCCCAGATAATCTTTTAGTGTCCCCACGATTTTGTTTCCATATTCAGCCAGAGCCTCACTGGCTATCCTTTGGGTAGAAGGCCTGCGAAGATGAGGAATGATGAGAGGAACAAAATCTCTTGTCTTCAGTTTTCCAGCGCTCTCCACAGCATATTTGATGACTTCTGGCGATTTATCTCGAAGAAGCTTGTTGAGATTATGAGTAAGAGAGGAGGTTGGTTTCATCATACCCAGAACCTTGGCTGCTTCCATCTTGGACACTTCCGCATCCTTGCTTTCCTCATCGGCGATTTTATCGATGTGCTCTTTCATCAACTCCTGGTAGACATCGAGGGACATGATTTCCTTAACCTGGGCATCGAGATCTTCCTCCTCCAGAACATCATCCATTTCAGGAAGCAAGGCCTCGCCATCCAATTCCAGAAGGGAATCCATAGAGCCGGCTTTTATTTCATCAGATTTGCCGGAGATTATTCCTTTTAATGCAGGACTTAATTTATCTCTTTTGACTAGGTCAAAAAGATTCATAGCATAAAGGACTGAACTCCTTTTTTTGCTTTCCAGAGTGTCAAAAACAAGTTTTGTCATATCGATATCAATCTTTTCTCCGATAAATTTATCCGCGTCTTCCCATTTTATTCTTAAGTTTCTCTTGACAATACCCACATACTCCTTGGTAATCATGAGATTAAGGCCAATCCATACAATGAGAAAAATTATGGTGACCAAACTGATTCGGACGACAGATAAATGAAAAACGAAAAGGAACAATAGGATAATGAGAGCTCCAAGACCTTTTGCAAATTTGTTGACAAACATATCGATGAAGACCTTGGCTTTATATTTGATGTCAGGAGAAATGGGGATGTAAAGAAGCTCTCTCACTGACTGATTGAGGGAATAGGCCAGACTTTTATCCGCCCCTTTAATCAAGACTCCCCAGTAAATCAAATAGAGCATGGGGATGAAGAAGATGGCCACAGAACCCACCAATAAGAGAAAAGGGGCAACTAAAAGCGCCGCGCGGATTCCGAAGTTCTTCAGGATACGGCTGGTGAGAAGGACATGTAGCAAATAGGAAAATACAAGCATTCCAGTAAAAAAAATCCCCAGAAAAGAAGTCATAGCATCTTTCTTGACCAAAACCTCCCCATCTACGGCCTCTGTGAAATGCTTTTCAACCACAGAATTGAACTGAAAATCGATCAAAGTGGTCACCACAAAAGTCGCAATCATGATCCCGCAGAGAAGCAGCAAATAACGATTTTTCCTGATCAACTGTAGGCTTTTGCCGTATCCTACCCTGGTTTTTTTCTTATCTCTAGTGGGCTGAGTCTCTTCCTCTTTTTCTCCTGGTATGCATTTTGAGATGAAAGTGATAATAACCAGACAAAAGATAAGCATCAGAGGACAAATCAAAAGGAGGTTTTCTGTTCCGAATTGCATGGCCAACAACGAGGCCAAAAGGGCTCCTGCTACTCCTCCCAAAAGTCCTCCGCTTACCAGAAAGCCAATCAGTCTTTTTGCCTGCCTTGGGTTATAGATATCGTTAACCAATATCCAGAATTGAGTGACAGATGTGGCTATGAAAATATCTGCCCAAAACCAATAAATTATGGAAAGCCAATCCCAGTTATATCTGAAAAACATCCAGAACAGCAAAAGACAGACTATAAAAAAAACCAGGCTCAAAGAGATGTAAACACGTCTCTTCATCACATGCAACAACCTGGAATTTAAAGAAACCACAAAACCGATCAAGACGGCTGTCAAAAGGTAGGCATAAGGGAGTCTGGTGAAAGACAGGCTTTCCAGGAAGAGCGAAATCTTGACGGGTTTGATGATGTAAACCGAGGAAGTGATGAGGAAAAAATAAATGAACAAGAGAATAGAGGAAGAAACTTCCCCTGCTCTTATGTCAGCAAAGTAGGATAAAAGCTTTTGGACTCGGTTCTTAGCCATCAATTTTTTTTAAAAGCGAAGAGGTCTTGAGCAGGCCTCGGCACCTTTTCACTCTTTGTGCAAAAGGAATATTTTCGATGAGGGGAAGGAGGATGTCTCTAATTTCCTTTTCCAGAGTATTGTCAAGAAGTTCAACAGCATAAGCAGTCGAATCCTTGGTCCCTTCCTTGATGTTTTGATAGGCCCTGAAAATATCTTCATGCGTGTAGATGAGTCCCAGCAGCTTGAAAATATTGGCCAGAGACTGAGTAAGATCCTGACGAGCGGGCTTTTCCGCTTGTTCTTTCTTTTCCTTAGTCAACGCTCGATAAAAATCAATGAGATTTGTACAGTAATTCTTGACTTCTTTGGCAATTTTTCGCTTGACGATCTCTTTCTGGAATAGAAAATCAGGATTATCCGAGCGGATTCTATCTAAGGCATCGATCAGTTCTGGATCCAGATCATCCTTTTCCTCTGCAAGTTCCCAGGTGAGGAAGTCGAGCGCTTCCTGGCCTCCAATGCGTGCTACGACTTTGACCAATTCTTTTCTCAACTCTATATCCACCTCAGAATCTCCTATATAATCAGAAAGAGTGCCGACGATTTTTTGGCCGTATTTTTCAAGAGCTGTACTGGCATCTTCACGGGTAAGACGGCTGGATAACTTCTGGACTATAGAAGGAACATAATCTCTCTGCTTTAGCCTGGCTGCACTCTCCACAGCATACTTGCTCACCTCAGGTGATTCTTCATGGAGAAGGTCTTCAAGCGTATGGGTAAGAGGAGAATGAGAGTCCATCATTCCCAGAGCTTTGGCTACTTCCATTTTGGCGATTTCTGTCTCCTTGCCTTCTCTAGACATGACTTTCTCCACATAATCCTTCATGACTTCCTGATAAACATCCAAAGACATGATCTCTTTTATCTCTTTCTTCAAGAATTCTTCACTGATATCATCCTCTGTTTCAGGTATCAGAGTGGTCTCTTCGGTCTCTAAAAGCACTCCCAATGAGGAGACTCTTATCTCATCAGATTTGTAAGAAATTACTTTTTTCAGCTCAGGAGTCAGTTTGTCCTGTTTGATCAAGTCGAACAAATGCATGGCATATAAGACAGAACTCCGATTCTTGCTCTCGATGGTGTCAAACACCAATTTCGTGTAATCCACATCCATTCTTTCTGTTATGAGCTTATCTGCTCGATCCCATCTCTTCTCCAACTTGTTTTTGACTGTACTCACATATTCCCGACTGACCTTAAGGTTGAGGAGAATCCAGACAAGAATAAAAAGAACCGAAACAAGGCTAGTAAATCGGATGCCGATGGGCACCAGAACAAGGATCATGAGAATTAAAGCCCCAATGCCCTTGGCAAATCTGTTGATAAATATATCGATGAATATCTTTGCCTTAGTCTTGAGCTCTGGAGAGACAGGAATGTAGAGTAGCTCCCTAACGGATTGATTGATGGAATAAGAAAGGCTTTTATCACTCCCCTTAAGAAAGATGGCAAAAACGATACTGGCAAAGACAGCAATCCCTAAGGAGCCGAGAAGTAATAGAAGAGGAAAAAGCAGAAGAGTCAAACGAATACCATAGCGCTTGATGATGTTGCTAGTCATGAGTAGCTGAAGGAAGAACGCGAAAACCATCAACGCAGCATAAAAATGCCCAAAAAAGAATGTCAGATTATCCTTTCCAGAGATATTGATATCAATAACTCCTTTGAACTGAAAATCGATAAAAGTAGATACAATCCATGTGATGGTCACCATGGCTGCCAGCAATTTTAGATAAGAGTCTCGCCTCACTGTATTGAAACAATCCTTAAAACCCACTTTAAGTGGTTCTCCCCCTTTGCTTATATCTCTATTTTTGCCCGCTTTCACCTTATCAAATGTAGATTGTCGTTTCCTGTGCAACACAAAGATATAATGAACGATGAAAATACAGACAAAAAACATTCCGCAAGCTATGAGAAGAAGATGATTGGAAACTTTTGACTTAGCTAAAAGTCCAGCCGTTTCATATCCGACGATGCCTCCTAAAATTCCCCCACTCCCCATGAATCCGATCATCCGCTTAACCTCTCTTGGATTAAACACATCGTTAACAGTGATCCAAAATTGAGTCATCAGAACCACCAACATATTGACCCAGATCCAAAAAGCAAGAGGTATCCATTCCCATTCCTTAGGGAAAATCCACCAAAAGAGCAGGGAGGTCAGGATGAAAAAGACAAGGCTGAGGGTAAGTAAAAGATGTCTTTGGATTTTGGCCTGGAGTTTAGAATGAAAAGCAACCACAAAACCTATGATTATAGCTGTAAGCAAGTAGGCAACAGGTAATTTTTTATAGGACAAAACATCCAAATAGAAGGCATCTCTCAAGGGTTTGACAATGGAGAAAGGAGCTGCGATAAGAAAAAAATAAAGAAAAAGAAGAAGAGCTATAAGCTCTTCACCAGGATTCAAATCGACGATACGCGATAAAACTTTATACAGGCGATTTTTGGCCATGGAAGGCTCTAAAGGAGAAAAGCCTGATCTTTACTCTTTAAAAAAGCTCTCCAAAGCCATCTTTTCATCATCGAATATTTCTAAGACTTTGGTGAGCATGGTGACTTGGAAAACAAGATAGAGTTTCTTGGATATCTTGGCGATTTTCAGTTTCCCTCCCAAGTTATGCGTGGATATATAACTGGCTAAGATCTCTCCTACGCCAAAACTATCGATGAAATCAACATTCTGAAAATTGAGAAGGATGTTGCGCTTTCCAGAATCCAATTGATCTTTGACTAGCTGATGGAGTGTGATATCAGTGATATCAGACCTTCGGATTTCTCCTTCGATGTCAAAAATGACGATATCATTCTTTTCTCTTGTGTTTATGACCATCTTTTCCCGTCCCCTTTAAAAGGCTTGAATCATAAGCAGGTGGCCTTTTTTGACTGACGTAAGTCCATGATTTTTGAAAGCTTCCCTCTGAATCGTTTACGCTTTCCTCTCTTATGTCTCTTTCTAAGCTTTTATCAAAAGAAAAATTGAAAGTCAAATATGAACTCTCCCCTGTTGCAGGGGCAAGCGCTAGGGAAAGGTATAGACCTAACTCCCTGATTTTGATATTAGTATAAGTGAAGAGGAACATAAATGAGGGCTCAGGAATCGTTAAAAAAAGGAAACAAGGTTTCCATGAAAAACATCACAGGAAAGAATCCGACGAGAAAAATTAAATCCTCTCTTATCTTTACCCTGCTCATCTTCCTCCTTTTTTCCTGCCTGTACGCAGGCAAAATCCAATGTGTTTGGACGGGAGTCGAAAAAATCATTGCTGTGGGAGATATCCATGGCGATTACAGCAATTTCCTGAAAATCTTAAAGGGAGTGGGACTCATCGATGAAGCTCTTCATTGGTCAGGCGGCAAAACCCATTTTGTCCAAACTGGAGATATTATGGACAGAGGCCCTGACGCTCGAAAAGTCTTTGACTTGCTGATAAAACTGGAGAAGGACGCTGAAAAAGCGGGAGGCAAGGTCCACGTTCTTCTTGGCAACCATGAGGAGATGAATATCACTGGCATATCCTTCGATTATCCCGGATATGTCACGGTGGAGCAATTTGTCTCTTTCTTGCCTGGCAGTTATAAAAAAAAGGAAGAAAAAGAATTCCAAGAACAGTCAGGCAAAGAGAATCTTAGTGGCTCGCATTCGGATCTTTCCTCGAATAATTCCTTAAGAGCGAAATGGGAAAATCTCCTCAAGACCGACTTGAGTGCTCGGAAGGAATATATCATTTTTTTCAACAAAAATTATGGTAAGTGGTTGCTTAAACACAATGCGGTCATCAAAATCAACGATGTCATATTCGTCCATGGAGGGATCAGCAAAAAATTCTCAAAATGGAAACTGGAGGATATAAACGAGCAGTTGCGGATAGAGCTCTCCTTTCTGCGCAGGGCAGCCATCAATTCATCGCCTTCAAAAATTACCTTCACTCCCCAAATTGTTTACAAAAGCGAAGGGCCTCTCTGGTATCGAGGTTTAGCCACCATGAATGAGGCAATTTTCGAGGCAGAGGTTGATAAAACCTTGACTAATCTGGGAGCAAAATACATGGTTATTGCTCATACACCGCGAATGGGCAGCCCAGTTATGGCAGAGGAGTATTTAAGACGTTTTCACGGAAAAGTCTGGATTATCGACACGGGAATTTCAGAATTTTATGGAGGATTTTTGAGTGCTTTAATAATCAAGAATGGAGAATTTTCTCTTTGGGCGGTGGGTCATGAACGATAAAAATTATGTCCTTCTCATTTTCATCTGCCTCACTCTAGCCAATTGGTGCCTGAGCTTATCTCAATCGCCAGATCGAGGGAATTGGGACCAAGATAAACTGGAGAATTATCTGAGAACAGCTGAGATCATTTCTGTGGAAAAAGACACAGAAGCGGGAAGGACCGCACCGTGGAGAATCACACTCAACGACGGAATAACTCAACGCCAAGGCCTCTTCAAGTACATCAATCGCTCCCGACCTTCCCTTCTTCCTGATAGTTATAAATACGAGATTGCCGCTTATGAACTGGACAAACTCCTCGAGCTCAAAATCGTACCTCCCGTTGTGGAAAGAGAAATTGAAGGGACAACAGGTTCTCTTCAACTTTATCTAGAAGGCTGCATAAGAGAAGCCGAGAGAAAAAGGAAAAAAATAGATCCACCAGATCCTGTATCCTTTCAGAACATGCTGGAAGTGATCAATGTTTTTGAGAATTTGGTCCTTGAAGAGGATTGTTTTGATGCCAATGACATCCTGGTTGATCTTGATGAGTGGAAAGCGTATCGAGTCGACTTTTCCATGGCCTTCTCCCCTCTGCCTGAGATCATTTCTGGATGCAAAATCAACAAGTGTTCTCGTAAATTCTACAACAACCTCCTCCAATTGGATGACCTTCAAGTCAAGAATAAACTCAAGCCATTTCTCAATGACCCAGAGATTGAAGCTCTGCTTCAACGCAAAAAAATCATCATCGAAAAGATCGGGCAATTGATTAAAGAAAAGGGACAAGATGCTGTCCTCTTCAACTGAAAAGATTGAAATATCAAAGCTTCAGCAATAAATTGGGGAAATCAGTTAAAATCAAATTTCAAGGTTGTTTAGACCTGTTACAGCCAAATCTGCCAATCGAACCCAGATAATAAAAGCAGAAAAAAGCCAAGAAGGAGGGATTCGGTAAAAACCGAAAACAATGAGAAAATGAGAGGAAACGAAAAAGAATCTTCTGGCCTAGTCTATCGCTTTTTCCGGCTCTTTACAGTAGTCCATCCTGGTGAAGGGCTGACAGTTTTTCTCTTGACTCTTAATATTTTTTTGATCCTGACGGCTTATTCGATATTAAAACCAGTCAGAAAAGCTTTAATCTTAACAGGACAAACCGCCGAAATCGAAGCCTATCTTTTTGGAGTTATGGCTATAGTACTTATCTTCGTCATAAAAATATTCAGCTACCTTTCTGCTAAAGTCCCCCGTCAATTATTGATCACCTGGGTTACCCTCTTTTTTATCTTGAATCTAGCCATTTTTTATGTCTTACATCTTGCGGGAACCCCTCTAGGTACGTTGAGTGTCATCTTTTACATATGGGTTGGGATATACAACGTTTTTCTCATTGCTCAATTCTGGGGCTTTTCCAACGATATCTACACAGAGGAAGAAGGAAAAAGACTATTCGTATTGATCATGCTTGGACAAAACCTGGGAGCTGTCATCGGCAGCAAGATCCCTTCCTTACTGGTAAAACCAAAAGGACCATTAAGCCCCTTTCATTTTCTACTCCTCACTGGAGCCATCCTGGTCGCCTGCATTGTATTAACCCTTATTATCCACAAAAGAGAGATGGAAAGTGTAAAAAATAAACAGGCCCATCAAAAGGCAAAAGAAAAACATAAGAAAAAATTGAAGGAGAAGCCTTTGCCAAGGGGAGGCGGTTTTCGTTTGGTGTTTAAAAGTAGATATCTTCTCTTCATCGCCTTGGTTATCTTGGTGCTGAATTACGTCAATACAAATGGTGAATACATCAAATCCAAAGTATGGGATCGCACCGCTGAGCAGGCTAAGGAAACCGAAAAGATTAAAGGTTCAGAGGCGGCAGAGGCTGAATTTCTGACCAAATTAGATTCTGACTTCAATTTTTTGGTTAATCTCTTTGCCCTGTTCATTCAACTCTTTCTGGTCTCGCGTATATTCAAGTGGTTCGGAGTTAAAGGAGCACTCCTCTTCCTCCCATTCATTTCCATTGGAGGTTATTTTTTCATTGCTTTAGGAGCCTCATTTATCCGGGTTAAATGGGCTAAGATCTTTGAAAACAGCACAGATTACTCCCTAATGAACACAACTCGAGGCGCCCTCTTCCTCATAACATCAAGAGAAGCAAAATACAAAGCCAAGGCAGCCATCGATACTTTTTTCGTGAGAACAGGGGATTTATTACATAGCCTGACCGTTCTCCTTGGCACCACCTACCTCGCTTTTAGCCTGGAAAGTTTCGCCAAACTCAATGTGGGCATAGCTGTAGTCTGGATAATCCTCTGTTTATTGGTTATAAGAGAACACAAGAGGTTATCAGCTTAAAGAACAGAATACCAAGGGGGATAACTTATTATACTAATAGATCTTCGATCTTTATCAAAGAATAATGATGGATGATAAGGAATTTTTAATCAGAAAAATCAAGAGTTAACTCGACTTTTATTCTCCTTAGCGTTTCCCTGAATGTCAAACGAAGAGCGAGATCATCGCAAGTCTTTCACTTTGATTATTCCTCCTGAATCCTGGGCAATATACAGATAGCCTTCTTCATCCTTGGTGATCCCCTCCTGATTATCTCCGAGAAATGCATACTCCTTAACTAACTTTCCCTCAAGGGTGATTTCCACCAGGATATTATCCGCATCACTGACAATATTCAACAGGCCTGTCTTCTGATCATAGTACATGGCTGAAGGATCATCCATAGCAAATGGTAAAACCCGGATAATTCTTGCTTCTGCGATCTCAGATTCGCTTGTCCTGAGAGGAACCAGAACCTCAATTATGCACGGAGGATCCCACTGATTGCCCATGTAGAATGTTCCACCTTCAGGATGGTTCTCATCGGGAACAAAAGCAACGGACTCAATCCCGTTATCATGACCTTCTTTCTGTTTTTGAAGAAAATTGGGATCGTTCCCAAATGTTCTATTAATAGGGAATCGCCGGGTAACTTTTTTTTCCTCTGGATCAAACTCAAGGAGAACATCTTCTCCTTCAATGATTATGTAAAGAAGACCAGATTGAGGAGCGACTGTAATGCCTTCCAAATCACCGGGAATTTTTACTCGCGACACAGGACTTCCATCTGTCTCTATTTCGAAGATCTCCCCTTCATCACTGACCACAAAGAGAGTTTTCCTGAGAGGGTGGAAACAAATATCAGAAGGTTCAACAATACTTTGTTGATCTATATTTCCTCCAAATCCAACGGGTCCCAACCATTCGTAGGGGAACCGGATAGTTGGTGAATGTTTTTCCGAGGAACAGAAAAGTGTGAATATCATGATGCTCAATACAAAGACTTTTATTCTCATTCCTCTGACTCCTTCTTACTTACATATTCTATAGAGAATCAAAACCTGGAACACAGCCACAGCTATAGTCTTCATTTTCTCATCAACCTAATCTATTTTATTTTATACAAAAAAGCGCATATATGATAATACTCTCTCCACGGCTCTAAAAGAATCTCCGCGATAGGAGTGAGGGCGGGGGATCGTCAGCACGCAGATTTTTCCCAGCGAGGAAAATCAGCTCTCGTTCGGGCTTCGGAGGGACAGGAACCGCCGCCTCATAACCTAACTGGACGAAATATCTTCACTTTTCACGGAGATGGAGATGTTATCCACGGGTGTTTTTGATTTGCCTTTCAAGGTAAGTGTCAATATAATAACTGCGACAAAACTCGGGTTTTTCGAACGGGAAGAAAAAAATGAGAAGAAAAATCATCTTCATCGCTGTTCTCATCCTTTTCCTTGCCCAAAACTATAACATAATCGCCCAATTTACCCCAGAAGAACTGGGAGAAAGAGCCAACTGGGAAGAATTTCTCAAGACGGCAGAAATCATCAAGTACCAAGAGATAGGCGAAGGAGTAACTAAGCCCATAAGACTCTACTTGAAAAAAGGAGATACAGAAGCCAGCGGGGTCTGGAAAAACCCAAAGGGCATCCAGGAAGGCTTCCTTGAGGGCTGGGAGTATGAGATCGCCGCTTATCAAATGGATAAGATTCTGGAGCTGAATATGGTTCCCCCCACAGTGGAGAGAGAATTCGAGGGAAAAAAGGGTTCTCTTCAGCTTTGGGTTGAGGCTGAATTCAGTCTCCTCGATATCATGGAAGAAAAAATTGCAATGCCCGCTTCTGGATCAGAATCCGACAATATCCAGAAGACCAAATATCTAACCAGAGCTTTCGACAGTCTGATCGCCAACGAAGACAGAACCCAGCAGAATATTTTTTACACAAAGGACTGGCGGGTGATTCTCATCGATCATTCCCGTTCCTTTCGTTCTTCCAAGAAATTCACCAAACAGCTTATGTTCGGGAGAACTGGCATCGAAGGGAACAAACCTTTCAGACAGCTGCCGTGCGCATTCGTAGAAAAAATAAAGGCACTGGATTTTGAAATCATCAGAGAAGCTGTTGGCCCTTATCTCCAAGATAAAGAGATAAAAGCCATCCTTGCTCGCAAAAAGCTTATATTGGCAGAAATTGATGAAATGATAAGAGAAAAAGGCGAAGAAAATGTTTTGTATTGATCATTCACATTATCTACATTTGATGGAAATAAAGTTTATCAATAATAAGGAAGGTAAAGGGTGAAAAGAAAAATTACTTCTCTTTTCTTTCTTGTTATCTTTTTGGGTTTCCTTTTTCAGTTGTTAGCCCAATTCACTGCAGAAGAAATAGAAGAGAGAGCAAAATGGGAAGAGTTCCTGGAGACGGCAGAAATCACAGGCTCCGATCAGCCATGGGTAGAACGGGAGGCCGTGACCAATCCCTGGAGGTTGACCATTGAAAAAGATGGGATTGTGAAACAGGCAATATGGAAGAACGTGGAAGGCAGGGTGAAGGGGTATCTCGATAACTGGAGATGGGAGATCGCAGCTTACCGCTTGGACAAATATTTGGGCTTACACATGGTTCCTCCCACTGTAGAAAAAAGATTTCGAGGGGATCGTGGATCCTGTCAATTACTGGTCGATTACTGGATCAGCCTTAAGGATAAATATGAACAAAACATAAAAACTCCCTCTTATAAAATTTTCAACTGGAATAGAGCTCTCTACCTGCAGCGGGCTTTCGACAATCTGATCGCCAATGAAGACCGTCATCAGAATCAGTACCTCATAACCGAAGATTGGCGGATGATTCTTATTGATCATTCTCGGTCTTTCCGCACATCCAAAAAATTCACCAAAGATCTCATCTATGATGCAAACTACAAAGAAGGTCCGAGGTTGATGAAGGAGCTCCCCAGTTCTCTTGTAGAGAAGCTGAAAAGCCTCAATCATGAGGTGATAAGAGAAGTTGCAGGAGAATATTTGACAGAAAAGGAAATCGAGGCTATCCTTATCAGAAGAGATTTGATACTCAAGGAAATCGACAAGATCAAAACGGTTCTCTACTGATTCCTAAATTTCAGTCTTCTTGATGGTCTTATACATGATCAGCACGTTCTGATTGTCTTCGCGTCTGTAATCAAATCCGTCCATAAGTTTTCGAACAAGAAAGATACCCAAGCCGCCTGTTTTTGCATCCTTGATCATTTCTTCTATGTCGGGGGCCTTCGACTGGGTTGGATCAAAGGGAACTCCATTATCCCTGATTTCAAAGAAGATCCTTCCCTCTTCCTGCCATATCTTGAGGAAGATAGTGCCCCTCTTCCTGCGATAGGCATATCTTACGATATTGGAACATATCTCTAAGAGGGAAAGCTCAATGATGTAATAGGCCTTTTCAGAAAGATTTAAATCCTGGAGGGCATCTCGAAGAAAGGTTCTAGCTTTATCCAGTTCTGCAAAGTCGCTCAGAATCTTAAACTTTTTCATTTCCGTTCTGTATGGTTTCTTTTTTCCCTTTCTGCTTTCCTTGATTGAAGAGCCTCCCAATTTTCTCATCTAAATTTATAACAATATGAAAAATCATGTCAAATTGACGGTCAAGGATGTAAGCATTTTCATTTCCATAATGATTGAAGATATTTCATCCAATCAGGTAGTGAGGCGGCGGTTCCTGTCATTTGACATCCTGATTTTCTCTATGCTATAAGTAGCGGCAACTCTAAGGGAAATAACACACTTGATCATCCTGTCGAGTTTTACGAATAGAATGGAAGAAGTTGATTTTCCTGAAGTAATCTCATAAGAAAATGTCTATAATGAAAGTCTAATCAAACACGAAAGGAAAACCCTCATGCACCACATACATGAAGAGACAATCATCCAAGAGTGCGTAGCAAAGTTAAAAAGCGGAAAACTCGCACCCTGGAAAGTGGAAGAGGAAATCCAGAAAGAGTATGAAATCCCTTCTCCAAATAATTTCAAGATCGCCGCAGCATGCAGGCAGAAATTTATCGAAGAAGAGACAGGCGAAAAATTCGTCTTTATCTCCATCTCCTCCCAGCCTTACAAAGAACGGTACATCTGTGAGAATGACCATCTTGCCTGGGAACTCGACATTTCAGACACGGATCTTACCTGTTCGCTATGCGGAACCGAACTGAAGCCTTTAGGACAATATGCTCCGCTGCTTGCCAACTATGTGGGAGGAGTAGAAGATTACTATTCTTATGGAGGGCGATTAAAGGTCAACGGCGACTTGGAGACAGAGTTGACAAGCCTTCTTGTCTATGGAACAGGAATGGGCCCGATGGGTGTGACCAGAGGATGTTATATCATCAATAAATTTGGCGGGGCTGAGGTCAAGGTTTCACAGTTCGGCAGAGCAGCTCGTTCGCTTGGCTTGATCTTCAAGAACGAAGAGATGCGAAGGAAAGCCATATCGACAATCCAACTCTTCTTTCCCGAAGCCAAAGCCCGAATGCAGGAGAGAACAAGGAAGATATTATCTATAGGGTGGAGCTGCCTAATATTGAAGCGGGAGTGATCTCCTCCAGCGAAGGACTCATCCCTCCTACAGGACGTGAAGCATTGAGAATCATGGGAATTAAAACAGCAAAGGAATTCGCAGCTTCTGTAGCCTCCCAGGTTCTTGCCGGGGAATTCAACCTGGCCTTAGAGATATCCCGGGAAAAACTTTACAGTTGATTCATCTAGAATCTATAAATGAAAGATGTCCTTGTAGAAGATTGGAAGCATCCCCAAAACCGTGATGCAGTAACAGTCAGGTAAGCTGATTCGTCAGCCCGCGGATTTTCCCCCAGCGAGGATGGAGAGGAACCATGCCCGCTCGCCTCCGGATGACTTCCTCCCCAGCTTACCTGACTGCTGTTGAAATTGTCACAGAAATAAGGATGCTTTTATGAAGATTTGATATTTTCAAAAAAATATCATATAAATGAAATTCACATCATCGAATTTGCGTATTATCATACGAATTCACTATAAAATTAAATGCTTATTCAGACCCAGAAAAGAGGAGAGACAAAATGAAAAAAATTATCTTCACTTTGACTTTCATGGTTTTTCTTCTGACACTTTTCAGCGCCACCTCTTTCTCTCAAGATGTCGACCTGAGTGGAAAATGGGTAGGAACGACAGAGGTTCCCGAACAAGGAGCGGATGAAGTCACCCTTACACTCCAGAAAGACAACGGAGAATACTTGGGAACAATTTCCGATTCATTGGGAATGGCCCAAGACGAGGAATGTAAGGATATTGAATTTAAAGAGGGAACTCTTACTTTCTATTTCACTATTTTCGACGGAAACGAATATATGACAGTTTACATGAGCCTGACTGTTGAAGAGGGTAAGATGAGCGGATACTGGGAAATCGAAGATGGGGCCTCTGGTTCTATTGAGCTGGAAAAGAAAGGAAACAGGTAATTCTCTTAAAATAAAAAAAATCAATTGTCATCAATAGAGCAGGCGGTAAGATCTATGGATGCAGCATGCCATAGACAGCGCAAACACTTGCAATAGGCTAATAAGGGAAGGAATCATCTCAACCCTCTAATCTCCGGAATTGCTCGATGACGAACCCAGAAATCAAATCCAGCATCTTTTCAAAGCCATCTAAATTTGTATACCTGTGATCAGCCCCCTGGATAATTTCTAACCGGCAATTCTTTATGAGAGCAGATGCTCTCTGGCTTTGGCGAAGGGGAACCGTTTCATCTTCACTCCCGTGAACGATCAAGGTAGGGACCTTGATTTTCTTACAACAGGCGTAGCCGTTGACTCTCTCTGCATCCTCGAAAAAGGAATAACTCAATCCGAGTTCTTCTCCATCTGGAGTGAATACAGATAGAACCCCCTTATCCTTCCAGCTTTTTATGATTTTTTCATCGTGGCCAGCCACCAGTTTTCCCATGTAATCGGAAACAGGAGATTTCAAGGCTAAGAAAAGAATATCTCTCGTCTTGGAAACAGCTATCAGGCTGGCCATTCCCCCAAAGCTCGAACCAACCAGGCCTATTTCGACATACCTTAACCCCTTCAAGAATTTGAGGGCACTGAGAACATCGTCGGCCGCTTCAGAGATGGTTATCTCCTCAAACTTGCCCTCACTTTCCCCGTGGCCAAAGAAATCAAACCGGAAGGTGGAGATTTGACTATTGTTTAAAATTTCCTCTAGCCGGACGTTTGTCCTGCTCTCTTTGCTTGAGGAAAATCCATGACACAAAATAGTCACGCGTCCTTTATTGCGAGCACTGGGCTCTGAGAGAATTCCGCTAAGCCTGTGACCTCTGCTGCTTTTAAAGAAGACCTTATTTTCCATGTCCAAGGATAAGAAAGAAAATATTAGGGTTATTCTTTTGACTACTTCCCTCTGAACTTGCCCTTTCTTTTCTCCAGGAAAGCAGAAACACCTTCCTTTTTATCCTCAGTTGTACAAGAGAGAGCATGCAGATAAGATTCAAGAGTATAGCCTGAAGTGGTTCCTCCTTCCTGACTTCTATTCACCGCATCCTTGGCAAATCTCACGGCCAAGGGTGGTCTGGAGGCGATTCTACGGGCAAGCTCTATCGCTTTCTCCTGTAACTGATCATGGGGATAAACTTTATTCACCAGCCCAATCCGATAGGCTTCCTCAGCGTCGATGAAATCTCCGGTGAGAATCATCTCCATAGCCCGACCCGAACCTACCAGCCGGGGCAAACGCTGAGTTCCTCCATCTCCTGGAATGATGCCCAGTTTAACTTCCGGTGCACCAAACTGAGCCTTCTCTGATGCGATGCGAATGGAACAGGCCAAAGCCAGCTCCAGCCCTCCTCCTAATGCGTATCCATTAACAGCGGCGATAACCGGGATATGCAAATTCTCGATGAACGAAAAAATCTCCTGTCTTTCCCGAGAGACTCTCCTCCCCATTCGCGCATCCCTGTCCACCAACTCACTTATATCCGCTCCGGCCACAAAAGCCTTGTCCCCTGCTCCGGTGATAATCAGCACTCTGATTTCTTCATCATTTTCCAAATCTTCAAGAAACTTTTTCAACTCTTTTGTCAACTCATTGGAGATAGCGTTCAGCTTCTCGGGACGGTTGATGGTCAAAATTCCGATGTTTTCTTTTTTTTCATAAGCGAGTGTTTTATACATAATTTCACTCCTCACTGTCAGGTGAAGGCTTTGATTCCAAGCTCAAAGGCACCGATTATCAGTTGTTGGATTTGAGATGTCCCTTCATAAAGGGTGTTGATTCGGGCATCCCGGTAGAAGCGTTCAACATCATATTCCCCTGAAAAACCATATCCCCCATGGATCTGAGTGGCTTTGTAAGCCACTCGGTTTGCCATCTCACTGCAATAATATTTAGCAATAGATGTCTCCCTTGTGTTGCGCACTCCTTTATTCTTCAAATCTCCAGCGCGGTAAACGAGAAGACGTCCAGCCTCGCATTCAACCACCATGTCAGCAATCAGCTGCTGAATGAGCTGAAAGCTGGCTATGGGTTTGCCGAACTGAATTCTCTGCTGGGCATATTCTTTGCAGATATCTATACAGCCTTGGGCCAATCCTACACAACCTGCAGCCACGGTATAACGGCCGAAATCAAGCGTGCCCAGAGCAACCTTAAAACCTTTATTGACCTCGCCCAAAACATTTTCTTTGGGGACTTTGCAGTTCTCCAAGAAAATTTCGCCTGTGTTGGAGGCCCGAAGACCCAGCTTATCATGGAGGTCCCTTGTGGAATACCCCTCAAATTCTCTTTCCACCAGAAATCCAGTGATCCCCCTTGCTCCTGCTTCCTTATCCGTCTTGGCGTAGACAATGGCCAAATCCGCGATCCCTGCATTGGTGATCCATGTCTTCTGGCCATTAAGAAGGAAATGATCTCCTTTATCCTCGGCTGTGGAGATCATGCTAGCAGGATCACTTCCTGCATTGGGCTCTGTCAGACCATAACAGCCAATCCATTCTCCACTGGCCAGCTTGGGAAGGCACTTCTTCTTCTGTTCCTCTGTTCCGTATTTAAATATGGGAAGCTCCACCAGGGAAACCTGAACGGAATAGGTTCCCCGCATGGATGAATCCACTCTGCCTATCTCCTCTGCCACTATAGCATGACTAATGTAATCAAATCCTGCCCCGCCGTATTCTTCAGGAATGGGAGTCCCCATAAAACCCAAATCTGCAAGTTTTTTAAACAACTCACGAGGAAAATGGCCCTTTTTGTCATTCTCAGAAGCGACCGGGGCGATTTCTTCTTTGGCAAACTTGCGGATGGTCTCCTGGATCATCCTTTGTTCTTCGTTTAAATCAAAATCCATGGCTTACTCCTTTCCAGAACAAAACACCTCATCGGGACGAGATGTCTTGTGTGCATATTCCCTAAAATCTCAGGATAACTGACGAGGTATGTGTTAATATTTATAAAATCCTTCGCCTGTTTTCTTCCCTAACTTACCTTCTTCGACCATTTTCTTGATGATCTCTGGAGGCTTGTAGCGCTCGTCCTTGAGTTTGGCAAAGAGCGTTTCCATTTTAGAGAGGTGAATATCCAAGCCAATCATATCGATTAGAGCCAGAGGACCCATAGGAAGGCCTGCTCCTAACTTCATGGCCTCATCGATATCCTGGGCGCTGGCCACCCCATTTTCATAAACAATGGCCGCCTCATTCAAAAGGGAAGCCAGAATGCGGCTGACAATCCCAGCAGGAGCCTCTTTGAAAGTTGCGACAGGAATTTTACCCAACTTCTCGGCAAACTTTTTCGTAGTTTCTACGGTTTCATCAGAAGTCTTCTCCCCGCGAATGATTTCCACCAGTTTCATGATCACCGCAGGATTGAAAAAATGCATGCCTATGATTTTCTCGGGTCTGGAAGTGGCTGAGGCAATTTCACTCACGGAAAGAGCTGTAGTGTTTGTGGCCAGTATGGTTTCCGGTTGACAGATGGCATCCAGTTTCCCGAAAATATCCTTCTTGATACCAATCTCTTCAGAGACTGCCTCTACAACAAAGTCACTATCGCCGGCAAGATTCAAATCCGTGGACCACTTTATTCTTGAGAAAACCAAGTCCATTTCTTCTTGAGTAATCTTTCCTTTCTCCACTCTTCTGCTGAGTCCAGCACTGACTTTTGATCGTGCCCTGCCGATGATATCTTCTGAAATGTCGACCACAGTTACTTCATACGCTTGCTGGGAACAGAGCTGTCCGATGCCAGACCCCATGATCCCTGCTCCCACGACGAACGGTTTTTTAATGTCCATTTTACTTCCTCCCTATTTATAAAATTGAGGACAAAAAATTTGCTTGCATCTTTTGTGCATCAATTGGATTGAACTGACTCTCCAGAAAAAAGGACGAAAAAGCTCTCCCTGTGCTCTAATTGAGCCTTTCTACCACCATGGCCACGCCCTGGCCTCCACCGATGCAAAGGCTGACCAGTCCAAGGTTCTTTTTCCTGTCCTCTAAGGCATAAATCAAGGTGGTTAAAATTTTTGCTCCTGTGGCTCCGACCGGATGGCCCAAGGCTATGGCTCCTCCGTGGACGTTGACCTTGGCCCGGTCCCACTTAAGCTCTCTCTCCACGGCCAGAATCTGAGCAGCAAAGGCCTCATTGAGCTCTATCAGGTCAATATCCTCAAGATTAAGGTCTGCTCGTTTCAAGGCTTTGTTAACGGCTGGCACTGGTCCCATTCCCATGATGGCTGGATCGACACCAGCATGGGCGTAAGAAATCACCCGGGCTAAAGGTTTAACCCCTAGTTCAGAGGCTTTCTCCTCCTTCATCACCAAAACCGCTGCAGCAGCATCACAGAGAGCACAGCTATTCCCGGCTGTGACTGAGCCGTCTTTTTTAAACACAGGGGGGAGTTTGGCCAATTTATCCAAGGTGACTCCCTCCCTGGGAATCTCTTCGGTATCGAAAATCTCTGTCTTTCCCCTGCCCACAGGAACTTCAACAGGAAGGGTTTCTTCCTTAAACTTTCCTTCCTTTACGGCTTGAACTGCTTTGTTTTGACTCTCCACGGCAAATGTGTCCTGTTCTTCGCGGTTTAGGTTATACTTCCCCACCAGTGTCTCCGCTGTTACTCCCATCAGGTGGCCAGCTAAAGGACACATGAATCCATCGTGGTGCATGACATCAATGAGCTTGCTGTCTCCTATACGATTCCCCCACCGCGCTCCTGCAGCGATGTAAGGAATCTGGGATGTGTTTTCAGCACCGCCTGCAAGGACAATCTCAGCATCACCAGCCTTGATCATTTGAACCGCAAGCGACACCGCACGCAAGGAAGAACCACACCGTTTGTTCACCGTGAAAGCCGGGACCTCATGAGGTAATCCTCCTTTGACAGTAGCTAACCGACCGATGTTCGGCCCCAACCCTGCCTGCCATCCTGTTCCAAAGACCACTTCTTCCACCTGGGAAGGTTCAATCCCTGCTCTGCGAACAGCCGCTTTAAGAATCAAAGCTCCTAACTCGACGGCCGAAACTTCCATGAATGATCCTCCGAACTTTCCGCCTGCGGTTCGAACAGCACTGGCAATGACGATTTTACTCATATAAACCTCCCTTCTTTAGTAGGACAGTCCTTTTTTTGTAAAAGGGGCAGTCCTCTTTTTAACAAAGGCCTACAATTATATTTATGCTTCATAACCTCTGTCAACAAATTAGTCTTTTTGTCCCTCCTCTTTTTCTCTCTTTGTGGGGCGAAAGAGACGAAGGAGATCGGATAATTTGCCTTTGATGTATCCTTCTCGCACAAAATATGGTCCTTCTTCAGGCTTGATCCATTTGATGTATTTACCTCTTTTAAGATCATGAGGGCCTTTTGCTATCCCGATCCTGAAATCACCATCTTTTGTCTGGACAATGGCCACATTGACTTTCTCATCCTCTGGCGAAGTGTATTGGGTGGCCGCAATAATCTTGTCTTTCCGAGGGGACTTGCGGAGGGTAAGATCTCTAGGAATAGATTGTGGTAGATAATCTTCTTTGAGACCTTCCTTCTGTCTTGTGGGTTCACTCCTTTCCACAATTCCTACAACACAGGTGTTCCCGTATCCACTCATGTTGAACCAGAGTCCATAATTCAGACCGTAAGGATCATCCTTAAACATCTCTCTGTATTGTTTATGACCTCTCAGTTGCCAGACGAGCTCCACAAGTTGCGCACCTCCTGAAGCCCCCAAAGGGTGAGTCCTGGCCAAAAAACCGCCAGAACGATTGACGAAGGTCCTTCTGCCCATCCTGTTTTTTTCATCTAGAACTACTTTGTACCCTCCTCCTCTATCTGCCAAGCCCAAATCTTCCGCAACCACCCAGGGGACAGGCTTGAAGGCATCGTGAAGTTCGCAGGTGTCGATCTCATGAGGATTAAGACGAGCCTCCCGGAAGGCAGCTCTTCCTGCCAACACTGCCGCTTCCATAGAAATCAGAGTATTCCTTTCAGCAATCCTGATATTATCGAAGGCAGATTTGACGGATGAGACTTTTATGTCGGTGGGGGAAGGAATAAGATAGGCAGCTCCAGCTCCGTTGTAGGAACCGCTACAATCAAATTTTGTCAGAGGCTTGGCAATTACTCTGTTAAGATCAGGATCATTATACTCTTTGCGGGTGATGGGATTTCTGAAATAAGCGATGTCGTTTAGGGATCCAAACTCGAGGCTGCAAACGCTCATCTGGAAGCAGATATTTTTAAATTTCTTTTCCGAAATTTTATAGGCATCCATGTATTCGTAGGAAGCGAGGGCTGCCACAGCTGGCATCTCTCCCAAACCCCGTTCCCTTTCTTCCTCTGCAATCACCGTGGAAATCTGGCCAGGGATCTCCTCGTTCTTGAGCTTTCCCTTCATCTTCTCCCCAAAACAGACTAAGACCTTTAATCCAGAGGAGACCAGCCTTCTCCCCAACTCCACAGCCCCGGCCCCAGTGGCTGAACCCAGCTCCACATGGTAGATCTCTGTGTCTTTTGCCAATTCCAGCTCCATTCCGACCAGCGAATCCAGCCCTGTCTGTCTGGCAAAACCGATCGGATCCATACAGCCGATGACCAAACAGTCAGGAACGATATCAGAAGTAAAGCGCTTCGAATCCTGAAGCGCTTTCCGGCAGGCATCAGCCAGCATCCCTCCGATGGGTCTGAAATCTTTTCCGAAAGGAGTCAAACAGACTCCTGCGACATAGACGTCACTCAACAGCGTGTCCCTTTGAAAAAGCTCGATTTGTTTTCCTTAATATTTTTTTCCTTTTTTGCCGATAAGAAAGCCGATGAGCAAACCGACGATCATGGATAAAGAAATCAGTATAATTCGGGACATACTCAGCTTCCAGAAGAACAGCTGCACAATCACCACCTGTGTGTTCTGAATGAGTATGATCGCCAATAAAACAATCAGGATTAAAATGATGATAGTTTTGGCCTTCATGTTTATATCCCCTCCTTAAATTTACATGTGAATGAAGGAAATTGATCCCTCATCAGATCTTTTTATTTTGACCTTTTGGAAGGATAACCCGAACAGCAAATTTATTCAATCTTTATTAGTCCTTCTGAGAGAAAACTCGAGATTCTATAAGATTATGCCTGCCTTTAAAGTTTTCTCTATTTTCACTCGCCTTTGGATATTGATGCTCCTCTTGGAGCATGATTTACGTGTCTGTGAACTTTTAAGACAACTCCCTTCTTCTTCCCCCACTATACTTCGCCGACAAAAAATGGATAATAGAGAAGAAGATCATGGATGACAATGACTAAAAGATCGCTAAAAAAAGATATTCTCTTATTCCCTCTTCTTATTTTCTTGCTCTGCTCCTCTTTTCTTTCTCCCCAAGAAAAAAAAGAGGAAAAAAAACAAAGAACAATCACAGAAGAAATCATCGTGGAAGCAGAACGCCCAAAAGATGTTCTTCTGGCCACAACCAGCTTAATCAAAAGAGAAAAAATCGATCTCATCATTCCAAGAGATCTCTCTGAAGTTCTCTCCTATGCCTCAGGAACATTTATCTCCTGCGGGACAAAAAATGAATTCCTGCTTAAAATCAGAGGGTTTGAAAACCAAGACATCGCTCTCCTCTATGATGGAATACCCATTTACGAGCCTTTCTTCAATTCCTTTGATCTCAAGACCATCACTGCCGAAGAAGTGGAGAGCATCAAAGTGGTCAAAGGAGCCTCCTCTGTTCTTTATGGACCCAACACCCTTGGCGGGATTGTCAACATCATCACCCGCAGACCTAGCCCTGCTTCATTCTCCTTGAAAACTTCCTATGACAGCAACAGCACATCTTATCTCTCCTCCACAGGAGCCTTGAGATGGAGAAATCTCTTTTTCACAGGCTTTGCCTCCTTGGAAAGATCAGACGGATTCCGATGGAAAAAAAACGGAGAAAATGTTTTCAGGGCTAACAGCGATTATGAAAGAAAAAATTTCACCGGAAAAATATATTTTTATCCAACCGAAAAAAGTGAAATTCTCCTGGAAGCCGCCTATTATTCTTCAGCATATGGAATTCCTTATGCGCTCGAATTCTACTTTCCCCGATATTGGAGATTTAAGAATTGGGATCGCTATCAGTTCCATCTTGGAGGAACCTTCTCTTTTCTCCGGGAAGGCCATCTAAAGCTCAGAAGCTACTATGTGAGGCACGAGAATGTCCTCGATTCCTATTCCAATGAAGACATGAAAGATCTCCAGTGGGAATCCACATATGCAAACGACTCCTATGGAATTTTTATCCTCGGTTCTCTTCCTTATTCATCTCAAAACCAATGGAAGTGGAGCCTCAATTTCCGCAATGACAAGGCTCGAACTCAAGACGATATAGGAGAAGAATGGAACACATTCCAACATCAAACTTTCTCTTTCGGCGCAGAAAATCATCTCAGTCTGAATTCAAGGTGGAAGGCGATCACAGGAATGAGTCTCGACCATCTGAGAAAGCAATCGGGCGATAGCAAATGGACACTCAACCCGATTATAGGAGTAAAATTCCATCCCCACGACTATATCGATTTCCATCTGAGTATTGCTCAAAAGTCTCGGTTTCCCTCCATGAAATCCCTCTACAGCTCCCAGGGAGGAAATCCCGAACTTAAAGACGAGAGAGGGACAAGCTATGAGTGGGGCTTTTCCTATAATAAAGACATTTCCTTACAAGGGGCTATATTCTTCAATCAGATAAAGGATCTCATCAGGGTCATCCGTCTCCCCAACGGGGATAAAATAAGCCTGAACATCGGAAAAATAGAAATATCGGGCTTTGAATTGGAATTCAAGAAAGCTTGGTCCAGAATGGATTTCTCTTTTAATTACACCTATCTGGATGGAAAAAACAAAGTCGATAATCTTCCTCTGGATTTGCTGTCCAAATCTCAGTTGAATTTTACAGCTACCTTGATGATCATGAAGACTGTAAGATTGAGTCTATGGGGATTGGGTGTTTCCCGCTCTGAGGTAAATGCAGGAGCCGATTCGTTCAGGATTCCTGGCTATTTTATCCTTAATGCCATCCTTTCCAAAAGCTTCTCACATTGGACCGTATTCCTCAAGGCCGAGAACCTGTTCAATAAATACTACATCACAGAACCCGGCTTTCCCATGAAAGCCAGAACCCTTATTATCGGGATAAAATTCCTCACAGAAAGATAAATCAGTATTTCCACGAGGAAGAATTCCCATTTCCATGATAGCTAATGATGAGGGATATAATCAGTCACAGCGCCGGGGTTCCCCTTCATCCTCGCCAAAAACCCTCCCACCCTTATCTATGGGCTTCGGTTGGACAGAAACCGCCGCCTCTCCTACTTTCCTCGCTGGGGAAAATCCGCGGGCTGACGATTCAGCTTGCCTGACTGTTCCCAAAATCATCACGGAAATGGAAATGCTATCCCACGAAAAAAAGTTGCCAAAAGGAGAAGGGAGAATTATAATCCAGAAATAAAGATAATATTGAAACAAACCAAAAAGGAGGAAAGCATGATGAGAAAAATTCCTAAATCTTATTTGGGTTTTGTCATCATCCTGGGAGCTGTTTGGGGCTTTTCCGAAGCTGCTCTGGGAATGTGGCTCCGAAGCTGTGCTTCCTTATACTCTGGTGCCATCATGACAGGGGTAGCCTTGTTCTTTATGGCTTCCGGTTGGTACCTTACCAGGAACCTCCTCTGTATGGGATTCCTGATACTCATCACCAGCCTCTTCAAGATGTTCGACGCACTCCTCCTTTCGCTCCCCATCCAGCACGGAGCCATAGGAAATCCCATTTTTGCCTTTTTCACAGAAGGAATCGCCTTCCTGATCTTGATCGCTGTTTTCAACCAAAAACTGAAACAGAAAAGCGGAGGCCAAGCCTTAATGGGGGGAATGACTGCCATCCTGGCCGTGAATCTTTTCCCTTTGGTGAAGTATGTCACGGGAGTACCAGCCTGTGTTGTCCCTGGAACAGGATATCCCCTCTCCCTTTACTATGCCCCATTAGCTGTTTTTCTATCTTTCCTGACTGTTCCTTTGGGTGCATGGGTCGGAGTGAAAAGCCAATCTCTTGAAACTATACTCCAATCATCTCGAATAGCAAGAAAGCTGAGTTTTATTTTTTCTCCCGGAACCTTGCTCTTGTGTTTGGCCCTCACAGCTCTCATCAGGCTGGGCTAAGGGGAAAAATCCCTGGAGAGAGGTGTAAAAATGGAAGAAGGAAGAAAGAAAAGGGGGAAAGCAATAACCAGAAGGGACTTCATAAAAGGATTTAGCGGCGGTGCTATAGGAGCAGCTGTGGCCCCTCGACTTCTCGCCCAGGAGGCTGAATCCCTTCAACCGGAAGCAGGGAAAGTTCCTCTTTATTCCAAGAAACCCATCACTCTTACAGTCAATGAAAAGAAATACTCAGTTGTGGTTGAGCCAAGGGAAACCCTTCTCCATCTCTTGAGAGAAAGACTGAACCTGACAGGGACAAAAATGACCTGCGACCGTGGTGAATGCGGAGGATGCACGGTCATCCTGGATGGAGTTACAGTCTATTCATGCATGTATCCTGCCATCAGGGCGGACGGCAAAAAAATCACTACAGTGGAAGGATTAGCCGTCGATGAGAACCTTCATCCTGTTCAAAAGGCCTTCATCGAAAAAGACGGTTACCAATGCGGCTTCTGTACGCCGGGATTCATCATGTCCTCTGTCGTTTTCCTCGAGAAAAACAATAACCCAAAAAGAGAAGAGATCAAGGCAGCTCTTTCAGGAAACATCTGCCGATGCGGTAACTATTTCAAGATTTATGAGGCCGTTGAAGCGGCAGCAAAAAACATGAGGAGGCCTTGAAATGAAGAAAAAGGAATATTTATCAGAGCCAGAAGACTCTACCCTCCTCTATTATGAAGAGTTCAGAGACAAGGAAACAGAGGAACCCGAACAAATTCCTTCTCCTGAAAAAGAGAAATTCAAAATCATCGGCGCCTACACGCCAAGGATTGACGGGGAGAAAATAGTCACCGGCCAAGCGCCTTACACCCATGACATTAAACTCAGAGGATTGCTCTATGGCAAGATTCTGAGATGCCCTCATGCTTGCGCAGAAATTGTTTCTGTGGACTTAAGCAAAGCTAAAAACCTGCCTGGAGTGAAGGCAGCCATTCAACTCAAAGAAGGACGAGTCAAATATGCCGGTGAACAGGTGGCTGCTGTGGCAGCTGTAGAGGAAAAAACAGCAGAGGAAGCTCTAGAATTGATCGAGGTGGTCTACAAAACCCTCCCTTTTGTGGTCACTGAAGAAAAAGCTATGGAGGAAGGCGCTCCACAGGTCCATGATGAACCCAACATCCAAAAATTTAACGACTACTCCCGAGGAGACATCGAAAAGGGATTCAAGGAAGCCGATGTTGTCCTGGAGAGAACGTATAAAACAGCCGTGGAAATCCATCATCCTGCAGAGACTCATGGCAGTGTGGCCAAATGGGCAGGGGATAGATTGACAGTGTGGGATTCCACTCAAGCCATCTTTGGCGTCAGGGATACTCTGGCCCGTGTCTTGGGAATTCCGGCAAGTCGAATCACAGTCATTAAGAAATATATGGGTGGAGGATTCGGAAGCAAATTGGGGTTGAATGATTACACTGTTGTTGCCGCCTTGCTGGCTAAAGAAGCCAAAAAACCGATAAAGATCATTCTTTCCCGTAAAGAAAATTCGCTCTGTGTGGGCAACCGCCCTTCCAGCCTCCAAACCATCAAAGGCGGAGTTAAAAAGGATGGCACTCTGACCGCCCTTTATCTGAAAAATTACACATCCGGCGGAATTCAAAGAGGCGACAGATGCTCAGAACCTATCATCGATGTTTACAGATGCCCTCATTTAAAAGTGGAAGAATACAGTGTTTTCACCAATACGGGTGCGTCGCGACCAACCAGAGCTCCCGGGCATGTCCAGGGAACTTTTGCGCTGGAAGGCTTCCTGGAAGAGCTGGCCAATGAAATTGGTATAGATCCCTTAGAACTGAGGCAGAAAAATTACTCGACAAAAAACGAAGGAGACACGGGTATACCTTATTCTTCTAAAGGACTGGATCAATGCTACAAGATCGGCGCAAAGAAGATCGGCTGGCAAAGAAGGAATAAGAACCCTGGAGATGGAAACGGTAAGATTCGTCGCGGTTTAGGAATGGCCAGCCAGATATGGTGGGGCGTGGGCCGGCCAGAGACGCTGGCCGATATTAAACTCCACCAGGACGGAAGTGTCGAGGTTATCTGCGGAACCCAGGACATCGGTTGTGGAACCAGAACCTATATGGCAACTATCACAGCAGAAACTCTCGGCCTTTTGCCAAAAGATGTGACGGTAAAAATCGGAAACACTATGTATCCCTGGTGCGGTTCATCGGGAGGAAGCACGACCACGCCATCAGTCGCTCCCGCTGTAAGGGACGCCGCTCTTAAAGCAGCTGATTATCTTAGAAAGCTTGCTGCCAGTAAACTTGAAATCAGCGCAGATACTGTCGTCATCGCCGATGGGAAATTTTTCAGCAAGGGCGACCCTCCAAAATCCATCGCCTTTAAGGAGCTTCTCAGCGAGCTACGCCGCGAAAAAGTCTTTCATGGAGAGTATACAGGCCGGCCTTCAGGCTATGCATACAACACTTTCGGAGCCCATTTTGCCGAAGTCGAAGTGGACACAGAGACAGGTCAAATCAAGGTCCTCAAGGTAGCTGCGGTCCACGAAATCGGAAGAGTCATGAACAGACAGACAGCAGAAAGTCAAGTTATAGGCGGTATCACACAGGGAGTGAGCACAGCCCTTTTCGAGCAGAGGATCATGGATAACACCACAGGAAATCTGGCGAATCCCAACTTGCGGGATTACAAACTTGCAACCTCCATGGATATCCCTGAGGTAGAGATCGATTTTGTGGATATGGTCGACCCCAGGATCAACAATCTAGGAACCAAAGGGCTTGGAGAACCCCCTCGGATTCCAAGCTCAGCAGCTGTGGCCAATGCCGTCTATAACGCTCTAGGAGTGCATGTGCAAGAATTACCAATGACTCCAGACAAAGTCCTTCAAGCCCTGAGAAGAAAGGAGGTCGGCTGATGAAAAATTTTATGATCGCCCAACCTCAATCAATCGAAGAGGCCGTTTCTTTGTTATCGGCAAAAAAAGAGAGCTATTACTTGATGGCTGGAGGAACAGATCTCATTGGAGAAATCAAGGATAATATAGTGGAACCAGATGTTGTTGTTGACCTAAGCTCTCTTCCCAATCTGTCCTCCATCAAAAAAGAGAAAAATGGAGTGAGGATCGGAGCCTTGACCACAGTGGCCGAACTGGCTGAAGACCGGATGATCAAGGAGGAATATCCAGGCCTTCATCAAGCCGCCAATTCTCTGGCCTCACCGCAGTTACGTAACGTTGGCACAGTGGGTGGCAACCTCTGTCAGAGACCCCGCTGCTGGTATTACCGTGACTCTGAAGTCAAGTGTCGCAAAAAGGGGGGAAGCCGGTGTTACGCATACAGAGGAAGGAACAGATATCATGCCATTTTAGGTGGAGGGCTCTGTTATATTGTCCATCCCTCTGACTTGGCTCCTATGCTTATCGCCCTGGAGGCAGAAATATCTATACATTCGGATAAAGGAGAAAAAATTGTCCCGCTTGAGGATTTCTTCGTTCTTCCCAAGACAAACGTCCATAAAGAAAATGTTCTGGAGCCTGGAGAAATCCTCACGGAAGTAAGAATACCGGCATCTCAAACAGGAGATAAAAGCACCTACCTGAAGCTCAAGGAGAGAGGGACATGGGACTTCGCCGTGGTTTCTGCTGCGGTCAAAGGGACTCTATCAAAAGGTGCTTTTCAAAATATCAAGATTGTCCTGGGAGGAGTGGCTCCTGTCCCTTGGAGGATGAAGAAAGCCGAAGATATGATCAAGGGGAAAAAAGCAGCGGAAGATCTTCTCAGGGAAGCGGCAAGGGAAGAATTGAAAGAGGCTAACCCATTAGAGGAAAACGGATACAAGAAGGATCTTGTGGAAACTGTTCTCTACAGAGCTGTCCTTTCTTTGATGTAGATCTTCCTTCCAAAAATCTTTTGCGTTCGGAACAAACTGCAGATCGAGTACCGAAAAAAATTTAAGGGAAACAACATGAAAGAAAACATCCAATTTAAACTCAATGGCAAATCCGTTCGCTTGAGTATGGACGGGGAGCGCATGCTTTTATGGATTCTGCGCACAGATTTTGGCCTGACAGGAGCTAAATACGGGTGCGGAGAGGGCTTTTGTGGAGCCTGCACCGTGCTTGTTAACAGGGAAGCCGTACGATCATGCCAGTTGCCTGTAAAGGATGTCAAAGGAAAAGAAGTGATGACTATCGAGGGCCTGTCTAAAAACGGGGAGCTTCATCCCCTGCAGAAAGCATTCATAAAACATGATGCACTTCAGTGCGGTTTTTGTACTCCTGGGATGATCCTGAATGCCTACAGCATGATCCTCAAAAATCCCCAATCCTCTCCAGATGAGATTATTCAGGGGATGGATGGAAATCTCTGTCGCTGCGGGTCTCATATCAGAATTGTCCAGGCTATCCAGACCGCAGCTAAAGAGATGAAAGGGATGAAAAAAAGATGAAAAAAGAAGACAATCCAGACCTAGATTTCAAAGATATCATGGTTCCCCCTTCTCTGAGTCGGCGAGAATTCCTCAAACTAGCAGGCGGAGGGATTTTCATCCTTTTTTCTGTGGGAGATTCTTGGCCTTTCCAGGAACAAAGAGGGCAAGCAAGATCTCGTTTTAACTATCCTGAAGATTTTAATGCCTACCTCAGAATCGGTGAAGACGGAAGGATCAGCTGTTTTACAGGGAAAATCGAGATGGGCCAGGGAGTGATTACTTCTCTGGCTCAGACATTAGCCGAGGAACTCGATGTTCGCTTGAATACAGTGGATATGGTTATGGGCGATACAGACCTCTGCCCCTGGGATATGGGAACTTTTGGGTCCATGACCACCCGCTTCTTCGGGCCTGCTCTCAGGGATGCAGCAGCAGAAGCCAGGGCCGTCTTAGTGGAGTTAGCCGCCGAACATCTTGATGTACCTGTAAGCCAACTGGCAACAAAAGAGGGAATCATATTCGATAAAAGACAGAAGAAAAATCAGGTCTCCTATGCCCAACTGGCCAAAGGGAAAAAAATCGCAAGACATCTCAAAACAAAACCTTCTCTCAAAAGCCCCGCGGAATTTTCTGTCATGGGCAAGCCTGCTTCACGAATAGACAGCTTGGAGAAGGTTACTGGCAAGGCTCAGTTTGCGGGAGATATTCGACTGCCCGACATGCTTTATGCGAGAATCTTGAGGCCTCCTGCCCATGGAGCAAAACTCAATAGTGTGGACACCTCAGTTGCCAAAAAAATGAGCGGCGTACATGTTGTTCAGGATGGCGACCTGATCGCAGTCCTTCACAAGGATCCAGATGAGGCAGAAAAAGCCTTAGCCAAGATAAAGGCCCGGTTTGAGCCTCAGGAAGCGAAAGTAGACGACAAGACCATATTTGATCATCTGCTCAATGTCGCTCCAGAAGGGGAAATCGTCGCCCAGGGAGGAGACATCAAATCAGGAGAAAAACTGGCTTCCACAATTTTTGAGGAAACCTATTTAAATAGCTATGTGGCTCACGCTCCCATAGAAACACACACAGCTGTGACTCAAGTCGAAGGAAACAAGGTCTCAGTATGGGCATCCACACAAACTCCTTTCAGCGCTAAAGAAGAGATATCTGAAGCCCTGGGTTTTCCTCCCGAAAACGTCCGTATCATTACCCCATTTGTAGGAGGAGGATTCGGAGGAAAAACTCGAAACCAACAAGCTACAGAAGCCGCTCGGCTGGCAAAGCTGATCGGGAAACCTGTTCAGGTTGCCTGGACCCGTAAAGAAGAATTCTTCTATGATACCTTCCGTCCTGCGGCTGTGGTCAAGATAAGATCGGGAATCACCCCCGAGGCTGAAATCATCTTCTGGGATTACACTGTCTATTTTGCGGGCGAAAGAGGCGCTCCGCAGTTTTATGATATACCTCATCACCGCACAGCCTCCACAGGAGGAGGCTGGCGTGGCACTCCCGGTTCCCATCCCTTCAGCACAGGAGCCTGGAGAGCTCCTTCCAACAACACAAACACCTTTGCCAGAGAGTCTCATATCGATATCATGGGCTGCAAGGCAGGTGTCGATCCTCTGGAATTTAGGCTAAAAAATTTGAAGGATAAAAGGATGCGCGGGGTTCTCAAGGCTGCAGCAGAGAAATTCGGCTGGACCCCGATAAAATCCCCCAGTGGGCGCGGCTGCGGGATCTCCTGTGGTATCGATGCAGGAACTTATGTTGCTGCCATGGCTGAGGTGGAAGTGGATAAGAAAAGAGGCCATGTGCAGGTTAAGAGAGTGGTGTGTGCTCAAGATATGGGCCTGGTGGTAAATCCCGAAGGGGCAAGAATGCAGATGGAAGGATGCATCACCATGGGATTGGGCTACGTCCTAGCTGAGGAGATTCACTTCAGAGGCGGAGAGATTTTCGACCTCAATTTCGATACCTACGAAATACCTCGTTTTTCATGGCTACCCAAAATCGAGACCGTGCTGATGGAGACAGGAGATTCCACTCCCCAGGGAGGCGGGGAACCAGCCATCATAAACATGGGTGGCGTGGTGGCTAACGCTATCTTTGATGCAGTAGGCGCCAGACTCTTCCAACTCCCTATGAATGCAAAACGAATAAAGGAAGCGTTACAGTAAAGAAAATAAACTCACAGGATATAATCTGATTTACTTATTCTCTGTCTCTTTCTTGTAATCGTTCGGATTGTCGATATCCCGGAGAACTGCGGGAGTGTCTACCTCCACCTCCAGGGTATCCCCCGGATGATTGTAGACAATGCCTCGCAGGCCCACATCAGGGCTCAGATCTTCGATTTCTTTCCGGTATTTGACATCGATAAGGACCGGGTGACCTCGATTCTTTTTAAAGGCAGGAACGACGATTCCCTTTTTTGAGCTTTTGAAAGCCTCAATGACTTTATCCATGACAGAAGGAGGAATCGATGGTTGGTCACCCAAGCAGACCAAAACGCCTCGAATATTTTCCGGGATGGCGTTAAGTCCCCATTGCACAGAAGAGAGCATCCCCTTTTTGTAATGAGGATTTACAGTGATGGTAACAGGAAGATCTTCTATTTTTTCTTCTATCTTTTCAGGATCTGCTCCCAGAACAACCAAGGCCTCATCTGCTTTCGACTGAATGACGTTGGTGACTACGGTTTCGACGATTGTCTTATCCCCAAAAGGAAGAAGAAGCTTGGGCTTCCCCATCCTTTTGGATTCTCCGGCCGCAAGAATGATTGCTCCTATCAACATCTTCCCTTCCTTCTTTCACGGATTTGGCTCCGGACCCGTACGAGCTGGGCGGCGATGCTCAAAGCGATCTCTTCAACAGTCTTGGAGCCAATATCGAGGCCGATGGGGGAATGAACGCGGTCAAATTGTTCCTCTCTCGCCCAACCTCGCTCGAGGAATTTCTCCCTCATCATTTTCACTTTCCGAGCACTGCCGATCATGCCGATATAGGCAGCATCCGAAGCGATACACTCTCGAAGGGCTTCGGCGTCATAGTGATGTCCTCGAGTAGCGATCACCAAATAGGTATCTGGGCCTATAGGAAATTTTGTGATGGCCCTACTGATCTCATCGATGATAAAATGATCCGCATCCGGAATGTTTTCTCTGTTGGCAAATTCTGGGCGATCATCGATGACCGTCACTTCAAAATCCAGAAAATTTCCCAGGTGAGCCACGGCACGGCCGACGTGTCCGGCGCCGGCAATTACCAATCGGGGCAATGGAATAACTGGCTCTAAGAAGAGAAGACTCTCCTTCACTCCCCTCTGCCTTTCCTGCATCTTTACCAGTGTGGGCCTTTCCTCCGCTAATGCCTTGGCAATATGGTCTTTTAATATCGATAGTGATTTTCCCAGGTTGGCCAGAGACTTCTCATTGCCTTTTATCCAATTTCGGAAGATGGAGATACTTCCGCCTGAAAATTCTTTTATCCATGTGGACAAAAGGCCATGCTTCCGGCGAAGGAAGGATTGCTGGAGATCTTTGAAGGCATTTTCGTGTTTCGTCGGTGAGACATCGAGAAGGATTCTTACTTGGCCTCCGCATATAGACTCTTCATCTGAAGAAATGTCGGCATTGAGGTCAAATTGATAAAGAAGAGAGCTTCCTCTTTTTAAGGCATCCTGGGCTCTCTTCAGGGCATCACCTTCCAACAGCCCGCCACCCAGAGTTCCGGCGAGGAGTCTTTCCGAAGAAAATACGGCTGATGCTCCTGGTACTTGAGGCGTAGAGCCCTTGGCCTCGATGATTGTGGCCAATACTACTTGCTTTTTCTCTTTTAATATCTCGGAGAGATGAACATAGATATTTTTCATTCTATCGCCTTCGCTTTCCTCAGCTCACTCACAGAATACTAAATAAGAAAATTTTCAACAAGGATCGCAGACATCTCCAAACCCGTGATGAGTGAAGATAGCCTTTCTCATCTGAGAAAAAGCATCTTTCTCTTCTATATCAAATACTCTTACTTCTTTGTCTCTAAGCAGGCGGAGAAAATCTTTGAGGATACTTTTTCTGATGACAAGAATAAGGCCCTTTGGAGGAGATGAGAGAGCCTGTCTCAAAGCTGACCATAACCCTTCTCCCTTGATCTCCAGAGGACCGATTTCATCGACCACCAGAATATTGACTCCTCTGCTTCGCAAGATCTGATCTCTTGCGTGGGCCAAGGCTTCAGGAATAAAAAAATACGACCCGATTCTTTCCCATCCCTCTTCTCCCTCCCTGCGGATGTAAGGAATGTATTGCTCATCTTTTAGATCATATAAATCATATCCAAGAATTTCCTTGTTTCTAATAATAGCCACACTCAGAAAACCGGCTGTCTTAAGGTTTTCCCTCCTCAAACTATCAACAAGCCTCTTTAAAAAAGTGGTCTTTCCCGAATGAACAGGACCAGTAAGCACAAAAATCATGGATAAAAGATAATAAATAAGCGCAGCCAAGTCAAAATCTAACTGGGAATCAAGATCATATCCATTTCTGGGATGAGTTTGAGGACAGTCAGGTAAGCTAATTCGTCAGCCCGCGAATTTTCCCCAGCGAGGATGGAGGGGAACCGACGCTTTTATCAGCTATCACGAAAATGGAACTGCCAGCAAAGAAAAAGGAGTGATATTGACTTACTCCTTGGGCATGATACAATAGTTTTACTCTCTAAAACAGAGAAAGAAGATGCGGATTATTCTTTTTACAGGAAAAGGAGGCGTGGGGAAGACGACTCTCGCGGCAGCAACAGCGCTTCTTTCTGCCCAAAAAGGTCACAAGACCCTTATCATCTCAGCTGACGCAGCACATAGCCTCTCTGATTCATTGGAGACTCAACTTTCCAACCAACCCCGCAATATAGCACCTAACCTTTACGGTCAGGAGGTCAATGCTCTTGAGGAAATCGAGAAGAAATGGGGAGAAATCAAAAACTATCTCGTCGCTTTTTTCTCCAGCCAGGGTATCGATACCATCGAGGCAGAAGAGATGAGTGTTTTCCCTGGTATGGAGGAACTCTTCAGCCTGATGGAAATCCGTCAATACCATAAAGACGAAGAATACGATGTTACCATCGTCGACTGTGCCCCCACTGGCGACACCCTCAGATTCTTGAGCGCCCCTGAAATTACCGGCTGGTATCTCAAACATATCTTTCCCCTCCAGAGAACCGCGGCGAAAGCGGTAAGGCCCGTAGCCAGTCGAGTCCTTCCTTTCCCTTTTCCAGAAGACAAGGTCTTTGAAGCCATGAAAAGCCTGACCACACAGCTGGCAGAGATGAAAGAAATCCTTATCGATCCCCAAAAAACCTCCATCCGCCTCATCATCAACCCTGAAAAAATGGTGATCAAAGAAGCCCAGCGGGCTTATACTTTCTTCAACCTCTTCGGATATTCTGTCGATCTTGTCATCGTCAATCGCATCATTCCCGCTGAAGTCCGTGATGCCTATTTTATAAAATGGAAATCCATTCAGAAGGAATATCTGCAAATGATCAAAGAGATTTTTTCTCCTCTTCCCATTTTTTTCTCAAATCTCTTCTCCCAGGAAGTTCTGGGAAAAGAACTCCTCACCAAGATGGCTGGGAAAGTCTACGGGAAAGAGGATCCCACAAAATTGTTCTTCACCCAGAAACCAATATCCATCGAGAAAGCTGACGGAGGCTTTGATATTTTTTTGTATCTTCCTTTTGTCAAAAAGCGGGACTTGGACCTTTTCCAAAAGGGAGAAGAACTCTTCATCAAGGTTGGACATTACAAAAGAAATATACTTCTTCCTCAAACCCTTCTCAACTACTCTATTAAAGAAGCAAAGTTTGATAAGGAAATGCTGAAAATATGCTTTCGCCAATAAATCATTAGAGATGATCTCATTTTCCTCTGGAAAGGAGGTGAGACGATGAACGAAGCAAAAACAAGAGAGATAAGAATCTCGATTCCAGAAGAGCTGTTTTCCTTCTTTCTCCCAGAAAAAACGCTCCATCATTTTTTCAATGCTCGCAAAGAAATGTTGCTTGCTCTGCGTTCCCTGATCGATGCAAAAATTGAAGCACTGGAGAAAAAGGAAGAAAAGACAGCGACAAAAAAGAAGAAAATCAAAATCGACTGATTCACCGGGCAAGACTTTAATAACCTTGATGGTCTGCGGGAAAAACCTTAGACCTGCCTTCATTCTCTTCATAGTGATGGCAACGATGGTCTGACCCTATAATTTTCACAAATTTCACAAATTTCAGGTTGACTTGAATCTTGTTTAATATTAGAGTATTTATGCTTTAAAATCGCTACATAAACCAACTAACAGAAAGTTCTGATGAGCATCCAGATACAGCAGACCTCAAGGATTCTGCCGCGAAAATTGATTACCTCCTTTCCCCATCATCTAAGCCGGTTGGCTTCCCTGCTGATTAGCCTCCGAGTTAATCCCAACACCATAAGTGTTTTTGCTCTTCTGGCAGGATTGGGAGCTGGGCTGCTTTTTTTCTTCCAAAAAACTTTCTGGGCTGGCATAGTCATCATCATCTGCGGTCTCCTGGATATTCTCGATGGAAAGGTTGCTGTCGGCTCCGACAGGAAAAGTCTGTTTGGAGCCATATTCGATTCCACTCTCGATAGATACTCTGAATTTTTCATCTATCTTGGCCTTGCTGTCTATTTCAGGAATCACTGGGCTCTCTGGGTGGCAATCCTCGCATTCCTTGGCTCTGCGATGGTTAGTTATACCCGTGCCCGTGCCGAGGGATTAGGAGTCGAGTGCAAAGTAGGTATCATGCAGAGAGCCGAGAGGATTGTTTTTCTCTCTTTAGGGTCCATCCTTGGTTCTCTTTTTAAAGTCTTTGATCCCTCCATTATCGGGGTCCTGATTCTGATCGCCACCTTTTCTAACTTCACAGCTCTTCAAAGAACTTTCTACGTCAGAAAAGTGGAAAAACAAAAGAAATCAAAAAAGGAGGTCCTCACGAATGGATAAAATTAGAGTCGCTATCATCGGAGCCGGCAACTGTGCTTCTTCTTTGCTTCAGGGAGTAGAATATTACAAAAATGCCAAGGAAACAGATTACATTCCTGGTGTGATGCATGTCAGCCTTGGTGGCTATCATATCCGCGATATAGAATTCGTCGCGGCCTTTGACATCGATAGAAACAAAGTCGGAAAGGACCTGAGCGAGGCAATATTTACTCGGCCCAACAACACCACAAGATTTGCTGAGGTCCCTCGTCTCAACGTCAAAGTCGAGCGAGGCATGACCCACGACGGTCTGGGAAAGTACCTATCTGAAATCATCAAGAAAGCTCCAGGCTCCACAACCGATGTGGTCGGTATACTTAAAGAAGTCAAAACAGATGTGGTTATCAATTATCTTCCAGTAGGGAGTGAAGAAGCCACCAAATGGTACGTGGAACAAATCCTTGAGGCAGGCTGTGCTTTTGTCAATTGCATTCCCGTCTTCATCGCCAGCGAGAAATATTGGCAGAGAAGGTTCGAAAAGAAGAATCTTCCTATCATCGGCGACGACATCAAATCTCAAGTTGGGGCAACCATTCTCCACAGGACTCTGGTGAATTTGTATCTTGACCGGGGTATGCCCATCGAAAGAACCTACCAGCTGAACACTGGAGGAAATACAGACTTCCTGAATATGCTGGAGAGGGAAAGGCTGGCGTCCAAGAAAAAATCAAAGACAAACGCTGTCACTTCTCAAATAAAAGCCAGAGGACTGGAAATTCATCCGGACAATGTCCATGTCGGCCCCAGTGACTATGTCCCTTGGCAGAAAGACAACAAGATCTGCTTCTTGCGGATAGAGAGCCGCCATTTCGGCGATGTTCCCACCTACCTCGATTGCCGCCTGTCTGTGGAAGATTCTCCAAACTCTGCTGGTGTGGTGATCGACGCTATTCGTTGCTGTAAATTGGCACTCAACAACAAATTGTCCGGAACTCTTTATGCTCCTTCCTCCTACTTCATGAAGACCCCTCCCAGACAGTATACTGACACGGAGGCCAAGGAACAGACAGAGAAATTCATCAAAAAATACGGAAAAAAAGAAGCCAAACCAGCCACAAAAAAAATTTAAGCGTACTTCCTTCTTCATTTTCTGGAGAGACTTATCCGGTCGAGGATGAGCCGAGGAGAGTACGATTCCCTGAGGGTGGGATACCCACTAAAAAAAAGAGTGAAGCGCGAAATCATTATCTCACTAGAAAAAAATAGAATAACATGGTTATAAAAAGGTTCTTCTTTTCAGTTTTTGCTGTCTTTCTTCTTTTTTCTTTCCCCATTTTGGCCATAGAAACCGGGAAAATCCAGGGTAAGGTCACAGACGAGAGCGGTATAGGACTGCCTGGAGTTCAAATAACGGTGAAAAGCCCAAACCTGCAAGGAGTGAGGGCTGTCATCTCCTCAAAAAGTGGCGAATTTAACTTCCCTCTCCTCCCCGTTGGCAATTACACCTTGCGCTTTTTGCAGGAAGGATTTACTCCTCTTGTCCAGGAAAACATAATTGTTCGTCTCGGACAGGTGACTGATCTGAGAATCATTATGCAGCTCTCCGAGATAAAAGAGGAAATCGTAGTCACGGCCAAAACTCCTCTCATCGATAAGACTTCCACCAACACCAGTTTTCACATCACTTCTGATGAGCTGGAAAAGATTCCTGCTCAGAATCGCACGGTGGTCGATGTGATCAAATTCACTCCTGGAGTAACCGGTGTTAGGGTAAACACCCGAAGAGGCATAGCCATGGAAGGGCAGCCGAGTTTCCGGGGGGAAGGAGAAGAAGGAAACAACTGGATTGTGGATGGCCTTTCCATCAGCGGAGTGAGACTGAGAAATTCTGGAATGCGGCTTAATTTCGATTCAATCGATGAAATACAGATCATTTCCGACCCTTTTAGCCCTGAATTCGGATCGGCCTATGGCGGAATCATTAACATGGTGACAAAAAGCGGGAGCAACCAAATAGAGGGAGAATTTTCTCTGGTCTTCAGCGATAAAAGGCTTCAATCCTCACGAAAAGAGCAACTTGCTGTGATCAGTGAACCTGAGCGTTTCTCCAATTACAACTGGTACTTCAACCTGGGCGGCCCTCTGATCAAAGACAGACTGTGGTTCTTTATATCAAACAATTTTTTTTCAGACACGGAACAGACAAGGGACGCCACGATGGATTACTTTTTTATCCCGGGTGGTGATAAGACCGTCCGCAGCGATAATCTCTTCGCTAAGCTCTCCTATGCCATAAACAGCAATCACAATCTCTCCTTAACCACGATCTTCCATAAATCTTTGGGACAGAAGGGAGGAACAGGAATACTTGATATGTTTGAGGAGAAACACTTCTCCGACTTCATCTTCCGCATAAACTATAAAGGGATATTGAACGCTTCTACCTTTATCGAAGCTGGTTTAGGACAAGTGGTGAGAGACTCCCTCATAGAACCGACCGACCAAGACTTAGGGCCAGGTCAGTACTATATCGAAGATTTGGCCCGCAATGTCCATAACTCCTACGGTAATGTCACAGATAATCAGAAAAGGCTCGATTTCAACTTTAAACTCAACAAATACCAGGAAACAGAGAATTTCGGACGCCATGAATTAAGCCTTGGCCTCGAATACTATGCCTTCTCCTCTGAATTTGCAGTAGATTTCACCGGAAAGGAGGAGGATCTATTCCCTGGAAATGGCTTTGACAGTGGGACTAAATATTACTTCGGCTCCTGGAAAGAAGGGAAAAGAACACCCACCTTTTTCTATGAATATGCGGATTTCAACTTCGTCAATTCTTCCCTAGGCATAGGATTGTATTTTAAGGATAAGATCTCCTGGGGAAGATTCACTCTCATGGTAGGAGTCCGGAGCCAGACTCAGGTTTGTCGCAATAATAATAAAGATAAACTCTGGTCCTGGAATCTGAACGATTTCCTCTCGCCTCGGCTTTCTCTGGCTATCGACATCACCGGCGATGGAAATAATATACTGAAACTCGGTTGGGGAAGATTTTCGGATCTGATAACCACCATGCCGTTGGGCCTGTTCAACAGTGGTGCAGGACTCAATTTCCGCACATACAGGTGGATAGGACTGTCGGAGCCGACAGAAGATGAAACACATGATCCCTCCAACTGGGAATTCGAAAACGAGCAAAAAACGCAGCCTTTTGAAGTGGCTGAGGGTTTAAAGCCCAATTTCCTCACCCGTTACCTTGTCGAATTCGACCGGAGGCTGGGAAGCGATTGGGCTCTCAAGGTTCGCTATGTCCGCTCCAGGGCCAAAGGTTTGCTGGAAGTGCTGGCAGTTTTTGACCCCGAGACAAACTACAAATTCCTCTATGATAACTTTGAACAGAAAAGACGGAATTACTGGGGATTTGAATTCGAGCTTAATGGAAAAATAGGTACCAGTCTTCTACTGAATGCTTCATATGTCTATTCATCCGCCGAAGGGACAAATCCAGGTCAAACAGAAACCGGCTCCTGGTCTCAAGAGGAAGGAAGCACCAATTTCCTTGGACTTTTCGGAAATCATATCTTCATTCCTGAAATTCCTGGCCTGAAAGAACTGAAAGAATATTGGGACCGGCAATTAGGCGGACTTGGAGGAAGGGGCATCGGTGATGAGGGCTGGTACGGAAAGCTCCCCTACTCTGTCGATCACAACATCAAAATCAACACCATCTATTGGGGACCTTATAGCCTCGCCATCTCTGCAGCCTTCGAATGGATATCCGGATATTATTGGGAAAAGCTGGGATATGTGCCTTTTTTCGGAGGGTACTATTCCTTTCCCGAAGGAAGAGGATCAAGAGAAACCGCTTCTCATTTCTATTTGGATTTAGGAGTGGAGAAAGAATTTGGTCTTCAAGGTGCCGGCTTTTTTCAAGACTTGACTCTGACATGCAGAGTGGATATCTTCAACCTGCTCAACTCCCAAAAACCCATTTCTTATGTGAAAGAAGATATCCCCATCTTCGGAGAGGTTTGGGGTAGACAGCAGCCTCGACAAGCACGGATTATGATTAAGTTTAAATGGTGAGACTCATTCCACAGTCACACTTTTGGCCAAATTTCGTGGTTGATCCACATCCGCTCCTCTGATGGAAGCTATGTAATAAGCGAAAAGTTGAAGGGGTAAGGTTGTTAAAAACGGGGTGAACAAAGGATTCACATTCGGAATGGGTATCACCCTGTCCACTCTTTTCTGGATTTCCTTATCGTCCTCAAAAGCCACCGCCAGGACATATCCGATTCTTGTCTTGATTTCCGATATGTTGCTCAGCATCTTCTCATAAACTCTATCTTGGGGTATGATGGCCAGAGTAGGCATTTTTTCATCGATGAGTGCAATGGGACCATGTTTCATCTCTCCTCCTGGATATCCTTCGGCATGAATATAGGAAATCTCCTTCAGCTTTAATGCTCCTTCTAAGGCAATGGGGAAATTCACCCAACGACCGAGATAGAGAAAATGAGAAGAAGATGCGAAGTCCTGTGCCAGCTTCTCCAGCGATTTGGCCTCTCTGAGAATCTTTTCCATCTTATGAGGAATTCGCTGGAGAGCACGAATATAGGAGAGAGAGTCCTTCTCCAATAATCTTCCCTTAATCTGAGCTAGATAAAGGGCAAAAAGAGCCAGAGCGGCCATCTGGGCGGAGAAGGTTTTGGTAGCGGCCACCCCGATTTCCGGTCCAGCATGAGTGTAGAGAACTCCTTCAGCCTCTCTGGCCAGGGACGAATTCACCACATTGGTCAGAGCAAGTAAGAGGGCACTCTTTTCTTTGACGGCCCGGAGGGCAGCCAGGGAATCAGCAGTCTCGCCGGATTGAGAAATGACGATTACCAGAGAATCCTTATCCAGGATGAAATCTCTGTATCGGTATTCTGAAGCATACTCCACATCCACAGGAATCTGGGCCAGGCTCTCTATAAAACACTTGCCCACTAGTCCCGAATGATAGGAAGTGCCACAAGCAATGATAACCACTCTTCGGATATCCTCAAGAACCTGGGATGACAGACCTATCTCTTCCATCCAGACTTTTCCTGTATCCAGTGACATCCTTCCGTTGAGGGTGTCTCTAATCACCTGAGGCTGTTCGAATATCTCTTTGAGCATGAAATGCTTGAATCCACTCTTTTCAATCATCAATGGGCTCCAGGAAATATGATCCGCCTTCTTCTTCAACGGATTCCCTTCGAAATCAAAAAACTTCACTCCCACCTTATCTATGACCGCCATCTCCCTATCTTCGAGAAAGACAATCTGCTGAGTATGGCTAAGGAGAGGGTTGAGATCTGAAGAGACCAGAAATTCCTTTTCCCCTAATCCCACCACAGCTGGGGGGCCCACTTTGGCGACTACTATCTTTCCTGGGTCTTGGGTGGAAAGCACAGCTATGGCATAAGCTCCTTCAAGCTCCTTGGTTGCCTTTTGGACAGCTTCTTCTAGAGATGAGCCAAAGTATTTTTCCACCAGATGAGCGATAACTTCTGTATCTGTTTCTGTCCGGAATGAATGGCCCTCTGCTCTAAGCTTCTCCTTTAAAGGAAGATAATTTTCGATGATTCCATTGTGAACCACGACCAAATGGCCTGAACAATCTCGGTGGGGATGAGCATTCTCTTCACAGGGACGGCCATGGGTGGCCCACCGGGTGTGTCCCACTCCATAGCTTCCTTGGAGAGGTTCTTGCTGAAGGCTCTTCTCTAAAGAGCAGATCTTGCCTTTGACTCGTCTGATCTGGACTCGGTTCCCGTTGACAACAGCAATCCCGGCTGAATCGTATCCTCTGTACTCCAGCTTTTTCAGACCTTCTACCAGCACAGAAACCACATCTTTCGAACCCACATATCCAATAATGCCGCACATCACTTCTTCCCTTTTTTCTTTGCCCACCCGGATTTTTCGATCTGTTTACCCCGGGCAACAGCCAAAGATTCGGGGGAGACATCTTTGGTAATGGTGGAACCCGCGCCCACGTAGGAATTCTTTCCTATTTTAACTGGAGCCACTAGTTCTACTCCTGATCCAATAAAGGCGCCTTCCTCGATCAAAGTCCGATGCTTTCGTTTTCCATCATAGTTACATGTTATGGTACCTGCTCCGATGTTGACTTTTCCTTCCACTCGGCAATCTCCAAGATAGGTAAGATGGCCAGCTTTGGAATTTTGGCCAAAAATTGTGTTTTTCATCTCCACAAAGTTTCCCACCTTGGCACCTTCTTGAATCTCAGTTTTGGGGCGCAAATGAGTGAAAGGCCCCACCTGCGCTTCATCCCTTATGGTGCTCTCCTCAATCATGGTAGAACTGAGTATTTTAACTCTGTTACCGACTCTGGAATCGACGATGTGGACAAAAGGATAGAGTTGACACTGTTTTCCAATTCGAGTCTTCCCTTCAAGAATCACAGAGGAGTGGATGATAGTGTCCTCACCTACTATGACGTTAAGATCGATCCACGTGGTGGAAGGATCGTAGACAGTAACACCCTCTTCTGTAAGGGATTTAATTTTTCTCTCACGTAGAACATTGACGGCCTTGGCCAGTTCATAGCGGTCATTGACACCGACAATCTCTTGGGACTGCGAAGTTCTGTATGATCCCACTTTTTTATTGGCGTTTATCATAATCTCGATGACATCTGTCAGATAATACTCACCTTTCTTATTCCTGTTTGAGACATTGGGTAAAGCTTGGAAAAGGTCATTGATTTTAAACAGATAGACTCCAGCATTGATCTCTTTAATCCTCCGCTGGGATGGAGAAGCTTCCTTTTCCTCTAAGATTTTCTCTATTCTGTTACCAGAACGAATAACGCGACCAAAACCTGTTGGATTATCCAATTCTGCCGTCAGGAAGGTCAATGCATTGCCCTCTCTTTGATGGAGCCTTAGAAAGGATCGTAAAGTCTCAGAGCGGAGCAAAGGCAAATCAGCGTTGATGACGAGTAGATCCTTTTCTTTTTCCATCTTTATAACCTCTCGCGCTGCCATCACCGCATGAGCTGTCCCTAATTGTTTCCTCTGAACCACAAAATCCACTTTTCTGAAGCGAAATTCATCCATCACTTGCTTTTTTTGGTGTCCAACTACCAGGTAAACCGTCTGCGGTCTCAATTCTTTCACACAATCCAGCACCAGCTGAAGCATCGACCTGCCCAAAAGAGTATGGAGCACCTTGTTTTTTTCTGACTTGAATCGCGTGCTCTCTCCAGCGGCTAGGACAAGAGCTACAAATCCTTTTTTCATGCCATCCTGGTTATGAGTTTGAATCTTTTGTCCTTTCTGATCTCTTCAAAGTCGCTCTCATTCTGAGCTAATATGCTAAAAAATTTATCCACTTGGATCGCTTTCTTGAGGTGATCCAGACACTTCTCATTATTACCCAAAAGACAGTAGACATCAGCCATGAGATAGAGAATCTTTCCTTCTTTGGGTTTCATCTGGCGAGCCTTTTCCAACATTTTCAGCGCTTCTTGGTAATCACCTTGATTCATTTTGTAGACGCTGTACTGAAAATAATCATCCAGAGATTTGAGCTGTATTTTCTCTTTCTGCTTTCTTTCCTCACAGATAGAAAGATAGATCTGAGCACGGTCAATCAATTCCTTCTCAGCCGAATATTTCTCTTTAAATGTTTTCAAGAGCTGGGATGCCCTTGCGCAATCTCCCTTGTGGAAAGCTTTCATAGCTTGAGTGTAAACGCTCAACGCTTTCTGGTAATCATTTTTGCCCTTGCTTTTATCTGTGGCCAATTTTCCCTCCCTTAATAACTTCAATAAAAAGTATCACCCATTCTATCTCAGAATACCGAATTTGACAAGGGGAAAGCCCTCATGTTCCTTCTTATAAAATCGTAACAAGTAAAAAAAAAGGAGGACATGATATCTACGTTCCTTCTCCCCACAGCTTCTTTCTCGAAATCATTCTTGTCAATTTCAAAACCTGAGTAAATCGCCTTTAGGGATGAATCCCAAGATGATTTTTCCTGTCTATAAGGGTGAAAGGATAAAATCTACAAGATATTTCTCGCCTGAATGGTATTATCTTAAGTTCTCATTTCTCTAAGTTTTTTCCTCATAGAAGCAAAATAGCTCTTGAGGAAATTTTGTTTCGGGAGACTCCGCTCTTTCTGGAAAAATCAAATCATCAGGCATAGTTCCAGAATTGCGGATTTTCCAGGAGGAAACGGACAGCTTTCAAGTGAAGAGTGTGTCCGGCTTTATAGGCCTTGAAATGTCCGATAAGGGAGCGGCCTGCGAGGGCGAGATCTCCGATAAAATCCAAAATTTTGTGACGGACAAACTCATCAGGAAAATGGAGAGGTCCGTTTATGACTCTTTTCTCATCCAGAATCAATGCGTTCTCCAGCGATCCTCCCAAGGCCAAACCCTGTTGCCTGAGAACCGAAACATCCTTCAAGAAGCCGAAAGTACGGGCAGGGGCTATCTCCTTGATAAAATTTTCCTTCTCCACCAGGAAGCTTTTTTCCTGTCTCATGATAGCAGGATGATCGAATTCGATACAGTAGGTGATGCGGAATTCTTCATCCGGGAAGAATGAGACAGAAGCATTTTTTCCCCGTATCGTGAAAGGCCTTGCGATCTTGATGGATTTTCTTTTTCTGGGAAGTGATCTTAAACCTGCTTGATGCATGGCTTGGGCAAGAAGGAAAGCGCTTCCATCGCCAATTGGAATCTCATCCCCGTCCATATCTACCAACAGGCTATCGATGCCGAAGACATGAAGAACTGCCAACAGATGTTCCAGAGTTTGAATCTGGCATACTTGAGAAACAAGTGAAGAGCTGTTTTTTGCTCGTATGTTCCGCCAATCAAGAGGAATTTCAAGATTATCTAAATCTGTTCTTCGAAAGACAATCTTGCCTAAAGATGAAGGTTTTAATCGAACATTGACATATTTTCCAGTGTGGATTCCTATTCCTGAAATACGCACCTCCCTCTCGACAGTGCACATCTGCTTCATTGGTTTCTCACCTTAACAAGTATACTCCATGTCCAGCTCCATCTGTCAAATCTTTGGGGTCAGAAAAGGGGTGAGGCTTCGCCATCAAAGGAAGCCAATGGACATTGTTCTTGCCCTGTGCATCTATGCTAATCAACCCTGACCCCAAAAGATCCCAGTCCTGACTCCAGCTACATCTATGAATTCTCCATAACATATGGTAGACTTATGAAAAATGAAAGCACAACTGGAAGATGTCCTGAGAGAGGTCTTTGAGCGAAAGATTTCTCCCGAAGAGGCGCTTCGGCTTTTAAAGGATTATCCTTATAAAGACCTTAGCTTTGCTAAAATCGATCATCATCGCGAACTGAGGAGAGGATTTCCTGAGATGGTCTACGGAGGAGGAAAAACAGAGGACCAGATCATAAAGATCGCCCAGGAGATTCTCAAAAAACGAAGCAATCTCTTGGTGACCAAAGTGGAGCCCGAGGTTTTTAAAAAGATTAAGAAAGAAATCCCCGCTATCCATTACAATGCACTAGGGAAGACCGCTTATCTCAAGAAGAAAAAGCCTTCTCCCGGAAAAGGAAAAATTGTGATCATCACAGCGGGAACATCGGATATTCCCGTTGCTGAAGAAGCCAGTGTGACGTGCGACCTCCTGGGGAATGAGGTTGAAAAAATATACGATGTGGGAGTAGCTGGAATCCATCGTCTGTTTGGAGAGATGGAAAAGATCAAGGATGCCAGGATCATCATCGTCATAGCTGGAATGGAAGGGGCACTCCCTAGTGTGATCGCAGGAATCACCGATATCCCCATCATAGGCGTCCCTACCAGTATCGGCTACGGAGCCAGCCTTAAGGGACTGGCAGCTCTCTTAGCAATGCTCAATTCATGTCCCGGCGGTGTGGCGGTGGTGAACATCGACAACGGATTCGGCGCTGGCTATCTAGCAAGTCTCATTAACCATCTGTGAGTATTTGATCGTCTATCCCTTCTGACTGTCCTCAATCTGCCTTTTCCATCGACAAAAAAACTATTATCTATTCATCGAACACCGCATTTGTCCAAATGACATTCCTCAATTGCTCTATTGACAGCGACTGTAAGCTTTATTTTATAGAAAAACACATCAGTCGATGGATAAAAGATAAAAAATTCATAACGCTTTATTTTTTAAGCATTTAGCTGCTTGACAAATGGCAAATTCACCCCTATATTTACTAGGTAAATAGGCTTGCACAACGACATCAAAGATGGAGATTGTCGATCAAGTAAGACAGACAGCCAATATCGTCGATATTGCCTCTCAATACACCACTTTGAGGAGACGAGGAAGGCGGCACGTGGGACTCTGCCCTTTCCATTCTGAGAAGGATCCCTCCTTCACCGTAGACGATGAAAAACAGCTCTTCCACTGTTTTGGCTGCGGGATGGGAGGAGATATCTTCACCCTAGTCATGGAAAAGGAAAACCTGAGCTTTCCCGAAGCTCTGAGATTCCTGGCTGAAAAATATAATATTCCTCTTCCTCAAAAAAGACAATTATCTGCCCAACAACAAAAATTGGAAGAAAAAATAGACAAGATAAACCAAAGTGCTCTCGCTTTTTTCAAGAAAAACCTGTTTAACACTCAAGAAGGAAAAGAAGCGCTCCATTACTTGAAGAAGAGAAATATCTTAGAAGAAATCATCCAGGCCCTCAAGATCGGATATGCCTTGAATTCCTGGGATTCTCTTCTTTCCTTTTTCCGGGGGAAAAACGTCTCTCCCCAGGATCTTGAGAAGGCGGGATTGGTTATTCTCCGGCAGAAGAAGGAAGGTTATTATGATCGATTCAGGGGGAGGATCATCTTCCCTATATTCAATCTCACTGGAAAAGTGGTTGCTTTCGGAGGGAGGACCATTTTCGATGACGACCCCAAATATCTGAATTCCCCGGATACTCCCGTATACTCCAAGGGAAAACTGCTCTATGGCCTGAATTTCTGCAGAGATGATATCCGGGAAAAGGGAGAAGTCATCCTGGTCGAAGGCTACACAGATTTTATCTCCCTCTACAGGACCGGGATAAGAAACATCGCCGCCTCTCTGGGAACGAGCTTGACATCCGGTCAGGTCCATGAAGCAAGAAAATTCGCCAAGGGGATTGTGATCAGCTATGATGCCGACTCTGCTGGAAAGAAAGCAGCTGTGCGAGCCGTCTCGCTCTGTTTCGAAAATGGTGTCGAAATCAGAGTTCTGAATCTGCCTCCTAACATGGATCCTGACAGTTTTATCCATCAACACGGTCCCGAAGCTTTTAAAAACCTAGTGGAAAAAAGCACCCCTGGCCTGAGATTCCTTATAGACTTCTATCTTCTGGAAGAGAAGAAGGAAACGCCGGAAGAGAAAAGCAAAGTTGTCAGGACCGTGGTGGAAGAAATCGAGAAAATCCCAGACCGAGTAGTTCGCAGTGAATACTTGAAAAAAGCCAGCGAATACCTTGATGTGGAAGAAGAAGTCTTGCGCTCTATAACCCGCCAGAAATCAACCAAGGGTGAGAGCACAGAAAGAAAGTTTTTTTATCTCGCTGAAAAGAGACTTCTTCAAATACTGATGGGAGATAAACTCATCGCTCCTTATGTCTACTCGGAGATGAAGGAAGAAGACTTTCGGGAATTACAAAGTGAACCAATATTTCGAGTTCTCTCAGATTCTTTCAAAAATGGGAAGAACCTGGATTTTTATGAAATTACGGAAAAAATTGATCCGTCCCTGCTGAGTTGTCTCTCGGAAATCCTGATGGAGAATGAGCAAACCCCCACACTAGAAGAGGCCCTGGACTGTCTCTTTACTTTAAGAAAACTTTCCCTTGAAAAAAGGTCAAAAAAATTGAAGACTGAAATCGCTAGATTGGAAAAACAGGGTGAAAAGGAGAAACTGCGATCCCTTCTCAGCCAGAGACTGGATTTGGCCAAAGAAATACTACTGTTATCGAAACGGAATGACTAAAAAATAAGTTATAATAAAAGGTAGAGTTTTACCTTAGATAGGAGATAGAAAGATTGTCCTCCGATGATAAATACCAAAAGGATGAAATCCATCAGCTCATCTCTAAAGGAAAAAAGCAAGGATATCTTCTTTTCGAAGAGATCGACAAAACCTTCCACGACGATTTGGATGACGACCAGGAGTTCGATGATTTTCTTAGCTCTATGGATGACTACGGAATCAAAATCCTGGATAGCAGACACAAAGAAGCTGTTCCTAAGAGAAAAAAGAGCGACCTTGTCTCCCTGGAAGGTTTGGAAAGGACAACCGATCCCGTAAAACTTTACCTTCGGGAGATGGGCAATATCTCGCTCCTCACCCGGGAGGGCGAAATCGCCATTGCCAGAGAGATCGAAAGGGGTGAGAAAGCGATTATCAAAGCCCTCTGCAAAACCCGCCTGGTACTCAACGGAGTCCTCAGCCTGGAAGAGAAAATCAACGAAAACCCTGAAATCATCCACGAAATGTTTGATCTTAGCGAAGAGGATGTCTCCGAAGGCAAACTGGAGGAAAAACGTAAACAGATCGCCTCCAAAATCAAAAGGATAAGAAAACTGAGTGCCAAGTTCGACAGTATTCCATCAACTAAGAAATACAGAATGCAGAGAGGCCGTCTCATCATCCAGATGAGCCGTCTCATCCAGTTGCTCAACATCCTCTCCGACCACCGAGAGAAGATCATCGAGATTCTTCGAGATAAGCTCAAAGTTATAAACGAATTGGAAGAGTCAAAAGAGGAATTCAACCTCTCCCTGAGTCGTGTTAAGAGAAAGGAAAGAAAGGCGGAGCTCAAGAAAAAAATTAAAGAAATCAATAGGCTTCTCCGCACATACCATAAGGAGATTGGACTCGATTCCCAAGCATTGAGAAAAACACTCCGCGCCATCACTACCGGAAAAAAAATCAGCGATCAGGCAAAGAAGGAGCTTGTGGCTGCCAATTTAAGGCTGGTGGTTTCCATAGCCAAAAAATACAGCAACCGCGGACTTCAGTTCCTGGATTTGATCCAAGAAGGAAACATGGGTTTGATGAAAGCTGTGGAGAAGTTTGAATACCGGCGTGGATACAAATTCTCCACATATGCAACCTGGTGGATAAGGCAAGCCATCACCAGAGCTATCGCTGACCAGGCACGGACCATCCGCATACCTGTGCATATGATTGAAACCATCAACAAGCTGATTAGAGTATCCAGAAGTTTAGTCCAAGAGATTGGGAGAGAGCCTTCTAGTGAGGAAATTGCCAGGAAAATGGACATGCCTGTGAACAAGGTCAGAAAAATCATAAAGATCGCCCAGGAGCCCATATCTCTGGAGACCCCCATAGGAGAGGAGGAGGACAGTCATCTGGGAGATTTTATCGAGGATAAGTTCATGCCATCCCCTCCGGATACCGTCATTCATATCAATCTGAGGGAGCAGATCGAGGAAGCCTTAAAATCCCTTACTGAGAGAGAAGCAAAAGTCTTAAAGATGAGATTCGGTTTAGGAGACGGTAACGAACACACTCTGGAAGAGGTCGGACAACAGTTCAAGGTTACTCGAGAGCGAATCCGCCAGATTGAGGCAAAGGCTTTAAGAAAGCTGAAGCATCCCAGTCGCAGCAGAAAGTTAAAATCTTTTGCCAACACTGATTGATGTAAGGAGACATCTCGAATCCAACATCCTTCCCTCCATTTCCACCAATGGAAATTCGCCTTCGGTTTATTCCGGATGTGGAAATGCTTCCCACTGTCTACTTCCTAAATGTCACTTCCTAAATTGACTTGAAATTTGAGATTTGCTATAAGAGAGGAAGGGCCTATAGCTCAGCGGTAGAGCCACCGGCTCATAACCGGCAGGTCCCAGGTTCGAATCCTGGTAGGCCCATTTCCCAGACGAGGAAAAAATGTGGACAGCGACTTTGAGAATTTAATCAAACTGCAGTATCTCGATTCAGAAATACAGAAAATATCCCTTTTCCTCCAAAACATCCCATTCCAATTAGAAGAGATCGACAAAAAAACCGAAGAAAGCTCCCAGATCGTCCTCCAGGCAAAAGAAAAACTTAGCCAAAACCAGAAAAAGAGGAGAAATCTGGAAACCCAAGCCCAGGATATCAAGGGCCAAATTTCAAAGTATAAACGCCAACTCAACGAAGTCAAAACCAACAAAGAATACAGCTTCTTGCTTAAAGAAATCGAAGAAGCCCAGAAAAAGATGGATCAGCTTGAAGAAGAAATCATAAGCGATATGCTGCTGGCTGACGATATCGAGAAAGAAATAAAAGAAGCCACCCGAAAGGCGGAGATCACTAACGAGAAATATTCGAAGGAAAAAGAGACCCTTCAGCAAAGGTCAAAAGAAGAGGAGGGAAAAAAGACGAAGCTCCTTAAAAACAAAGAGAGACTCCTGCCAAAAATCCCTCCAATCCAGGTCAGCCTTTACCTGAAAATATATAACAACAAGAACGGCATCGCCCTCTCTCCCGTTAGAGACGAGTTCTGTTCTATGTGTCATATGCGGATCAGGCCCCAGATGCTGAATGAACTTAAGTCAGAAAACGAGCTTATCCTCTGTGAAAATTGCGGAAGGATTCTTTACTGGCAAGAAGAAAAAGAAAAATCAGCCTGATTCAAGCCTAATTCTTTTTAAGGAGATTTATCCCTCGATCTTTACATATCCAAATCTTCTCTATACAGAGATTCAATCAAGTCAGCATACTTCTTCTCCACGATATTCCTTTTGACCTTCAAGGTAGGAGTGATCTCTCCTTTCTCAATCTCGAAATCTCGATCCAGAAGAGCAATCTTTTTAACTTTCTCATAGGAAGAAAGCCCAGGCGTGGATCGATCCACTTCCGAATGCAAAAAATTGATCACTCTTTCATCTTTAACCAGCTCACTAACGTTCTCGTAAGGGATCTTGTTGTATTTGGCATAATCTACTAATTTATCGAAATCAGGTACGATCAAAGCAGAGACAAATTTCCTCTTGTCACCAATGACCATGGCATTGGAAATATAGGAATTCGTTTTCAAAATGTTTTCGATGGGTTGAGGGGCAACATTCTTTCCTCCCGCCGTGACGATGATATCTTTCTTTCTGTCGGTGATGACTAGAAACTCGTCTTCATCCAAATAGCCTATATCTTCTGTATGAAACCAGCCTCCTTTGAAAGCTTCCTCTGTCTCAGCATCTATCTTGTAGTAGCCTTTCATAACATGAGGCCCCCTGGTTAGTATCTCTCCGTCTTCAGCGATTTTCACATCCACTCCAGGAATGGCTCTCCCTACAGTTCCAAACTTTATATGATCAAGCGTATTGACTGCAATCACAGGAGATGTCTCTGTTAAACCATAGCCTTCGAGAACAATCAGCCCCATGGCATAGAAGAATTCCGCAATGTCTTTGGAAAGAGGAGCTCCTCCAGAGACAAAAAACCTGACCCTGCTTCCCGTCCTTTCAATAATCTTGGAAAAGACAAGTTTATGGGCGAGATTCTTCCTGAATTGAAGCAATCCAGAAACAGGCTGGTTCTGGAGTTTTTTTTGTCCATACTCTCTTCCCACCTTAACAGCCCAGAAGAAAATTTTCCTCTTCAAGGCCGAGCTCTGGAGTACATTGTCCATGACCTTGGAATAGATCTTCTCGAAAACACGAGGGACACTGACCATGATATGGGGCCTAACCTCAAGCAAATTCTCGGCCACGGTTTCTATGCTTTCGGCATAAGCAATCGAACAGCCCTTGTAGAGGTAGGTAAAAGTCACCATCCGCTCTAAAACATGTGATAACGGCAAGAAGGAAAGCACAGTATCCTTATCTGAGAAGGGGATGATCTCTGAGCAACTTTTCACGTTGCTGACAAAATTGCCATGAGTCAACATGACTCCCTTGGGAATCCCAGTGGTCCCCGATGTGTAGATGATGGAGGCAATATCAGCGGGCGATATGGCTAAGGCCCCTTTTTGAAAAATTTCGGGATCTTCTTGATGAAGTCTTCTGCCCTTATCCATCACCTCTTCGAAAGTCAACACCCCTTCAGGAGCTTCTGGAGCAAAAGTGATGTAATGGGAAACCTTTATTAACTCACCTTTGATAGTTTCTATCTTTTTCCATAGCTCCTGATCGGAATAGACGACTATCCTGGCATCGGAATTTTCGACGATATACTTGATCTGCTCTGGGACAAGAGAGGTATAGATAGGAACTGTTATTCCTCCCAAACATAGATTGGCCAGGTCTGTGATCATCCATTCCGGTCTGTTATCCGAGAGGATGACGAGTTTGTCTTCTGTCTTCTGTCCTAAGGCTCTCAAGCCCAAAGAAAAAAACTTAATTCTGTTACCAATTTCCTCGGTGGAAAGAGCAACGTACTTCCCCTCTTTTTTATACATCATCAAATCATCTTTGGGATACGACTCGACTGTATTCAAAATAAGCTGACTGATTGTTTCAACCACTTTGCCCTCCTTGATTTATGTTGGGTCAATTTTAAAGAAGAAAACAATCCACTGTCAAGCCATTCTCGTCAGCGGTAAGCATTTCCAAATCCGTGGGGGGTGAAGATATTTGGTTATTTTCACTTTTTGAAAGAGGATAGGTGACTCTTGCCAAGCCTGAAGCGAAAAGGGACCTTAATACCTTTCTTGTTTATGCTACAGAAGAGATCATGCGAATAAGGTCAAAATGATAAGTTCTCAAAGTTATGGAAGCTATGAAAGCTTGGCTCCGATCTCAGAAGGTGTTCCTTACCTTGGCCATGGACACCACTCTATCATCCTTGGCCAGCTCAATGATTTTTACACCCTGGGTGGCTCTCCCTAAAGGTCTCACCTGTTCCGTCTTTATCCGAATCACCTTGCCTAGCTCTGTGATCAATAGCATTTCCTCTTCAGAAATTCCTCCAATACCTATAGCTTCGCCGATCCTCTTGTTGACCTTAAGGTTGAGCACACCTTTTCCCCCTCTTCTGTGTCGGGGATAAAGGCTGATATCTGTCTTTTTCCCGTATCCCTTACTGCTTGCAGTAAAAATATACTTGTCATCTGTCTCAATGACCACCATTCCTATGATCGTATCTCCACGGCCAAGGGTCGCAGATTTAACGCCAGCAGCTTGACGGCCCATGGCTCTGATTTCACTTTCTTTAAACCGGATGGCCTTCCCCGTCCTTGTTCCAATGAGGATATCCTTCTCTCCATCGGTGAGCTTGGTCATCAGCAATTCAGCATTCTTATTGAGAGTGACAGCGATAATCCCCCCTTTCCGCATATGCCGAAAATCACTCAATCTTGTCTTCTTGATCTTTCCATCAGAACACAGCATCACGACATAGAGATCTTCAGAAAAATCTTTTACTCCGATCACAGAACTAACCCCCTCTTCCGGGCCAAGCTGGAGAAGGTTCTTGATGGACTTCCCCCTTCCAGAAACTCCCACATCAGGTATATCCAAGGCCTTTAGCCAGTAAAGTCTTCCTTTGTTGGTGAAAAAGAGAAGATAACTGTGGGTAGAACAAATAAAGAGATACTGCACTACATCCTCAGGTTTCATGCTGATCCCTCTTCTTCCCTTTCCCCCTCGACCCTGGAAGTGATAATAGCTCAATGAGGTTCTTTTAACATAACCTGATGAAGTATAGGTAACCGCTACATTCTCCTCTTTGATCAGGTCTTCGGGTTTAAGCTCGGATATTTCTTCCTCTTTAATTTCCGTCTTTCTCTCGTCTTGGTATTCCTCTTTTATTTTGGCCAGTTCATCCACAATGATATTCAGAATAAGCTTTTCGCTCCCCAAGATTCGTTTCAGTCTAATGATGGTCTTCTTCAGCTCATTAAACTCGTCCTGTATTTTCTTTCTCTCCATTCCAGTCAACTTCTGCAGCTGTAAATCCAGTATAGCTTGAGCCTGCACTCTTGTCAGACGGAAGTTGGTGATGAGTCCTTTTCTTGCCTGATCGACGGTTCGAGAAGAACGGATGAGAGATATGATCTCATCCAGATGGTCCAGTGCCACCATCAATCCTGCCAGAATGTGAGCCCTCAGTTCTGCTTTTTTCAGCTCATAGCGGGTTCGACGCCTGACCACGTCCTGACGATGGGAGATAAAATAGAGCATCATATCGAGGAGGCTGAGAAATTTTGGCTGTTTCTCTACGATAGCCAAGAGGATAATTCCATAGGATGTGTGAAGGCTGGTGTGTTTGTAGAGGTTATTGAGGATGATCTCCGGCAGCTCACCCTTTCTGACCTCAATCACCATCCGCATCCCTTCTCGGTCTGATTCGTCTCTTATATCGGCAATTCCCTCTATCTTTTTGTCGTTTACCAGGCTGGCAATATTCTCTAAAATTTTAGTCTTGTTCACCTGATAGGGAATTTCAGTGATGACGATGCGGTCTCTATCGTTGCGTCTCCCTCTCTCTATAGTCGCCCTCGCTCTGACCGTTATGGTTCCTCTTCCGGTGGAATAAGCCTCTTTTATCCCATCTGTGTCAAAGATCAACCCGCCGGTGGGAAAATCAGGGCCAGGGATAAACTGCATGATCTCTTCTAGAGTGGCTTTGGGATGACGTATAAGATGGATGATGCCGTCTACAACCTCGCTCAGGTTGTGAGGAGGAATGTTAGTGGCCATCCCTACGGCTATACCCGAACTTCCGTTGACAAGAAGGTTAGGGAACTTGGCGGGAAGCACATCAGGCATTCTGAAACTTCCGTCGTAATTGGGAACAAAATTGACCGTATCCTTATCGATATCAGCTAAAAGTTCTTGGGTAATTTTCCTCATCCGGACTTCGGTGTATCTCATAGCAGCGGGAGGGTCCCCATCTATCGAACCAAAATTCCCCTGTCCGTCTACCAGCGGATAGCGAAGGCTGAAATCCTGAGCCATGCGCACCAAGGTATCGTAGACAGCCACTTCTCCATGAGGATGGTATTTCCCGATAACATCTCCCACGATACGGGCGGACTTTTTGTATGGCTTGTTCCAGGTGCTGCCCATATCATACATGGCATAGAGAGTGCGGCGATGGACGGGTTTGAGGCCATCCTTGATATCTGGAATGGCCCGCCCGATAATCACGCTCATGGCGTAATCAAGATATGAGCGTCTCATTTCTTCTTCGAGACTGACGACAGATAGTTTATCATTCATTTTTTTCTATCCAGGGAAAATACGATGGATATCCTTTTCTTAATGATCAAATGTCCAGATTCTGAGCTTCGAGGGCATTTTCCTCGATAAAATCTCTTCGAGGCTGCACCTCATCACCCATCAGGATGGTGAATACTTTGTCTGCTTCCACTGCATCCCGGATGGAAACTTGGGTGAGAAACCTCTCTTCCGGATCCATGGTGGTCTCCCAAAGCTGCTCAGGAGTCATCTCTCCCAATCCCTTGTACCTCTGGATGATGATTCCCTTCTTCCCTTTGTCGAAAAGATATTCAAGCAGTTTGGCCTCATTCTCGATCTTGATCTTTTCACTGTCGCTTATCAGCTGGAAAGGAGGATTAAATCTTTCCAGGTCTTTATGGATTTTGTAGAGGTTTTGATATTCTACGGATTGGATGAGACCCAGGTTGACCTTGCAGGAAACGTTCATTCCGTTAACCTGAAAATTAACAGCCAGCTCATACAGGCCATGCTCTTCATCACTGCTCAAAACAGACACAATACCTTTCTCAGTCAGGAGACTCTGGATTGTCTCCATATTTTTCTTCTTTTCCAAGAATCCGGATCCTTCCACCCCGCTGGCGAGAAGAATATCTACAAGGAACAAAGGATAATTTTTCCTCTCCAATATTCGGATGTAATTTTTCTTGGCGATTATTTTTTGGAGAAACCTTCGGAACTTATCTCCTTTGATGATCTCTTTTCTCCTGTTTACCTTAATCTGGAACTCCTGCGAAATCTTTCTGATTAAATATCTTTCAAACGTCCTTTCGTCCCTTAAATATTCAGCGGATTTCCCTTTCGATATTTTGTACAGGGGGGGTTGGCCGATATAGAGAAAGCCTCCCTCTATGAGCTGAGGGATATGCCTGTAGAAAAAAGTCAGAAGCAGGGTTCTTATATGAGAGCCGTCCACGTCAGCATCGGTCATGATGATGACCCTATGGTAGCGCAACTTATCTACGTTGAATTCTGTAGGTTCATAGCCCGTGCCCAGAGCAGAAATGATGGTCCCGATTTCAGCGCTCTTGAGAACCTTGTCAAATCTGGCTTTTTCTACGTTTAGTATTTTTCCCCTCAAAGGCAGAATGGCCTGAAAGCGTCGATCTCTTGCTTGTTTTGCTGACCCCCCTGCTGAATCTCCTTCTACCAGGAACAGCTCGCTATGAGCAGGATTTCTCTCTTGACAATCGGCCAATTTACCAGGAAGAATGGTGGATTCCAGAACTCCTTTGCGACGGGCCAATTCTCTTGCCTTACGGGCCGCTTCTCTAGCTCTAGCCGCTTCCAGAATCTTGGAGACGATTTTCTTGGCAACCGTCGGGTTCTCCTCAAAATAGATAGACAACTGCTCATTAACCACAGATTCCACGATTCCCTTTACTTCGCTGTTGCCGAGTTTTGTCTTTGTCTGGCCTTCAAACTGAGGATTCTTGAGCTTCAAGCTCAACACCGCACACAGCCCTTCTCTTGTATCCTCTCCGGATAGATTCTGGCTCAAGTCTTTTATCAGGTTGTTGGCGTTGGCATAATTGTTTATAGACCTGGTCAAGGCCGCCTTAAAACCTATGAGGTGAGTCCCCCCTTCGGAGGTGTTGATGTTGTTGACAAAGGAAAAAATTGTTTCTGAATAACTGGTGCTGTACTGCAGAGCCATCTCCACCATGGTCTCATCCTTGTCACATTCAAAGTAGATGGGTTTGGGATTAAGGAGCGTTTTGTTCTGGTTTAAGTACTGGACAAATTCTTTGATTCCACCTTTATACTGAAATTCGTTCTTCCTATCATGGCTTTCGTCAACGAGGCTAATCTTCAATCCTTTGTTCAGGAAAGAAAGTTCTCTCAGTCTTTGGCTGAGTATTTCGAAGTTGAACTCGATGGATTCAAAGATTTCTCTATCTGGCTTGAAGGTGATCTTTGTTCCCGTGTTCTTTGTCTTTCCAATCTTTTTGAGTTTAGAAGTGGCTTTTCCTCTTTGATAACTCTGGGTATAAACTCCGCCTCCTATCTTAATCTCCAGATCCAGCTTCTCCGAAAGAGCGTTGACAACGGAAACGCCAACTCCATGGAGACCGCCAGAAACCTGATATGTCTTGGTATCAAATTTCCCCCCGGCGTGAAGAGTAGTCATCACGATTTCGGCAGCAGGACGTTTCTCTTTCTTGTGAAGCCCGACAGGAATACCCCGTCCGTTATCGATGACAGTCACGCTATTGTCCACATGAACATTGACATCGATCTTGTCACAATATCCAGCCAAAGCCTCATCGATGCTATTATCTACTACTTCATAAACCAGATGATGGAGACCTCCCGGTCCTGTGGAGCCTATATACATGGCTGGCCGCTTCCGAACCGCTTCCAGTCCTTTGAGGACTTTTATGCTTTGTGCAGTATACTTGGAGTCTTTCTTTTTCTTCATTTTTTAGAAAAAAGAGGGGCTATGAAGGCAGGAACTTTACATAACCCTAGGGGCATATTTTTCGTTTTCTTATTATATCTTATATGACGTTCAGAGTAAAGAAAAATTATCGTTTTTTTCTCTGGTTTTTAAGGGGAAAAACAGATGATCTCTTTACTTCTTTTTTGTATTCCAGGGATTATTTAAGCCTCTTTATCTCTTTTGAAAGCATGATGCGCAGAATTGGATTTAAAATGCGTAAAAAAGGTGCTTTCTCGGCCCAGAAAACATCTGCATTTCCGTGATGATTTTGGGAACAGTCAGGCAAGCTGAATCGTCAGCCCGCGAATTTTCCCCAGCGAGGATGGAGAGGAACCGGCGCTGGAATTGATTATATCCCTTATCATTAGCTCCGTTGGAAAGAAGATAATGCCCTGGGCCTATTTGAAAATGAAAAAATAGGCTATAATTTATGAGGTAAAAAATGCCGGCAAATCTTCCACCTCAATATTTTGAAACGGAAAGAAAACTCAAGACTGCCAAAAATCCTCAAGAAAAAATCAAGATCTACGAAGAACTCCTGTCTATTGTTCCCAAACATAAAGGCACAGAAAAACTGCAAGCTCTTCTCAAGACAAAAATAGCCAAGTTCAAATCAGATGCTCAAAAAAAGCCATCCATCGCCAAACATGAACCCACTCATCACATAGAAAAGGCGGGAGCCGGACAACTCATCTTGGTTGGTCCGCCCAACGTGGGAAAATCCATGCTGTTAAAATCTCTCACCAACGCCCACCCTGAAATCGGGGATTATCCCTTCACAACCCGGATACCCTCTCCAGCAATGATGCTCTATGAAAAAGTCCAGATTCAGCTCATCGACACACCACCCATAACTCTAGAATACATGGAAGTCTGGTATCCGGAATTGATCAAAGGGTCGGATGGAATCCTGTTTATTTTGGACTCAGGGAGCTCTAATCAAGCCGAACTCTTTCAAGCGCTCCGGGAAAAATTGAGAGAAAAGAAGATAGAAATGCTTGGACAAATTCCCGACATCAATGCCGAAGAGAAGCTCTTTCAGAAAAAAACCCTTATCGTCGCCAACAAAATAGATCTTCCCCAAGCAAGAAATACTCTTCCACGGCTGCAAGAAGCTCTGGCCCCTGGCTTTAGTATTTTTCCTGTCTCTGCCATTCGGGGAGACAACTTGGCAGAGCTGAAAAAAAAGATTTATCTCTTCCTGGATATCCTCCGCGTCTACAGTAAAGCCCCTGGCAAGAAGGTGGAGTACAATGAACCATTCACCTTCAAGAGGGGGAGCACGCTCATGGATATGGCCAAAGCTGTGCACAAGGATTTTGCTGAAAAACTGAAATATGCGCGAATCTGGGGTAAGAATAAATATCAAGGACAAAAAGTCAACAGGGATTATATTCTAGAGGATGAGGATGTGATCGAGCTGCATATATAACCCCCCTCCCCTGACATACACCACACCTTCTAGAAACAGCCAAAAAATAAGGTCAAAGCTTCTTCCTGTCAATACGTTGGCGGTAAATGTCGTTTTTTGTCCTTTTATGTCGCTTCATGTAAGCATTTCTATTTCCATGATGATTTTGGGGACAGTCAGGCAAGCTGAATCGTCAGCCCGCGAATTTTCCCCTGCGAGGAAAATCCGCTTATTCCTCGGCTCGCTCTCCTCTTCGAGGAACCATGCCCGCTCGCTTGACAGAAGACTTTTATCGCCACTGCATTATGTATATAATGGATTCTTTGGGACGGGGCGTGGCGCAGTCTGGTCAGCGCACAGCGTTCGGGACGCTGGGGTCAGGGGTTCGAATCCCCTCGCCCCGACAGTATGTCTCATTTAATGAGCATTTCCCCGAGGAAGACTGCCTGGAGAAGGTTATCCTATTTCAATCCGCCGATAATTCCTGCGGCCAAGGCCGATTTTTTCCCCATGCCTCAGCTGAATCGACCAATCGATATCAAACACAGACCTCAACAGATCCTTATCGCTCCGGCGGTTTATAAGATCCACGGATGCCTGGTCAATGGCAACCGGATCTTCAGATGCCAGGATTCCGATATCCTCGACTATCGATGGTTCATCTTTAGCCATGCAGTCGCAGTTCTTGGTCACCTTGATCAAAAAATTCAGAAAACCTATCTTTCCCTTAAATTTCTGCCAAACACTGTAGGCATATTCTGCCATCTTCTCCTGTACTCGCCTGGAGTCTTCATCCCAGCGCATTTTGACAGCGCCTGCTGGACAGACCACCAAACATTCTCCGCAGCCGATGCACTTCTCTTCTAAAATCAGGGCACTGCCATCCTCCTGCTGGATGGCCTCTGCAGGGCAATAATCCAAACAAATCCCACAATTTTTACACAATCTGGGATTAATCTTCGGGTGGACATCGGAATGCTGTTCCAGCTTCCCGGCTCGAGATGCACATCCCATACCCAGGTTTTTGATAGCCGCTCCGAAGCCTGTCAGAATGTGGCCAGTAAAATGACTCAGGCAAATCAGACCATCGGAATGGAGAAAAGCACTGGCAATTTTGGCTGACTTTATCCAAGGAAGATCCACCTGAATTTTTTCCTCGTCATGACCGATAAGCCCATCCGCGATGAGAACAGGTATGTCCACGGTCTCCAGAGAGAAACCATGTTCCCAGGCCAAACGCAGATGTTCAACAGAATTGGATCTTTTTCCTGAATAAAGAGTGTTTGTATCCGTAAAGAAAACGCGGTCGGTCTTCTTTTTCAGATGTTTGATGATACCAAAAAGCCAGGAAGGATTTATGTATCCTCTGTTTCCTTTGTCCCCGAAATGAATCTTACAGGCAACGAAGGAATCCTTTTCTATCTTAGAAAGGAAGCCTGTCTTAAGGAATATTTTTTCGGCCTTTCCGGCTAAAGCCTTATCCCCTTCAGAGCCTCGGGCAGGGAGGAAGAAAACATCACTTTCCATCTTTATAGACAGTTATCGAGCTTTATCCTCCAAAATCATCCCAGCCTCCTTCAATCCTTCACCGAGTTTAACCTTATAGCCGATGGATTGCAGGGTTTTCTCCACAGCTTCTAAAGCAAAATAGACCTGAGCGTGGGAAAGGTTCCCCATATGCCCCATCCGAAAGACTTTCCCAGCCAAATGGCCCAAGCCTCCAGCCACAATAACACCGTTCTCATGAAGCTCCCGGCGAAAAGAACTATCCTTGACCCCTTGCGGATAATTGGCTACAGAGAGAGTATCGGCTAAGTACGGCTCCTGGGTAAAGAAAGAAAATCCCATTTTTTTCAAGGCAGCCCTTATGGCTCGAGCGATACGCGAATGTCGAAGGAATCGCTCCCCCATCCCCTCCTCGATGATGATCTTGGTACCTTCACAAAAGGCTCTGATCTCGTTGACACAGGGAGTGGAAAAATATTTGGAAGGATCTTTCATGATGGGCAGCCAATTCATAAGATCAGAATAATAAGCCGGAATAGATTCCATGCTTTTTCTCTTTTCCAAGGCTTTTTGGGAAAGAGCCAACACCGCCAGTCCTGGTGGGGCTCCGAAACATTTCTGGGCTGCCGTTAAAATCACATCCACTTGCCAACCGTCCATTCTTTCTTCTATCCCTCCGGTGGCACAAACGCCATCGATGATAAAAAGGCTCTCTCGATTTTTCAATATCTCAGCATACTCCTTGACAGGAGCACAGGCTCCGGTGGCAGTATCCACATGCGTGGAGACCACCACCATGAAATTTTCTTGATCCATCTTTTTGGACAGTTGCTCTGGGGGGACGGCAGCTCCCCACTCGCTCTGGATGATCTCACAGCCCAAACCGAAACTCTCAGCGATCCTGGCCATCCTCTCTCCAAAATATCCCTGAGAGAGAACCAATATCTTCTCCCCTTTTTTAACCGTGTTCAAAAGAGCCATCTCCATGGCCAAAGTTCCCGCTCCAGCGATGATAAAAGGCTCTCCCTTTTCACAGAAAACGATTTTCTTTAAATTTGCTAATGCCTCTTTAAATTCTTCAACAAGAACAGGGCTCACGTGGGAAATTGTGGGTAGAGAGAGTGCGTGGATGATACGGGGATGAACCGGTGTGGGTCCGGGTATCAAAAGTAACTTTTCTTGCTTCATCCTCTATCCTCAAGAATTTTTCTTCATTTTATCAATAAGCCAGCATAAATCAAGACAAAACAAAGAGGGAGGCAAGTATTTTTTATTTCTCGGGCGAGCTTTGCGGAACTTCGCTTTTATTCTACAATTTTATAGTTGATTCCTTTGTAGCAGAGGATGATTTTCTTGTCCACAGAGAGGTAAGGAGCTATTCCTGGATGTTCGGTAAGGAGACGGAAGTATTCCTCTGAATTGAACCGGATCTCCTCTGCAGAAGATCCTTCCTGATATCCGCTGTCTACCCAATAACCATCCTTCAGGTAAAAAGTCTTATCTTTTTTGTATTTTATCTTTACTGAAGCAACTTCTATAGCCTGATCCAGGGTTTTCATTTCCTGGGAAACCCGTGCTGCCTTGACAGCACCCGCTCCCGTCACCTCTCGAGCGGTAAGAGCAGCTTTCGCCTCAGGCGCAGCAGCTTCGAGGGTAAGACTTTCTTCTTCGGTGACGATGAAGGAAGTATAAGGGGTAACAACGCCATATTTCAAACCGAGTCTTTTTACTTCATCGACGAGTTCCTCTTTTTCTCCCTGGAGCCGGATTTCTTGAAGAAGATATCCGATTCGTCTGGTAGCCCACAGGCGGGGGAGAAAATCACAGGCTTCGTCCTGAACAAGCTTCTGATCCTTGAGAACAAATGTCCTCTCTTCCTTTCCCACCTTTCCTTGAAGCACAATACTTGCTGGCCCTTCGCCCTTATACTTGCCTACCAGGATAAGCTGCGAACCTCTGAATAAATCAGGCAAAGTCCTCGGATAAACGTCCATAACTTCAATCCCCTTTATCTCGACCTTAAGATCAGAAAGAAGAGGAGATGCGATCTTCTCGTAGTAGTTGGATACAGCCAGTTCCAGGTTTTCATCTTCGCTGACGTAAACGGAAGGCCCTCTATTGTCAGAGGAAATTCTGTCTAAAAGCTCGGTATTGACATCATCGCCTACTCCAAAGACAAAAATACGGGAACGCTGTGTGTTGGATTGGGAGATGTTCCTCAATATTTCAGCGGTACCTGTGATGCCCACTGTGGGACGGCCATCGGTGAGAAAAAGGATGTAATTTGGCTGTTCTCCGGGCTTAACCATTCTCAGCGCTTGCAAGAGGGCCTCATTGATGTTTGTTCCTCCTGCATCCTCTATCTCATCTACGAAGGCGCGCGCTTTATCTCTGTTTCCCGGTGTTGCTGGAACAATTTCAGGAGAGAGGGTATTCACACCATCATCGAAGTCGATGATGGAGAACCTGTCTCTCTCATCCAGATGATTGATGATAAAGCGGACAGCCTCTTTGGCCTGGAGGATTTTCCGTCCACTCATGCTTCCTGAACTGTCCAGGACAAAAATGAGGTTTTTGTTCAGGACTCTCTCTTTTTTCTTCATATAACGAGGGGCCGCCAGAAGCATGAAATAATTCTCCTTGAGGCCTCGGCTGCTGAGGAAGGAGATGCCAATGTCTTGCTGGGAGAGGCCATAATAAAGAATGAAGTCCTTGTCTGGTTTGATGTCTTTCCCCTCGAAGCTTATCCGGGCTTCCCCTTCGGCCTCTTTTCTTATGGAAACCTTATGAGAGGAAGAATAGATATTGGCCAGAGGGACTATCGACTCAATCTTAATCGAAAGGGCCACCTCCTTTATAGGATGAAGGGAAAATCTTTCGGTGTTTAGGGGATAGACATAGCGAACGAGATCTCTTTCTGATCTTAATATCTCTGAATAGGCGATCTTGATCCTTTTTTCTCCCCTTGCCGGGATGGGATAAACTCTTGCTCTGAACATGTTTCGACCTATATATTCCAGCAGGGCAGGATCCTTAAGCCGGCGGACGATGTCTTCATAAATCTGCCTCGCTTTATCAGCATCAAGGATTTCTCCCTCAATTTTTTTCTCTCCGATATACATGGAAAATTCTGAGACAGCCGCCTTCTCAGGAAGAGGAAAAACAAAAATTCCTTCAATGTCTCGGTGGTGATTGTTGATAAAAACCTGATCGATGGATGTTTTGGCCACCTGATTTATGATCTGGACATCGACCCTATGGTATTTTACCGTCAATGGAGGAATATTCTCTCCGGGTTTCGGCACAGGAACGATAAATCCGTCGGCAAAAGTCTCTTTTGCCGAAAAAATCAAGAAAAAAATAAAAAAGACTGTCAAATAGGCCCTAGACCTAGCGTCATTTCTCATGAATTGCCTCCCCAATCAAAAATTTTCTCTCCCATGTGATAAAACACCATTCCAGATGGAATGGTTACATGGTTTTGCAGTTTTCTGTAAAGGCTTCTGGCTGGGAATCATAATTATTGCTCCTTTATTCGCTGTCTTCTATGAGATTCTCCATTTTTCTCTTCAGATCCTGGACAGATGAGAAAACTTCAGCTTCGGTGGTAATGAATTGATCCTTTTCTTTGTAAAGGATAAAAACTCGAGAGATCCCAGCCTCCTTGGCTGCCTGGATATCAAAGTGGGAGTCGCCGACCACACAGGATTCCTCTCTTGTGAGTTTCAACTCTTTCAAAACGGCTTTGAAGGGCGCTCCAGAAGGTTTCCAAAGACCGCTTTCCCTGGAAATGACGCAATCGAATTTCAGCTTGAATTTCTCCATAAGATAATCCACATTCTGACGAGAATTATTGGTGACCAGTGCCTTCTTTATTCCCTTTTGGGATAAGAAGTAAAGAAATTTCCTTATCCCTTCCTTGAGGATCGCATTCTGTGTGGCCTTGTTTTCGTATTTTTCCAGAATTTTCCACTTGCGAGTCTTTTCCGGCTCTTTCAAGTTTCTGAGAAAATGCAGGATAGGTTTCCCCTCTGTTTCCAATTCTTGTTTTATCTTTTTCCAATCGTAAGACACATCAACGACTGTTCCATCCATATCAAAGATGACTCCCTTTATCTTCATGATGTTCTTTTTCTATTCCTCCTTGACTCTCCCCACTTCATAGAGTGGTTCACCTTTGTTGGTGGGAGGAGTAGAGATGATGTAGAGGATCACGCCGCTGAAGGAGGCATGAAGCTGTATGGACCAAGATCAATGTTCCAGAAAGCGAGCGAGGTTCAATCATCTCTTTCAAGCGATAAAGCGCGAGCTCCAGACAAAAAGGCATAACAGGAAGACCGCTATCTTCGTAAATCCCTTGTATAGATGAGCCATTCTGACCTCCCAGCCGTTGATCTTTTTTTCAGTTATTCTATCTCAATGTCGGAAGAAGGTCTACTCTCAATGGATGAAAAGAATGTTTACGGGATAGCATCTCTGTTACCGTGATGATTTTGAGAACAGTCAGGTAAGCTGATTCGTCAGCCCGCGAATTTTCCCCAGCGAGGATGGATAGGAACCGGCGCTTTTATTAACTATCACGGAAACGGAGACGCTTGCTGTTTGAGAAATTTTGTTGCTTCTTTATTTTTGTTCTGGTATAATGCGGCTCTAAAAAACAAATTTATCATTACAGGAGGGTTCACATGGGAAAGGCTCTCGCCATCGTAGGAGGACTAATCGCCATGGCTGGCGGTATTGTGTTGGTGATCTTTGTTTGGTGGCGCGAATTTTATGAACTTGTCTTCGGTTTTATTCCGCCTATCCTCTTCTTCGGCGGTCTCATCGCTCTTATCGCTGGAATCAGCAGCATTAAAGATGCCATGAGAACCAAAAAGCTTGAGGAAGAGACTAAAGAAGAAGAAGTGGAAGAAGAAAAAGAGGTAAAGGAAGAAGAGAAAGAAGAGTAACAGCCTTTTTTTCAGAGAATTATCATTCTCATATTTTTCATTTAAAAAATCTTCCTTTCCATACCTACTGCTTTTTACTCAGAAAAATCTTCACATTTTTTCTGAAAGATCCCAAGTCAAGACTCATCTTCAAATCATGACGCAGAGAAGCGTGTACAAATGGTTGAAAGATGTACTTACGAAGCCATAAAATTCACTTGACACATGAATAAGAATCTTGTAAATTGTAATTGAATTACAAATTACGGGAGGATTTTGATGAACAGTAAGAGTCAAAAGAAAGAAACCAAATCAGAAGAACAAAAACACCATCGCCCTCTCGATGAATTCGGGAACCAAGTGGAAAAATTCGCAACGAAGACAGCAGAGTCTATTAAACGAGTCATCGAAAAAGCCTTGGCTGCGAGAAACACTGTATTGACTATCAGAGTCAACGATGAATGCAACGAAAAACTGGGTATGCTGGTGGATGCCGGCCTGTTCAAAAGCCGTTCCGAAAGCGCAGCTTTTCTCATCCAGGAAGGGATAAAGAGACAAGAGCCCCTTTTCTTAAAAATCACAGACAAGCTGAAAAAAATCGATAGAATAAGAGACGAGCTCAAAACCATCGTCTCCAAAGAAATGGAAACCAAGAGTGAGAAAGGCTGATCTCTTCCTTCCTCACTTGCTTCATTGAAAGGAGCTATGATAATATTTTTTAAGTGATAAGTATCGTTTCTATCCTGATCTTCCTCTCATCTGCACTCCCTCTTACCACCGAAGCCATCGAAATGTCTTTCCTTCAAAACAATCCAAGAATGCTCTATGAAATCTTCTCCTCACAAAGCTCCATAACCATTTCTCTCCCCGAACCCATATCTTTTTCTGACCAGCTTTCTCACCAACAAGCTTACTTTCTCTTCCGGAAAATCTTTTCTTCCTATTTAACTTTCGAGTTCTATTCTGAGAGTGAGCTTCCTTCAACCGTAGAAGAGACCTATTACATTTTCAAAGCAAGGTGGTCTTTTAAGAACAAAAAAAACAACAACCAATATGTTTTCCATATCTTCATCTATTTAATCAAGGAACCCGATCCTTTGGGCCTTAAACTCCTCTCCAACCGCAACCATGATCACCTCCATGATGACTGGAAAATCATAGAAATAAAGGCAGAGAAAATTTGAAGCGTTTGCTGCTGCTTATAAAAAAAACTCCTTTGCTCTATGCCTTCATCTCAGGCCTTATCCTCTCCATCCTTTTTCTTTGCCTCCATTTTATTCTACCCACCTTTGTCTCCTCTAACTATTATCAAAAAAGCCTCAATCAACTCCGGAAACAAGCCAAATCCATCCAGTCTGAGTTTGCTGCTCTATTCTCTGAAATCAAGCAGAGACAGATTTTTCTTCTATCCTCCCCTCTTCCAGAAGAAAAAAGTGAAATATTCGCTCTCTTCAGGAAACTGAACCTTGACCAAGAAAGAGAGGGAGTCGCCTATTACAGCAATCGTGGAGATCTCATCATATGGTTGGGCAACGTGATCGATCTCAACCCTATTCTGACCCAACAGGAGGAAGCGAATGACTCTGATGACCAAAAATCTTCTCTCCTTGTCCATGAAAAAGCCTCTGTCTATCTCGTTTTTTTAAGAAGGATCAACAGAGATAAATATCTTGCCTTCTACAGGCTCTTGGCTTTTATTCCTCATTTTAAAACTCCCTACCTGAAAGAATACAATTTCCTCCCTCCCAAGCTCTTGAATAACTGCCTGATCGACTTCAGGGATTTCCGCGAGGATGTTTCTGGATCAGAAAGATTCTTCGCCAGGCATAAGGACGAATATATTGGCCAACCGAGGCTTCAGGATGAGGTCCAAACCATATTCTTTCCTCTACGCGACGAAAAAAAAAGAATCGTCGCCACAGTGACTCTCAGCTCCCCCTCTCTCTCCGCCAAGCTTTCTGCACAAAAAGAAACCGCCCTCCTCTTCCTCTACCTGGCACTGGGTGTATCCTTAGCCTTTCTTCTTTTTTACTCTGTTAAGAATCCCCCTTTCTTTCAGAGGCGAAAACACCTTTCCTTAATCCTTATTCTTTTCATCCTCATCGGGCTGAGAGCACTCTTTTTTCCCATAAGTCAACTGGAAAAAGTACAATCTCTTCCCTACTTCTCACCCGCTGTATCCGGTTTTCTTTCCTTCATGTCTCTTACTAAATCTCCGGCGGACATCTTTCTCACCTCTTTTTTCCTATTTCTCATCATGCTAAGCCTGCGAGGCTACTTCCGCCATTTCTATGAGCAGACCAAAGAGAAATGGCCCTTCTCCTTTGCTTTTGGAGCCAATGTCGTCCTCATCCTTTTATCCATATTTCTTCTCTTCCTCTTTCAAGAAATCCTCTCCCATCTCGTATTCAACTCCAATATCAAATTACTCCATTTCTCCTTTCGGGTTTCCTTCTTTCTTATCCATCTCAGCATCTTCCTCTTCTTTCTCAGTTTTTATCTTGCCATCCTGACGACTATGAGAATCATTTTCTCCCACACCAGCTCATTTGCTCTGCCCTTTATCATCTTGCTAGCAGAATTCGGCATATATATCTTCCTTTTTAAGGAAATAATCCCGCCTCTTCTTTTCCCCCTCCAGGCATGCGTCATACTTTCTGCGTTGATCCTTGCTTTTTTTCCCTCTATCATAAAACTCAAAGAGGCACTATTTATTTCATTCCTTTTAAGCACTCTCTTCATCTACATTTCTCTTCAACTCTACTCTTCTCACCGGAATCATTCTCTGATTGAGCACTCCCTTCAAAACATCATAAAATCACAAGAGCATTGGGGAAATTTCCTCATCGAGCAATCGCTGCCTGAGATCGATAAAAAGAGGGATATCATTCTCTCCTTCTTCCACAGACAGGAGCCAGAGCAATTGGCCCGATCGCTCTGGGAAAGAACCTTGATCGCGAAATTCAACTGGTATTCCAGCCTTGAGATCATGAACCCCGAGGGTATGCTTCTCAGCCGGGCTTCCCTTAATGTACCCGGCCTTTTCCGTCTTGATTATATCCTTCCGGTCAACCCAGAATGGTCCATTTTCCGCCAGAGCGTCCCTTATATGGGAAAAGAGAAGGATTTTCTCATCGCTTATAAAGACTGGTTCGAGGAAGAAAATTATCTAGGTAGAATGATTCTCTATCTATCCATCGACTACGACATGCTGCCCTTCCTTTATTCAGCCAATCCCTATTTTGAGCTACTGAGAGTCTCTTCTATTCCTTCCCTCGATCAATTTGACTTTGGATTTGCCATCTTCGATGACCAAGCCAAATTAATCTTTAATCCAAACAAAATATCATCAGGAATACCTACTCAAGTCTTTCAGGCAGTTCAAAATCCTCCTGGTTTTCTCTGGTCTCATTTTAAGGACAGGAATAAAAAATTTAAATGTTTCTATTTTAGAAATAACAACAGGATATATTCTCTTTTCTTGCCGGCAAAAAACCTCTTTGATTATTCTGTGGGATTCTTGAAACTCTTCTCCCTCTACCTCATCTTCTCTGTGTTCCTTATCGGAATTATCTCACTGAGCTTTGGAAAAAGGAGAATCCGAAGTCCCTTCTGGTCCTTTTCCAACCGCGTCTATATTTCCTTTTTTGCCGTGGCTATCATTCCCCTTCTTCTCTTTACCTTTTTCACTCGGAGTTTTTTCAGCCGAATATTTGCTCAGCAGTTTACAGAAAAAGCCGAAATCCACGCAAACCTTGCTCAGAGGGTTATGGAAGATTTCAAATTTTTCCAAGAAGAAGAGCAGCTCGCCCCTACCCTCCCCCCTGAAAATGTAGTCCTCTGGATAAGCACCACCATCTCAAACGACGTCAATCTGTACCAAGAAGGAAAACTCATCTCATCGAGTCGGCGTGAATTTTTTGATTCCGGACTCCTGCCAGAGCTGATCGATGGAGAAGTCTACTTTCGAATTCAGTATGAAAACGATCCTCTCTACACTCAAACTCAAAAAATCGGAGATTATTCCTTCCACACCCTCACCATTCCCTATTATCTCGAGGATCCCCCGCTTTTTATCTCCCTTCCTTTTCCTCTTGAACAGCAGGAAATATCCGGAGCCACCGAGAAGCTGATCGAATTTCTCTTCTTCATTTCGTTTTTTTTCATCGCCGCTGTCCTCTTCCTCGCCCGAGGTCTGGGAGGAATGATCGTCACTCCCATAAGACAGCTCCTAAAAGGAACCAAACAAGTCAGCCTGGGCGATCTTGAAGTATCCATATTCCACAAACCTGAAGACGAGATGAAGACCTTGATTGATGGATTCAATGCCATGGTCAAGAACTTAAAGAAACATCAGCAAGAGTTAGCGGAAATGAGCAAGAAGGTTGCCTGGGCAGAGATGGCTCGCAAAGTCGCTCATGAAATAAAAAACCCTCTCACTCCGATTCAGCTTTCCGCTGAGCACATATTAAAAGTCTATGAGGACAAGCCAGAGGATCTGGATCAAATCCTCAAAGAATCAGCTTCTTACATCATCAAGGAGGTCGAAAACTTAAGAAAAATCGCACATGAATTCCTGGATACTTCCAAAGAAACCGTTCTGCGCAAGGAGCGCATCGACCTGCGAGAACTCATCCAGGATACAGTTACTCCTTATAGAAAAATCCTTTCGGAAAGGATCTCTATCCGAGATTCTTACCTGGGTGAGGATTTTTTGATATGGGCAGACAAAGATAAATTGAAGATTGCCTTGAGAAACATCCTCACCAATGCCATTGAAGCTATCCTTAACCAAGGAGAAATCAAGGTTACCACATCTCAAGAAAAAGCGGCATTCAAACTTGAAATAGAAGACACGGGAATGGGTATCAGCCAAGATCTGGTGGATCGCATCTTCGAGCCATCTTTCTCCACAAAAGACGTGGGAACAGGGCTGGGACTTCCTATCGCCAAGAAAATCGTAGAGAGCCATGGAGGAACGATCAAGGTTTCCAGCAAGGAAAATAAGGGAACAAAAATCCTGATAACCCTTCCGCGCTAATCCGTTAAACGCATTTCCGTTTCCGTGAAAGGGATGAGGGCTGGAGGTTCGTCAGCACGCTTATTTTCCCCAGCGAGGAAAATCCGCTCCCGTTCGGACTTCGCTCTTCTCTCCTGCGGAGAGAAACCGTGCCCGCTCAGTCCTCACAGGGGCTTTCTCACCCCCAGCCCTCATCCCTTTTTAAATATTCTCTACTCATCAAGAATTTTGAGATGCTTCAAAACAACCCCTAGCGTTTTTTACAAATTTATGGAAGAATAATCTCTCAAAAAAACAAGAAAAACTTCGTTCAGATTCATAGAATTCGCGGATGAAGGATTACTGAAGAAGGGAAGTCAACGATGAGAAAAAGCCTGGTAACATACCACAGCTTGACAGGAAATACTAAAAAGATAGCGGAAGCAATCTATGAAGCCCTGGAAGGAGAGAAAACCATAAAGCCCTTGGATGAAGTGGAAGATATCGAGGAATACCAGCTTGTTTTCATCGGGTTTCCTGTTCATTCTCACAGCGTTCCCTACAAGGTTGAACAATTCCTGAATAATATCCCCTCAGGAAAAAAAATCGCCCTTTTTTCTACTTATGGATCTCATACGGGAAGCCGATTGTCCAGAGCAGCCCTTGAACATGCGGTCGTTCTAGCTGCCAAAGGAAAAATTTTGGGCACATTTTCTTGCCGAGGAAAAGTATCGGTAGAAGCCCTGGAAAAGCTAAAAAAATCTCCAGAGCACCAACTCTGGACAGAGATGGCCGCATCAGCCCATACCCACCCAGACAAGAGTGATATCGCCGATGCTCAGAGCTTCGCCAGATGGATAATGGCTCTTCATTCACAAGAGCACAAATGATTCCTTCGGAAAAGAATCCCCCTTCATAAACTCAAAAAGAAAGCCGACAAAAATGGATAAGAAATGGGGAGGGCTGACCGCTCAGCATCAACCTCTTTCGCGGTTATCCGGGCCTTAACCTCCTCTGACCTCTTTCACCAATTTTTCTGCCACAGTATAAGGATCGATCTCTCTTTTAAAGATTCTCTCCACATATCCTTCCCACTCAGAGTTTCGGATATTCTGGGCGACTTCCTGGTAGATTCTCTCTGTGATGATATCTTTGAGCATCCAAGATATAAATCTCTTCCTTCTCGCTTCCTGTTGCTTGCGGTTTTTACTTGAAATGAGCCTGTGGATTTCACCAATCAATCCTTCTATTCCTTCCCCCTCGGTGGCCACTGTTTTGACCACAGGTATCGATTCCTCCTTTTTCAGACCCATGTCCAGCACAGCCTTCAGCTGTCTCTCTACTCTCTCCGTCTCCGGTGAATCAGCTTTATTAAGCACAAAGATATCAGCTATCTCCATAACACCTGCCTTGAAGATCTGGATGTCATCCCCTGAACCGGGGAACAAAACCACCACAACCACATCAGCCAGTTTGACCACCTCTACTTCGTCCTGACCAACCCCCACCGTCTCCACAAGAATAAGGTCCTTGCCTGCTGCTTCAAGGACGGTGATCGCTTCCCCAGTGGTCTTGGCCAACCCGCCCAGATGGCCCCGGGTAGCCATACTCCTGATGAAGACTTCCGGGTCAATGCTATGCCGCATCATTCGGATGCGATCGCCAAGGATAGCGCCTCCACTGAAAGGACTGGAAGGATCCACAGCCACGATACCGATTTTCTTTTCTCTCTTCCGGAGGAGGGGAATCATCTGGTCAACCAAAGTGCTCTTGCCAGAGCCGGGGGAGCCAGTGATTCCGACCACCACGGAACGGCCGCTATGAGTAAATATCTTCTTCAACAGTTCTCGCGCTTGGCGGCCCTCATCTTCTACCATGGAGATCGCCTTGGCAATTGCTCTCGGATTGCCCTTAAGCAATTCCTTCGCAATACCGACCATTTCTCCTTCTACTTCTTATTTATTGACAAGATTCTTTTGGACTGAATTCTGAGATTGGTTCTTCTTTGGATTGGAATCAATACTCAGAAAGGACTTTATGGGCAATGATCCAACGTTGAATCTCAGATGTCCCTTCTCCGATAGTGGCCAGTTTTGAATCCCTGTAGAACTTCTCTACGGGATAATCCTTGGTAAAGCCATATCCTCCGAATATCTGTACCGCCATGGAGGAAGCTTTCACCGCAAGCTCACTGGCGAAAAGCTTGGCCATAGCCGATTCCTTTGGAATCTTCTTCCCCTGATCCTCAAGAAATGCCGCCCGATAGGTCAGGAGACGAGCCGCTTCCAGCTCTGTAAACCCATCGGCAAGCATCCATTGGATCGCCTGGAAATTGGCGATGGGCTGATTAAACTGGACCCTCTCCTTGGAATATTTGAGGCTCTCCTCCAAAGCTCCGGCAGCGATGCCCAGAGAAAATCCAGCGATACTGACTCTGCCCCCATCCAGGATAGCCATGGCCTGTCTGTATCCTTTTCCTTCCTCCCCAACCAAGTTTTCCGCAGGAACCTGGACATCTTCGAATATAAGCTCAGAAGTATCAGCCGATCTAATTCCTAATTTATCTTCCTTTTTCCCTGGTTTAAATCCTTCCATCCCCTTCTCCAGGATAAAAGCAGAGACACCATCCCTTCCCTTCTCAGGATCTGTGACCGCCACCACCACGGCAATCTCAGCCAAGGAGCCATTGGTGATAAAAAGCTTTGTGCCATTGAGAACCCAATGATCTCCTTTCTTCACAGCCTTGGTCCTGAGGGCAGCTGCATCAGAACCTGCTTCAGTCTCGGTCAGGCCCCAGGCTCCTAATGTCTGGCCAGAAGCCAATCGAGTCAGGTACTTTTTCTTCTGCTCTTCGTTGCAGAACATGTTGATGTGGTTTGAACAGAGAGAATTATGGGCAGCAACAACCAAGCCAACCGAAGGATCGACCTTGGAGATTTCCTCCAGGATGAGGACGTAGTCAACATTTGAATAGCCAGCACCCTGATATTCTGGGGGGATGATGATTCCTAACAGCCCCATCTCGCCCAGCTTCTTGGTTAATTCCTCTGGCCATTTTCCTTTCTCGTCGCTATCTTTGACAAGGGGTTGGATTTCCTTCTGGGCAAAATTCCTGATGGAATCCCTTAAAATTTCCTGTTCCTGGGTTAATAAAAAATCCATTCTCTCTCCCTTTATGAATTCATGACATGATTGAATGAATGAGAATCATTTTTTTCTATGACAGTTAACCTGCATTATTCAGGAAGTCAAGGGACACGTTTCCGATTTCAGAAAATCGATACATGTCCTCAATTTCCCCTCTATTCCATGAAAGGTTTCGCATGTTTACGGATAATACAAGTTAGTAATTCTTTTCCATATTACTTTTTACTCCACGAACAATCAAGGAAATTTTTATCTCCCTTATTTGACACTCCAGGGGAAATGCTCTACATTGGAAAGGTGCAAATCATAAAGATTATTCTCTACACCTTCCTGATCTACATCGTCTATCTGATCATCCGCTTCTTCCGCGCTTTGAGCAAAGTCAAAAAGTCACCACACCCACCAAGACCTGTTTCAGGATTCATGGTCAAGGACGAAATGTGTAACACCTATCTTCCCAAGGAAGATGCCATAAGAGAAATCCATCAAGGAAAAGAATATTATTTTTGCTCAAACGAATGCCGTCAGAAATTCCTCCAGCAGAAGAAGCCTCAGTAAATCGTCCTCGGCCTTCATCCTTTAAAAAGAAGGGGGGAAGTAATGAAAGTTTCTTTGAGTCTTCGTAAATTGCGGAGCTATTCAGCGAAAAAGCCTTATGGGGCCAGACTCCAGGCATCTATTGTGATTGCATCTGTAAGACTCTCTTGTTCGTGCACAAAGTTAGCAGGCATGATGTAGGAATCTCCACTTCTTATGATGATCTCCTCTTTCTTTCCCTCTTTACTGATGATGATCTTCTGCTCCCCTGCAAGGATGGTTGTCACCTGTTCATAGGAATGTTTGTGGGGAGGTACCTTGGAGCCTTTTTTATATTCAAATTTAGCCATGAGAACGTCCTTACCACAAGCAAGGGTCCTCCGGACTACCCCATCGAAAACATTAACTTCAGGTTGATTCTCTTTGCTTATTTTTAACATGCCGAACCCTTTCTTCGAGAAAATGTCCTCCTTTCAGAAAATAGAAGGAGGTTCTTTGAGGCTTTCAAAAATGGGCCCATGTGATCTGGAAATCGCTGAATTCTCCCTTGTATTCTTCCCAATTCACTTCCGCATTCTCCACATAAGCCATAGGGGGTCCTTCCCTTAATCGGGAAATGAGATCCTCTATTCTGTCTTTATCCCCTTCTGCCAAGATCTCAACCCGGCCATCCATCATGTTTCTAACCCAACCCGTAAGATGGAGAGAAGCAGCCCATCTTCTGGTGTGATCCCGGAAAAAGACTCCCTGGACTCGACCGGACACAAAGATATGGGCCCTAGCATTCATCTCTTAAATCGCATCTATATTAACACAACAGAGGAAAAACGTAAAATTGGCTTTTGTGCCTCTTTTCTTCTAAAATGAATGCGGTAAAGAAAGGCGCTCCTTTGGTGAAAAAAATTCTCCTTTCCGTAGCTGGATACGATCCCACTTCCGGCGCCGGAGTGCTTCTCGATGTGAATGTCTTCCGCTTCCTCGACTTTATGGGGATGGCCATCCTGACTGCTGTAACTTCACAAAACACCAAAGTGGTTAACAAGATCCATAGCCTTCCGCCTGAATTTCTGTGGAGTCAGTACCAATCAATTAAAGAGGATGTTTCCCTCTCCGGCATCAAGGTAGGGATGGTTGCATCCAAAGAAAATATTCAGGTGGTTGCCAGGATTTTGTCCCAGCATTCCCGTATTCCCAGGGTAATTGACCCAGTCTTCAAATCCAGCTCGGGCCAGTGGCTTATTGACAAGGATGTTCTATCCAGTTATATCCAAGCCATCAAAGGAAAAGCCACTCTCCTCACTCCCAACCTGGAAGAGGCTGCGCTTATATCAAGGAATAGAGTCAGCACAGCCGATGAGATGAAGGAAGCTGCCGAAAAAATCTATGAAATCACCCGGATTCCCTGCCTGGTTAAAGGAGGACACCTGCCCAAACAAAAAATTGACTTCCTCTTTGACGGAAAAGAGTTTTTTGCTCTGGAAAAGGAAGAAATCAGGACAAGAGTCCACGGGACAGGATGTTTCTTCTCTTCAAGCCTTCTTGCCTATTTAGTCAAAGGCAATCCTCTTGATAAGGCCTTCTTCCTCGCCTCAAAGCTTACCCAAAGAGCCATCAGAAAGGCCCAGGCAATCGGCAAGGGCCAACACATCATCAACCTTCCTCTTTAAAGCCCGGAATCAGGCTTATTCAGGAATGAAAGCCTGAAGCAAAAATCTAGCCTCTAGCATAAAATTAATGACGAGGCCTGAACTCAGAATCCTTTTTTCCTGTTTCTCCCACATTTGCCAAAAATCTTTGAAGAAGCACAGGACCGATAATTTGATTGATAGCAATCACAGTCAAGACCAGTGCTTTGAATTCTCCTCCCCATGAAGGGAAAGTTCTCTCGATGATTATAGCCATTCCCAAAGCCACCCCGGCCTGGGAGATGAAACCTGCCCAACTCTTCCTCTTGATGACTGAATCTTCTTTAGCCAGCTTACCTCCGGCATAGGTCCCGCAAAACTTGAGAATTCCTCTCCAGATGACAAAGGTAAGGGCTAAAATCCAGCTTGTCCGCAGGGCACCAAGGTCGATGGACGCTCCAGAAATGGCAAAAAATATGATAAAAACGGGAACAGAGCTTCTCTCTAGAGCATCGATCAGGCTTTCACCTTGTGATGAAAAATTTTTGACTAAAAAGCCAGCAAGCAAGCAGACAAGGAGAGGATGCCACCCGAAGCTTTGTGAAATCTGATAGGTAAAGAAGGCAACACTCAATACGAATACAGTGATCTCTTTTTTGACAAATTTCAGATAAAAGGTGACTCCTATGCCCACAGCAATCCCTAAGAGAACAGAACCGCCGATCTCTGACAAAATATGGAGAAGAAATCCGAAATCAAACGCCTGTCCAGGGAAAACCAAGGACTTAGAGAAAGAAAGGGAAAAAGCAAAAAAGATGATCAGCGCAAAATCTTTGACCACAGCTACGCTCAGGACCAGATCCGTATATTTTCCTTTGGCCCGACTCTCGGTGATGACAGCTACAGTGGTGGAAGGCGAAGTGGCTGTAGCCAGAGTCCCCAGAAGAAGAGAGAGAGCCAAGACTTCAAGTCCGGGCTTTCCCGAAAAAAAGGGAAAGAACGAACGAAAAAGCCATACAAAAAGAATCACTCCACCCACGATAAAAACTGTCTGGAAAAAAACAAGAAAAGTAATGGCACGCCAGTTTCCTCTGAGCTTCTCTCGATCCATCTCTCCACCAGCGGTCAAAGCTATCAGACTTAAGGCCAATCCATCCAGGAGTTGCAAGTCATGGACTTCCCCTGTTTGCAGGAGTTTGAGAAGATAAGGGCCACAAACAATTCCTGCCAGAATATATCCCGTGATTTGAGGAAGCTTGAGTCGGTTGATATTCTTTCCCCCTAAAAAGGCAAAAATCATGATGAAACCCAGGGCAAGGGAGGACCCCTGTTCAGGAAGAGAAAAGGGAGCAGAGAGAGGACTTCTGAGAAAAAGCATAACCGCGAAGACGAGGAAAAGGACAATAATGCTCATTCTTCCGACTCAAGCCTTAACAGAGATATTTTCAAAGCCCAGGGGCTAACAAACTCACTGATGATGATGGAAAGGAGAGCTGCGGAAAAAAAGATATCGGTAAGAGGCAATGGATACATCAATTTGATACTGATGGCAAATGCCACCGCTATGCCTCCTGGGGAGAGAAAGCAGAGGCCGAAACGGAAAGGAAGAGGATAGGGAAAGTCAAGCAATCCGCCAACAGGCTTCAGAGGAAGAGAAAAACCAATAACCCTCAAAATCACAATAAGCCCGACTAATATGGCAATAGTGTATTCGAAATCGAGTTCCCATAGAGCTCCGATGAGTATCAAAAAAGTTATATAGAAAGGCTTCTCTGCCGAGAGGAGAAGAGGGTATATTTTCTCTTGAATCCTGGTAAGGTTGGATAAGGTTACGCCCATGACCATGCAGACACAGAGAGGAGGAAGGTTGAAAAAGAAGGCAGCACCGGATGCGAAAAACACCAAACTTAAAAGAAAGACAAAAACATCCTGTTCCCTGGCTCTCTTTCTGGTGAGAAGATGGAAGACAGATCCGATTAAAAGAGCAAAGAGGAGCAAAGAAGAAAAAAGGATAAGACCTTCCAAAAAGATCTTCTGCGCAGAAAAGGGATAGCGCCAAAAAGATGAAATGAGGATCAAGCCGCTAACCGCCCAAAATCCACTGACGCTGACTAGAAATCGCGCCAGATAATAATAATCTCCCTTCCTGGGTAGCATCGAAGTGGCAAAATTGAGGAGAGTAGGTGAGCTGAGACTTGCCAGAAGACCAAAGGCCACCGCCATCCCGTAAAGAAGATAGGAGGGTTGAGACGAAAATAAAACAGACAAAATCCAGGCAAAGGACAGGCTAACTAGAGCAAAAACGAAAAAAGACTGCAGAAAAGAAAGACCGATGAATTTTCGGGGGAACCGTCGAAGATAACGAAATTCAAGCTGAAAGCCGAACAGAAATCCAATCCAACCTAATCCCAAACTGATCAGAGGATGAAGCCCTTTGAGCACCTCTGGACTCAAAACATTGAGTCCATGTTTACCCAGGACAATGCCCAAAAAGACATAGATCAATCCGGAAAGAATGAAATAATTGGTGGGGGTGAGGAATTTCTTTCCCCTGAAAAGGAAGCGAGAGCCGAGAAAGGCGATGAGGATAAGAAAGCCAAAAGCAAAAAAGACTTTCATAAAGATTAAATTTCTGGCTTCAAGCCTTCCACTCTCTCTATGGGAATAGTGAAGACAATTCCTGTTCCTGGCTGGTTTATGTCTCCCAAAATATTACGCAGAAGCTCGATGGCCGGCTTTTCTTTCTCATCTCGGATAGCAGAAAAAATAGTCTTGTTGTGAGGTTTATTGCCGGTAAACATGAATCTCAATCCGGCAAAAATGGGAACTTCCTCAGAAAGGATATGGCCCATACCAATGCTGTCTATCACAGTGGCCCCTGTGATACCGATTTCAATAAAGCCTTCCAGCACTTCCTCCAGTTTTTCCACCTTGTTGAGTATCACTATTAAAAGTTTCATCAGATCTTTACTTCTTCTTCCTCAAATATCGAACAGATATCACTGGGAGATTTGGCCTTTTTTATCTTCTCCACGACTCTGGTTTCCTTTACCAGCCGGCAGATATGGGCCAGGACCTTTAGCTGATAACCAGGATTGTCTTTAGTGCCCAACAGGAGAAGAATGACATAGGTCAGCCTCTGGTCTGCCGCCTCAAAATCCATACCTTTTCTTATTAATGCCAGAGCAAGAAGAGGCTTCTTAATCTTATCCGTTAAAGCATGTGGAACGGCAATCCCCTTCTCCAAACCAGTACTTCCCAGGCCTTCTCTCTTCAAGAGTTCACCCAAGATTACCTTTTCTTCAGTTATCAATCCCCTTTTTTTAAGGCCTGAAACAAATTCTTCCAGAATTTCTCTTTTATCTCCAGGCTTCAAATCCAGAAAAATATGATCTTCTGTTAAAAGTCCGCAGATCTTCATCTTTCACCCCTCTTCTTATTTTTCACTATTGCGAGTCTTCCTTCAAGGGTTTGAGCAAAAGAATGCCCCTGGCCTCATCTTCGATCTCCTCTGAAGAGAAAAGCATAGGATGATAAAGCTCTCCCAGCCAGAGAGGAATCTGATCATCATAGGAATGACTCAAGACATGACCACTCTGACCAGAAGTGATGACACAGACTGAGTTGCGGTGATCGCCGAGATCTATGATCTGACGGTAGGAGACACCGTGGGTGACTCCAGAATCTCTTATGGAGAAAGAAACCTTCACAGTAAAAGCATTACCATCCAGCGGATAAGGGCCGCGGTTAAAAAATCTCAAGAGAGAAGATTGGCCCAGCACATGGCGAAAAGTGATGGCATGCATCCTGGTCCAATCCCAGTTCTCCACAGCACCGTATTTCTTCTCTAACCAACGCCGAGCTTTCTCCAGGCTGACTTCAAAGATGCGCTCCCGGCTCTCGATAGAATCTGTCTCCTTATCATCAAACCAGGGAGAAAAAGGCTCAGAAAGGATACGAAGGAGTCCGGCCTTCTTGCGCCGGTAAAAAAAATCGAACCTCTCGAACTCTTTGCCCAGCTCATCCTGAAACACTTCTTCGTGAAGAGCATCCATAAAAGCCAGAAAAAGGGCTGCCCCTTTTTGAGAATTCACCTGCAAATCCCATTCTCTGAGGATATCAAGCGATTCTCTGAGGCCGGTCTTTTCTCCTTTAATTCCCCGGAGAAGGGGCAGGATAAGCTCTGCCTTCTTGGAATATATATCATTCTGAATACGCTTCAATGTTTCCGCATCTTGCTTTTCCTTTTGCAGAAGCAGCTCTTCTATTCTTTCGGCTCTGAATGGAGCATCCCAGTCAAGACTCACATAATAGGGATAATTCTCGGGAATGATCTTGTTGTTTGCGGTAACGATGTATCCCTTCTCTGGGTTAAAAAGGTTTGGCTTTTCCTCCTCGGCTATGTCCCCCTGCCATTGCCCATCCTCGACCCATCCTGGAAAAGGATAAAGAGCAGCTTCTTTCGGCCTGAGAGGTATTCTTCCGCTTAGGTAATAACCGATGTTGCCATACCTGTCAGCATAGACAAAATTGTGGGAAGGAGCATCAAACAGCTTGAGTGCCTCCTTGAACTCCTCCCAATTGCTGGCTTTGTTGAGCAGATAGAAGGCCTCAAAAGTCCTTCCTCCCTCATAGACAGTCCAGCAGAGCGATACGGGGACCTGAGCTTCCAAAATTATTGGAGAAATTATAGGGCCTCGTTCTGTCCACAGGATCTCCATCTTCTCAGCCTCTTTCCTTCCTCTGATTCTGATCTTCTCTTGGGTTTTGCGGAGAGGCTTCCAACCTTTCCCACTCAAGTACATATCCTTGGAATCATTGAATCTTTCCAGATAAAGATCCTGACAATCAGCGGTGGAATAGGTCATTCCCCAGGCAATATGCTGGTTATGACCAAGAATCACCAGGGGACTGCCAGGAATGGATACGCCCACAACATTCATGGTGGGACAATTCAGATGGATTTCATACCAGATTGGGGGAAGGCTGATTTCAAGATGGGGATCGTTGGCCAAGAGAGGTTTTCCAGATACAGTCTTGCTTCCTCCAAGAACCCAGCTGTTGCTTCCTTGACTGTCATGTGTTTTCAACAAAGGGGAAAGAGAGATAGCCGCCAACTCGTGGGAGGGAATAACAGCTCCTTCTTCTAAGATGGAAAGAGCTTCTTCCGGGCCAAGCTTTTTGACAAGTCTCGCTCTCATCACTTCGTTCTGATATTCGTAGGAAAGGGCAAGAGCCATAATCCCTCTCACCAACAGCGAATCAACGAGTTGCCAAGGTTCTGGGCGATAGCGTAAAAGCAAAAACTCAGGAGGCCAGTTCCATCCCCGGGAATCCATCCAGGCATTCACGCCTTTAGCGTAGCAGATGAGAAGCTCCTTCATCTTTGAGGAAACCTTCTCAAGGTCTCTTAAGGCGACCTCCCTGAGGGAAAAATTTCTGAGAAGCCTGTCCTTCTCAAATGTTTTTTCCCCGAAGATCTCAGAAAGCCTGCCGTATCCCGCCCTCCTGTTCAGGTCCATCTGCCACATTCTCTCCTGGGCGTGGATGTAACCGCAGGCGAAATAGAGGTCTTTTTCGTTTCGGGCGAAAATATGAGGAACTCCCCAGCTATCCTTGATGATCCTCACCTCAGCGCTAAGGCCTTCGAGAGAGCGTTTTCCCTTTATTTCAGGGATAGATCGGTAGAAGTATGCAAAGAGGAAGACCAGGATGCCTAAGAGAATGAGAAAAAGAGAGAGTAAAAAATATCCGAAGATTTTTTTCATCGGACTTCAGAATTCTGAGGCGAATTCTCCTCGATGCCGATGATTTCGTCTGCTTGGTTAAGAACCTTTTCAGAAAATTCAATGTTTTGTTTCTTGGCTGCATTTAAATTTAAATACAACCTGATTTTATCCATATATTGGAAAGGGATATCCCCTGGGCTTTTTCCGTTTTTAACCTGGATAGCCATGAGACCAGATTTATAACCCATATCAAAAAAATCCCAGCCCAATGCCGCGCTGGCTCCCAGATGGGTAGAGAGAAGGAATCCCCCCAGAAGAGGAATGTTATTTTCCTCTGCCACCCTTCCTACGGCTTCGAAGGAAGCGTTGATGGTGTTATCAGAGATCTGATAAATGGCATCGATCTTCTCGTTAACCAAAGCCTGAGCAGCGAGAAGAACCTCGCTTTTGTTGGTGATGGGGATCTCTACTATTTCCAGGCCCAACTCACTGGCTGCTTCTCTCGCCAGCTCCAGATAGAATGCAGAATTGATCTCAGCAGGTGTCCATAACGTACCCACTCTTTTAGCCTGAGGAAGAATTTCTCTGAGAAAAACAAGGCTCTCTTTTATGGGACCTTTCGAGGAAACGCCGGAAACATTCTCCTTATGATATTGAGCAGACTTTCCTGCTCCAGCCAGGTAAGGATTGGCCACAGAAGAGAATATGATGGGGATTTGGTGAGTGGCATGAAGGGCAGCCTGAAGAGAGGAAGTGGAAAGGGCCACTATCATGTCAACCTTCTTCTCTACGAATTCCCGGGCAATTCTATGGACTTCGGGAATATCTCCCATTCCGTTCCTGATAATCAGCCGAATGTTCACCCCGTCGATCAGCCCGTTGTCTTCCAATGCCCGTAGAAATCCCTTTCGGACTTCATTCAAGTGAGGGGCATCATCAACCTGAAAGATGCCCATGGTATAAAGATCTTTCTCCGTCCTGTTGCAACAAGGAAAAAGGATGAGAAAAAACATAAAAATCATGCCTACTTTTCTCATTCCTGCCTTCCTCGATTTTCCTAAACATGATAAACAAAAAAAGTTTTGGTCGCAATCTTTTTTTGGAAAATTCAGGTCTTTCGTTTAAAATAAAGGCTCTATGGCCAGCTATTATATCGGAACAGCCGGTTGGAGCTACAAGGACTGGGAAGGCGTCATCTATCCTGCAAGCAAGGGACGGAATTTTCATCCCCTTGTCTTTCTGGCCGATTACATCAACATGGTAGAGATAAACAGCACGTTCTACAGACATCCACCTCTGTATATGGCCCTCTCCTGGATAAAAAAAGTGGCGGCTCATCCCGATTTTCTCTTTGCAGTCAAGCTCCATCAGATCTTCACCCACCAGAGAAAAGACTTCACTCAGAAGGATGTGGATGAGTTCAAGCTGGGGATCGAGCCACTGAGAGCCAAAAGCAGATTGGCTGCCATTCTCGTTCAATTTCCTTGGTCTTTCATCGCTACGGCTTCTCATTATGAATACCTGGTGAGCCTTTTCGAACTCTTCTCGGATTATCCTCTGGCTATAGAGGTAAGACATTCTTCCTGGAACGACCCGCACTTTTTCGCCTTGCTTTCTGAGAACAATGTGGGCTTCTGCAATATTGATCAACCGATATTCCGCAATTCCATCCGTCCCAGTGCCATAAGCACCAACCTTCGATTCTCCTATGTCCGTCTTCACGGCCGGAACTATAAAAACTGGTTCAGGGAAGATGCAGGCCGCGACGAGAGATACAACTATCTCTATACCAAAGAAGAGCTGGAAGAATGGGTGGAGAGAATAAAAGAACTGGGAAAAAAAAGCGACAAGGTTTACGTCATCACCAACAACCACTACCGGGGCCAAGCTCTAGCCAATGCCCTCCAGATTAAGAACATGATCACAGGGGAGAAACTGGACATACCCCATGATCTCATCCAAAAATATCCTGTCCTCAAAGACATCATCGATAAGATTAAAAGCGGCCAGCTCGATCTCTTCGGCGAGGAGAAAAGCACATCCAAACCTGAGGGAAACGATGTGAAGGGAGAATGATTTCCTGAAAGTAAAATCCGGAAAGCTCTACCCAGGAGGAAAAAAGGCCGCCGAAATACCCGAGAAAATCATCTTCTGATCCGGGCCAATTCCTCATTCACAATAAATACGGACTGTCTCCTTGCCTTCCACCTCTACTGTCAGATCGTCAAGCTGAGTGACCAGATCCTCCAAATCCTCTGAAGTCACAGTTTTAAAATCGAAATCGATCCCCTTCTCCTGCAAGGCCTCATTCACCTTTGTCTGGGCATGCTTGGGGATGAAAGAAGCCAGCTTAAGTCCTGCTCTTATCAACTTCAAGGGAACACGAACATTCACTCTTTCCTTTTCTTCAGATCCTGGTCCTGGCTCGACAAGAATACGCAGATATTTCAGTTTTCCTTTCTCAGAAGGGATTTCTCTCTCCTCAACCTCAGGAGAGGAAAGAGCAGAAAGAAGTCTCTCTGCCTCGTCCACGCTGATTTTTCCTTTTTGAAGCATCTCTAAAATTTTGCGTCGTTCTTCACTCATGGTTTTCCTCCATTATTTTAATATAATCAGTATTTGATTCTTTTTGTCTTCGACCTGGATATGCAGGCCGGACAAAGAGAAGATTAATGAAAAGAGTATTGCATACACGGCAAGCGGTATCTTCCCATAACCTTGAGGCCAGAGGAGCAGGGCTGCGATCAGGACGAAGGGGAGCAATACGATCAGGAGGGCAAGGACCGCGATCCATAAAAGAATGATGGGGAAGCTAAGATTAACTTTTTTCCTGCCCCTCTCCACTATTTTCATCTTCATCAGCATGGGAATCATGATTGTCTCCTCAAGCTTTGCAAAGCTTCCTCAACTGAGATCTCACCTCTTTCCAGTCGGGCGATGATTTCGCTCTTCGAGGGGGGAGGATTGATCTCCACGAATTCAAGCTGCCGTGAAATCCTGTTCAACCGGTTCTTAACCGTGGGATAGCTGACGTTGAACAGCTCTTCCATTTCTTTGATCGAACCGTGGCTTCGGACAAAAGCGGTGATAAAAATCTGATCCTCCATGGTCAAGCGGGCAAGAGGAGGAAGTTCAAAGCTACCCTCCAGCACGATATCCCTCTCTTCGATCTTCACCCTCTCAATAGTCAGAGGATATCCACGGGTCAATCTGGTTAATTCATGCCAATCTTTTGCCATTTTTTTTCCTCGAAGTAAGCGTCCTTATTTCCGTGACAGTTTCAACAGCAGTCAGGTAAGCTGATTCGTTAGCCCGCAAATTTTCCCCAGCGAGAATGGAGAGGAACTATGCCCGCTCGCCTCCGGATGACTTCCTCCTCAGCTTACCTGGCTGCTGCTGCATCACGGTTTTGGAGATGCTTCCTTCATTGAATTAATTCTTCTTATTTTATATACCATAAAATATTCATTTTGTTAAGTTTATTATTAATTTATTTAATTTTTTTTAATAATTTAATTAATAAAATTAATGCATGGAATAAACAGCTCCTCCTTTTTCTGCATTTCTGGGAAGAATTCTTGACCTTTAGGGACACTCCTGCCACAGCATTTTCCTCATTTTTTTCAGGATGACCCGCTATTTTGTCCGTGATATATCTCTAGCAGGATGTCAACAGGTAAAAACCTGGAGCGTGGACTTGGGAAAAGAACAAATTGTGGTAATATATTGGCAGTAATCTCGGTGCAAGGAGGTATGATGAGGATTCATTCGAGAATTTTTATAACAGCAGCCTTGATATTCACACTTTTGTGCTGTCAGACGTCACAGAAGCCAAGAGACTATCCCTTCCAGCCGGTTCCCTTCACTGCCGTTAAGATCACTGATGAATTCTGGGCCCCCAGGATAGAGACCAATCGCACTGTTACCATTCCTCATGCCTTCCAGAAATGCGAAGAGACCGGCCGCGTGGACAACTTTGCCATTGCCGGAGGCAGGAAGCAGGGCGGACAGCGTGGAAGTTATCCCTTCGACGATACGGATATTTATAAGACTTTGGAAGGGGCCTCCTATGCTCTGATGGTCAAGCCTGACCCGGAATTGGACAAATACTTGGACGGTTTGATTGATCTCCTCGCCGCAGCCCAGGAAGAAGATGGCTATCTCTACACCGCAAGGACCAACAGGGCAGACCATCTGAAAAACTGGTTCGGCGATGAGCGCTGGGCCAATCTCAGCAGCAGCCATGAACTTTATAATGCCGGGCACCTGTATGAGGCAGCCGCAGCCCACTATCAGGCTACAGGAAAGCGAAACCTCCTGGACATCGCGCTGAAAAATGCCGACTTGGTGGGAAAGGTTTTTGGCCCGGGTAAACGTCAGGAGTCACCAGGCCATCAGGTCATCGAGATGGGATTGGTCAAGCTGTACCGTGCTACAGGAGAGAGGAAATATCTCGATCTGGCTCAATTCTTCCTGGATGTGAGAGGCAAGCCATTGGACGGACGTAAGCTAGGCGGAAAATACAACCAGGACCATACTCCGGTGATCGAGCAGGACGAGGCTGTCGGGCATGCGGTCCGGGCTTCCTACATGTACTCCGGTATGGCAGATATTGCAGCTCTCACAGGAGACGAAGATTATCTCGAGGCTATTAACCGCATCTGGGATAATGTGGTGAGCAAGAAACTCTATCTGACTGGAGGAATCGGCGCAAAGTCTTCGGGTGAGGCTTTCGGAGAAAATTACGAGCTTCCCAACATGAGTGCTTACAACGAGACCTGCGCAGCCATAGGCAATGTGTTCTGGAACCTTCGCCTCTTTCTGCTCCATGGGGAGGCCAAATACATCGATGTGATGGAGCGGACTCTCTATAACGGACTTCTCTCCGGTGTGTCCCTGGGCGGAACAAAGTTCTTTTATCCCAATCCCTTGGAGTCCGTGGGCCAGCATGAGAGAAGCCCCTGGTTCGGGTGCGCCTGTTGTCCGGGAAATATGACTCGCTTCATCGCTTCGGTCCCCGGCTATGTCTATGCTCACAGCGGCAGAAACCTTTATGTCAACCTGTATGTGGCCAACGAGGCCACAGTGGAAATGGAGAAGAGCACGGTAAATATCGCACAGGAGACACGGTATCCCTGGGATGGAGCTGTCAAGATCAGAGTGGCTCCTCAGAATAAAAAAGAGAAGTTTACAGTATGTCTTCGCATCCCGGGATGGGCTCAAGATAAACCCGTGCCCAGCGATCTTTATCGCTATCAAAATTCCAAAGAACAGGAAATCAGACTGAAGGTTAACGGAGAATCCGTGCCTCTGAATATGGACAAAGGCTATGCCCGCATCCAGCGCACATGGGAGCAGGGCGATACCATCGAGCTCAATCTTCCTATGCCCGTCCGCCGGGTGGTAGCCCATGAGAGTGTCGAGGCGGACCGGGGAAAGGTTGCTCTGGAGCGTGGGCCTATAGTGTATTGTGTGGAATGGCCGGATAATCCCGGAGGTCATGTCCGCAATCTTCTCTTACCCGATGAAGCTCCTTTGGGTATCAAATTTCGCCCGGACCTGCTCAGAGGTGTACAGGTTATCACAGGAAAAGCGATGGCCTTCAAGGTGGGTGAGGATAAGGAAACCTTGGAGAAGGCTGAACAGGACTTCCTGGCCATTCCTTATTACGCATGGGCCCACCGGGGTAAAGGCGAGATGGCTGTCTGGCTGGCCCGGGAAGAATCCGCTGTTAATCCTCTGGGACGTCCGACCCTGGCATCGACCATTCGGGTGAGCGACTCATACGGCAAAAATCCGGAGGCGGTCAACGACCAGCTGGAGCCGAAGAGCTCCGTCGACCATGATGTGCCTTTTTTTCACTGGTGGCCCCATAAAGGTACGAGCGAGTGGATTCAGTACGATTTTCCGGAAATGGCGGAAGTCTCCATGGTCGAAGTCTATTGGTTCGATGACACGGGAACAGGGGAATGCAGACTGCCCCAGTCCTGGCGCATTCTCTACTGGGATGGAAAAGAATGGAAGCCGGTCTACACCGAGGATGAATACGCGGTCAAAAAAGATGAATACAACAAGGTGACCTTTGAGACCATCAGGACTACGGGCTTGCGCTTGGAGATCCAGTCCCCACCCAATTTTTCTGGTGGCATCCACGAGTGGCGTGTAAAATAACACTGAATTTTGCCCCTGGCCATCATGTGTATTTCCCGGAACAGAAAAATATCTTCTAAAAATCAATTGAAAATCAAATGAGCTTGCGCGGTGGCTTAGCTGCCCGGATTTACAGGCTTCTGACACTGAATCTCCAAAACAACCACACACTTTGAGGGCAATGTGGTTTGTATTTTGTTATCCTTCAATCGAAAATCCTGGAAAGCTTCTGTCTTGACTGTATGGGGGCTTTCAAAGGTGTTGTGGGCATTCATTTTCGCTGCGGCGAGGATGCGGCCGGAGATGATTTTCGCTTGAGCCCCCCGGATTTCACACAGCACCTCTGCGGGTTGATTCGGATCCAGGTTGCACAGAGAGATATGGATTTTTCCGTCTTTATCCCGGGATGCCGAGACGCTCAGCAAAGGGATATCTTCGGTTTTGAAGCTGTACCGGGAGCACTGAAGGTTGATGGGCAGGAGAGTGGCGTCCTGGTGGACTTTGTACAGGTCAAACACATGATAGGTGGGCGTGACAATCATCTCCTCGCCCTGGGTGAGGATCACGGCCTGGAGAACGTTGATAGTCTGGGCCAGGTTGGCCATGCGGACCCTGTCGCAGTGGTTGTTGAAAATGTTCAGCGTCAGGCCGGCTACCAGGGCATCCCGGAGTGTGTTCTGCTGGTAGAGAAAACCGGGATTTGTTCCGGGCTCCACCTGATACCAGGTTCCCCACTCATCTACGAAGAGCCCCACCTGCTTTTCCAAGTCGTACCTGTCCATGATCGTGCCGTGTGTTTGTATGAACTCTTCCATGCGCAGGGCGAGCTTCAGCGTTTCAAACCAGTCGGCTTCGCTAAACTCGATGGCGGAATTCTTGTTTCCCCATCCACCCGGCACCGTGTAGTAATGGAAGCTCAGCCCTCCCATCAGGCCTCCGGCTTCCCGCATCAGGACCTCTGTCCAGTGGGTATTGTCGCCGTAGCTGCCGCAGACGATCTTGGCGATTCTGTTTCCAGAGAAGTTGCGGACATAAGTCTGGTACCGTCTGTAGACATCGGCATAATACTCAGGCCGCATGCTTCCCCCGCAGCCCCAGTTCTCGTTGCCCACTCCGAAGAATTTGAGCTGCCAAGTCTTATCTCTGCCGTTTTGCCGGCGGAGGTCAGCCATCGGACTGCGCCCGTCAAAAGTGATGTACTCAACCCACTCCTGCATTTCCTGCACCGTCCCACTTCCCACATTCCCGCAAATATAGGGCTCGCATTCCAGTTGCTCACACAGGTCCAGGAATTCGTGTGTGCCGAAGTGGTTGTTTTCCGTGACTTTGCCCCAGTGGGTGTTTACCATTGTGGGGCGCTCGTTCCGCGGGCCAATCCCGTCTTTCCAGTGATACTCGTCTGCAAAGCATCCCCCCGGCCAACGAAGCACTGGGATCTCGATTTTTTTCAGAGCCTCCACCACATCCTGACGGATGCCCCGCACATTTTTGATCGGACTGTCCTCTCCCACCCAATAGCCTTCATAGATGCATCGTCCCAGGTGTTCGGAAAAGTGTCCGTAGATGTTCTTGCAGATGATGTGTTTGCCTTGGTCGGCGCTGATAATGATCCTGTTTTCTGTATTCTGCTTGGCCGTTAAAGTGTGTATGCTGAAAGCAAACAGGATAACCATTATCAAACCCGTGGCAAGCCGCGTCCAGGTCTTCATCCTTGGAGTCATTATTTCCTCCTCTTTTTTATGCTAGATACCCTGTAATAAAAACAATCTTCAGTGCAGCCTTTATAGCACGGTCCCCCGGGATGGTCAAATCAAGGAGACAGAACAAAAATGTTTTCTGCAGAAGCAGAAGTTTGCCTCTTGGGAAAACAGTACTTTCCCTTCAAATAATTTGACATGTTTATGGAGTTAATATAAAAAATAAGGCTTCACTAAATGAGGACTGAGGGATTAACTTATGCAGGGGTTACAGCTTTTAGACTGGACAGTAGTTGCCCTTTATTTTCTGGTCATCTTGGGAATTGCCTGGTGGGTGATCCGGCAGAAGCAGGACACATCCACTGAATATTTTCTGGCAGGGAGGCATGTGGGTTGGTTTGTGATAGGAACAGCTATTTTTGCCTCCAACATCGGCTCCGAGCACATCGTAGGGTTGGCTGGAACCGGCGCTAAAAGCGGCGTGGCCATGGGTCACTATGAACTCCACGCCTGGTGCATTTTGCTGCTGGGATGGGTTTTTGTTCCCTTTTACATGCGGAGTAAGGTGTTCACCATGCCGGAATTCCTGGAGAGGCGTTACTCCCCCAAGGCCCGCTGGTTTCTCTCCCTGATCTCTCTGGTCGCCTATGTGCTGACAAAAGTATCGGTCACGGTCTACGCTGGTGCAGTGGTGTTTCAGACTCTGATGGGTGTTGAATTCTGGACAGGTGCTTTGATCACGGTGATCCTGACCGGCATCTACACTATACTGGGTGGTCTGCGAGCCGTGGTCTACACCGAAAGCCTTCAGGCTTTTGTTTTGCTCCTCGGCTCGATCACTGTCACCGTCATGGGACTGGTCAAAATCGGAGGATGGAGCAACCTGGTAGCGATTGTCGGAACTGACCACCTCAACCTGTTCTTGCCCCTGGACCACCCCGATTTTCCCTGGCTGGGGATGATCCTGGCTCCGCCGATCGTAGGGATCTGGTACTGGTGCACAGACCAGGTCATCGTCCAGAGGGCCCTGGCTGCCAAAAACGAAGAACATGCCAGACGGGGAAGCATATTAGCCTCCTATCTGAAGCTATTCCCCTTCTTCATATTCTTTATTCCCGGTGTTATTGCCTATGCTTTAGCCAAGACAGGCCAGCTTCAGCTCGAGGCTTCTGACCAGGCCTTTCCCACCTTGGTCAAGGCCCTGCTTCCCGCCGGCATCAGGGGGCTTGTGGTGGGCGGGTTGCTGGCTGCTCTGATGAGCTCCCTGGCTGCTGTTTTTAACTCCTGCTCCACCCTTTTTACCATGGATATTTATAAAAAACTCAGACCAAAAGCCTCAGAAAAAAGACTGGTCTTTGTCGGCCGGCTTGCGACCGCCGTGGTCGTTGTCAGTGGCATACTCTGGATTCCTTTCATGAAATACATCTCCGGAGAGCTTTATCATTACCTCCAGAGCGTCCAGTCTTACCTGGCGCCTCCCATCTTCTCGGTCTTTATCCTGGGAATACTCTGGAAAAGAATCAATTCCAAAGGGGCTCTGACCGCACTGGTAGGAGGATTTGTCATCGGTATGCTGCGTCTGGTCGCAGAGCTCAACAAGGGCTCGCTGAGTGGATGGCTGTACACCTTTGCCCATGTCAATTATCTGTATTTCTGCGTTTATTTAACTCTGGTATGCATCGGCTTGATGGTGGTGGTCAGCATGTTCACCCGGCCGCCCTCTTACCAAAAGATTCAGGGTCTGACCTATGCCACCACCACAGCCGAGGATAAGCAGGCCTCCCGCGCTAGCTGGACAACCAGGGATGTCGTTCTGTCGCTTGTCATCCTGGCAATAATCGCCACAGTCATGATTTACTTTTCTCCCCTGATTCTGGTCAAATAGAATGGAGCGGATTTCTTATTAGAGACCGGAATCTGCGGAATCGTGGATGGTTCCGTGCTTCCTGGTTATTATGGAATCGAAGCCGAGCCTCTCAACCTGCGCCAGGTTATACTTTAGAAGACAGAATCTGTGGATTTTTTGTCGTTTTTCCCCAAATATTTGTGCAAAAATTCACCCACAATCCCCCTTACTTCGTCCATGGCTTTCAGACTGAACACATGACCTTCATCTGGAAAGACTTTAATCTGACACGGAACTCCTGCAGCTTTGTAAATTCTTTCCATACTGTAGGCCCATTCGACCGGACATTGATCATCCTTTTTCCCATGAAGGATCAGTATCGGGGCAGGATTTTCTCTTACGATGGCCGACCCGGATGCACCTCGAAGAAAAATGACCCCCAGGTATTTTCCCTCTGCTGCAGGACAAGCGATAAACCCGACTTTTCTCCCGATAGAAATATCCAGATAAACATCTTGAAATTTAATCCCCTCATACATGTATTCGGTAGCAAAAGCCTCTAACGGACATGTTTGATTCCATTAAAGCTGGAAGCAGTAGGAAAATTTGACTAGGAAGACATTGTGGGGATGGACGGTGAATAAATCCCGTATTCCCTCTCTGAAAG
>CAYSCW010000005.1:0-108190 GCA_964429795.1 uncultured Eubacteriales bacterium
GGGGGAGGAGGTGGTGGAGGAGGAGGTGGGGGAGGGGCAAGAAATGCGCTGTAGATTTCTACCTGAGGCAGATTCCCAGTGGTAAGAAGAGGATAAACCACTAAAATAAGTGCCATGATGACATGGACTGCCAGTGAGATGGGAAAGACTAAAGCTTTCATCCCTATATTTTTTTCCGGTTGGATAAACGAATCATGAAACATTTTAGCCTCCTTATGTGGAGTTTCAGACATTTTTTCTCTTATTTGAGTAGTAATCCTTGATGGCAGCAATTCCCAATATTCCTCTTTTCGAGAGACAGATAAAAACTGGGCTGATAGATTTTCGAGTTTTTCCAGGCTCTCCAGCTCCTCTCTGCAGCTTGAGCAGGATTTCAGGTGATTCTTGACCTTTTCCTTCTGTTTTTGGTCAAGCTCTCCGTCGAGATAAGCTCCTAGTCTATCCTTGATTTTCTTGTGACTCATCAATATCTCCTTCATAAGTATTCAGAGAGGAGGGTTTTCATTTTTTTTCTGGCTCTTTTCAGGCGGGACATCACTGTTCCCTGAGGAATGTCCAATGTCTGAGATATCTCTTTATAACTGAGATTTTCATAAGTTCTTAAGATAAAGACAATCCTCTGATCAGAAGGAAGAGCCCTCAGAGCGTCCTTGAATTTGCGTTCCATTTGATTTCTTTGGAGCTCTTCATGAGGCGATTCTTGTCTTTGAGAAGAATCACTATGGGTGATTCTGTCTTCTCTTTCTCCGAGAGGCTCCTCCCTTTTTCTTTTATCAAGATAATTAAGAGTGGTGTTCAAGGCGATTCTTCGAATCCAGGTGTAGAAGTTCATCCCGTCTTTAAATCTATCCAGGGAAAAATAGGCCTTGACGAAGGTTTCTTGAGAGAGATCATCAGCAGACTGATGGGCATGGGTCATCCCGTGGCAGAGGAAATAGATGTTTTTTCCGTATTTTCTGATCAAAGCTTCAAAGGCCTCCATGTCTCCCTCTTTTGCTCTGGAAATAAGCTTTCTCTCATCGATTCTTTCCATTTGCCTCACTCAAGCTCCCAAAGTATATACAGTTGAAACCAGGAAATATTCCCTCAGCACTGCTTTTACGCTCAATATTCCCCGACTGTTTATATAAAAAGCAACTTTTGTGCCTGAAAAAAAATTTTTAATTTATTTTTTTTCATATAGATAAGGTAAACTCAGAGGTTTCTTTCTGTAAAGTTACTTTACAGATGTAAATATTTTTTTTAGATGCTGGTTTTAAAGGTTTTCTCTGGTTTCCTCCCAGTTTTTATCCTTCTTGATTCTTTCAATCAATTCCTGTGCTCGCTGCTGGAGAGCTTTATGGAGAGATGCTTTTTGAGCCTGCTCGTGGGCCTTCTCCATCATTCCGCTGTTGAAGTAACCTGCAGCAGCATTGTAGAAACAGGTAGACTTGGTCAGGCTAATTTTTGATAAGGAGGAAAGTCGAGAAGTTCCTCGAAGATGTTAAACGCTCTTTCCAGACAGGAATAACTTCCTCGATTTAGAAGAGCCTGAGCTTCTTTTATCTTGCTGTTAAATTCTGCGATTTGCTCTGGTGAGACAAGTAATTTTTTTCTTGGGGCACAGGATAGAACTGATAAGAGAGCAAAGATTGAAGCTGTCCTTTGCCATTTATTTTTTACCAGCATATCTTTGAATGAAATTGAATATATTTATTATAAATTTACGTTTGATGGAAGCAAATTGTTTATATTTATGAGTAGGAGGTATGCCAAAGAGACATCCTTAATGGCCGGGTTTATTATTATTTTTAAAAAGAAAAAGCATCTTGTCAAAGACAATAATGAGGAACAAAATATAATTTCTTCTGGATAATAATCGTCTATTGAAAAATATTGAAAAAGGAAGAGTCAAGAGGCAAAATAACAGAGAAGGAGGATAGGGGAATTTGAGAAGTCCATAGAATACAGATTCTGAAAAGTCTGACTTAACCACGATATGAAGGTTTTTTCCCTCTATAAGGATTTTTTCCGGTTTGTAGAGAGAATCTCTTTGTCTCTTGGCAAATGGAAAATCTATTCCGAATTTTACTACCAGCCCCACCGGGAGTTTTTAGATATTTTCTTCTCACACTTCCCGCTTCTCGATCCTTCATCCTTAAAGCAGAGAGTAGAGAAGATTAAAGTATCGGATTATTCCTGGCTCAAATCCCTCATATCCGTCTCTCCTCCCAAAAAAAATATCACCCAGGCATATAAGAGATGTATAGAAATTGTCCTTCCAAGAGAGGAGCCAGATGTTTATCTATTTGTTGGGTTTTTCAGTCCCGATGGATTTGTGATGAATTTCAAGGGCAAACCTGTGATTTGTTTTGGGCTTGAGAGATTCAGAGATTTCAGGTTGTTAAAGATTATTTTTGCCCATGAGTATGCTCATTTTCTTTTGAATTTGAGTGACGGAGATATTCCAGAGAAAATGAGGTTTAAATGGCTGTTGATTTCAGAAGGACTGGGAACGTATTTTTCAAAATTAGCTTTCCCAAACTCTGCACTATCTGATCATCTTCTCTTCAGAAGGGACAGGTTGAATTGGTGCCAGGCGAATGAATCTTATCTGAGAGAAATCTGTTGTTCGGGTAAATTTTCTAACCAGGAACTGATGGATTTCTATTTCAAAGGAAACCCAAAGCTTGATCTTCCTCCGCGCGCTGGCAAATATCTGGGCTTTCAGGCTGTAAAAAAATATTTAGCTGATAATAAAGAAAAGGGTATCGGAAGCCTTTTAGCTAATAAAGAATCATCCCTTTCTCTACCACTGTAGTTCAGGACAAATTCCTGATTTATGATATAATCCAAAAAAGGGAAACATCAAGAGACATAGATTCTATTCTCTCTTTGAAACAAGATGCGATTAACAAGAATTATCGTTGACGAATCTTCTGATCTAGAAGAGGATTTTGCTCGCAAGCTTAAAATAGCCATCATCCCTTTTAACATCATCAACAAAGATGGGAAATCCATAAGGATTATTCCCAACCGCAAAGAAAATCTTGAAGAAGGTATTTTCAGCAGCAAGGATTCATTTTTCAGATACCTTTCAAGAGCAAAGAAAAAAGATGACATTCCCACCACAGGAGCTATTTCTGTTGAGAAAGGCAAGATAAAATATTTCAACAGGGCTGCCCAAAGCTACGTAGGAGAACTTGATATTGAAGAGATCAAAATGCGGGATGAAATTATTCTGTACTTGCATCCTGAATTTTTGAAGGAAACAGAGGGGAAGCTTTTCTCTTCAGGGAAGGAGGAGCCTTTCCTGTTCGAAGGGAAAAGGTATTCTTTTAAATTGCAACAGCTCTATATTCAAGATGAACATATGGGAGCCAAATTGGAAATAAAGAAAAAATAAATTATTCTGCATTATTCATGGATAATGCAGATAAAAGATGGGGAAGCTGACAATTTCAAATTGATAAAATTTCTCATATGTACGACAATAATTTTAGGGGGAAGATTTGGGATATTCAAAAGGCGAAGCCTCCAAAGATTTTTTCCGGATTTATCAAAGTGATCCTTTGGCGATCAAGAAACTGATGTAACTATTGATGACTTTCTCGAGTTCATAAAAAAGGGAAGAATTCCCTCGCTACCCATTTTCTGTTAATGAAAATGATCATAATCACGGAAATAAAGGTGCTTCCAATGACACTTAATTTATAATTTTTCAGTCTTTAAGATAGAAAAAGAGAAAAATATGATAAAATCTCTGGAAGAATCATGAAGATAACACAGATTTCAATCAAGAGGCCAGTCACCATCTTCATGTTTTTTCTGGCCATTGTTCTTCTTGGTTTTGTCTCCCTTCGGGAGTTGAGTGTCGATCTTTTACCTGATATCAGCTACCCTCGTCTTTCTGTGATGACCCAATATCCTGGTGTAGCGCCTGAAGAAATAGAAACTTTAGTCACTGCCCCTTTAGAGGCTGCGGTGAGTCGCATTCCTGGCATGCGCCGGGTGGAATCTGTATCCAAAGAAGGGATCTCATACATGACCCTCGAATTCAGCTGGGGAACAGACATGGATTTTGCCATGCTCCACACTCGAGAGAAACTGGACAGTGCCCGGGATATGCTTCCTGAGGATGTGGAAAGCCCTACTATCATTCCCCTGGATCCCCAGAGTAAGCCCATCATAATTCTTGCTGTCTCCGGAGAGAGGACTCTTCTGGAGCTTAAAGAATTTTCTGAAGAGCTGGTCAAGCCTCGGTTGGAGCAGGTGGAAGGAATCGGATCGGCAGAGATTGCCGGAGGAGTGGAACGCGAGATCCAGGTGGAGGTCAATCCCGAGCTTCTTGCCCTCTATGGCTTGTCTATAGATGAGATTTCCCAGCGTATTGATGCCTTCAACCGCAATCTTCAGGGAGGACTTATCCGCAAAGGAAGATTCAAGTACGCTCTGCGCGTGGTGGGAGAGTTTGAGCTGGTGAGCGAAATCGGAGAGATCAGTCTCAAGACCACAGCAGAGAGAGGGATGGTCAGGCTCAAGGATGTGGCCCGGATCATAGATTCTATTAAGGAACGGGAAGGCATTACTCGCCTTAACGGCAACGAAAGCATCGGAATCCTTGTCCGGAAGGAATCGGGAGCGAATACAGTCAAGGTGACAAGACTTGCCCGGGATGTACTGGAGGAAATTGAAAAGGAATATCCTCAGATCGATATCCTGGAGGTTTATGAGCAGGCCAGATACATCGAAAATGCTATATCCTCTGTGCTCAAGTCGATCATCTATGGTGCTATCCTGGCATTTCTGGTGCTTTTTATCTTTCTTCAGGATCTGAAAACGCCCACCATCATTGCTCTGGTCATACCTATTTCCATCATCGCCACCTTTAACCTTCTCTATTTTCAGGATATCACCTTGAATATCATGTCTCTGGGAGGGTTGGCCCTTGGAGTGGGAATGCTGGTGGATAACTCCATCGTGGTCTCGGAGAGTATTTTCAGGCATAAAAGCCAGGGGACAAGACTTATAGATGCCGCCTATGTGGGTACAAAAGAAGTGGGGATGGCTGTAACCGCCTCCACCCTGACCACAATATCTGTATTTCTCCCCGTCATCTATGTCCATGGAGTGGCAGGCCAGCTTTTTAAAGACCAGGCGCTCACCGTCACTTTTGCTCTCATCTCATCGCTTATCGTCTCTTTAACCCTTCTTCCTATGCTCTCTTCGCGGAGGTTTGAATTTGAAAAGAAGGGAGGGAAGAGGGATGAAGAAGTCAGGAAAAAGGAAGAGAGAGAAACAGCAAAGAGAAAATCAAAGTGGGGATATTTGCTCTTCCTCTACCAGGGTTTGCGCTGGCTGATCTATTTCATTTTTAAGGGCATTTATATTGTGTTCAACTTTGTGGGCAGCTTTCTTCTGCAGCTCATCCTCATGGTGTTTCATTACCTCACTCTTCCCCTCAGGCCTTTTCTCAAAGTTATTTTTAAGGGATTCAATTTTCTCTATGAAAAATTTGAAGGCTTTTACCACCGGTTCCTTATCTGGACACTGGAAAATAAAGGAAAGGTTCTGGCTGGCTCTCTGGGATTTTTAATCTCGACAGCGATTGTTGCCACTCAAATACCCCGGGAGCTCATGCCCAAACCCGAGGCTTCCTCATTTGAGTTAAATCTGACCACACCTATAGATTATTCTCTGGAGCAGACTGCGGATGTGGTTGCATCCTTGGAGAGTTGGATGAGAGAGCGGGACACCATACAGGAATTTTTCTCTCAGATCGGCATTGTCAGCGGTTTGGAGAGTTCTAACCCTGATGTTTCCATAAATTCGGCCAGAATTTATGTGGAAGTCAAGAGCCGCGCTCACCTGGAAAGGATCATTGAAGGGATGAGGGCATGGCTCTCCGGACTTCCAGGGCTTCGCTTTTCTTTTCTCAAGGAACAGTCCACTCTCATCGAATTCTTGGCCTTCGCCACCGCAGAGGTGGGTCTTAAGATCAAGGGCGATGATTTGGACCGTCTGCGGGAGATCGCAGAAGAGCTTGAGAAAAGCTTAAAAGAGATTAAGGGGATTGCGGATTTAAACACTAATATTGGAGAGGGAAAGCCGGAATTTCTGATAAGAATCAGGAAGGAAGCCCTGGAGAAATACGATATCTCACCTGCCGCCATAAGCAATTTTCTGGTGGATGCAGTAAGAGGAGAAAAGGCATCCAAATTTAGAGAATTAGAGAAGAAATACGACATACTGGTCCGTCTGGAACAGAAAACTAGGGAAAACATCGATTCCCTTCTCGATGAACAGATTCCTTATGCCGGAACCCTTATTCCCTTGAGAGAGCTGGTCTCGTATCAAATAGTCAGAGGGCCTAAGGAGATCCGGCGTGAAGACCAACAGAGAGAGGTTCTCCTTACTGCCAATCTTATGGGCACCAAGATCAGCCAGGTTGTCCCCAAAATCCAAGAAAAGATTGATGAACTCAATCTGTCTTCCGGCTACAGAATAGTCTTCGGTGGTGAGCAGGAAGAGATGAACAAGTCATTCAGAAGCCTGGTTTTTGCCTTTTCTTTAGCTGTCCTTTTAGTCTACATGATTATGGCTGCCCAGTTTGAGTCCCTTAAGCATCCCTTCTTGATTATGTTAACCCTTCCCATGGGTTTAATCGGTGCGGTTTGGGCCTTGTTTATCACCGGGCAAACCTTGAACGTTATCTCTATCATCGGGATGGTGGTTTTAGCCGGGATCGTGGTCAATGACGCCATCGTCAAGATAGATTACACCAACCAGTTAAGGAAGAGAGGCTTCGGCCTTAGAGACGCTATCATGGAAGCCAGTCGAGTCAGACTCCGCCCCATATTGATGACCACGGTCACCACAGCCTTTGGCCTCTTTCCTATGTCCTTAGGTCTGGGGAGAGGGTCAGAGCTTCAACAATCCTTGGCCATATCTGTTATTGGCGGACTTATCCTGGCCACTTTCTTGACCTTAATCCTCATTCCTTTAGCCTATGAGCTGGCGGAAAAGAAAAAAGCTCAAGAGAAGAGATGAAGATTTGTGTGGATCGTCCGGTGGCTACAGCCATGTTCTTCCTGGCCCTCCTGTTCCTCGGTGTTTATTCTTTTCTCAACGTTCCCATAGAGCTGGCTCCAAAGGAGGAGTATCCTCAACTGGACATCCAGACCGAATGGCAGGGAGTTCCACCCGAAATCATCCAGACTCAGATAACCTCTTTCCTTGAAGAGATCAGCTCCACGGTAAAAGGAGTGAAAAAGATCACCTCGGAGTCCCAAATCGGCCGCTCTCTCATCACCCTGGAGTTCGAATCCAAAACCAACATGGAATTTGCCCGGCTGGAGTTAAGAGAAAAAATCGCCAAGGCAAGGGATGATCTGCCTTACGGAGTGAGGCCCACCGTACGTCCTTATGTGCCTGAGGATTTCCAGGTTAAGTCTTTTCTCAGCTATACCATCTCCGGTCCTTATTCTCTCCAGAGATTGAGAGAGCTGGTCAAGGAAAAGATTGAGATGGGCATCGGGGCTGTCAAAGGCGTTGCAGAAGTGGAAGTCACAGGTGGAGCTGAGCCTGAGATAAAAATCATCCTGGACGAGGAAAAGCTAAAGGCTCTTGGCATCCATCCTTACCTGGTGAGATACAAGATACAAGAGAGGACGCAGACTTATCCGGCGGGAAAGATCAATCGGGGAAGCCAGGAGTTTCTGTTCAAAGTTTCAGATCCAATCAAAGAGATGAAGGAGCTCGGCGAGACAATTATTGCTTATTCCGGGGAAAACCCGATCAAGCTCAAAGCAGTAGCCCAGGTCGTTCCTTCTCATCGTGATGTGTTCTACATCAATAGAATCAACGGCCAGCCCACAGTAAGGCTGACCATCGTTAAGGAAAAGGGGACCAGCACCCTGAAGGTTGCCGGAAACGTTAAAAAGAAGCTGGAAGATATAAAGAGGGAACTTCCCGCTGATCTGGTTTTTAAAACTGTTGATGATGAGAGTGAAGAGATCCAGAAAAACCTGAGAAATCTCTATCTGTTGATAGGAATCATCATCGCGGTCATTTTTTTTCTTGTATTCCTTGTGTTGCGCAGTTTCAAGCCCTCTCTTCTAGTCCTCTCTTCCATCATCTTTTCAGTGCTTATCACATTTAATCTCATCTATATTTTCAAGGTTTCCATCAATCTGTTGACCTTGGGAGGGTTGGCTCTTGGCTTTGGTCTCTTTGTTGACAATTCCATCGTCGTCTTCGAGAATGTGCTTCGCCTCAGGGAGAAAGGATTATCTGCAATTCAGTCGGCTATCCAGGGGGCCAGGGAGGTGCTCCTGCCGGTCATCGCAGCCACCCTGACCACCATAAGCGTGTTCTTCTCCTTTGCTTACTTCCAGGGACGTCTGAAGATTTATTATCTTCCTTTGGCCATCATCATCTCTTCAGCCCTCGCTGCCTCGTTTCTTGTTTCCTTCAGCCTCATACCAGCGATGAGTCCCAAGCTGATGAGGAAGCCCAAGAGGATTAAAAAAGAAAGAATAAGAGAAACCTATGAAAAGATGTTGAAAGTCCTCATCCGCTATCCTGTGGAGATCATCCTGGTGATTGTTTTTATTTTTTATGGCAGCTATAAATGGTTCAGGTCTGAAGTGACTCTGGGAGAATTCTTCCGGTGGTATTCCAAACAAAACCTTATGGTCAGCATTGGCATGCCTCCCGGAACGGATATCGAGAGGACAGATGTGGTGGCCGAGCAATTCGAAAAAAAAGTCCTGGAGAAAGACTATGAAAAAGAGATGAACACCTTTGTCTCTTCTGAGAGGGCTTATATCAACATCACATTTCCCTCTGAAATTGAAAATTCTCATCATCCTTTCGTGCTTAAGGAGGAATTGATCCAGCTGGCCACCGATTTTGCTGGATTGAGCATCGGGATTTATGGGTTTGATCCTCAGGGCTACTATTCCAGCTTTGGCGGCGGCACCTACTATGATTCGAGAATCAAATTTTATGGGTATAACTTAAAAAAACTCAAAGAAATCACCTCCCAGCTGGAAAGAACACTGAAGAGGAATCCCCGCATCAAAGAAGTCAAAACTGTCTCCAGCCGCTACGGCTGGTGGAGGCTGGATTCCTTCGAGTATGTTTTGAAGATCGATAAACAGATCCTTCGCAATTATGATATCGATCCCAATTACCTGTATTTTCATATCCAGTCCCTTCTTCAAGGAAGAGTCTATGTTCCGATGAGGGCTATAATTGGCGGAAAGGAGATTGAGCTTTCATTAAAATTCCCGGAGGCCGAGCGTTTTGACCTGAAGAATCTCCAGGATGCCATGATCCGCACAACAGGAGGGGAGTATTTAAGACTGGGGGAGATAACAAGGCTTGAAGAAAGGCCCATTGCTGGATCCATTGACAGAGAAGACCAGCAATTCCAGCAGACGGTGATGTGGGAGTTCAGGGGGCCGCCCAGGGCTGCTGATAATTATAAAAAAACCGTTTTTTCCAAATTGCAGCTTCCACCCGGATTTTCTGCCACCATGGAGGAAGAGTGGAAAATGACAGAGGAGGAAAGAGGCCAGATCAAATTTGCCATCATTTTTTCATTGATCGTCATCTTCATGATACTCGCCTCACTCTATGAATCTTTTATCCAGCCTTTTTTCATCATTCTGGCTGTTCCTCTGGCTCTTATCGGAGTGTTTGTGGCATTTGTCATAGCCGATTTTCCCTTTGATTCATCAGCCTACATCGGAGTAATCCTTCTTGGAGGAATTGTGGTCAATAATTCTATCCTGCTTGTTGACCATATCAATTTGAAACGAAAGCAAGGCCATGTGCTCATGGAAGCGGTATTGAAAGGAGCGAGAGAGAGGGTTCGTCCCATTTTTCTGACCACAAGCACGACAGTCTTGGGGATGCTCCCTTTGGTTCTGATCCAACTTGAGGTAGGAAAGAAACAGATCTGGTCCTCCCTGGCGCTTTCTGCTGTGGGCGGTTTGATAAGCTCCACACTCTTTATTCTGATTGCCATCCCTATTTTCTACTTCTATGGGGATTCCATCCGCTCCTGGACGCTGGGAAAGTTTGAAGAGTTCAAAAAAGCCTGGGAAAATTTCTAATCTAATGGAACTACGGTAGCACTTCCATTTCCGTGATAGCTAATAAAGGCATCGATTCCTATCCATCCTTGCTGGGGAAAATTCGTGGGCTGATGATTCAGCTTGCCCGACTGTCATTAAAATAATCAAGGAAATGCTATCTGGGATAGTTCTTTTTTTGATTTATCCTTGTTTTTCTGTTATAAAATTTTCTCTGTGGAGGTAAGAATGAGTATGTTTTCCCTCCTTGAGATAAAAAAAAGAATAGAGAAGTTTCCCAAGAAAAATTTGATTCACCTTCCCACACCTCTTCAGAAAATGGAAAATCTGTCCAGAGAGCTTGGAGGACCGGAAATATTCGTCAAACGCGATGATCTGACCGGACTTGCCTTTGGCGGAAACAAGAGCCGCAAACTGGAATTCATCATCCAGGATGCCCTGGATAAAAAATCCGATGTCATCATCACCTGGGCGAGTGTCCAGTCGAACTGGTGCCTACAGACCGCAGCCGCGGCCAGAAAATTCGGGATCAAGCCTCTTCTCATCCTTTTTAAAACATATGACCTCCCTGAGGAAAAAGACGGCAATCTTCTCCTGGATTTTATCCTCGACGCTGAGATACAGATCAGGGAAGCAGAAAAAGGGAAAGTTGTCTCGGAGGAATACGTTCAAGAAATCATCGCGGGAACGGTGAATGAAATCAGAGAATGGGGCTATACTCCCTATGTCGCTCCTATCGGAGGATCGATGGTAGGAGGCTCTATGGACAAGCCTCTCGGGGCCATAAGCTACGTCAATGCTTTCGCAGAGATGATGGAACAGGAAGATATGCTGGGTTTAGATTTTGATTACCTGGTCCATGCCACAGGTTCAGGGGGCACGCAGGCCGGTCTTGCGGTGGGAGCCAAGGCCCTCTCAGATAAGACTAAAGTGGTAGGAATCAGTGTTTCGGAACAAAAAGACATTTTCCAGAAAGATGTCTTGACCATTGCCCAAGATACAACAAAAGCTTTGGATCTGGATCTCTCTATGGACGAAGAAGACATCGCTGTTTTGGATGAATACATCCAAGAGGGTTATGGGATTGTCAATAAAGAGGTCTCAGAGACAATCCGTCTGGTGGCACAGAAAGAAGGCATTTTTCTGGATCCTGTCTATACAGGGAAGGCCATGGTTGGCCTTATAGACCTTATTCATAGGGATTATTTCAGGAAGGAAGAAAAAATCGTTTTTTTTCACACGGGTGGCACTCCCGCTCTTTTTCCTAACAAGCATCATTTCGGTCGATTCCTGCAAGAGGGAATGCATTTCCATTTCCGTGATAGCTAATGATGAGGGATATAATCAGTGACAGCGCCGGTTCCTCTCCATCCTCGCCAAAGACTTGGTTTAAGACTGAAGATTATGTTCAGAGATTTAAACTTCTCAGAGCTTTTATTGCCCTTTGAAGGTCAAGATAAATCAGTCAAAGAGGTTTCATCATGAAGATGGCAAGACCGACGTTTAACGATGTTTTAGAAGCCAGAAGTATCATAAAAGAATATCTTCCTCGAACCCCACTCTATTCCTACCCCCAGTTAAACCAACTTCTGGATGCCAAGATTTATATCAAGCATGAAAACTTTCTGCCTGTGAGAGCCTTTAAAATCAGGGGAGGGATAAACCTCATTTCCCATCTGACCCGGGAACAGAGAGAAAAAGGAGTGATCACCGCCTCCACAGGCAATCATGCCCTCTCCATCGCCTATGCATCCAGCCTTTTTGGCGTTCCTGTGACCATTGTCATGCCTGAAAAAGCCAATCCCACAAAGGTCAAGGCCATAAGAAGCCTGGGAGCGAATATCGTTTTCTTTGGACGCATCTTTGATGAAGCCAAGGACTATGCTGAGAAGCTGGCAGGGGAGAGGAGGGCCCGGTTTATCCATCCCGCGAACGAGCCTTATCTGATTGCCGGGGTAGCTACCTATACCTTAGAAATTTTTGAGGAACTCCCCTCCCTGGAGATGATCATCGTTCCTATTGGAGGCGGAAGTGGTGCTTCCGGATGCTGTATTGTCAAAGAGGCCATCAATCCAAAGTGTGAAGTGATCGGTGTCCAGGCAGAAAAGGCCCCCGCAGCCTGTCTTTCCTGGAAGAACAAGAAGATCGTCAAGGATAAGATGGAGACCGTTGCTGAGGGATTGGCCACTCAGATTGGTTACCAGCTGACTCAAGAAATACTCTGGGACTTCTTGACCGATTTTATACTCGTCTCGGAGGAAGAAATGGCACAGGCTATCCTTCTTGTCATGGAACACATAAGAAATATGGCCGAAGAAGCTGGTGCTTCACCCCTTGCTGCAGCTCTGAAGATTAAGCAGAGGCTTAAGGGCAAGAAAGTTGCCCTCATCCTCACCGGCAGCAATATCTCAATGCAAAGATTGAAACAGCTTCTCCCTAGCTAACTAAGATCAGGGATTATCTTTTCACAGAGCTTTTCAGGTATTTCAGGAATTCGGTTTCTGTGGAGAGAAGAAACCAGGTCTGTTTGTCCAGGCTGGCTTGGTAGGTCTCCAGGGTTTTCATGAACTGGTAGAATTCAGGGTCTAAATTATAAGCCAAGGCATAAATCCTTGTGGCTTTGCTATCTGCTTCCCCCTTGATTTCCTGGGCAGTTTTGTAGGCTTCTGATTGGATTTTTTTCAGCTCTAGTTCTTTTTCCCCGCTGATTTCTGCACTTCTTCCGTCTCCTTCTGAGCGGTACTTGGAAGCAATGCGTTGTCTTTCCGCGATCATCCGGTCGAACACTTTCCTCTGAACCTCTTCCACATAGTTGACTCTTTTTATCCTCACGTCTTTGAGCTCGACTCCGAATTCAGCGGTGATCTCTGAAGCCTTCTCCAGAATGATCTGGGCGATTTTTTCTCTCCCTATTTCGATTTTAGGAATAGCAGATAAAAGATCGAGGATATCAGCCAATTCTTCTGTGACTTCGAATTCACGGTTTGAGGATCGGACGATCTCGATGAGGTCGAAATTGGCTACAGCGTTTCTGGTCTCTCCGTCGACGATGTCATCGAGTCGGGATTGAGCACCTCTTTCGTCTCTTAATCTCTGGAAGAAGAGGAGGGGATCGCTGATTCGCCAGCGGGCGTAGGTGTCAACCCAAATGTACTTTTTGTCTTTGGTGGGAATCTGATTGATATCTCCGTCCCATTCCAGCCATCGTTTTTCAAAGAAATTGGCTTTTTGGATGAAGGGAACCTTTATATGCATTCCAGGCTTGATGATGGCCTCACCTTTGGGCTCTCCGAATTGAGTGATGATTACCTGATTTGTCTCGTAAACAACGTATAGAGCATCGATAAGGATGATGAAGGCCACTAGAACCACGCCGGCGATGATGGCGTTTCTCACTGTTCTGGTCATTTTTTCACCTCCTCACCCAAGTTCAGAAGGGGCAAGATGTTTTTCTGCTTTTCGTCAAAAATAATCTTTTTGTTGATCTTGGGCAGGATGTTGTTGATGGCTTCCAGGTAAAGACGTTTCCGGGTAACTAAAGGCGCCCGGACATATTCTTTGTAGATGGCTTTGAAGCGGCTAGCATCTCCTTCGGCTCGGTTTGTTCGCTCAGCAGCGTATCCTTCGGCTGCTCTTATCGTCTGGTTCGCTTCTCCCTTGGCCTTAGGAATTATCTGGTTGTATTCTGACCAGGCTTCGTTAATTTTTCTTTCTTTTTCTTGAAGCGCCTCGTTGACTTCATTGAAGGAAGGTTTGACAGGGTCAGGAGGGTTGACATCTTGGAAGACGAGCTGATTGACTTCGATGCCGATTTCATAGAGATCACACAGTTCCTGAAGTTCTCCTTTGGCTTGATTGGCAATCCTAGCTCTGCCGATGGTGATAACTTCATCAACAGTATTATCACCTACAATTTTTCTAACCACCGCTTCATTCATGTAACGGAAAGTGCTGCTAGCGTCTCTGATCTTGAACAGATAGTTATATGGGTTTTTGATTTTGTACTGAACAATCCATTCCACCACCACCACGTTCAAATCCCCTGTTAGCATTACCGCTTCTTTCACGGCATCGGGTGTTATCGCGTATTCTGTTCTGACTCCTGGCCTGGTGGTGCGGAATCCAAACTCCATCTTCAGCTGTCTTTGGACTGGAACTTTAGTCAGTTTTTCAATCCCCAAGGGGAGCTTGAAATGGAGACCAGGGTTTGTGGTGCGTACGAATTTACCAAAACGAAGAATCACACCTATCTGCTCGGGGCTGATCTGATAAATTGAACCGAAAAGGAGAATGAGAAGGATGACTGCAGCGATGACGATTTTGATGACGTTTCCCTGGATTTTGGGCAATTTGATTTCCAGGGAAGGGAGATCGTTTCTCATGGATACCTCCTTAAGTTAATTGTGATTATTTTCGTTTCCGTGATGGAAAATCTTTTTTCGAATTTTCCGTTATTACGGAAGAAAATAATGTATCCTGATTAATTTGATTTATGGTTATGATAACACAGATATAATACGATATAAAGTCAGTTTCTATTCACGGACTATCCGCTTAGATTGAAATATCTTCACTCATCACGAAAATGGGCATCCATCGTCAGGTGGAGGAAGGTTGTAAATCTTATCATACAGAGGTAAAATCAATATTTGAAATCAGAAATGAACGATGAATTTTTCATGCTCAAAGCTCTGGAGCAAGCTGAAAAATCCCTGAACAGGGGAGATGTTCCTGTGGGAGCTGTTGTGGTATCTGCCGAGGAGATCCTCAGCCAAGCACACAATGAATCCATTGCCAGGAACGATCCTACAGCCCATGCTGAAATCGTGGCCATAAGACAAGCTTGTCAAAAGAGACGCAATTACAGGCTCCTTGATTGTGATTTGTATGTAACGTTGGAGCCATGTCCGATGTGCCTGGGCGCTATGGTTCATGCAAGAATAAGGCGTCTTGTCTTCGGAGCCTTGGACCCTAAAAGTGGTGCTGTCCAATCTGTGATGTTGTTTCCTTTTGATCAGACTAACCATCGAGTTGAAGTCAAGGGCGGTGTTTTAGCCCAAGAATGTGGTAAGATGCTCAAAGAGTTTTTTCAGCAAAAACGCTGAGTCTGTTCCCAATCATCAGAAGCGGAGAGGTGGCCGAGTGGCTGAAGGCGGCGGTCTCGAAAACCGCTATCCTGAGTTTTCAGGATCGTGGGTTCGAATCCCACCCTCTCCGCCATTTTTTTCTTTGCTTTCGAATTGAATATGGTAGCCTTGTTTTATGAAACCTGGATGAGATGCCCCTGATTGACGAAATGCCTTTTTTTTGCTAATTTAATCTTCCCCCTCTCGGTTGAATGCTCATCGGAATCGATCGGAGAGGTGTCCGAGTGGCTTAAGGAGCACGCTTGGAAAGCGTGTGTGCGGTGAATGCCGTACCGTGGGTTCGAATCCCACCCTCTCCGCCATTCATCTGACAGGGAGAGAGGCCTCGGCGTCGGGCTTGGAGTCAGGCCTTACCGTAGAGAAAAAAAATTCTGTCCCTGTGAGCTGATAACAGGCCAAAGGAGATAGTATGGATACGAAAGATTTTGTGATCTTGGAAGATGTCTATGGTGCCCATAACTACCAACCTCTGGATGTGGTCATCAACAAAGCCAAGGGAATCTGGGTTTGGGATGTGGAGGGCAAGAAATACCTTGATTTCCTGAGTGCCTATTCCGCTATGAACCATGGACACTGCCATCCCCGGATTGTTAAAGCCATGAAAAATCAGGCCGATCGCCTGACTTTGACCTCCCGGGCTTTCTGCAATGACCAATGGCCCTTTCTGGCCAAGGAGCTTTGCGACCTAACAGGGTATGAAATGGTTCTTCCCATGAATTCAGGGGCAGAGTCTGTGGAGACAGCCATCAAAACGGCCCGGAAATGGGCTTACCAGAAAAAGGGAATTGCCCAGGATCAGGCAGAGATCATCGCCTGTTTTAACAATTTTCACGGCCGGACAGTGACTATCATCAGCTTCTCTACTGAACCTCTTTACAGAAAAGATTTCGGTCCATTTACGCCCGGATTTGTTTTGGTTCCTTATGGAGATGTTGAGGCATTGGAAGCAGCCATCAATCCCAACACAGCCGCGTTCTTGGTAGAACCCATCCAGGCAGAGGCCGGGATCCTTCTTCCTCCAGAGGGATATCTAAAGGAAGCCAAGAAAATCTGTGAAGAGCACAACGTTCTCTTCATAGCCGATGAAATCCAGACCGGCTTGGGACGCACAGGAAAGCTCTTTGCCTGTGAATACGAACAGGTCAATCCAGATATAATGGTGATCGGAAAATCGCTGGGAGGAGGCTGTTATGCCATCTCTGCCACCCTCTCATCCCGGGAAATTCTTGGGCTTTTTAAACCAGGCGAACATGGTTCTACCTTTGGTGCCAACCCCTTAGCCTGTGCGGTAGCCCGGGAATCTCTACGGGTTCTTCTGGATGAGAACATGATTGAGAACTCCGCCCAACAGGGGAAGTATTTCCTTGAAAAGCTGAAAACGATAAAAAGCAGGCATATCAATGAGATACGAGGAAAAGGATTGCTCATCGGCATTGAACTCAAGCCTGAGGCCGGAGGAGCAAGAAGGTTCTGTGAAGCCCTGAAAGAGGAAGGGCTTCTGTGCAAAGAAACTCACGAGAATGTCATCCGCTTTGCTCCTCCTTTGATCATCAAACAGAAAGAACTCAACTGGGCCTTCAAACGGATCAAACAAGTTTTCAAGGGGGCTGAATAAAGTGGATTTGAAAAAGAGGTCTGAGTCGGATATCATTAAATTATCCTGATAAGGCGGTGTAAACATGAAAAAATATGGTTTTTTTATCTTGATCAGCCTTTTGATAACAGCGGCCTGTGTCATCTATGTTCCCTATTCTGAGGAAGGATCTCCTCCCGAAAGGGAAGAACCTTATGAGAGAGGCTATAGAGAATATCCCACAAGGATGGATACATCCTATTTTTATGACTACCTATCCGACTATGGAATTTGGGTCTACTATCCTCCCTATGATTACGTCTGGATTCCCAGAGTAACCCGCTACGGCTGGCGTCCTTACACCTATGGAGGCTGGGTTTGGACCGACTATGGATGGACCTGGATTTCCCGGTTTGAATGGGGATGGGCACCCTTTCATTATGGCCGTTGGGGCTGGGATGTGGAGCTTGGCTGGTATTGGGTTCCTGATACTGTCTGGGGTCCAGCTTGGGTGACTTGGAGAAGAGGCAATCTCTATATAGGCTGGGCACCTCTGCCTCCTGAGGTGAGATTCGTCGCGGGAGTGGGTGTTACGTCCCTTCCTTTTTCTCTGCCGCCCACCTTCTGGATTTTCGTGGAAGGAAGATATTTCTTGGACAGCTCTGTTTATCTCTATGTTCTTCCCTATGAGCGCAACACCACAATCATCAACTTCACTGTCATCCATACCAATATCATTGTTCGCGACCGAAAGGTTATAAACAGAGGCATCGACATCGATGTCATCAGAAACGTGACCAGAAAAACAATCACACCCTACGAGTTGAGGGATGCTCAAAGGCCCCAGGTTTCAAGGCTCACAGCAAAGGAGGTTGAAATCTACAGGCCTTCCCTGAGCAAAGATGAGGCAGCTAAACCCAGGACAGTTTTAAAGAAAGACGAGGCAATGGAGAGAATATCCAACATCTCCATCAAGAAGGAAGAAGAGGAAGTTCGCCTGAAAGAGACTCAGGAGCGAGAAGTAAAACTCTTGGAAGAAAGTCAGGAGGAGGAAATCAACCGACTCAAGAAGAAACAAGAAGAAGAGAAGCAAGTGGCCCAGACCGAGGCTGAAAAGAAAAAAATTGAAAAAAAATACGTAGAGGAAGTCGATAAACTCAAGACCAATCACCAGAAAGAGAAGTCCAGAATAGTAAAGAGACACGAAGAAGAGAAAGAGAAAACCACCAAGAAAAAGATCAAAAAGAAAAATTAACCTTTTCCCAAATAGGGCTAGATAGAATATTTTTTGACGATATCCTCAGGAATAATTTCAGATTCACTATTTCAAATTTTGTTCCCATTTCTTGACCTTTTCGTGGTGTAAAATTTAGAGATTCCTGACCCTGAAGATATGGTCACAGCGAGGGCTGCGGCAAGAACGACAGCTCCTCCCAGGATAATTCTCAGGGAAGGAACTTCATCAAGGAGAAGGAAAGCCAGGATGATCCCATAGACTGGCTCTAAAGAGTTGATAATGCTGGCGGTTTGGGCTTTTATGTATCTCATTCCTTTTATGAACAGGCTGTGGGCTCCTGCTGTGCAGAAAACGCCCAGAAGAAAGAGAAGGAGGATATCCCTTGAATCCAGGCGTGGCTTAATGATGAAGAAGAGGGGAAGAAGGAGGAATGTGGCAAAGAAATCTTGGTAGAAGGCAATCAATAGACTGGAGAGCCGCTGTGAGAATTTCCTGTTCAATATGGTGAGTACAGCAAAGGTTACACCCGAGAAAATTCCCCAGAGGACACCTCTATAGACAGTGTTTTCGAGCTCGAATCGGGGAATGATGAGGAAAATGCCGATAATACACAGCAAAGCATAGAAGATATTGATCTTGATCAACCTCTCCTTGAAGAAAAGGGGCTCCAAAAATGCAGTCAGTACAGGATAGCAGGAAAAGGAGAGAAGGCCTACAGCCACCGTAGAAACTTGAATCGATTGAAAAAAGGAGATCCAGTGCACAGAAAGCAAGAGACCGAGAAGAAAGAGGAAAAAATAGTGTTTAGAGGGTTCTATTTTTAATCTCTCTCCGGTGAGCCAGAGGAGAAGAATTAAAGTGATGCTGGCAAAGAATACCCGGCCTAAAACGATGATTACAGGGGAGAGAGAGAGCCATTTGCCGAAAAGCCCGGCCAGCCCAAAGAGTAGAACAGCCACGTGAATTTCCAGGAGGCTTCTCCGCTCATTCATCCCTAAAACAATATAAAAAAAAGCCAGACCAAGCAACTTTTTATTTGGCTTTGGGACAACCTCTTGCAGGTATCTCCCTTCCCGTGATAGCTAATAAAAGCGTCGGAAATGAAGATGCTGTCCGGCCTCTTTTCTTTATTTGAAATCCATAGAAATTGTGATAATATATTGTTTAAGATTTAGAAGGTAGTTGTCCTACCCTCTCCCTTTTAACCTGCTTAACATGACATATCTCATATACGCACGAAAATACAGGCCTAAAACGTTCGAGGAAATGATCGGCCAGAAGCCTGTAGTCCAGACTCTTCGGAATGCTATCAAGAATAATCGTGTGGCCCAAGCCTATATCTTCTCGGGGATGCGAGGCGTGGGCAAGACCACAGCGGCCCGGATCCTGGCCAAGGCTCTCAATTGTCAACACGGCCCCACACCCACACCCTGCAATAAATGCGAGTTCTGCAGGGCAGTGGATGAGGATCGCTCGGTGGATGTTTTAGAGATCGACGGCGCTTCGAACCGTGGGATCGATGAGGTCAGATCTCTTCGCGAAGGAGTCAAATACAGACCTATCCACAGCCGGTACAAAGTCATCATCATAGATGAAGTCCATATGCTAACCCGAGAAGCTTTCAATGCTCTTCTCAAGACACTGGAGGAGCCCCCTCCTCATACCATTTTTATCTTTGCCACCACGGAATTCCATAAGGTTCCAGCCACCATCGTTTCCCGCTGTCAGCATTTCGAGTTCAAGAAGATCTCTCAGAAGGAAATCATCAACCACCTTCTAAGCATCACCCAGAAGGAGAGCATTACCATTTCTTCTTACGGTTTAAACCTTATCGCCGAGGCGGCCGATGGCAGTTTGCGTGACGCCCAGAGCTTGCTTGACCAGGCTGTAGCCTTTTCAGGAGAGCACATCAACGATGACGATTTAAAAGAAATTCTGGGAGTGATGAACCGGGAGATCCTTTTTGAGTTTTCATCGGCCATCATCCAAGAAAAACCCAATCGAATTTTTTTATTGGTAGAAAAGGTTATAGATAATGGCTATGACCTCCGCTTTTTCCATAAGGAGCTCATTCAGCATTTCAGAAATATGCTTCTGGTCTCCTCAGTTAAGAAGCCGCAAGAGTTTCTGCCTTTAAGGGAAGAAGATGTTCAAAAACTTAAAGAAGAGACGGAGAAAGCATCCCCAGAGGAAATCCTTCGCTACTTAGTGGCTCTTCAACAAGGAGAGCAAGGGTTGAGATTTTCTTCTCATCCTAGAATCTATCTGGAAGTCTTACTGGTTAAGCTCTGCCATTTCAAGAAGGTCACGCCTCTTAAGGATATCTTGTTGGAATTGGAACAGATGAAGAAGGGGATTCTAAATCCACAACCAGCTCAAAATCTCACCCCCATTTCTCCTTTAGGAGGGGAAGAAGAGGAAAAAGGAGATGAATCTATTCCGCCCTCTCAAGTTCAGGGCGCAGCCAGAGAAAAGGAGCAGGAAAAAGACATCTATGCTGAATTGCTGGAAAGAGTCCAGAAGGAAAAAAGTTTTCTGGCAGCTCTTCTCTCTCAGTCGTCTTCCTTTAAATTCAGGGATAAAGACGATGGAGGGGGGTCCAAAATTCTGGAGATATTCTTTTCAGGCGGAAAGAAGTTTTTTATGGATACACTCCAAAAACAGAGGAAGGTGCTGGAGAAAATGGCATCCGAGATTGCCGGAGCAAAGGTTGAAGTCAAACTTTTAGAAGAGATCGTAGAGGAGGAAGGAAAAAGGGAGAGAGAGGTGGAAAAAGCCTTAAAAGATCCTACTGTGCAAAATTTTATGGATGTGTTTAAAGCACAAATCCTTTCGGTTGAGCCTATCAAGAGAGCAAAGGATAAGGAATAAATACTTTTTTGGCTTTTCTGGATTAAGGAGAGAAAAATGAAAGGTGTAGCCAATTTTCAAAAAATGTTGAAGACAGCTAAAGAAATGCAGGAGAAGATCCAGAAGGAACTGGCTGAAATGCGTGCAGAAGGATCAAGCGGAGGAGGAATGATCACGGTGACTCTGGATGGAACTAAGAACCTCCTCGCTATCCAGATCGATCCAGAAGTTGTAAATAAGGAGGACATCGAGATGCTTCAAGACTTGATCATCGCAGCCTTCAACGATGCAGGTGCTAAGGTTGATGAGGCATTATCGCAAAAATTGGGCTCTCTGGCTCCTGGCTTGAAGATCCCCGGGCTGTTCTGAAGATGGAAGCACGGCAGCCTTTAGATCGTCTGATCGAAGAGCTCAAAAAAATCCCCAGCATCGGGGCCAAAACGGCTCAGAGAATAGCATTCTATCTTATCGGTCAGCCTCAGGAGGAGGTGGAGAGGCTAGCCAATACCATAAAAGATGCCAAAAGCGGAACCTTTCACTGTTCCGTCTGCAATAGCCTGACCGATTCAGATCCCTGTGCCTACTGTAGTGACCAAGACCGTGATGATGAGATGCTGTGCATCGTCGAGGAGCCTTTCAACATCTCATCCATTGAAAAGACCGGAATATATAGAGGACGATACCACGTTCTCTTAGGCACTCTTTCTCCTTTAAAAGGCCGAGGCCCGGATGAGCTCAAACTGGAAAAACTGATCAATAGAATTAGAGAAGGAAAATTCAAGGAGATCATAATTGCCACGAACCCTACTGTAGAAGGAGAGGCAACGGCAATTTACATAGCTAAGATGTTAAAAGATTTTGGTATCAAACTGACCCGTCTGGCCATGGGATTACCTGTCGGGTCTGAAATGGATTATGCCGATCAAGTCACCATCAAAAAGGCTTTAGAAGGCAGGACAGAGTTCAAGGAATAACCATGAATGACAGGCCACAATACTTAATTCGTTTAATATAAATGTTAAAGCAGCAATCTTAGCAATTATGTATTGTGTACCCTGAATAAACAAGGAGGATACATGAAAGAGACTATTGAAATACGTTGGCACGGTCGAGCTGGACAGGGAGTGGTAACAGCAGCAATGACATTAGCTGATGTACTCTCCACAGAAAAAGGCATCTATGTCCAGGCTTTTCCTGAATTCGGAGCCGAAAAGAGAGGTGCCCCCATTCTGGCTTTTAACCGTATAAGCAAAAAGCCCATCCGTACTCATAGCCAGGTCTATTATCCCGATATTGTTGTTGTGACAGATCCCTCGCTTCTGGGAATGGTGGATATCAACAGCGGAGCAAAGGAAAATACCTTTTTCCTGATGAACACCACGTTTGATGTTTCCCTTATCCGGGAGAGACTTAATTTGGGGGATCGAAAAATCCATGCTTTGGATGCTTACGCGATTGCCAGAGATGAATTAGGCAAGGCGATTCCAAATGTGCCCATGGTCGCAGCTTTAATGAAAATCACTGAACTTATGGATCTGCAAAAATTTAAAGAGAAAATCAGAATATCTTTGGGTAAAAAATTACGGCCAGAGGTGGTAGAGAAGAACATGAGAACCATCGATCGAGCCTTCAAGGAGGTTAAAGAGGGATGAAAAAAGAAAGCTGGAAAGAATTGACCATCGGAACCATTAATCTTGATGCCGGAAACTCAGTGAAAAATTTAACCGGGACTTGGCGCTCAGGGAGAAAGCCTCAATTTATCAAAGAGAATTGCATTCAGTGTTTCTTCTGCTGGCTTTACTGCCCTCATTTCGCCATTATGGTTGAAGATGAAGAAGTGAAAGGCATCAATTATGACTACTGCACGGGATGTGGCATCTGTTCGGTGGAATGTCCAACAAAAGAGAAAGCCATTGTCATGGTTGAAGAAAAGATTGAATTGGCTGAAGGGAGCAAGAAATGAGTACGCTAAAGACTTTAAACGGCAATCAGACAATAGCTGAGGCTGTCCGTCAGATTGATCCCGATGTTATGGCGGCTTACCCCATTACTCCCTCGACGGCTATCGTTGAGACCATCGCTCAATTCCGGGCAGATGGGCTCATTTCTGGGGAATTTGTCTGTCCAGAAAGCGAACACAGCGCAATGAGTGTCTGTATCGGTGCAGCCTCGGCAGGGGGGAGGGTGATGACAGCTACAGCCTCCCAGGGTTTGGCCTTGATGTGGGAGATGCTCTACATCGCAGCCGGGCTGAGGCTTCCTATCGTGGCGGCCATTGTCAACAGGTCATTGAGCGCTCCTATCAATATCCACGGCGACCACAGCGACACCATGGGTGCACGGGATTCGGGTTGGATCCAAATCTATTCGGAAAACAGCCAGGAGGCTTACGACAATTTCATACAAGCTTTCCGTATCGCCGAGCATCTAGAGGTAAGAACCCCGGCGCTGGTGGGGCTTGATGGGTTTATCATCAGTCATTCCATGGAGGTTATTCAGGTGGAAGACGACCAGAAGGTGAAAGAATTCATAGGAGAATATAAGCCTGTCTACCCTCTTCTGGATCCTGAGAGGAAAATGACGGTAGGACCAATCGACTTTACAGATTATTACTTTGAGCACAAAAGAAATCAGCTGGAAGGAATTGAGAATGCACCTTCGGTCATAGAGGCCGTGGGAAAAGAATTTGGCCAGAAGTTTGGCCGGGAGTATGGGTTTTTTGAAGAATACCGGATGGATGATGCCGAGGTGTGTATCGTAGTCATGAGCTCGGCTGCAGGTACATGCAAGGACGCTGTGGATGAACTCCGGGAGGAAGGGAAGAAAGTCGGCCTTCTCAAGCCGAGAATCTTTCGACCTTTTCCTTATCAGAAGATTGCCGAGGCATTGAAAAAGATGAGGGCAGTAGCTGTACTTGACCGGTGCTCAAGCCCGGGTGCTTTTGGGGCACCCCTCTTCACCGAAATCCGAAACGCTCTCTACGACTACGACCAGAGGCCCAAGATTGTCAATTATGTGTATGGTCTGGGAGGTCGGGATATCATGATTGAGCATTTCAAGCAGGTGGCTGCGAAACTGGAGAGGATAGCCGAGACAGGGAAGGTCGATGAGATCTACGGCTACCTGAATCTCAGGGAGTAGAAAGGAGAAGAAAATGGCAAAGCTCAAAGATTTGGCTTCGATGGAAGATAGATTAGTGGCGGGGCATGGTATGTGCCTGGGCTGCGGGATTCCACTTATTTTTAAGATCGTTTTGAGGGCCGCTGAAGACCCCCTTATCATCGCCAACGCAACTGGTTGTCTGGAAGTCTGTACAACTATTTTCCCCCGCACTTCATGGAATGTGACCTGGATTCATAGTGCTTTTGAGAACGCGGCAGCGACTATCGCAGGCGTGGAGGCTATGTATCAGTCGCTTAAGAGAAGAGGGAAAATTCCTGCGGGCAGGAAGTTTAAGTTCCTGGGCGTGGGAGGAGACGGAGGGACATATGATATCGGGATTCAGGCCCTCTCAGGAGCGATGGAAAGGGGACATGACATTGTCTATGTCTGCTACGACAACAACGCCTATGCTAACACGGGCGGACAGAGATCCTCTGCCACTCCCTTAGGGGCATCAGCCACAACCTCTCCAGCAGGAGAGAAAAGCTACGGGAAAGTCCAGCCACGGAAGGATTTAACACGGATCATGGCGGCTCATAACATTCCCTATGCTGCACAGGCTAGTCCGCACCGCTGGCAGGATCTCTACAACAAAGCCAAAAAAGCCTTTGAGGTGGAAGGTCCGGCCTTCTTGAATGTTCTCTGTCCTTGTCCTACCGAGTGGAAATGCGATGAGAGCCAGAGCGTGAGAATGGCTCAATTGGCCGTGGAGACATGTGCTTGGCCTTTGTATGAGGTGGAAAATGGTCAATATAAAATAAATTTCAAGCCCAAGGAGAAGAAGCCAGTTTTAGAGTGGCTTAAAAAACAGGGAAGATTCCGTCACCTGTTCAAAGAGGAGAATGCGGGTGTGGTTGAAGAGATTCAGAAGCAGGTTGATGAGAATTGGGAGCTGCTGAACAAGCTGGCAAATTTATAATAAAGGGAGGACTATGCTTCATGCCTTGAGAAAGATTCCCTTTGCTAGGGATGCAAGGACCAGAAAGCTCTAGCAGGAGGAGATCATCAGAAGAACAGTATATGAATCGTTTTAAATGGAGGGAAAAATGTTTGATACCAAGGTTTACATCCAAAGAAGGGAGTATCTCAAAACGCAAATCAAATCAGGGATTATTCTTTTTTTAGGTAACGAAGAATCCTCAATGAACTATCCGGCCAATACCTATCCTTTCCGGCAGGACAGCTCATTCCTCTATTTTTTGGGACTCGATATCCCAGGGCTTGCTGCTGTGATCGATGTTGAGGAGGATAAAGAAATTTTATTCGGCGAGGATGTTACGATGGAGGATATCATCTGGATGGGACCTCTTCCTTCATTGAAAGGGAGAGCCCGGATGGCGGGAATTAAAAAAACAGCCCCTACCGCAGATCTTGAGAAGACTCTGAGAGATGCAATCAAAAAAGGGGAAAAAGTCCATTATCTTCCTCCTTACAGGGCAGAGGCTGCTCTTAAAATCGAGGAATTGCTGGGCATCCACAGTAAGCTGGCCAAAGATTATGCTTCCAGAGAGCTTATAAAGGCCGTGGTGAAACAGAGATCAGCTAAAAGCAAGGAGGAAATCGAGGAGATTGAAAAAGCGCACCAGGTCACCTACGAAATGCATACCACTGCCATGAAGATGACCCGCCCAGGCATTTACGAGAAGGAAATTGTGGGAAAGATCGAAGGTATTGCCTTCTCAGCAGGCGGTTCGCTTGCCTTTCCCACTATTTTCACCATAAACGGCCAGATTCTCCATAATCATTATCATGGAAACATCCTTAAAAATGGACGTCTTATCGTCAACGACTCCGGTGCAGAATCTGAGATGCATTATGCTGCTGATATAACCAGAACCTTTCCTGTATCAGGAAAGTTCACCCAAAAACAGAAAGAAATATATGAGATCGTCCTCAATGCACAATTGGATGCTATAAGATTGATAAAACCTGGAATCCGGTACCGGGATGTCCATATCCGGGCTGCAAAAAAAATAGTCACCGGACTGACGGAGTTAGGACTGATGAAAGGCGACGTCAATGAGGCTGTCAAGGCGGGGTCCCATGCGCTGTTCTTTCCCCATGGCTTGGGGCATATGCTGGGATTGGATGTCCATGATATGGAAGATTTAGGCGAGGAATTTGTGGGATATAATGAGAGGATAAGAAGGAGTGAGCAGTTCGGACTTGCCTATCTGCGGTTTGCCCGAGAGCTCCACCCTGGTTTTGTGATGACTGTGGAACCAGGGATATACTTTATACCGGCGCTGATCGATAAATGGATTGCAGAGAAGAAGCATCATCAGTTCATAAATTACGATAAAGTCAACACCTACCGAGATTTCGGAGGAGTAAGAATTGAGGACAACGTGCTGGTGACAAAGGATGGACATCGTGTGCTGGGCAAATCCATCCCCAAAACAATAGACGACATAGAAGATATCATGACCAACTCATGAAGAATATTCAATTTTTGGCCTCGACTTCAGGTCCCACCACCACTTGAACACCTTTTTCAGGATTAAGAATATCCTTGATATAGGCGTTCATCTCTTCAAGCATGACGGCATCGATTTCCTTAAAGAGATCGTTTAAGAATTCGTATCCGAGACCAAGAGCTTCGATGAGAGCGAAGTTTTGCATCCTTTCTTCTTTGGTCTCGTTGATCCGCAAGAAAGAGGCTTTGGCCTGAACTTTGGTCATCTCAAATTCTTCTTCACTTAATCCTTCCTTGAAAAGTTCTTCCAGTTCATTCTTCAGCGCCGTCAAGGCTTTTTCTTTCTTGGTATGGTCTGTTTCCAGGTAAGCCTCGAGGAATCCCCCTTTTTCCATCTGGGTGGCTTTGCAATCAACAACATAGGCAAGCTTTTCCTGTGATCGTAACGGCCAGAGTCTCGACCCTACTCCCTTTCCTAAAAGAGTTTCAAGCAGGAAGGCGAGGACAAAATTTCTGGGGGTTAATTCTGGCAGGGGAAAACCGACCGATACAGAACTCTGTTTGGTATCTTTGGCAATGAAGATTTCTTTATCTGTTTTTCTGGGTAAGACTTCAGGTTCGACTGAAAGAGGAGTCCCCTCAGGAAATTCTGTGAAATATTCAGAGCAGATGTTAAGGATATTTTCCTCTTCCAGGTCGGAGGAAACGGCCAAGATCATATTGCTGCCTGTGAAGGCCTCCCTGTAAAAATTAACGATGTCATCTTTTTTAATCTTCTTCAGGGATTCTTTACTCCCCAGGATGTATCCACCATAACCTTTCTCTGCGAGCAAGTTATCCAGGAACGCCTGATAAGCCAGGTTGCGGGGATCGTCTTCTGCTCTTTTCCTCTGATACTCCATGTTATCCTTTATCGAATTGATGCGCAATCCGGAAAAGAGAGGATCCCTGATGATTTTAGTCATAATCTTTAAGGTTTCTTCCAGGCCTTCGCTAAGACAAGTGATTCTGACCAGAGAATAATCTCCTCTTGCATTCATGGAGATACGGGTGGCTAGACTCATCAAGGATTGGATCTTTCCTCGATCTGGAATTTCTATGGCTAGACGTGTGACAAGATAGGCCAGTCCATCTTTACCTGCCGGCTCGGCCTTTTTTCCTCCTCCAATGAGCAGGTAGAGCACTGTGATAGCCGAGGAGTTATCCTTCTGATAGAGCCATGTCAGTCCATTGTCCAGAGTTCTTTTCTGAGGAGGATTTCCCCAGGGGGATGATTCTTGATCAATAAAAGCCTGAGCAGGGGACAGAAACCAGAGAAGCATCAGAATGATGAGCGCATAAATTCTTTTTCGATAGTTCATCTCATTTCTTTTTGGGCAATATAGAGACGATGACATATTTCCCCCTGCTCAAATACTCCCCGGCTGTCCTTCGCAAATCAGAAGAACTTATTTTCTCTATGTTGTCCGTAAAACTGCCCCTGATATTCTCTTCGTTAAGAAGCATAAATCGGGCAAGAGACATGGCCAGGTTGAGACCTTTTTCCTGGCTTTGCTGAAAGGCAAGCTTGAGTTGATTTTTGCTGCTTGCTAGATAGTCAACACTGAAAAACCGTTCATTTCCGTAATAATCATCTTTAGAGTAGTTTTCGCTCCGGGTGTTTTTTAAAAATTGAATAGTCTTACTGGTGGCCATTTTTATATGCTTTTCTTCACAGGTTATATAGATGAGGATAGCTCCTCCATATTTAAGAGAATCATAGGACATGGTCGCAGAATGGACCAATCTCCTTCTTTCTCTCAAGGCGATGTTAAGCATTGGATTCACTCCCTGCCCAAGAATATGTGTCAAGAGATCGATGGCATACTGGTCGGGATGGTTGTAGTCCGGTCCTAACATCCCGATAACCAGATAAGCCTGATTGACATCCATCTTCTTTTCAACTTCGACGGTCTTTTCAAGGTTTTGGATTTTTTCGAACTTGGAGGGAGTAACGCTTCTGCTCTCCAAAGCACCGAAGATGTCTTTGACTTTCTTTTCTGCCTCTTCGCTGTGGAAATCTCCGACTACAGCCAGCGCGATGTTGGAAGGGTCGAAATATTTTTGATAAAAATTCTCTATCTGTTCCACGGTTGCCTCTTCGATAATCTCTTTTCTTCCTGGGATTGGCTTCTGGTAAGGATGGTTGGTAAAGAGGTTCTGGTAGACAAGAGATGTGGCATATTTGAGAGGATCATCCTCAATCTGGCTCAGCTCTTCGAGTATTACCTTTTTTTCCTTATCCAGCTCCTCCTGGGTCAGCTTGAGATGAAAGATAACTTCTTTTTGGTTTTGGAGGGCAAAATTGAGGTGTTCAGAGGGGAGACTCATCTCGAAGAGAGCAAGATCGCGATCTGTATGGGCGTTGAAGTAGGCGCCATGACGTCTGATATCCTGGCTGATTTCTGATCCGCTGCGAAATTCTGTTCCCCTGAATAGAATAAGATGCTCCAGGATATGGACCAGACCGTTTGTCTCCTCAGTTTCGTCCTTGGAGCCCACGTTTACGGCAAAGACCAGATTGATTATAGGGAGGGTGTGTCTTTCGTAAAAAAGGACCTGCAGACCGTTATCAAGTTTAAAATACTTGGTCGGGGATTTTTCTGTGCCGAACAAAGGGAGAGAGAAGGATAAAATCAGGATCATTATAAGAAGCATGGCTTGGATTATGTTTATGTTTTTCACGAGAATTGTCAGTTTTTTCATGATCATTTAACTCATATATAGACTTTTTCTTTATCTGATGAAGGCATAGATAGCTGTTCCTGCACCTCCTAAGATGATGAAGATGGTGAAGATCCGTCCCGAAGGAGAGAGCTCCTTGACTTCCTTAAAGCCCACGGTAAAAATAGTGATCACGGTACCCCAAGATCCCGATAAAAATCATCATCATCAGGAGAATAGCCGGTCTCCACATCCTGAATCCATCTTACAATAACCAGAAGGCGGAGACAAGAGAGAAGGGAACCTGCTGTTTCTTGAGGGAAGTATCTCCTTTTCTGTAATGATTTTGGAGACAGTCAGGTAAGCTAATTCGTCAGCCCGCGAATTTTCCCCAGCGAGGATGGAAAGGAACCGACGCTTTTATTAGCTATCACGGAAATGGAGATGTCTTGCTTTTTGTAAAAAAAATTGTCAGTCTCCCTATCATTTGTGTTAAAATTTTATGAGACTCAAAAGGAAGAAAAACCATGAAAAATCGGCTCAAGGAAAGGATACTGGTCGTTGATGATAAAGAGAACATCCGCAAGTCCCTCAGGATGATCCTCGAATATGAGGGATGGAGGTTTCTAGAAGCAGCCGACGGAGAGGAAGCTCTGGATGTCGTTGAGGAGACTGTGGGATTGGATTTGATCCTGCTGGATGTGAAGCTTCCTGGCATGGATGGCTTGGAGGTTCTGGCAGAGCTCAAAAAGAGGCCTTATTCTCCTGAAGTCATCATGATATCAGGACATGGGACAATACAGACGGCAGTAGAAGCCACAAAGTTGGGTGCCTTTGATTTTCTAGAGAAGCCCCTGCAGAGGGAACGAGTGTTGCTGAGTATCAGGAATGCCCTCAATCAGAACAAACTCCTCCGTGAATGCATGGATTTACGCAGGAAAGCAGCCAAAAGGTATGAACTGGTTGGGAATTCGCCTCCGATGAAGAAACTCTGGGAAGATATCTTGAAAACAGCCCCTACAAACGCCACTGTTCTCATCCATGGAGAAAGCGGGACAGGAAAGGAGCTTATTGCCAGGGCCATTCACAGCCACAGCATGAGGGCTAAGGAACAATTTGTGCAGGTCAATTGTGCAGCCATCCCGGAAGAGCTTATCGAAAGCGAGCTTTTTGGCCATGAAAAAGGAGCCTTCACAGGAGCCACGGAAAAGAAATCAGGAAAATTCGAGCTTGCTGACAGAGGCACCATCTTTTTGGATGAAGTGGGGGATATGAGCCTGAAGACGCAGTCCAAAGTGCTGCGCGTCCTTGAAGAAGGTGAAGTCCAGAAAGTCGGTTCCAGTAAGATCAACAAGGTCGATGTGAGAGTCCTTGCCGCCACAAACAAGGATATCAAAAAGGAAATAGAGGAGGGAAGATTCAGAGAGGATCTTTATTTCCGTCTTAACGTCGTTCCAATCTATTCAGCCTCATTGAGAGAGAAGAAGGAAGACATACCCCTTCTTGTTGAATATTTCAGCCATCTTTATGCAGAGGAGAACAATTTCAAGCCTAAAAATTTTTTCCAGGATGCCCTCGAGGCTCTGAAAAAGTACCAGTGGAAAGGGAATATCCGGGAGTTGAAGAATGTGGTGGAGAGGTTGATTATCATGACCGAAGGCGATACAATAAAGAAGAAAGACTTACCCGAGCAGGTCAGAGCGGAAAGCTACGTTTATCTTCCTGACACAAAGAGCATCAAGGGCCTCAAAGAATTCAGGGATCTGGCAGAAAAGGATTTCATCCTCTCCAAGCTCGAGGAGAATGATTGGAACGTTTCTCAGACGGCGAGAGAGATTAATACTCCTAGATCCAATCTATACAAAAAATTGGAGAATTACGGGATAAAAATAAAGACTGGAGTAGGCAAGGTGGTTGCTCCTTCTCTCTCTAATGGAGAAGAAGGGGAGGAAAGTCCGAACTCCAAAGGGCAGGATGGTCGCTAACAGCGACTCCGAGCAATCGGAGGAAAGTGCCACAGAAAATAGACCGCCTTTTGGGAATAGCCACATGGCTACTCCATTGGGTGAGGGTGAAAAGGTGAGGTAAGAGCTCACCGTCCTGGTGGTGACATCAGGAGCTCGGTAAACCCCATCCGGAGCAAGACCAAATTGGCCCCGGTTGAGGCGGCCCGTCTTGAGGGGCGGGTAGGTCGCTAAATCCCTTGAGCAATCAAGGGGTCAGACGAATAACCACCCCTGCCGGTCTTGTGCAGGAACAGAATTCGGCTTACGTCCTGCTCCAGTCTTTTTTTGTATTGATTTTAGAGGAGGGGAAGCGATCTGACGGCCTGCTGGACAAGAAGCAGGATGTTCCCGGGAAATAAACCAAGCTGGAGCACCCCGTAAAGGCAGAGGAAAAGCACCAGGAAAAGGGCAGGGTTTTCGGCATAGATTTCAATCTCTTCTACCGGCTCTCTCATATACATGTAGACGATGATTCGCAGATAGTAAAAGACCGAAACCAGGCTGGCCAACAGCCCGATAATGACCAGTGGCACGAGGCCCTCCCGGACAGCACCCACAAACACATAGAACTTGGCCAAAAATCCTCCCGTGGGAGGGAATCCTGCCAGGGAGATAAGGAAAATAGAAAAGGTAGCCCCTATCCAGGGGTATTTGAAACCCACTCCGGAATAGTCTTCCAATTCAAGGTATTCTCTGCCTTTTTTGCCCATAGCTGTGACCGAGGCAAAAGCACCGATATTCATGAAGAGATAGACAGTCAGGTAAAAAACCAGGCTGGCATTATCCCTGGAAAGGATGGCGATCAGCAGATAACCGGCATGGGCAATGCTGGAATAAGCCAGGATTCTTTTGACATTCGTTTGGCGCAGAGCCACAAAGTTTCCCACAACCATGGTCAGGACACTGATCACCCAGAGCAACCAGAAAATAGCCTCAGAATCCAGGGCCACTCTCCAGTAGGGATAAAAAATCCTCAGCAGCACGGCGAAACCCACCACCTTGGGGCCTACAGAGAAAAAGGCAGTGATTGGCGTCGGTGCTCCTTCATAGACATCAGGCGTCCACATATGGAAGGGCACAACAGCGATCTTAAAACCAAAGCCAATGACAACCAAGCCCAGGCCGATAAGGGCCATAAGGCCAAACTGAGCTTGGGACTTGAAATGCTCGATGATGGATAAAATTCCCGTGGCCTGAGAAGCACCGTAGAGGAGAGCCAGGCCATAGATGAGAAAAGCGCTGGCAAAGCTTCCCAGGAGAAAATATTTGACCGCCGCTTCCGATGATTTTTCATCTCCTCTCCTGAGTCCGGTCAGAGCATAACTGGAGATGGAGAGGACTTCCAGCCCTAAGAAGATGACCAGTAGATCTGAGGAGGAAACCATGATCATCATTCCGGATAGAGCCAGGAGAAGAAGGGAAAAAAGCTCTCCGTAGTTGGCGTCCTGCAGGTAGATATACTTGATAGCAATCAGGATCACAAAGGCCGTGGCAATGAGAAGAATAAATGTTAAAAAGAGGGAGAAGTTATCCAGCAAGAGCATGCCACCGAAGTATGAATAAGCTCGGTTCCAGGACAGAACGCAGATGACTCCACAGCCGATGAGGAACAGGAGAGAAGTGTAGGCCAGGTAGTTCCGGTTTTCTCGCCTGAGGAAGACTTCCAGGAGGAGGACAACAAGTGCGCCGGAGACAACAACCAAGAGAGGTAAGAGCGCCAGAATGCTATTCATCGCGTCTCTTCTTCCTTTTCCCTATTTTTTTCTTTATCAATAATTTTTCTTATTTCCTTAGCCAATCCTGTCTCTTTTTCAGCCTTAAGAAAGACTCTTTCCCTGTGGCTGATCCGGTTGAGAAGATGAGTGACTGAGGTGTCCATTTTTCTCAGGAAGGGCTTGGGATAAATGCCCATCCAGAACATCATGATAACTATGGGCACCAGATAGGCAATCTCTCTTTTGTTGACATCCTTGAAGGAGAGGATTTTCTCATTGGTTATGGGTCCCTGCATTACTCTTTGGAACATCCACAGGAGATAGCCTGCGGCCAGGATGACAGTGGTGACTCCAAGGATGGCCAGCAATTTGTTGGCTTTGAAGATGCCGAAGAGACACAGCACTTCGCCCACAAAACCGTTAAGACCGGGAAGGCCGACAGAAGACAGCATACAGATAAGGAAGAATGCCGAAAACACCGGCATCTGCTTGCTGACCCCTCCAAAGTCTTTGATCAGCCGGGTATGGGCTCTTTCATACAGGATGCCCACAATCAGAAACAGTGCTCCTGTGCTCAATCCATGGTTGAGCATTTGGTAGATGGCTCCTTCTGTCCCTTCCAGGTTGAGGGCAAACACGGCCAGCATGATCAATCCCATATGGCTCACGCTGGAGTAAGCGACCAGGGATTTAACGTCTTTTTGGATAAGGGCCATCAGGCCGCCGTAGATGATGCCGATCAAGCTCAAAATGGCCAGAAGAGGCAAAAATCTTTCTAGAGCATCGGGAAAGAGAGGGAAGGCAAACCGGAGGAAACCATAGGCTCCCATTTTCAACAGAACGGCCGCTAAGATGACCGACCCGGCCGTTGGTGCCTCCACGTGAGCATCCGGAAGCCAGGTGTGGAAAGGAAACATGGGCACCTTGATGGCAAAAGCCAGAGCAAAGGCCAGGAATAGCCATATCTGGAAATTGGGGTTGAGGATAAGCTTGTAGTAATCAAAAATGTTGAGTGAGTAGACTCCTGTGGCTTTGTAGTATGTGGTGTAGAGGACGAATATGGCCACCAGCATCAACAGGCTTCCCAGCATGGTGAAGAGGACGAATTTCAGGGTGGCATAGATGCGCCGCCGCCCGCCCCATGCGCCGATCAGGAAATACATGGGGATGAGCATGGCTTCCCAGAAGACATAGAAGAGAAAGAGGTTAAGGGAAACAAAAACGCCGATGATCCCGGTCTCCAGCAGGAGCATGAAGATTAGGTATTCCTTGACTCTTTTCTGGATGTATGTCCAGGAAGAGAGGATGGCGATGGGCATCAGGAACGTGGTAAGAAGGACGAGGAACAGACTTATGCCGTCAATTCCCACGTGATAATTTATACCGTATCCTATCCAGGCTCCTCTCTCCACAAACTGGGGATCGGGCGTCTGTGCGTTGAAATTAAAATAGAGGGTTAAAGAAAAGATGAAATTAATGAGTGCCACCGAGAAAGCGAAAGAGCGGAGGAAGTTTTCCTTCTCCTTGTTGATGAAGATAAGGATGATCGAACCGGCCAGCGGAAGAAAAGTGACAATGCTTAATATCGGTATATTCATCTTAGAATAACAACAAATATCCTATAAACAGAGTGGCTCCCAGAAGGAAGACCAGGGCATAATCTTTGAGCAATCCGCTCTGGAGATAGCTCAGGATTTTTCCAGAAAAGTTGGTGACTGAAGCCGTGCCGTTGAGGGCTCCGTCGATGACCTTAAGGTCAAAATTATCATATATGATTTCTGAACCCTTAACCGTAGAGTTGACGAAGACGGCATTATAGATTTCATCTACATAATATTTGTTGTAGAGGAGCTTGTAGATTGAAGGAAAGCGGGCCACAAGCTGGTGGGGGATCCGGGGCTTTCTGATGTAAAAGACATGGGCGATGTAAATTCCAGCAAGAGCAACTGCCACTGAAATAAGAATCAGCAGCCATTCTGTGTTCAATTCTAAATGTGCCTCATGGGGGACTTTGATCACCGGCTCCAGGAAACGTTCGAAGAAGTTGAGGTTCTTGCCGAAAACAACAGGAAGCCCCACATAACCAGCGATAACAGAGAAAAAGGCCAGAATCACCAGGGGAATGGTCATCATCGGCGGAGATTCATGGAGATGCGCCTTGGCATCAGGTTCCAGACGCTCCTCCCCGTGGAAGGTGAGGAAGATGAGGCGGAACATGTAGAAAGCGGTCAGGACGGCTCCCATAACCCCCAGAACCCAGACAAAATATTGGCCGCTCGAATAAGCCTTGGTAAGTATAGCATCCTTGGAGAAGAACCCGGAAAAGAACGGAACTCCGGCGATGGCGATAGCTCCCACAAGAAACGTGGGGTAGGTGAGGGGAAGGTATTTGCGCAATCCTCCCATTTTTTGCATATTCAGCTCTCCCGAGAGGGCATGCATGACGCTTCCTGCCGCCAAAAAGAGAAGGCTCTTAAAGAAGGCGTGGGTGTAGAGATGAAACATCCCCGCCGCATAAGCACCCACTCCGCACCCGATAAACATGTATCCGATCTGGGAGATGGTGGAATAGGCCAGAACCCTTTTGATGTCATTCTGGGTTAAGGCCATGGTGGCTGCATAGACTGCTGTCAGAGCACCGATGATGGCCACGATCTGGGCTGCCACTCCAGAGAAAGTGTAGAGAAGGTTCATCCGGGAGACCATATAAACTCCAGCGGTGACCATGGTCGCTGCGTGAATGAGGGCGCTGACAGGTGTAGGGCCTTCCATGGCATCGGGAAGCCAGACATAGAGAGGAATCTGCGCTGATTTACCTGTCGCTCCCACAAACAGCAGAATAGCGATCAAGGTGGCGGCTCCCTGAGTTAAGGCTCCACCAGAGATGGCGCTGTTGATGGCGGTGAATTCCACACTTCCGATGAAAAGGAAGACGAAGAAAATGCCCAGGAGAAAACCCGCATCCCCGATCCGGTTAACGATAAAAGCCTTTTTTCCGGCATTGGCCGCAGAATGTCTTTCATACCAGAAGCCGATGAGCAGGTAGGAACAAAGCCCCACTCCCTCCCAGCCGATAAACATCAACACCATGTTGGAGGCCATGACCAGGAGAAGCATGGCAAAGGTGAAGAGATTCAGATAGGTGAAGTAGCGTGTGTAACCTTCATCCTTAGCCATGTAACCTACTGAATAGACGTGAATGATGAACCCGACTCCGCTTACTACAAGGGCCATCACAACCGATAGGGAGTCAAGCTGGAGGGAGAGGTTAGCCTCAAAGCTTCCGGAATGAATCCAGGAAAACAGAGTCTTGATCAGGGGGAGTTTATCTTGGCCTGTCTGGAGAAGCCCTGCAAACGAGATAAGCGCGATAACAAACGAGGCAAAAACAGAGAAGCAGGCCTGGAAAGAGACGTATTTCTTGGGAAGCACCCTTCCGAAGACGGCTAAAATAAGAGTGCTCAGGGCTGGAACAAAGGGAATAAGCCAGAAGATCTCAGTCATTTTATCCTTTCATCAGCCTGATGTCTTCGGATTTAATTGTTTTTTTCTGCCTGAAAATGAGAAGAATGATGGCCAATCCCACAGCAGCTTCAGCTGCGGCGACCGTGATGATAAAGAAGACGATCACCTGTCCGTCTAAGGAATTGGCCGCCCTGGCCAGTGTGATAAATGCTAAATTGGCAGCATTGAGCATCACTTCGATGGCCATAAACATGGTGATCAGATCTTTTTTGATAAAGAAGGCTACGGCACCGAGCACAAAGAGGATGATGCTCAGAGCAAGAAAATAGCTTAAAGGTATCATTCTTTTTCTGTCTTTTTGACCAGCACGATGGCTCCAACCAGAGCAGCGATGATCAAGATCGAAGTGATTTCAAAGGGATAAAGGTATTTTGTAAAGAGAAGATGCCCAAGTTCTGAGGGGCCGCCTATTTTTTCTGCAGAGGGTGCCCCAAGCAGGGAGAAGGCTCCTTTGGCTGCAAAAATAAGCTCAATGATAAGAATCACAGCGAGTACGAAAGAGAGGTAGAGCGTCCATTTTTTCTTCTCAGGGGGAAGGCCGCGGCGCAGGTTGATCATCATGATCACAAAGATAAAAAGGACCAGGATTGCGCCGGCATAGATGATGATCTGGACCACAGCGATAAAAGGAGCATCAAGCAGACCGAAAAGCCCGCCTAACGATGCAAAGGCAAGGACAAGAAGAAGAGCGTTATACGCTTGATCTCTGACGATGATCATCGCCAGGACCGAGCCGATGCACAATGCAGCAAGCAGAAAGAATAGGAATTGGCCCATTTTTGAGTTCCCAATTATATTTTTTGGCAAGACTACATGTCAAGAGAAAATTGGGGCCAGGCCTTGAAAACTTGAATTAACGAGAGCTTCAATTTGATTTTTTGACAAATCAATTAGATTTGCTATAATATCGTCTGTATCGCGGGGTAGAGCAGTCTGGTAGCTCGTCGGGCTCATAACCCGGAGGTCGCTGGTTCAAATCCAGCCCCCGCTACCATCTTATTCTCCATTTTTCCCTGAGAAATCTTTGATTTAGCTTGGTCTTTCATTTTGTCACCCTTATCCACAATTAGGCGTTTTTAGTCAAAATCTGTTACGTATTTGCGTGTGTTAATTTTTATCCTGCCTGATACACCCTATAAAATCAAGGCATATAGGGACGTCATATTCCGTTTTCGCTTGACATTTTCTCATGTGAAATTATATTATAAAAAAATCAGCAGTAAGGGTTACTAGATATGAAATGCCCCAAATGTAATACATACAATCTCAAAATGCAATATATTGCAATAGTTTTGCTATGATTTAAAAAGGGTTCTGCGAATCCCAAATGGATTAAGACTTTGAAGAGAAAACATTTCCGGATATTTAGAAATAATATCTGAGCAAAAGGAAAGAAGAAATGAGAGAAATGGGAATCGATATATTAAAGGAAGCCCCCTGGGGCACTCACTTATGTCAATTTTATAAAAGTAAAGAAGATTTAATTGAGATTTTGGTACCTTATTTCAAAACAGGATTAAAGAATAATGAATTTTGCATGTGGGTTACTTCAGAACCTTTAACCGTTAAAGAAGCAAAAAATTCATTAAGAAAAACGGTAGAGGATTTAGATGATTATATCGAGAAGGGCCAGATAGAAATCCTTGATTCTAGCCAGTGGTACACCAAATCAGACAGATTTGAGGCTAATGAGATACTGGAGGGATGGGTCAAGAAAGAGGAACAAGCTGTTTATAGAGGATTTGATGGGCTTCGCCTTTCAGGAAATACTTCTTGGCTTGAGAAAAAGGATTGGAAAAATTTCTCTGAATATGAAGAAACGGTAAACAATATTATAAATAATTATAGGATGATTGTGATATGTTCCTATTCTCTAGATAGATGCGGAGCAATTGAATTGATAGAAGTGGCAAACAATCATCAATTCTCTATTATAAGGCGTGAGGGTAAATGGAAATTTATTGAAAGCTCTGAGCATAAGAGGGTGCAGAAAGTTATGGAGGAGAGTGAGGTGTTCAATTTTATATTATTCCAGTACAACCCCATCGAAACTATAGTCGTAGACACTGAAGGAAGAGTGGTTAGAATCAACTTGGCAAAAAAGAAATCAGGGGATATGTTGCCTAGAATAGCAGATGTAATGTATAAGGATTGGCCCGAAAAGCATAAGATTGATATGCACGCTGAGTTGATGGAATGTATCAGGTCGGGTAAAACAAAAAGGTTTCCTGAAGTAAAATATGGTGATAAGATTTTTACCATTGTGATAGCTGGTTTTCCCAGAGGAGCGATTATAACATCTCTGGACATCACCGAGCGCAAGTTCGCAGAGGAAGAAAAAAAGAGTCTTCAGATTCAGCTTATTCAATCAGAGAAAATGGCAGGGATTGGAACTCTGGCAAGTGGCATTGCTCATGAATTCAATAACCTGCTTCAGGTAATGAGAGGACATACTGAATTTGCTCAAAGAACAGAGAAGCCCGGAGACATGAAAGATGCATTAGATATCGTTATAGACACAACCGATAGAGCCAAAAATATTATTGAAGATTTATTATCTTTCTCAAAATCAGAACAATCAAAAAAAGAGCTGTGTAATGTTACAGAGCTGATAGAAACGATTCTTTCACTAACTGAGGAGCAGCTTAAAAAGCGCAATATCGAAGTGGTGAGGAAATATGAAAAAAGGCCTTATGTAGAGGTGAATAGGGGAGAGATACGGCAAGTTTTTCTGAATATGGTTACGAATGCCAGAGATGCGATGTATTCAAAAGGTGGGAGGTTAGAAATAAAAATCAGATGTGTTAAGGAAAATGTTGAGGTAAGTTTCACTGATACAGGGATAGGAATAGAGAAAAAAAATCTAAGCAAGATATTTGAGCCTTTCTATACGACTAAGGGAGCTGTTGGAGGTGAGAATAGAATTCAAGGTGTAGGGCTTGGTTTGTCTGTTTCTTATGGAATTGTGGAGAGACACGGCGGAACGATTGAAGCAGAAAGTAAGGTAGGGGAAGGCACTACTTTCACTGTTAAATTACCAGTGAAGGGAGTAAGGGCTGAAGAAAGAGAAACGAAAATTGAAGAGAGGAGAAAAAAGAAAAAACTCGAGCCTCGGAAAATTTTGGTAGTGGATGATGAGTAAGAAATGTGTAGGATGTTCTCGAAAATTTTATTTTCAGAGGGCCACTAAGTGCAATCTGCATTAACTGGAAAGCAAGCCATAAATCTGGTTAAGAAGAAGTATTTTGATGTTGTGTTTTTGGATGTTATCATACCCGGAATTCCGGGTGATGAGGTGCTTGAAAAAATTAAGAAAATCTCGCCGAGGACAAAGGTAGTCATGATAACAGGTAGTTTAATGAAGGAAGATTCATGGAGTAAGCTTAGACAGAAAGGTGTCTATGGATATATACAAAAGCCCTTCAATATAGAAAACATCAACAATTACATTGTTAGTCTAGAAGATTGAATAGATTGGCTAGCCTGTGCATTAAGGGCTTTATCAGAAAATTCCTTTCCCTCTGGAAAGACGCTGACCCTGGCCTCCCTGAGGTTAAGGATGCCAGGAAGAGGCTGGCGCGGCTGAAGGGCAAGTAATTCTCCTAATGCCTGATTAGTAGAGTACCGGTCTTACAAACCAGGGGTCAGTGGTTCGAACCCAGTACCGCCCACCAGGGAAATTTTAACATTCTTTGCCTTATTTTTAACTTTATTGGCTGTAATTTGGTATGCATGTGAATCACGGAAGTTGAGGATGGAAACAATAAAACAAACAGAATTGAGTCTAATGTATTGAACAAATATAATGGATAGACTGCAAGGATAAAATTTAAGTAATTCTGACCTATGCTTGGGAAGCAAAAGACATTATGCTTTGGATTTAACCAATCGGAACAGGAAACGAATCAACCGAAACCTCCAACCAATACTTTCTACAGCAAACATCTTAACAAGTTCCTGGAGTTTTTTGTATTTCTTTTCTATTATGTAAATAGTTTTAATTCAATTTGCTAAGAAATAGATGAAGATCTTTAGGCGCAAGGGATGAGAAAGCGTAACCTCTTAATCTGGGTGCTATTTTTACGGTCATCTTCTGGGCTTTGGCGCGATTCGCAGGCTAATCTATTGAAGTTTCGATTCTGGACAACTTTCCCGTTATTATTCTTTTCCGATCTTGCTGTTTCTCTCGAGTTCATCAGCCACATAACCCAGCTCGAGTGATTCCAGCGTGCTTCGTGTGGGATATCCTGAGCTCTCATCCCAGCCCTGGAGGCGATAGAATCGTGTTTTAAATTCATCGAATTTGTTCTTGTCCAGCTTTCTCCGGGAATAGCCGTAGTAACCCCATTTTCCATTCTCTTTACCAGGCATATATGCGTTAGGGACATCAGCGGGGAAAAGCGGTATCTTTTCATATACGTTATCAGCGAAATGAACCATATCCCTGTGACGACCCTGAAGGGTCCAGATGGCATGGTCCAGATTCCAGATCTTGCGGCCCAGATCTATTCCATCCTGAAAGGAAAAGTCCTTTCCCGTTACCGATTTTACATATTTTGGTTCAGCAATTCCGGTTGATCCAATCTTATCAGGTCTGTGAATATTCACAAAATCGGGCCAACGGCTATCGCAGAAAAGCATGGATTGTTTCCAGAATCGGGTGTAATACCGCTGCCAGGAGACCATTTTGGCCATGTGCTCTGAATAGATGTTATTCTCGCTGAAATCGAGCATATCCAGGTCACCTTGAAAGGGAACCATTTTGTCGGTTACGATTTTCACGACTTCTTCTGCAGTCAAACTGGGTTCTCTACCCGAGCTTTTGGCATTGGAAGCCTCCCATTTAATCCAGTCAAAATCGTGCTCATTGATGTCCCTGTCGCCCAGCAACGTGCCGTAGCCCCAATAAACCTGAGCTCTAGGCTCCTTGTGTATCGGTATACCCCAATAGGGAAACGCAAGTATGCCGCTATCCAGATCCTGTTTTCTTCTTCCCCACTTTTCGGCTGCCCTGACAAATCCTTCAGAAATATCTCTGCCGAACTGGTTTTCATTGCCGTTACCATCGTTACCATAAGCGAGCATCTTCACAAATTGCTCAACAAACTCCTTACTTCCATACTTGCTGAAATCCAGAGGGCAATCAGGGATTTTAGCTGTCTTCAACCGACCAGTCTGCTGAAGAATACGGATATACAACAAACCAAAACACAGTTCAACAGCATTGAGGCCGTATCGATTGATCAGATCACTGGCTGATCGCTGGATATCAAGGCTTCTGGCGTCCCAGTAAAAAACAGAAGAAAAGCATGAGGCTTCATTACCTGAGGCGTCTTTGTATCTGGCCCGGCAGCCAGAATGACATCCCAGACAAGCCTGGGGTCTTTGACCAATTTTCGGGCGGCCTCTTGCCCACAGTATGATAGGCGCAGGCGGGCTTTGAAATTGAAATGAGCCCCAGGTTTCTCTCAAATGGGCAAGATCAAAGGCGTAATTTTCCTTCTGCCATAGTCGAGCTGCTATGAGCATTTTTGGGTTGTTGATTCCCACCTGCCCGGTTCCGATCACACTGATCGCCTTAAGATTTTTTGACCCAAAGATAGTCCCAAAACCACCTTGTCCCGCAGCATTACTGGCATCATGAATCAGGCAGGCTAACCGGCTCTGATTCTCTCCGGCCGGACCGATGGTAACCACCGCCGGACGCTGGGTTGTCTTACCTTCTTCTTTGCCGGAAGGACTGTTCCAGTCGCCATATTTCCCGCCCGCAGCCACTTCCTCCCAGATAGTTTTCTGGCAATCCCATGTTTCCTTACCCCAAAGCGATAAAGGAGCACAGTCCCTTATTCGAACATTGCCATCTCTAATGTCAATCCAGACCGGTTTGTCTGCTTTCCCTTGAATGACAACCCCGTCCCACCCGGCAAACTTAAGCATGGCTGAAAATCTGCCGCCAAAATTGCTTCGTGTAAACCAGCCGATAGGATAGGATTGGACCCCGATTCCCTGGGCCTCTGTCCTGCCCGAAGCGGCTGGAACCAGGGTTCCGGATAGTGGAGAGGTCATCAAGGTAACCACATTAGCCGGATCAAAACCATCAATTGTTTTATCTTTGACCAGGTCAAAAAAGATAGCCGACCCCATACCATGTCCCCCCATCCAATGTTGGTATATGCTGGTGGGTATGGCGCCGACTTTTCGTTTAGTTAAGTCCAATCTTAGTATTTTTCCTGCGTAACCGTTCATTCGGTATTCCTCCGATTGCTCTTTTTAACTGTCTGAGTAGCCGAGTTTCCCCCAATTCCGGCCCCGCAAATTCACTTTGTACCCATCGTCTCCTTTTTGCTGGGGGATTTCCTTTGTAAACTTGATCGCGCCCACGGGACATACTTCCACACAGGCTTGTTTCCCATCAGGTCCTCCGCCTGCTTCATCCCAGTGAAAAGGGGCATTGGCACACAGATCGCATTTTCGACTCTTGAGCTCACCATCATAATCTTTATCGGCTGCAAGAACCGCTCTGCTTGGCGTATAAGGGCAAACATCATAGCATGTGCCGCAGCCAATACATTTCTCTTTATCCACCATTCTCACATTGCCATACTTGGCATTTACTTCCAATGCATCTGTGGGACACTCCTTCACACAGGGAGGATCCACGCATTGACGGCATTGCTCGATAGTCAAATCATCTGGAAAAGAATCAAAGGAATTTTGCATCACCTGGATTCTCGACAGGGAGAGGCTCTCTACACCTTCATGAACTAAAGAACAAGCAAGCATACAACTTGCGCATCCCTGACATTTCTTTGTATCCACCAGGAGATATCCCTCTGAGGGCGGGATCTCATCTGCCGCAGACAGATTCCATCTAGTTCCCGCCACCAAAATAATAGTCCCAGTGACTTTGATGAAATGTCGACGAGTAATTTTAGTCTTTTTTTCCTTTTGACTATTCATCGAATGACCTCTATTGTTTGAGTTTCAAAGCCGGAGGACTGGATATCCTGAAATAAGATTATCACACCCAAAACGACAAGGTCAACGATTAGAAAAGCGAAACAAATCAACCTAAACCTCCAACCCTTACTCTCATCAAAAGAGAGCCGTTCGAGAGAAAGCATAGGCCTTATCTGGGCCGATTTTAGGGGGGCAGGTCAAAATTATTTATTTTTAATTTACAGCAACCTTTTTGGCATCTCAAACGTCTATAGATTGTCAACGGGAATGTAATAATCACCCCTTTCGGGAAACGAAAATTTACCCCTCTTTGATGAAAGGGGTATAGCACATGGACCAAGAAAAGAAGAAAATACTCCCGATCACTATATCGGGAGGCGAAACGATGGTCAAAGGCGATCTGTGGCATGAGATTCATAGTCGATTCAAACTTAAGGAGCCAAAGAAGTCGATTGCCCGGTCTCTTGGGATAAGCGTCCAGACTGCTCGAAAGATACTCAAGCAGGAAAAACCCGCTTCGTATAAGCGACGAAAGACTACTGAGACCATTTTAACACCGTATAAGGAGTATATTCGCCAACGGCTGGCGTCGGTCGGGTATTATGCTCAATCGATCTTTGAGGAATTGCAGGAACGAGGCTACACAGGGGGCTATGACACGGTCAAGAAGTATGTGCGTCCTTTGTTGCGAGAGGAAGCACAGAAAGAGGCGACAGTGCGCTTTGAGACACCCACCCGGCAAACAGGGACAGATAGACTGGGGGCACTGCTGGACGGTCCTTGGTGGCAATCGCTTCAAGACACATCTGTTTGTGATGACATTGGGCTACAGCCGGCGGCTTTTCCCCAAGGGGACGGAAGATGAAAAGCTCCCGGTATTCATCTCCTGCCATCAAGAGGCTTTTGATCATTTTGGCGGACTTCCTCACGAGATTATGTACGACAACTCGAAGACGGTCGTTCTCTCCCGTGACTTCGAGGGACGCCATATCCAGTGGAACCCGATCTTTTGGGATTTCAGTCAGTATTATGGGTTTCGTCCTTTGGCGCATCGTCCCTACAGGGCCCAGACCAAGGGCAAGGTGGAGTCAGGAATCAAGTATGTCAAGCGCTTCCTCCGGGGCAAGGCTTTCGATTCCCTCGAACATCTCAACGACTCCCTGATGCGCTGGGCAAGTACTGCGGCCGACCAGAGAGTCCACGGTACCACTCATCGCAAGCCCATCGAGATGTTTGAGGAGGAAAGAGAGCTGCTGATCGATCATAGAGGGAGGCCTCCTTATATCCTTCAAGAGCGTGTGATCCGGCATGTGGCTAAGGACTGCCTCGTCACTTTTGAGACAAACCGCTATTCTGTTCCTTCCCGTTTCGTGGGCAAGCAGGTCGAAGTCCATAGCGATGCGGATCTTATCCGTATTTTTCATGACGGCCATCTGATTGCAATCCATACCCTCTGCCAGGGAACGTATCAGATACAGGTTGAGAGAGCCCATTACAATGGGATCTTCAGCCGGCGGGAACCATCCGCTCCTCTTGTCTGCCCTCAAAGTTCTGAGGATGAGGTTGAAGTCCGCGATCTGGCCTTCTACGAAAACCTCGTGGAAGGAGGTGCCGTATGAGCAGTCAGATTGTTCGTATCCAGGAAAACCTCAAAACTCTTAAACTCTATAAAAGCCATGAGTTATTAGAGAGCTCGCTGGAAGAGGCCTCGAAAAACAACCTCTCCTACAGTGATTTTCTCGATCAGCTTCTCAAACAAGAAGTCGTAGCAAAAAAAGAAAAGAACATCGCCATGCAAACATCTCTGGCCAAGTTCCCTTTCGTTAAGACACTGGAGAGCTTTGATTTTGCCTTCCAACCCTCGATTGATAAAAAACGAATCAAAGAGCTGGCCACTTGTCGGTTCATTGACAACGGCGAGAACGTCATTTTCCTGGGACCTCCGGGAGTGGGAAAGACTCATCTGGCTGTGGCCCTGGGCATCAAGGCGGTTACTGAAGGCTACAGGACTTACTTCACCCAAGCCATGCCTCTTATCGCCTCCCTGAGCAAAGCTTACGCGGAAAACCGCATCGAGAAGAGGCTCAAGTTCTACTGCCAGCCGAAGCTCCTTATAATTGATGAGATCGGCTACATCCCGATTGACCGTCATGGCGCTCATCTCTTCTTCCAGCTCATTTCCCGTCGTTATGAGAAGGGAGCGCTCATCCTGACATCTAATCGAAGTTTCAGTCAGTGGAATGAGATTTTCGGGGATCCCGTTATTGCCACGGCTATCCTGGACCGAATGCTTCATCATTCCACAACTGTCAACATAAAAGGTAATTCATATCGTTTGAAGGAAAAGGTCAAAGCCGGGCTTATCAGAGAGCCCGAGGTGGAACAATCATGAATCTAAAAGGGGGTAAATTTTCAAATCCCATAAAGGGTAAAAATTCGAATCCCCTTGACATAGATATGAATATGTATTTATAATAAATACTAATTTAGGATCGAAGATGTATGAGCTGACCAAAAACGAAGAATTGGTCCTGCTTTCCATCTGGAAGCTTAAGGACAACGCCTACGGCGTCACAATCAGGGAAAACTTTAAAAGAATCTCCGGAAAAGCCTTAAACTTCGGCTCTCTTTACAACACCCTCTACCTTCTTGTCCGGAGAGGACTTGTCGAATCAAGAGAAAGCGAGCCTCTCTCTAAACAGGGCGGTCGAAGGAAAGTCCTCTATTCCCTGACGCGTGAGGGCAAGAAGGCTCTATCAGGCGCCCAGAGAATCCATGAGCGGGCCTGGGGAGATGTACCGGATTTCGCCTTTGAGAAGAGAAAATGACCCGACATGCCCACAAACCCCCGAAAATTTTTCTCTGGATTCTCCGCCGGCTAGCCGTTTATGAAGACCTGTTCGCCATTACGGGAGACTATGAGATCGAGTATGCTGAAATCTGTCAAAATCACGGCCGTGTATGGGCTTTCCTCTGGCTACTGTGGAACACCATACAGGCGCTTTTTTATTATTTTCTATTCATCATGAAATGGAGCACCGTCATGTTTAGAAACTATCTTAAAATCGCTTTCAGGAATGTCAAAAGATACAAAGTCTTCTCTATCATCAATATCGCTGGTTTGACCATCGGCATGACCTGTGTGGTCTTGCTGCTCTTATGGATCCAGGACGAGCTGAGCTATGACAAATTCCATGAGAAGATTGACGACATCTACCTCGTCTCTGCCCATATCAAGAAGGAAAAAGATGAGCTGCAGGTGCCCTCTGTTCCCGGAGTGGGTCCGCTTTTGAAAGAGCTGTTTCCTGAAGTGGAAGAATCGGCCCGGTTTCTTGCAGGATACCGGACTTTTATACTCAGTTACAAGGATAGAACGTTCTCGGAGCAAAGAGTCTTTCCTGCGGATCCAGAAGTCCTGGAGATGTTCACATTCCCTCTGATTGAAGGGGATCCCAAGACCGCGCTCAAAGACCCCTATTCTCTTGTTCTATCAGAGCGGGTTGCGAAAAAATACTTCGGAAACGAGAGCCCTATCAATAAGGTCATCACTGTTGACAACCAATTTCCGATGAAAGTGATGGGAGTGATGAAAGAAGTTCCCAACAACTCCACATTCCGTTTTGACATCCTGATGCCGCTGGAATTCTATGCCAAGAATATTCACAAAGAACTTAACCTGAGAGAATTTTCAAATCAAAATTTCTTCGTTTTCGTCCAGCTCCAGAAGGGGAGCTCATTTAACGACTTAAACCGTAAAATCAAGGAATTCGTCGTGAAAACATACAGCAGTGACGAATATGTGCCGGTCCTGCGACCTTTTGCCAGGTTCCATCTCTACAGACTGGGTGATGGAGGAGGAAGCATTGAACAGATCCGGCTGATCGGCTTCCTGGGTGCCTTTATCCTGCTCATCGCCTGCATCAATTTCATGAACCTGGCCACCGCCCGGTCCGGAAACCGCTCGAAGGAAATCGGGATGCGCAAGGTTATCGGAGCCTCTCGGAAGGATATTATCAAACAGTTCTATTTCGAGACATCCCTGTTCGTCCTGATCTCGATGGCACTGACCGTATTCCTTGCCAAGCTTTTCCTCCCTGTGTTCAACACCCTTTTCCGGAAAGAGCTGACGCTGGAAATTCTTCAGAATCCATCTCTCTTGGGATTCTTGATCGGAACCTCGCTGGTAACCGCATTGGTGGCGGGGAGTTATCCAGCTCTGTTCATGTCCTCTTTTCAACCGCTTCGGATTATCAAAGGGCTCACGGGATCATCTTTAAAAAGAGCTGGTTTTCACAAAGCTCTGGTTGTGATCCAATTCAGCCTGGCCATCGGACTTATCGCAGGTGCTACCGGGGTTTATAAACAGCTCACCTATCTCCAGACCATGGACCTGGGGTACAACATGGAGAATCTCGTGTTCTTCTCGAGCAGAGGGAAGCTGCTTGAGCAGTACGAGACGGCCAAAAATGAGTTCCTCCAAATCCCTGGAGTAAAAAAGGTTTCAGCCTCTTCCACTTTTCCCACAGGCGGACGGTCGAATAGCACAAGCTGGCAGTGGGAGGGAAAAGATCCAGAGCTTAAATCCATCATTACAGACATGAGTGTTGACTCCGATTTTCTGGAGACTTTTGAAGTCCCGCTTATCCAGGGCCGCTACTTCCGCAAAGAATACGATTATTCCGGCAATCCAGGGGATATAGTAATAAATAAAAAACTGGCAGGAATAATAGGAAATCAGAATCCGATCGGTACTAGAATGTCTTGGTCTTATAGTGGTCGAAATTACACAGTTGTCGGCGTTATCAAAGACTACCTCCCCAATCCAAGTTGGCGGGTAGATGAACCGCTCATCCTGCTCCAGAAGCCTGAGGACTACAGGTTCATATTCTTGAAGATCCATCCAGAGAACATTGCCCAAACCCTTGCTCAAGTGAAAAACATCTTCGAGCGGTTGAACCCGGGCTTCCCTTTTGAGTATGACTTCCTGGATGCCACCTATGAAATTCAATTCAACTTTATCAGCAGAACACGTTCTCTAATTGCCTACCTCGCTGGCTTCGCCATTTTTATATCCTGCCTGGGGCTCTTTGGTTTAGCCTCGTTCAACGCCGAGCAGAAGACTAAGGAAATAGGAATCCGTAAGGTGCTTGGCTCTTCTGTCTCCAGGATTGTGATGCTCCTCTCAAAGGATCTGACTAGACTGGTTCTTCTAGCCAATATTATCGCCTGGCCTGCTGCTTGGTATTTCTTGAATCAGTGGCTCCAGAATTTTCTGTACCGCACACAAATTCGCTTGGACATTTTCATCATAGCTGGAGCTCTAACCTTTTTCATTGCTCTGATTACAGTAAGCTACCAATCCATCAAAGCCGCCACCGCCAAGCCCGTGGATTCACTCCGGTATGAATGAGAGATCCATGACTCTTCACCTGAAACCTCCAAACCATCAAGTTTAAGTTAGACATCACTCCCTTGCAATTTATTGATTTTTTTTTAATTTAATCATTATAATTAGGAAGAAATGACACTAAATCTGGGTTGACATTGCTTCCGAGAAGACATATATTTCATTACTGATATTTCATATATGATATATTTCCCTCTTTCAACATCCCATATTTATTCAGGAGGTATTATGAAGTTTTCCAAACGTCTTTTTCTTTTGGTTCTCATTGGTTTCAGCCTGGCTCTCTTGACCATGTCGGCGGCGCAAAAAGCGGCGCCGGTCAAAGCGCAGAAAAAGGTCGAAAGCACAGACCCGGCCCTGCGGCTCAAGTGGTATGAACAGCATATGGCTATGAAGGAGGCTACGCCCTGGAAGGATCTCAAGTGGCGCTTCATCGGCCCGGATATCATCGGCGGCCGCTGCACGGACATCGCCGTGCCCAAAGGCAGCAGGCAAACCATCTACATTGCCTCAGCTACGGGCGGCATCTGGAAGACAGAAAACACCGGTATCACCTGGACGCCGCTCTTCGATGATGCGCCGTCATTGTCCTGCGGAGACATCGAAGTTGCAGAAGCCGATCCCAACATCGTATGGCTCGGGACAGGTGAGGCCAATCACTTCCGTGCATCCATCGCTGGTATTGGCGTCTACAAGTCAACGGACGCCGGAAAGACCTGGAAGCACATGGGGCTGGCCGCCACCCAGACCATCGGCCGCATACGTATTCATCCGACCAATCCTGATATCGTCTATGTTGCGGCCGTCGGCCACGAGTGGACCTACAATCCCGACCGCGGCGTCTTCAAAACAACGGACGGCGGCAAAACCTGGCAGAAGGTTCTCTACATCAACGAGAAGGTGGGGGCCATGGATCTAGTCATGGATCCCAAGAACCCTGACATTCTGATCGCTTCTATGGTGAAAAGAATTCGACTGCGCTGGAGTGATCCTGTCCCCGGCGGCGAGGATGGCCTGTTCAAGACCACCGATGGCGGCAAGACCTGGAAAGAGCTGACCAACGGCCTGCCCGATACCGAGAAAACGGGGCGTATTGGCCTGGACCTGTGCCTGAGCAAGCCAAACGTTGTCTACGCTTATGTCGACAATCACACGCCTTCCCGCCAACCTGAGCCAGGGGAGCGCGATTCCTATGGACGCCTGAGAACCTACCCGGACATCATCGGCGCTGAAGTTTATCGATCCGATGATCAGGGCGAGTCCTGGAGAAAGGTTAATCCCACAAACCGGATGTTTGAGCGCTTCGGCGGAACCTACGGTTGGGTGTTCGGCCAGATCCGGGTAGATCCCAACAATGAAGACACCGTCTATCTCATGGGACTGGGCCTGGCCAAATCAACAGATGGTGGTAAAACCTGGGCGTTCATTTTCTATGAAAACCTCCACGGCGACCACCACGGTCTGTGGATCGATCCAAGCGACTCGAACTACCTGATCAACGTCAACGACGGCGGGGCCAATGTCTCCTATGACGGTGGCAAAAGCTGGCGCGACTTCCACAAAGGCATCCCTACCATCCAGTTCTACAACGTCGCTTACGACATGAAGAAGCCTTTCACGGTCTATGGCTCAGTTCAGGACTGGGGGACCTACCGTGGTTTAGGCGTCGAGCCCATGCCGGAGCAGCAGGAGCAGAGAAGATTCAGACGGGGTCCTTCCATCCGTTGGGAGATTGCTCCTGGCGGCGAGGGAACGCAGATCGCCATCGACCCTTCGGACCCGAACATCGAGTATGCTTCATCCTACTACGGACGAGTGGAGCGATCCGAGTATAAAGACGGTGTCTGGACAAACAAGCAAATCTATCCCAAACCCGCAGAGGGCGAGCCTGAGTACCGCGGCCAGTGGCTGGCGGCGACCATCATCTCACCGCACAACCCTTCTATCCTCTACCACGGCTTTCAGTATGTCTTCCGCTCCATGAACAGAGGAGAGACATGGGAGAGGATCAGCCCCGATCTGACAGCCTACGATCCGCAAAAGCAGGGTAAGCTTCCCTATGCCATCAAGTTTGCGACAATCACGGCCATCGCTGAATCGCCCTTCAAATTTGGGCTGGTCTATGCAGGGTCTGACGATGGTCGCGTCCATGTGACCAGGGACGGCGGCGCGACCTGGACAGAGATCACGGCAGGTCTTCCCTATAACAAGCATGTCTGGACCATCGTCGCCTCGAAGTACGACCAGGCCACGGTTTACATCACTCTCATCGGCCGTCACGACGATGATTTTGCACCCTATGTCTATAAGTCAACCGATTACGGTAAGACCTGGGTGGATATCAGCGGCAACATCCCCGGCGGTCCCACCAACGTCATCCGCGAAGACCCAAAGAAGAAGGATGTTCTCTACGTAGGAACCGACTATGGCGTCTATGTCACGACGGACGGCGGCAAGACCTGGAACTGTCTCGGCAGCGATCTGCCGCATGCCCCGGTCTGGGACCTCATGATCCATCCCCGGGACAACATGCTCGTCATCGCCACAAACGGCCGAGGGGTGTGGGCCATAGACGACGTCTCGCCTCTGCAGAAGTAGACTTCAGGCGTTTTTTAACCAAAACTTGATAGGGGTAGACCCAGAGGGATAAATTTACCTCCCTCTCGCGTATCGAAGCACTTTCGTCAAGGGTTTATGGACCTCACGATCGACAAAAAATTACGTAAACTTGGCCTCTCTTACAATACATAAACACCTTAAAAAAATCTGAAGAGGATGAGAACCCATTCATCTTTTCTACTGAAAGGTAAGAATAAGATTTTTAGCTGTTGACAGCCTGACTCCACGTTACAATATAAAGATTTTAATAGAAAGTCTGACCCCATTGACTTTCATTGACTTTTTTTGAATATTAGATAAAAATCCGGAACGAAAGCTTTACAGTGATAATCAAAAAAGGAAAGGGTGCTCATTCAGTCGATACCGCCATTGGCTAGAAAGCTCCATATCTATTTACTAGTCTTTCTCTCTTTCATCTTGGGCTGTCGTGTAAGAGAGAAATGGCAGACAACAACACTTCTTTTTTTTGATACTCTTTGTGAGATAAAGATCTTCTGTTCTGTTTCGACTTTTAAAGCTGCTTACGAAGAAGTTTATCGAGCATTTTCTAGAGTTGAAGAGCATTTTGCGCCTGGGAGAAGGGATTATTCTTCTCCTGTCGTCATAAATCTTTTCCATAGGTCCTTGGATGTTTATCACGATTCAGAGGGTTGTTTTGATATTACAGTTGCTCCTTTATCCCGAATCTGGGGATTCTTGAGCGGTTCACATCGCCTGCCTTCTCCGCAAGAAATAAAACCTATCTTAGGCTACATCGGGATGGAGAAAATCAAAGAAGAAAACGGGAACCTCATTCTCCTTCCCGACATGGAGCTTGACTGGGGCGGTATTGCTAAAGGTTATGGAATTGACCTCGCTTCAAAATCCTTGCTTGAGATGGGAATCTCGAGGGGTTTCATAAATGCAGGAGGCGACCTCTATTGCTGGGGGAAAAATCCTGATAACCAGGACTGGAATATTGGGATTCAACATCCCCGTAGAGAGGGTTACTTGGGAATTCTGGCAATCTCAGACCTTGGGGCAGCTACAACAGGAGATTATCAGAGATATTTTGTGGTAAATGGGGTTCGCTACCATCATGTTTTTGATCCCCGGACAGGATATCCTGCTAAAGGAAAAAGATCTGTCACAGTCTTCGGCCCTGAAACTGTTCTCTGTGACGCCCTCTCCACTGCTCTCTTTGTATGCAAACAACCAGAGAAAATTTTAGAGAAATATCCGGATTATGGCGCAGTTATCGTTGATTCTGAGGGGAATCTTTCTATTTTAGGAAAGACTTATCCTTTTCGCTCTCTCCGATAAATTTAAAGGAAAATAGGAATTTCCCTTTTGGTTCCCTCTTTCCTCGGCTGCGATAAGAAGTTCCTGCTGTGCAATTTGGCGTGGGGGAGGGCGTTCGGCTAGGAAGAAGAGTTTGAAGTGGCGGATGATTCTATCAATATGTTCTGCTCTTCCGATATCTTTGGCCTGTTTTTTGAAGTAACTTTCTTGTTATGGCAGGAATATCATGGCCTGGACTTTGTCAGCGATATGACTTGTAAACTGGGCGATAAACTGTAGATAATCAATATGCTTTTCTTCTGAGTCATACTTGTCTTACTGCTAGTGAACCTTTAAAAGATTTATTCTTGCATTTTTCTCAGATTGCATTATGATTTCCTAAAGTTAAGAGACTGGATTAATAAATTAGAGGAGGTGAGAAGATGGCCAAAAGAAATACGAAAGAACTACCAAAAAATATGGGACGTCGTGATTTTATTCACAAATCGACAATGGCCTGTTGCCTTTTGAATATCCCCTTCGTAACAAAAGTTCTAGCCAATGATGGGAGCTCAAAAATGATGAAGACAGATGTCAACTCTCTTGAGCTGGTTACATACTGTGGCTTATATTGTGGAGCGTGCGATATCTATCAAAAGAGAATTTCCCGATCAGGCAATGATTTGAAAAAAGTGCTCGATGCCCTTGATTTCAGCTCTTTTTCTAACCAGGTGCCAGGTCTTGAAGACTATGACACCTTTTACAAAGTCCTCAATACGCTCATCACATTATTTGGGCAATGTCCAGCCTGCCAGAAAGGGGGCGGACCTCCCCAATGTCCGATAAGGGATTGCTGCCGAGAAAAGGGTTATAAAACCTGTGCCGAATGTTCTTTTTTCCCCTGCGAAAAAGTAAAATTTATCGTAGACAGTTACCCTCCTGTAAAAGACAATATACTTCAAATCAGGGAAATCGGATTAGAGAAATGGAGCCAGAAAGAGCAGGAAAAAGTAAATAAGGGATTTCGATATAGCGATATTTTGGAGAAAAGCAAAAGCTGATTATAGATCTCCAGCCAGTTCTATGGACATAGAAGTTGCTCGCATTCCATTTACAGACCTTAAAATACTTTACTTCTCTTTGGGTATGTAAGAAAGGTCTGGACGAAACCAGCCTGTTTTATACTCATATTTCCTGCACAGGGCTACTGTTCTATTCCATAATTCCATGACTTTTTCTTCCCCTAATTTTTTAGTATTAATTTCATCTTGGTTCCAAAAGTCAGCAGCATTCTTCATGCGCATTGTCCAAAAATAAAGGGGCATATCTGTGCCGATATCACCAACAAATGTATTCCATCCATCAGGCCTATTAATACTTTTATCCAAGGCTGCAAATTCCTTGCAAATTTTTTCAAATTCTTTCTCCATGCCAGGCAGTAGGTAACAAAAACCCCAGTACATGAAATTTGCTTCCTCAGGTTTTAGTCTCGGACTTTCTGGAGTATAGGACAGGTCGGGCCTGTGACGAAACATACCATATTTGGCATATTCATATGTGCTCTGATAGTTCTTCATCAAGGCTTGCAACTGTTCAATTGGCAATTTTTTCACAACTTCGCCCCAAGCTTTGAATATGTTTTCTGTCTCTGATAGGTTTTCCACTGGAAAGACGTAATAATAATGAAAGTCATCAGTATTGTATGAATACCATGGATATGAATATTTGTGCTCTGAAGAGAGGTCTACCATTTCCTTTATGGCCGCTTCATGTACACTGAGCATCGACGGCTTGACTACGACTTCTTCAACAAAATAGAGCTGACTTTTCTGTTCCTCAGCCTGAGCCAAGATGGTAAGAGTACAGAGACTAGCCATAAGGCCCACAATCAAAACGATTGAAATTTTTCCTCTCATAAATCCCTCCTTTTTTTATTTAATAGATATGGGGATCAAATTCTGCTTCCTTAATTAATTTAAGCGAAAATTCTTCCCCTTTAATGGATTCATGTTGTCCTCCAATTTTGGTTCTCTGATTTATATCACAAAGGGAAAGGTGATTCAATGAGACAGAGTCGTTCATAGGATTGACATAAATTTTTTTGGGTGATAAAAGCTGTTTATCAGGAAGTGTGGTCTGCGCTGCGTTTTCGGCAGATAGTATTAGTCAAAAAGAGGAAATAAAGCTGCCTATGTATTCGAGTAACGGGGAATTAAAATGACAAAGAATAGTTTTATAAAGGGATTTATTCCTGTGGGGATTGTTCTCCTTCTGATTGCCGGGATGGGTTCCTCTACAGGCAAAAGAGAACAGTTCACTAAAGCGGAAATCGAAAAAGAGAAAGCCGCAGCAGAAACACAGGAGCAGCGGGACAGTCGTATGGCCTGGTGGCGAGATGCCCGCTTTGGAATGTTTATCCATTGGGGTCTGTATGCTGTACCAGCTGGAGAATGGAAGGAAGAGACAGATCATGCCGAATGGATCCTCGAGACGGCCCAGATTCCGGTGGAGGAATACGAAAAGTTCACTGCTCAGTTCAACCCGATAAAGTTTGATGCAAAGGAGTGGGTCAAAATCGCCAAAGAGGCAGGGATGAAGTATATCGTCATCACCAGCAAACACCATGACGGATTCTGCCTTTTTAACTCCCAGCTTACCGATTACGATGTGGTGGATGCCACGCCGTTCAAACGGGATATTCTGAAGGAACTTTCGGAGGAATGTCACAGACAGGGGATCAAGATCTGTTGGTACCACTCGATCATGGACTGGCATCACCCTGATTACCTGCCGCGCCGCAATTGGGAAAAACGCTCTTCTGAGGGCGCAGACTATGACCGGTATGTCGAACACTTAAAGAGCCAGGTCAGGGAACTCCTGACCAATTACGGGGAAATCGGGGTGATGTGGTTTGACGGAGAGTGGGAGGAAACCTGGAGCAGGGAGAGGGGCTTTGACCTCTATAATTACGTCCGCTCCCTCCAGCCTAACATCATCATCAATAACCGCGTAGGCAAAGGTCGCGCGGGCATGACCGGAACCTATGATCCAAAAACGGCCGCAGGGGACTTTGGTACGCCCGAGCAGGAAATTCCAGCCACAGGACTTGGGTACGATTGGGAAACCTGCATGACTATGAACGACCACTGGGGCTACAACAAACACGACAACAACTGGAAATCCACAGAAGATCTGATCCGCAAACTGGTGGATATCGCCAGCAAGGGAGGGAACTTTCTGCTGAACGTCGGCCCTACTGCCGAGGGTCTGTTTCCTCAGCCGAACATGGAGAGGTTGAGAGCCATAGGTGAATGGATGAGAGTGAACGGGGAGAGCATCTATGGCACCACGGCCAGCCTTTTTGGAAAGCTGGAATGGGGACGGAGCACCACTAAAGGGAAGAAATTGTTTCTGCATGTTTTTGACTGGCCAGAGGATGGGAAGCTTTCTGTGCCAGGCCTGATCAGCAAAGCTGAGACAGCCTATCTGCTGGCTAATCCTTACACCACTCTGGATGTGAATTACCAGGGAGGCTCGGCTTTCATCTCTTTGCCTGAAAAAGTCCCAGACCCGGTGGTCTCGGTCGTTGTGCTGGAATTCGAACAGAAGCCCGAAGTTGTCCAGTCTTTCTGGAATAACGCTGACAGATCAATCCGCAGTAGGCGATCTCTTTATCCATCTGTTTAAATACAGGAAATTTCTCTTCGAGTATGTAATTTTTTTCTCCATCTCACCCCTGCGGGCTCAATTCTACAAAGTCTACGGCTATCAGCCTGCTGAAGCAGGAGAGATAGAGTTTTCTCTGTGGAACTCCTACATTCCTTCAAGCGACGCTGCCTATGCTTTTTTTGAAAAGGGGAGCAGACCTGTCGATATCGCGATATATCTCGAATACATCATCAACAATAAGGATTATAAAGATTATGAAGAGCTTGAGATGCGATTGATTCTGGAGAAGGACGTAGGAGCATTCACCATAGATTTTAATCCTAGTGCCTTTATCGATTCAGATGGCCATTTTACCTATGGCCAATGGTATGCCACTAAAGACATTGAAAACAGACTCAGGCCCCTCGAAGAAAGGATAGAGCGCTATCATTGGACAGTACCTGAAAAATTCTTTGGGAAAGCGGTCATCTTGCGGGCTGTTCTCAATTACAGAAGAATGCCCGATTCCTATGCCAAATATCTGGGAATACCCACGAGACCGACCATTGAAGTCAGCAGAGATGAAAGAGTGCTGAAGATATCAGAATAGCGATTTAACTTCTGTCTCTTAATCTGTCTGAGATTCGAGTGGTTTTCATTGTTTCTCCTTTACAACAAAGTTTTAACGCTTTTTCTGCCCTTTCTTGGAAGAGAGTTGGCAATACCATCTTTTCAATACCATCTCTGCCGGTTTGCCTTGAGGTGTGTAACCTTTATCAAGGACTCCTCCTCGGCGTGGATCAGGCTCCCAGTTCCACCAGTATATCCCTCCAAGCAGAGGTAAATTCTGACTTGGTCAATTCAAGGAATTCGCAGCCAATGGAAAGGATTTCGACTTCCTCTTCTTTAGCAAGTTCTGCATAGGCCTTAATCATTTTTCTGTAATTCTCGAACCATAGCCTGGAATTTGTGGGTTGGAATGTACCGCGCCAGTCACCGTTTTGAGCATCCACGTGGGGCTTGAGCATGAGTTTGAGGCCGCGGCTGTGAGCCTGACGGATGGCGTGTCTGAGGCATTCATCCTTTGCTGTATTTCCTTCGTATTCAGGGAATATCTCATGGGAATACCTGTCTCGTTGATACCAGGTGGGAACGAGTTGAATCCACTCTGTACAGGTGTTTTGGGCGAGTAGCCTGAGGGATTCGTCTGAATCCGATGAGCAGTACTCCTCAGAAAGCCAGGTGGGGAAGGCCATTCCTTTCTGGAAGTGAAGAGTATCTTGAGCTATAGAATGGAGAGAAAAGGATGAAGCCATAATTAATACAATAAGCAGAACGATCCTAAAAAGCAGTCGCTTTCTGACAACCATTTAAAGCTCCTTTTTCGGAACCAGATTATACATATGATTTGCCAAAGCGGAAATCCTATATCTAAATTAGACGCTTTTTTGTTTTATTCTCTCTTTTCCTGTTTCTTGCCCTTGGTAGAAGAGGTTAGCGATCTGACATGGATATTTTTTTCAATTTTGCTGTTTGGTAGTCGACTAAAGGGTTGAAGAAAAAGGTTTGCATTGGTGAAAAGAAATATATCAGGGAAGAGAGGATTTATGATGAATCAACTGAAAGTGCTGGTGGTTGAAGACGAAAACATCATCGCTATGGACATCCAGTACACGCTTAGACGTTTTGGATTCAATGTCTGTGGTGTTGTATCTACTGGCGAAGAGTCCATAGAGAGTGCATTCAGGACAAATCCCGACCTCATCCTGATGGATATCAAACTCAGAGGTAAGATGGACGGCATCTATGCAGCCAAGCAAATTCAGTCCAAGTTCAATATCCCTGTAATCTATCTGACGGCCTATGGAGATGAGAGCACGCTGAACCGGGTGGATAGGACCAAGCCTTTCGGTTACATCAATAAGCCTTTTGAAGAAACAGAGCTTCAGTCTGAAATTGCACATCTTCTCGATTCTGGCAGAAGTTGCCAATACAACTGAATCCCGCCTCATTAGATAGTCCTTAAAAAATCCTGAAATTTTGATCTGCATTACTGAACACTTTTCTGTGAGTCTCTTCTAATTTCCCCCCATTCTCGCCAAAGATCCTCCCACCCTCCTTCATGGGCTTCGGATAGACAGGAACCGCCGCCTCATAAAAAATGCAGGTTAATTGAAAAAGAAATCTGTCTTTGATATAAGGTTGACAGGTAGATGCCATTATGAGCGGTAAATACGGTTCAAATTCATTAAAGATCAGGCCTTCTCCCATTTCCGGAGTCCGGTATTCTTCTTTCCAGGACCTCTCTGCTCTTGATGCGGTGAAAATGCCGACCAGGCCCCTGATCTCGGGAGAAAACTATACAGAAGAGCAGGCTTTGATCATTCATCTCACCATCACGGGGAGGTGTTATGCCCGTTGTAAAGATTGCGTCAACAGCGCCGTGACCATGGGTTGTGATGGGCCGCGAAATTCAGTGATTGCCGCTGAAGAGGCTGTGCCTGAGCGCGATTCGACAATCATCAGAAAACTGGCTGCACGCCACTCTGAACCTATTATCACGGTCTGTTTTTATGGAGGAGAGCCCTTTCTCAAGACGGATTTGATGGAAAGAGTCTGGAGAATTCTCAAGTTGGCTGATAAATCAAATAGATTCCGGTTTATGGTTTACACAAACGGAGAGATGTTGATCGATGCTTTAAAGCGTTACCCAAAGTTCATGAAAGATATGTGGCTCTACTCGGTATCCATAGACGGAGATGAAGAGCAGCACAACAGAATAAGGCTGGGCACGCTCTTAAGCAATATAAAAAATAATTTAAAAATGCTTTCTGCTTCCTGCAAAGGATATCTGCTTTACTGGTCAACTCTGAGAGAAGAGCAATCCTTGTCCAATTGTTTCCAAGAATTCATGAGACTATACAGAGAGGGATTGGTCCATCATTTTTTCTGGCATTGGGCTGAAAATAGGAAGCCCATGGATGATTTTGCCGGATTTGTTTCCAGGTATGGCCGGGAGTTGGAGCAGCTAATGGATGTTTATGTCCAGAAAATCTCTGCAGGCGAGATTCTGCCCATAGCGCACATCAATGAGCTCATTTTGTATCTGTTGACCGCCAAGGAGAGAGGACATTCGGCATGTGGAGTGGAATTGGCCAAAAACTATGATATTGTCTCGGGAAAAGTCTTCCCTTGTGCCGACCTGCCTTCTTGTCAGTCTATCGGGGAATTGGATAGAGAGGGGAACCTGGCCATCAAAGAATACGACCTTTCGTCTCTGGTGGGATACAAAAACTGGTTGGGCTGTTATCAGTGTGGGGTGAGCCCTTACTGCGGGGGAAGATGCCCTGTACAGATTCAGGCTGGGTCCCTGGAAAGAGCTTACCAGTATTGTCAACTGATGAGGCTGCACGTGGGAGTGGTTCAACAGCGCATAGATGATATACACCAGGCGCTGGTAAGAAACGGGATCATGTTGCAGGAAATTTACGATAAATCGGCATTTCTATCCAGATACACGGATGTCGTTCCTTAGTTAACTTGACATTTCCCTGGGGAGTTTATACATAATACTTGGAAATAAAAGAAAAAGAACGGCAATGCGCATAGCTATGTATTATCGCAACAACGACATCAGAATAGAAGAAATGCCTATGCCTCGCATCGGATCTGGCGAGCTGCTGATGAGAGTGGAAGCCAGCGGAATCTGCGGAAGTGACATCCTGGAATGGTATCGCCTGAAGAAGGCTCCGCTTGTGTTGGGACATGAAGTAGCGGGAGAGGTGATCAAGGTCGGAACGGGCGTTTCCAGGTACAAGGTGGGAGACCGGATTGTGGCTGCCCATCATGTGCCCTGCAACGCTTGTTATTACTGTCTCACCGGGCATCATACCGCATGCGAAATGCTGCGACAGACAAATTTTGACCCTGGAGGCTTTTCAGAATACATCCGGCTTCCCGCTATCAACGTGGACAGAGGAGTCTTCCCCATCTCAGATGATTTATCTTACCAAGAGGCGACCTTCCATGAACCCCTGGGGTGCGTGCTCAGAGCACACCGCATAGCCAGATTGAGGCCCGGACAGAGTGTGCTTGTTCTCGGGTGCGGGATTGCAGGCTTGCTGAACGTTTCTCTGGCTAAAGCTTCGGGCGCAGCGTTGATCATGGCAGTCGACCCTGTCCCGTTTAGACTCCAGGCCGCCGAGCGGTTTGGTGCAGATAAAGTCCTCAAGCCGTCGGAGAATATTGAGGAGAGTTTTCGCCAGATAAATAGCGGCCGATTGGCTGATCTTGTCCTTGTCTGCACAGGTGCTGGTGACGCTTTTCTCCAGGCACTCCGATCAGTCGAAAGGGGCGGGACTGTTCTTTTTTTTGCCCCATCTGATCCAGGATTAACGATTCCTTTGCCCATAAACGACCTCTTTTTTCGAAACGACATAACTTTAACCACATCTTACGGGGCCAGCCCTTATGACTCATGTGTGGCCTTGGAGCTTATTCGTTCATCTCGGGTTAAAGTCAGGGATATGATCACCCATTGGTTTCCACTCGAAGAGACCCAAAAAGGTTTCGAGATTGTGGCCAGAGCCACGGATTCCTTGAAAGTGATGATCGAGCCTCAAAAATAAAAATTTTGTATAACCAAGAGGAGGAAAAATATGGACTGGGGTATGAAAAACCGGTTATCACGGATAATCAAGCCTGAGACAGGCCATACAGTGATGCTGGCTGTTGACCATGGATATTTCTTAGGCCCCATCACCAGGCTGGAGAATGCAAGAAAGACCATAGAGCCTCTTTTGCCTTACGCCGATGCCTTGATGCTCACCAGGGGCATCCTCCGGACTTCAGTGGACCCTGAAAATTCCATCCCTGTGGTACTCAGAGTATCAGGAGGGACCAGTATCATCGGAGAGGACCTTTCCAATGAAGAAATCACAACTTCCATGGAGGAAGCTATCCGTTTGAATGTGGCGGCTGTGGCGCTTTCCATTTTCGTGGGAACCGAGCATGAACGCCAAACTCTGGTCAATCTCTCTGCTCTTGTGGACAGAGGGATGGAATATGGAATCCCGGTTCTTGCCGTTACCGCGGTGGGTAAAGAGCTGGGAAAGAGAGATGTCCGATTCCTTTCTCTTTCCTGTCGCATCGCAGCAGAGCTGGGAGCCAGCTTCGTCAAGACCTATTATTGTGATGAGTTTGAGAAAGTAGTGGAGGCCTGTCCGGTTCCCCTGGTTATCGCAGGAGGCCCCAAACTCGACACTGAGCTGGACGCCATGAAACTGGCCTTTGACGCTATTCAAAAAGGAGCTACAGGAGTGGATATGGGACGCAATATCTGGCAGTCAGAATTCCCTGTGGCCATGATAAAAGCAATCAGATCCGTTGTCCACGACGGAGCCTCCCCTGAAGAAGCCATGGAAGTATTTAAGAAGAGTAAAAAAGAAGATTAAGAGGGCAACAATCGTTCTTTCAATCTCTCGAAATGAGAAGAAAATTAATTCGAGAAAAGGGGATGTGATAAGACAATGAAAGACTGGTTTGTTTTGAACACAAAACCGAAGAAAGAATTCCATGTGGAAAAAATTTTTAACGAGGCAGGATTCAAAATATACAATCCCAAGTATAAGCTGGAGAATAGGATAAAGCCTTTTTTCGCGGGGTATGGATTTATATACTTCGATTATCCCCAACAGTACCGTCTCGTACGTTATACGCGGGGAGTCAAGAGGGTAGTGGGAAACCGAAATGGTCCGATTCCTATTCCTGAGGAAATCATAAAGGAGATCAAGGCCCGGGAGGTGAGCGGTCTGATCGAGCTCTTTAAATATGGTGAGGAGCCCGATGTAGGTGATGAGATTGAAGTGATGGAAGGCCCGCTTAAAGGGCTCAAAGGAATATTCAAAAGGGAGCTTCCGGAGAAGGAAAGGGTGTTGATCCTTCTCAATTATGTCTCTTATCAGGGACAGCTCCTGATCGAGAAGAGAAAGCTAAAAAAAGTGCTTAAATAGCAAGATCATCACCCTTTCGTGATGGCTAATGAAAAGCGTCGGTTCCTATCCATCCTCGCTGGGGAAAATTAGCGGGCTGACGATTCAGCTTACCTGACTGTTACTTCATCACGGAAACGGAGATGCTGTCGATTCCTGCTTTTTCTCGCAAATCTGGTCAATTATGTGGTATTATAGGCCATTGAAGGAAGCGCGGGTACTAACAAGGAAAGGACAAAACCGTGAATATACCCTTTTTAGATTTGAAGGCACAGTACAAAAGCATTAAAGAAGAAATCGACAGGAAGGTCATGGAAATAATCTCCAGCCAGAGTTTCATCCTCGGCTCTGAAGTGGAGCTCCTGGAGAAGGAGGTCTCCAGCTATTGTGGAACAAAGTATGCAGTGGGTGTATCTTCTGGTTCTGATGCCTTGCTTGCCTCCTTGATGGCACTGGGAGTGAGTGATGGACAGAAGGTGATAACCACTCCTTTTACTTTTTTTTCCACCGCAGGCACAATTACCAGGCTCGGAGCGAGGCCTGTTTTTTGTGACATCGACAGAGAAAGCTTTAACATCAGCCCCCAAAAGCTTGCTGAGGTTCTGGAGGAGAGAATCGTGCGTCAGGGAGATTCCAAGGTCAAGGGCCTGATTCCTGTTCATCTGTTTGGGCAGTGTGCTGAGATGGGGCCTCTCATGGAGCTGGCAGAGAAATATAATCTGTTTGTGATAGAGGATGCCGCTCAAGCCATCGGCTCTGAATATCCCACACCTGAGGGAATAAAGAGGGCATGCACAATAGGTGATTTAAACATACTTTCTTTCTTTCCCTCAAAAAATTTAAGCTGTTTCGGTGATGGAGGGATGATCCTCACCGATGAAGAAAAGCTGGCCAAGAATTTGAAGATGCTACGTGTGCATGGATCCAGGGATAAATATTATTATGAGACAGTGGGCGGCAATTTCCGACTCGATGCACTCCAGGCAGGTATCCTCAGAATCAAGCTCAGACATCTGGATGGCTGGCTGGAGGGCAGAAAAGAGAAAGCTTCCTATTATGATAAGAGGTTTGAAGAGTCGGGATTGGTGGAGAAGGGATGGATCTTTCCTCCAAAGGCATTGTACAAAAATAAGGGATTGAAAAATTATCATACCTATCATCAGTATGTTATCAGAGCTAAGAAGAGGGATGACCTGCAAAAATTCCTAAAAGAGAAGGGCATCCCGACGGCTATCTATTATCCTCTTCCCCTTCATCTGCAGAAATGCTTTGCCTATCTTGGTTACAAAGAGGGGGATTTTCCTGAGGCTGAGAAAGCATGCAAAGAGGTTTTGGCTGTGCCTATCTATCCTGAATTGACTACTCAGCACCAGGATTTCATCGTCTCATCCATCAGCCGATTCTACCAGAAAGGATAAGTCTCTGCGGAAATGTGCGGAATTTTCGGTATCGTCTTTAAAGATTACAGAGAAGACCTGGGAAAGATACTTCTTCAGGCGGGAAGAAAGCTGACTTACAGAGGTTACGACTCTGTGGGGATGGCTGCTTTCGGCGACGGATCGATACAGTTAAAAAAGGATGTAGGGGAGATCGAAGAAGTCAACAGCCGTTTGCATTTTGAAAGACTCAAGGGATCAAGAGGGATCGTTCAACTTCGCTGGGCCACATTCGGGCCTCCCTCCAGGAATAACTCCCAACCTCATTATGATTGTTCTAAAAACATGGTGGGCGCTCACAACGGAAACATCATCAACACCAAGGAACTTATCAAAGAGTTTGAGAAAAAAGGGCATGTTTTTCAGGGAGAAAACGATGGTGAGGTAGTCGTCCATGTGGTCGAGGAAGGATTCAAAGAAAAGAAGGATTTGGGTATTGCCATTCAGAAAGCCGGGACCATTCTCAAAGGAGACTATGCCTATGTGATTGCGGCGAAAGAATCGGACAGGATGTTCTGTGTCAAAAAATATTCTTCCCTCTATTTAGGTGTGGGAAAGGATTTTATCTGTTGTTCTTCGGATTTGCCCTCCATCATCCCCTTTACAGATATGATTGTCCCTGTCTATGACGGCGAGTACGTGGAATACAGTTGGAATACCTATCAAATAAAAAAATTGGAGTCTGGGAAGAAAGTGGAAAGAAGGCCGAGCCGTTGCCTGCTGGATGTGGAAAAGGCGAAGAAGGGAGAGTTTCCCCACTTCATGCTCAAGGAAATTTATGAACAACCGGACAAAGCCCAAGCTTTGCTCGATTTCCTGGAAGGATCCTCACAAGTGGATGAATTCTACAAGGAGATCCGAAACGAGAAAAGAATCTACCTGATCGGCTCTGGTTCATCCTACAATGCTTGTGTCCTCGGCTCGTATTATATGAACAAAATTGCAGGGGTGGAGGCAGTTCCAGTGGTTGCCGGTTCCTTCAGGGAATTCTTAGGAAATGCGGATTTTTCTACGGGTGCCTACATTCTTGTTTCCCAGAGCGGGGAAACGAAGGATGTAATCGGTGTTTTGAGTTATCTGCAGGAGCGGAAGGCGAGTAAGATACTGGCTGTGGTCAATGTCCTAGGCTCTTCTCTTCAGCTTGGAGTCAAACATTTTCTGCCTCTTCTCTCCAACATAGAAATCAGCGTGCCAGCCACCAAGACCTTTACCAATCAGGTGATTATTTTTCTCTATCTGGCGCTAAAATTAGGAGAATACAACGGAAACAGAGATTCTGCATTAGAAAAAGAGCTCCCTAACTTGCCCTCCCTGATCAAGAAGATTCTCTTCTCAAGCGTCGACACATGCCGCAAAGTCGCCTCCCTTTTAGCCAAGAAGGAATACCTCTATTATCTGGGTTACGGGGTCAGTTATGGGGCTTGCCTGGAAGCGGCTTTGAAGATGAAGGAGATCACATACATTCCCTGCGAAGGGATGTATTCCTCTGAGTTCAAGCATGGGCCATTGGCCGTAATCAAGAAGGGAGACTGGGTGCTGTTCATGTCCACTCTCGAGGATTCCTACATGACTCTTTCCCATATCAATGAGGTGAGCTGCCGAAGAGGGAAGATCTGTACCCTGGCTCCTTCCGATGATTCCCTTACCCTTAACTCTGACGTCCTCATTCCCCTTCCTTCCAGCAATTATTATCTTTCCCCCCTTCTGGCCGTGATCATGAGCCAGTTAATTGCCTATTACGTGAGCCAAGAAAAAGGGATCAACCCAGACCAGCCCCGTAACATCAGCAAGACTCTTACCGTCGATTGAGCCATTCTATTCCTTTTCGCTCAAGATTTCCCTCAATTTATCAAGGCTGATTCTGGCTCCACTCAGGATAAGCACTACATTTTTGTTTTTGAACCTCTCCTTGACCTTGATAAAAGAAGCCACTGACAGGGCAGCAGAACCCTCGATGAGCATGGAATGTTGCTCCATGATCAACTTCAGCCCCTGCTTGATTTCCTTCTCCGTGACCAGGATGAAATCGTCCACGCCTTCCTTGCAGATATCAAAAGTTATGGAGCCCTCTTCGATTCCACCTGCTGTTCCGTCAGAGAGAGTGGGTTTTGATTCTATTTGAACGATCTTTCCAGCCTTGATGGACTCATACATCACTGCAGAGTTTTCAGGCTGGCAGCCGATGATCTCGATATTATGGTCAAAGGATTTGAGATAGCCTGCGATTCCCGAGATGAGCCCTCCACCTCCAACAGGAACAAGAACAGTGTCTATCTTTTCGATTTGCCTGGCCAATTCTGCAGCCACAGTAGCCTGGCCGCCGATGATCTTCCAATCATTGTATGGAGGGATGAATGTCTGATTGCTTTTTTCTGCTGCGCAGCGGGCACATTGCTCAGTTTCCAGGCAATCGTCTCCATAGAGCTTTAACTCCACATCATAATAGCAGAGAGCCTGGATTTTTGCTTCAGAGGCGTATCGGGGTAAGTATATGGTTCCTCTGCAGCCCAAGGTCTTAAGGCTGTGGGCGAAGGCAGTCCCATGGTTTCCCGAGGAGGCGGTTACCATACCTCTTCCTCTCTCTTTCTCGGAGAGGGAAAGCAGCTTATTTATCGCTCCCCGCAATTTGAATGAGCCTGTTATCTGGAAATTTTCCAGTTTCAGGAACACCTGGGCATTTCCCAACCGGCTGAGAAAAGGGGATGGTTCAACAGGAGTTTCTCTGATATAGGACCTGATTCTTTTTTCCGCTGCCAAGGCCTCATCTCTGACAATGCTCTCCATTCTCTTGATTATAGGGGATGGTTCCTTTTTTTTGCAAACAAAAAATCAAATGTGTTACCTCCATTTATAGATATTTTTTATCACATCTGCTATTTTAGAGAGGAACTTGCCGTCATGAATGAATGGAGGATGACAATGAAGACTATAGGTCTCATCGGAGGAATGAGCTGGGAATCCACCTTGGAATATTATAGAATCCTCAATGAAACGGCTAAGGCGAGGCTGGGCGGCTTCCATTCGGCCAAGTGTATTCTGTATTCAGTAGACTTCGCAGAAGTGGAAAAACTGCAGCATGAGGGAAAATGGGATGAAGCCACCAGGGTCATGATTGACGCTGCCCAGAGAGTAGAAAGGGCAGGGGCCGATTTCCTTCTTATATGCACGAACACCATGCATAAAATGGCTGAGGAAGTTCAGGAAAGCATCCGGATTCCCCTGTTGCACATTGTCGATGCCCTTGCCCACGAGATCCAAGCAAAAAACCTGAAGAAGGTGGGCCTTCTGGGGACAAAATTCACTATGGAAGAGGGATTTTACAGGGGAAGATTGAGCAAAAAACATGGGATAGAGGTTATCATCCCGGACGAAGAGGAGAGAAACGCCATTCACCACATCCTCTACAGTGAATTATGTCTGGGGGAGATTAAAAAGCTCTCCAAGGATAAGTTTAAAGAGATCATAGACAGCCTAGTGGCTAAAGGAGCAGAAGGCATTGTTTTGGGATGTACAGAAATTCCTCTCATCGTCAAACAGGAGGGTTATGACATCCCCTTGTTCGATACAACCACCATTCATGCCAAGGCTGCAGTGGAATACTCCCTGGCAGAAGCCTGAAAAGGAAGACTGGCTCCCTTTATTTACCTTAAAAACAGTTTGAGGATATTCCAGATTCCTAAAATAGAAACAATCAGGATGATCAATCCTCCCAAAATGTTCTGCTTCCAGTTGTTGGCCAGATGGCCCATCTTCTGCCGGTTATTCAGGATGACCAGGAGAAAAATGGTGGCAACGGGGAGGATAAGCCCGTTTGCCACCTGAGCAAAGACAATCACTGCTAAAGGGCTGAATTTAAAAAGAGATACCACAAAACCAACCAGTATCACTCCCAGCCATACTCCTTTAAACCCTCTTGCCTCGTGTCCGCCTTTCCATCCCATAACACCCGCAGAGGCAAAAGCCGCTGCATAGGGTGCGGTCAGGGCAGAACTCATTCCTGCAGCAAAGAATCCCATACCAAAAAGAAAATTGGCGAAAGGACCGAAGAGGGGTTTAAGCTGCTCAGCCAGTTGAGCTCCTCTTTCCAGAGAAGTCCCGCTCCCATAAAAGGCCACGGCTGAAGTGACCACGATCGAGACTGATATCAATCCTCCCAAGCAGATGGAGAGCAAGAGGTCCTTTTTGACTTCACTGAGGTGAGAGGCCTGAGACCATTTTTGTTTGACAGCCGATGAATGAAGAAAAAGGTTATAGGGAACAACGGTGGTTCCCACCAAAGCCAGAACCAGATAAAGGGAGTTTGAGGGGAAAGAAGGGACAAAGCCCTTGAGGGCAGAGGCGATATCAGGCTTGACGATGACCAGCGTGGTCAGAAAGGAGAGACTCATCAGGAAGACAAGAAGAATCAGAAACTTTTCTACCAGTTTATATTTTTTCCGGCTGAGAATGAAGATAGCAATTACTGAGATAAGCGCCACCCAGTATTTCCGGGGAATGGAGGAGACCATTTCCAGTCCCAGGGAGCCGCCGATGATATTTCCGGCTTCATATGCCGCACAGCCAAAAGTGATGGAAGAAAGGGTGAGAAGGATGAAGAAAGTCCGGGTCAGGGACTTCTGCGGGAATTCCCGGAGAGCTTGAGCCAGATCGTGCTGGGAGGCCAGGCTGAGCCTGCCGGTCATCTCTTGGAGGATGATCGTGGTTATGGTGGCAAAGACCAGGGCATAGATCAAAGAATAACCGAATTTCGCACCAGCCATGGAACAGGTGGTGACTGTCCCGGGCCCGATAAAGGCAGCTGTCACCAGAAAACCTGGGCCAAAGGAGGATCTTCTACGAGCCAAAGCCGCCTCCTCCTGGAGTCTCTATACGGAGCACATCACCAGGCTGGACCTGAATGTTCACCTTGGAGCCTAAATCTCTTCTCTTGCCCTTGGAGAAAAGGACGTTTCTTCCTTTCCTGCCGCTTTTACCTCCCTGGAGACCGTAGGGAGTAAACCTGCGTCTCTCGGATATGATAGAAACCTGAGTAGGCACAGAGAACTCATATTCCCGGATGATGCCTTCACCTCCTTTGTTTTTGCCTTTTCCTCCTGATCCTCGGCGGAGACAATATCTTTTAATCCGGAGGGGAAGATAATTTTCAAGAGCTTCCAATGGAGTGTTGAGGGAGTTTGTCATGTGGGTATGCACTCCGCTAAGACCGGGAAGCGCGGAGCTGGCTCCCATTCCTCCACCGATGGTTTCATAATAGGCAAAACTCCTCTTCCTTTTGGGATCATATCCGCCAAAGGCCACATTGTTCATGGTGCCAGAGCTTGCGGCGGGTATCTTCTCTGGAATAGCTCGGGAAAGGGCCCCCAGAAGCACGTCCACGATCCTCTGGGATGTTTCCACGTTCCCTCCTGCAGTGGCTGCTGGAAACTGGGCATTGACGATGGAACCCCGAGGGGCCTTGATCCTCAAAGGCCTCATCAGGCCTGTGTTGAATGGTATGTCTTCCTCGATGAGGGAGCGGAATACATAGAGGACAGCCGAATATGTAACGGCAAAATTGGCGTTCACTCCGCCCTCTACCTGGGGAGATGAAGAGCTGAAATCGATGATGGCTTTATCATCTTCAATGGTTAATTCCACCTCGATTTTAATCGGATTTCGGCTGATACCGTCATCATCCAGGAAATCAGTGAAGGGATAGACTCCATCAGGAATATCCCTTATGGCTTCTCTTAAAATTTTTTCTGTATAGTTTTGGATGAGGTGAGTGTAGCGGGTGACTTTTCGAAGGCCATATTTTTTGACCACTTCTTTGAGCCTCTGGACTCCCTTGCTGTTGGCCGCGATTTGGGCCATAAGATCGCCTCTTCTTTCTTCTGCGGTTCTGACATTGGCCAGGATAAGGTTGAGGATGTCCTCTTTCAACCTGCCTTTTTCAATGATCTTGATGGGTGGTATGATCAGCCCTTCCTGGAAAATTTCTGTGGCCAGAGGCATAGAGCCTGGGGTCATTCCTCCTACATCGGAGTGATGAGCACGGTTGGCCACAAAAAAGGCCAATTTCTTCTCCCAAAAGAAAGGCGAGATACAGGTGATATCGGGAAGATGAGTTCCTCCTCGGTAGGGGTCGTTGAGAATCAACAAATCCCCATTTTCGAAGTTTGCTGTCTTCATGGCGGTTTGAACAGAGAGGGGCATGGCTCCCAGATGGACAGGGATGTGAGACCCCTGGGCAAAAGTTTCACCTTTTCTGTTGAAAAGGGCACAGGAGAAGTCCTTTCTTTCTTTGATGTTCGGGGAGAGGGAGGTTCTTCCTAACACAGCACCCATTTCCTCAGAGATCGAAACAAACATATTCTTGAAAAGCTCCAGCTCGATGGGGTCGAATCCGGTCATTTTCTTATTGTCCTTCTTGAATGATGAGATTGAGAAAGCCGTCTACCTCCAGAGCAAAAGAGGGAGGAAGAAAGGTTGTGGATTCGCGATCCACAACAAGCGCCGGCCCCTTGATTTTATCATCTGGGAGAAGCAGTCCCCGGCTGAGGACAGGAGCTGAATATTCCTTTCCTTGAAAACAGATTTTTTGTTTCTTCATAACAGTTCTTTGCACCTTGCCATCTCCCTCAGGTTGTCTTTCAAGCTTGATTTTTTTTCTTGATCCCACCGCCTTGACCCTGAGATTGACGATTTCCACCGCTTGTTGGGGATGATGGTAGGCATAAAGCCTCTGATGAGCCTTGTGAAAATCGGAGATATAGCTTTTCCTGTAAGGTATGGTGATTTCATAGGACTGTCCCAGATATCTGAGGTCGACAAAAGGAAAGATTTTGATATTTTTTCTCTGGAATCCCTCTTCTTCCATCTCCCTCAGTCCTTTTTTGCTGAGCTCATCCAGGAATCCTTCCAGTTTTTCTGGAGATATTTTTTTTCCTGTTTTGAGAATGGATCGGGAGAAATCCTTGATCGAGTCAGCAAGGAGTAGGCCAAGGGCGGAAAGAACGCCCGCGTTTTTAGGGACGATGATGCTGGCGATTTTCAGGTGAGAGGCGATTTCTGCGGCATGCATTCCTCCTGCTCCTCCGAAGGAGAAGAGGCTGAAGTCCCTGGGGTCGAATCCTCTCTCGATGGATATCACCCGGATGGCCTTTTCCATGTTTGTATTGGCGATTTCGATGATGCCCTGGGCTGTATCCAGGGGAAGTTTTCCGATCTTTCTGGCTAATTCTTTTATGACCTCGTGACTTTTTTCTGGATAGATTTTCATCTCCCCGCCCAGAAAACAATCAGGATCGAGTCTGCCCAAGAACAAGTTGGCGTCGGTGACTGTGGGGAAGTCACCTCGACCGTAACAGGCGGGACCGGGATCAGCCCCTGCACTCTCAGGACCCACTCGAAGCGACCCTCCTCTATCCACATAGGCGATAGAACCTCCGCCGGCTCCCACAGTATGGATATCGATGATAGGCAGGCGGATGGGAAAATCGCCGATCATGTTTTCGCTCGTCCTCCTTATCTGTCCATCGACCAGCGACACATCACAGGAAGTTCCTCCCATATCAAAGGTGATGATTTTTCTAAATCCCGCTTCGCGGGCGAGGTGGTAACTGCCCACGACTCCCCCTGCAGGGCCTGAGAGGGCTGTCCGTATGGGTTCTGTTTTTGCTCTGGCAGGAGAGATATATCCCTCGTTGGACTGCATCACCCGGAGTTCTGCCTTTTGTAATTTCTGCTCCAGATCGGTCAGGTATCGGTTTACTACAGGCATGAGGTAGGCGTTAACAGCTGTCGTGGCTGTCCTTTCGTATTCTCGGTATTCAGGGAGTATTTTGCTGGAGAGAGAGAACAACATGCCTTGCTTTTCCAGGGCTTTTCCTATGATTTTTTCATTGGAGGAGTTGGCGTAGGAATGAATGAGCGAGACGGCCACAGCTTCGATCTTCGCGTTTTTGATTTTCTCCAGGATCTCACTCAGTTCCTTGAGGGAGACTTCTCTTTCCACTTTACCCGAGGCAGATGTCCTTTCCTCCAGTCCAAAACAGTGGTTTCTGGGAAGAAGAGGAGTTCGAAGCTCTCCTTTCAAGCTGTAGAGATTTTGCCTTGTCTGTCGTCCGATGAACAGAACGTCCTCGAATCCTTTGCTGGTCAGCAGTGCGATACGGCCTCCTTTCCGTTCAAGGAGGGAATTTGTGGCCACAGTGGTCCCATGGATGATGAAAGGGCGGGAGAGTTCTTCGAGGAATTCAGCGATGCCTTCCAGAATGGCCAGGGAAGGATTTTTGGGAGTAGAGGGTATTTTTTTAATCCCGATCTTTCCGGAACGGTAGATGACAAAATCCGTGAAAGTCCCGCCCGTGTCCACGCCGATCCGGATTTCACTCATCTTGATTAGAAATATAATTATTTAGCAGAGGGCGAAAGTCAAGGTTTCAGAATAAATGATGGGTGGGAATCACTTGCAGGTGCTGCAAGTTTTTGTGGAGCAGGTGGTGCAGGTATCCGAAGAGGTGCTCAGCCGGCTGCTTCCTCCCCCGATTCCGAAAGAGGAAAAGAGCTTCTGGATATCTTTACTCCCGCAGGATGCACAGGAGACCTCTTTCTCCTTTCCTACGGAAACGAAGGCCTCAAAATGAGCCCCACATTTTTTACATAAGAACTCGTAAATCGGCATCTTGATATTATTTTACATCGATTTTCCCTAAACAGCAATCCTAAAACTCTTTATTGAGGTTTTTGGGAATGGCGTTAAAAATCTGAACGGAGCGAAGCCATTTCCAAAAACTTATCACAACTTTCGGAGGAGAGCGGCAGTGGCAATCGCTTCGATCTCCACCTTGACATCCCTGGGCAGGCGGGCAACCTGGACCGCGGCCCGGGCAGGGTAGGGAGGCTTGAAGAATTCTCCGTAGACATCGTTCATCTTCGAAAAATCATTCATATCATGGAGGAAGACAGTGCATTTGACCACCTTATCCAGGGAAGTCCCAGCAGCTTCCAAAACGGCCTTGAGGTTATTGAGCACAAGCCGTGTCTGTTCTTCGATCGTTCCGGTGCTCAGCTCGCTTGTGGAGGGGTCGATGGCAATTTGTCCCGAAGCAAAGACGAAGCCATTGGCCTCGATTGCTTGAGAGTATGGGCCAATCGCTTTGGGGGCTTTTTCGGTTTTGATTTCTTTTTTCATGAGAATACTCCTTTTTTGCCTGGAGAACAGATAGGGACCTGCCAGGGTCATAAGGCCAAGGCTGATCAAGGTTTCTCTTCTTTTCATGGCATGTTCTCCTTCTTTTTATGATAAAACCGTGATTTTGACCGGATGACTCTCGATATTTTTATTTCCTTCCCTGATCTTGGCTTTAATTATATAAGAGCCGGGCTCGAGTTGCCAGGAAAGAGAAAAAGGGGAGGTGGAAATGCTAACCAGCTCTTCATTGATCCACCATTCTATCTTCTTGATTTCCTTGTTAGGAGCGACAGAGGCGCTGAGCCGAATGGACTGGTATTCCCCGGGGAGAACAGGATCTATCTTGAAGATATCACCGTCTCCAGGGAAATTGATGTTGATCTGTAAATACTTTCCGGGGTGAATGATGCTTTCTTCATCTGCGGCAGTGATTTTGTCTCTGGGATGGATATCGCAGAATTCATGAGGCTCTGTTCCTCTGATAAAGATCTCCTCCATGATCCCTGGACAGGAAGATGTGGGGCGTTTTCCCGTCAGAGGGCAGATTTTTACTCGCACCAATCCCTCTGGCTCCCCAAACCTTCCTCCAGAGCCATCCTTCCCTAAGAGAAGCATGATATCCCGGAAAAGGGGGCCGCAGCCAGTGATCCCAGATACTTTTTCCATAGGCTTGCCGTCAAAATTGCCTACCCAGACGCCCACCGTGTATCTAGGGGTGTAACCTATGGTCCAGTTATCTCTGAAGTCCTTGGATGTTCCCGTCTTTGCTGCACAGGAAAAGGGAAGGCCGAGAGGGGAGTTGTAACCAAAGGAGGGAATACGGGCATCTGCATCGAACAGGATATGAGTTAAGATATAAGCCACCTGGGGGGAAAACACACGTTGAGAGTCTTTCCTCTCGGGAGGAGGGGACTGCTTTTTATTCCTGTTCGTAAAGCCAAGTATGGAATTTTCTTCCAGGTAGATTCCCCCTCGGGCAAGGGAAGAATAGGCCCGGACAAGCTCCAGAAGCGAGACCTCTCCGTTGCCCAGTGTCAGGCCTATCCCGTAGAAACTGGGATTCTTCTCCAGGCTCTTGAAGCCGAGTTTTTTGAGCCTGAGGTAGAGAAGATCAGACCCGATGAAGTGGAGAACAGATACTGCAGGGACGTTGTAGGAACAGGCTAAAGCGCTTCTCGTTCGTATCGGTCCATGAAATTTCAGGTCGTAGTTTTTGGGTCGGTATATTCCTTGAGGAGTTTTGAAATGGATTTCCTTGTCTTCAAGAATGGTGGCTGCTGTCATTCCCCGTTCAAAGGCAAGTCCATATGTAAAAGGTTTCAGTGTTGAGCCGGGCTGGCGCAGGGACAGGGTGCCGTTGACCTGACCGCTGTGGTCGTAGTCGAAGAAGTCCTTGGAACCGACCATGGACAGGATTTCGCTTGAGGCATTATCCAGGACGATCACCGAAGCGTTGGAGATTCCTCTTGATTTTAAGGAGGAGATATGCTCCCTGACCAGAGCTTCGACTTTTTCTTGGAGGGCGTAATCGAGGGTTGTCTGGATAGCACTCCATTTACTTCGCTCAGAGGAAGGCATTATTTGAAGGATGAATTGGCAGAAGTGAGGAGCCCGGAATTTTTCTTTCTCAGAGACGATACAAATCTTTTCTTGTACAGCTCTTCCCAGCTCAAGTTCTGTGATGGAGCCAAATTTGTACATTTTTTTAAGGATCTCTGTCTGTCTCTTCTTGATACGGGAGAAGTGACGGTAAGGATTAAGCTCGATAGGTGAGCGGGGAAGGCCTGCCAGGAAAGCTGCCTCTGCCAGGCTCAGGTCAGAGGCCTGCTTGTCAAAGTAGAGGCTTGAAGCCGCCTCGATGCCGTAGGCTTGATTTCCATAGAAGATGCGGTTGAGGTATTGAGTGAGTATTTCTTCTTTTGTGATGCAGTGTTCCAGTCTCAGCGCCATCCAGACCTCAAAAGCTTTGGAGAGAATGTTGCGGCGATTCCAGTAGATATTCCTCACCAACTGCTGGGTGATGGTGGAGGCTCCGGAGACGATCCTTCGCTCCTTTATGTTCTGCAGAAGGGCTCGCCCGATGGAAAAAATGTTGACTCCGGGATGAAGGTAGAAATGTTTGTCTTCTGAGGCCAAGGTTGCCCGGATAAGATGGGGAGAGATGTCTTCAAGACAAGCCCAGCGGCAGTGACCGCCTTTATCGGAGAGAACCTCCCTCAGCAGGGTGTTATTTCGGTCCACAAGACGAAGGGATAGGAAAGGCGATGGACTGAGTCTCCCCCTGTTTACAGGAAAATAGAGAGAGACGAAAAACGTCAGTGAAGCGAAAAGAAGAATGATGAGCGCAGTCCTTTTTACGGGTTTCACTTCGATATTTCCACAGTCAGCTCTTCACCCCTGCCAAAGACTTCGGGGGAATACATCTCTTCCACTTTTGTTCCCGGAGTCTGGAAAGTGCCGAAACTCAAAGCGCGGGCAAGATAAGTATGAGTATGGATGCCAGGAGAGAGAGAATCGGCAAAGAGAAGGACTCTGTCATCGTGCATTTCGATATGGTTAAACCCTTCCCACCACCTTCTTCTCTGTTCTCTCTCCAACTGCAGGAGACTGCGTTGCTGTTCCTCGCTTTCCGTGACAAAGGTGGGATTCACCGCTTCAAACCCAGCAGGAAGAGGGTCGTTGACCACTACAAAAAGGCTTTCTCTGGGGACAACGATCCGCAGCCTGACCACAACCAGAGACCCGGCTTTTATGGATTCCAGAGGCTTTCCTTCGAGGGAAAGGAGCTCCTTGGAGAGGCCGAAGCCTTCGTCCCGGGGCATCAGTTTATATTGAGGGGCATAGGTCATCCTGGTTTCATAATAGAGGGTGCCTTTTCCATCCAGATTTATTTTCAAGGGAAGGGTTTTTCCTTCCGGAAAGGAATCCAGGGATTTTTCCGCTGAGACGATCCCGGCCTGCCTGTCGCGGAAGGTCTCCCGCAGCAGGAGCTGTTTTTCGAGGAAAATTTCCACTTTGAAGTCAGGTTCGATCGATTCCTGTTTCCGGTAGAACTCGTTGAGGGCATAGAAGACAAAGAAGTTTTGCTGCGTCGAGTTCCAGGCATTAACTTTCCTTCGTTGCAACAGCCAGCGGGCGATATCGGGCAGGAGGGGATGGTCAGATCCAACCTCCAGCAGACTCTGAAGGATAAGGGCTGTGGTACGGAGATTGGAGGCATATATCCACCCTCCTTCACGTCCCTCATCATCTTCGAAATGAGCCAGGGTTGGTTCGACCTTGATCTTGTTCATCAGTTCGCCCACCAGTGTTGTCTGGGCACTCAACGGTCCTTTTCCCAGAAAGAGCGCCTTAAGGAGCAAGGTTTTTCCGAAGAGGGAGAGACTTTCTCTTTCCGTAAAGAGCTTCTCAGCATAGGAAGGTTCAGGCTTGTCCAGGAGTGCCAGGCAATAGAGAGCAAAAGCCCGGACAGTTTTCTGGCATCTTTCGCTGTAAGGAGAGTTCCTCATCCTATCCTTTTGACGGAGAAGATCTCTCAGGTAGCTTGCGGCCCTGCTCAGAAAATCCTCTTTCACTTCATATCCGGCTTTTTTGGCTAGAACCAGGCCGAAAGTCGCATAACAACTGATATAGGGAGATTCATACCGGGAGTCGGGCCAGAAGCCAAAACCGCCTGATTCTTTCTGGTAGCTCGAAAACTCTTTGATGTTTTTCTGGACATAATCCCGGATTTGTTCCTGGTCGAGCTTACTGAGGTTGAAATCGATGATGACATCAAAGGCGACAAGGTAGGGAAGTATAGAAGAGAGACGCTGTTCAAGGCAGAGATAGGGATAGGATGTGAGGTAATCCACACAACCTCTTAAGCCTGACAGAGCGCTGGGGGAGGCCAGTATCTCAACCTTGCTCTCAGAGGCGTAAATATCTTTGGGAATGCGAATCTTATGTTCTTGAGATTTTGTGGCCTTTTCAAAAAAGGCCACGCTTTCGGTGGGACGAGGCATTTTTAAGGGGATGGGAATTTCCAGTCCATCTTCATTCTCTCCCATTTTAGCCCGGAAGGAGAAGATAGCCATGCCGGGCTTTTCCACTTCAAAGGAATAGAGGACTTCTTTGGCTTCTCCGGCCTTCAAGGAAAAGTGGCGGATGGTATTCTGGTCTTTGATCTTGATTCCTGTGCTCTCACAGCTTAGAGTGACATTTTCTTTTTTCGGAGAAGTGTTGTGGACCACCACACCGGCCTGGAATCTGTCGCCCACCCGGGCAAACCGGGGAAGTGCTGGCAGGAGCATAAGGGGCTTGGAGGTGCGGAAGTCTGATTCGGCCCGTCCGAACCGGGAATCTCTGGTCTGGGCAACCGCCATGACACGGAAGGTGGTGAGGTTGTCGGGCAGGGTGAAGCTCACCGAGGCCTTTCCTTCCTCGTCGGCCTCAAGCGAAGCATTCCAGTAAGCTGTGGCTTTGAAATCTCCTCTGAGCTCAACCTGTGCCAGACCAGGAACCATGGCCTTCATCCTCTCAGCCCCTCCTGCTCCTCCGCCCACATCCTCTCCTTTTTCTCCGTATTCTCTCTGTCCTATAAGGTGAAACCTTGTGTCTGAAGTTTGAACAGAAAGAGGCTTCAGAGTATAAAATGTGGAGAAAGGATCGGGAGTCTGGTAGCCGATGAGGCTGAGTACACCCAGATCCACAACAGCCAGGGTAAGAGAGGCCTGAGTCCCTTTTCCTTCCCAGTCCTTGACTTTTAATGTCAGATGGACTTTCTCCCGGGGCCTGTAAACATCTTTATCCTTTTCAACATCGATGTGTAGTTGTTTTTCGGATGGGTTCACCTTGAGATTAACATAGCCGATTTTAAATTGGGGTTTTCCGATATCCTCATTGCGGTCATCCGCCCGGGGAGAAGTCCGCCCCTGAACCAGAAGCACGGAGACGAAGATATTGGGAATATGATCGGAACTGATGGGAACCTCTATCTCCTCGGAACTTCCCTGGATTTCCAGGATCCTGTGCTCCAGGATGAGCTCTCTTTCCAGAGTGATAAGGGCGCTGGCCTTTGTGTAAGGGGATTTCACCAGTATTTTTGCCACGTCTCCCGGCCTGTACTCCTCGCTGTCTGCCACCAGCTCCACAGTGTCGTCATCCCGCCTTTCCCAGGGAATATAGTCTCTTCCTGTCACGTAGCAATAGGTTGTGGTGGTGATGTTGTTGTCGCGGCTGTCCTGGCCTTCAGCCTGGATGAGGTAAAAGCCTGACTTGTCGGGCAGGAAGGAGACCTTCTGGGGCTCATTCTTGGTCAGGACGGTTTGGGAAGCAACTTCTGTATCCTTCTTTTCACTCCTCCACAGGTATCGGCCTCCCATCCCTTTTCGTCTTACCGAATTCCATTCGCGCTTGATCAGAGCCAGGCGGATATTTTTCTCAGGAGCGAATCGACCTTCTGGAAGCACTGTGATCAGGTCTACTCCCAGCTCTTCTCCTTTTTTGAGAAAGGTGGTGGAGGGTCTCAGACCGATATAGTATTCTCCTCGATGGACGATGGTTTGGATGCGGCTGGAGATGGATCGCCGGCTGGGGCTTTCCACGGTGGCCTCCAGAGCGGCGAGTGCAGAATCTTTTTCTTTTTCAGGAGCAAGCTTTGCGGAGATTTTGAATGTTCCTTTGCTGTCGAGAGTGGCTTCCCCGGAGGAGAGGAGCCGGCTTCTTTCTCTGGGCGATTCCTCCCAGCGGTCTATCTGGTTTCCGAAGATGTAACCTTTATATCCTGGAGGGGAGTAGGAGGCTGGATTGAGGCGGAGATGCCAGGTGAGCTTTTGACCGGACATCACTCCTCCGAAGAGGTAGCTGGCCCTGACTTCTGCCTCAAAGTTGTCGCCGAAGATATAGTTTTTTTTCGAGGCTTGGAGATGGACTTCGAATTCGGCTGGTTCAAAGGCCTCGATCCGAAAAGAGCCGTAGACGGTGATTGGCTTCTTTTTATCAGCTTCAGAAGGGATATTTCCCCTGATCTGGTAATGGCCTAAGGAGGCCTTCTCCTCAGACGAGAAATCAAGAGTGAAGGAGCCGTAGGAATCGAGCTTTATTTTCTTTTTAAAGACGCTCTTCTGGAAAGGATCCAGAATTTCACACTCTATTTCCTCTGCCGAGGGAAGCTGCCACTCACCCTTCTCTCTTTCCCTGATAATACCCTTGATATGAACAGTCTCTCCGGCTCTGTAGATTCCTCTTTCTGTGAACAGATAACCTTCCATTTTTATGGGTTGAGGATTCCATTCGTAACTGATGCCGAAGAGGTATGGAGAGACTCCAGACTCCCAGTAAGAGGATGTGAAGGCAAGATCTTCTCCCCGGCTGACAAAGACCCACTGCTGCGGCTGGCGCCATTCGTCCTTGCTCTTTATTCCGAGTGGCTTCCAGCCCGGTGTCTGTACTCTGCCTTTCTCGTCTGTTTTTCCCTGCCAGCAAATTTTGTTGGAGTCGTCTCTGATTTCCACCTGGGCTTCGGGCACTGGCTTTCCTGTTTGGAGTTCAGTGACCCAGACAAGGTTGTTATCGGGTGAAAATTTCGCAGAGATTCCGAGTTCTGTCACCTGGAGTAAAGCTTTGGGATAACGGCTCCATTTATCGGGAAGATAGGTATCCAATTGTAGAAAAATCAGGCCATGATTTTTGGGGAGGATATCACTCAGTTCTATGGGAAAGATGTCTCTCTTGTTCCGAGGGGGATTAATTTTAAGTGGTTTTTCAAGGCGGAAGAAGTCTTTTTTGGTCAATCGTTCGCTTGACCATAATATTTTTTCGGTCATGAGAAGAGGAATGATTTCCTCTTTTTTGATTATTGCTCCTTGAAGGAGGACTTCGTTGGTGTTGACCACATAGAGAGGATAACGAAGGTCTCCATAGGCTTCGATGATTCCATAACCTGTGTTCATGGTCACCGAAGGAGAGTAAGGAGCGGTTGAGAACCGGAGATGAGCTTCCTCTCCCAGCTCGTTTCCAAATTCATCCCTGAGGTCGGGATCGATCTTGACACTGTACTCTGTTTCTGGCTGAAGGGGAAGTGAGAGCCTCAGGATTGCATTTGCTTGTTCCCATTCCAGATAGTAATCCGGTATGGAAACGGATGGCTGGAAGTGGAGTTTTTTGACAAATTCCTTATAGAAAACAGGGTTGGAAAAGTGGAAAGGAAGAGGATCATAAGGGTCGTGTTTTTCTGCTGTCTCCAATTTTTCAAGCCGGAAAGGCATGAACGTTTCAAACCTGAAGATACTCCCTTTATCCAGGCCCAGAGGTCCTTCCTTACCAGGAAGCCCTGCTCTGATTTCCACATAATAGGAGAAATCAGGCTTGAATTTCTCTTTCGGCTCAACCAGAAGAACTTCTTCGGGAGATGCTTTGATGGTTTCCTCTTCGAGCTGTTTCTCAGAGGGAGTGGAGGCGCGAAAATCAAGAGGAGCTTCTTTTCCTGTCTTGCTCACTTCCAGAAGGGAGATGAAATCTTTGGCTTTTTCCTTTTCTACGGGTTGATTGAAGACAAGGAGAATGGAGCTGGCGAGTTTAACCCATTTCTGGTTGTGGCGAGGAAAATGTCCGACCAGACGCAGAAGAATAGTCTGGAAGGTCCAGCTGTAATCTTCCTTCAAAGTGGCTCCGCTAAGAGAGGAAGTCCCGGCGGGTATAGTTACCCTTATTTCCGTGGCGTAAGGGAATCTCTTCTCAGGTGTGAAGGTCAGAGTCTTGGTGTTCAACCAGCGTGTTACTCCAGGAAAGGAAGGCTCAATTCTCAAAATCGAGGGAGGCTTTCTTTCCGAGAGGGCTTCTAAGGGGATCATGGGCTGATTGAAGACCACGACGATCGCTTCAGACTCATGGGGAGCTTCTGTCCTTCCTTTGGGGCTGACGAATATCACATGGAGATCGATATTCGGTGAGCTGTGGATCACATCCGGGGCTTTGGAAGCTGTGTTTCCTTTTTTGCAGCCTTGAAAAGAGAAAAAAGTCAAAACACAGATAAATAAGATAAAAAGCTTTCTTCCCATTGGCATCCTCCCTTTCTGGTTTTCCTCATCAGGAGGAAATATTTAAATTCCATGACCTATTTGAACTTTACCATGATTTTATGAGAAATGTATGGATAATCTGATGAGAGCAGAGCCATTCCCCATGACCTTTTCCATCACAGGATTAAAGATGATATCTCATCCTAATGGAAAGGAGATGAAATATCAACTCTCTCCTGGCTTGCATTTTTGGGTTTCTCATGCTATAAGCAATTTTCACTCGGAGGGCAGACAGATTGCGTTCATCACAGAATCGCAGCCACGACATCCTTGCCATCCCTCCAGCTCTCTTTGCCAGGACAATCCCAAATCTTTTTTAAAGAATAATTTTTTCTTCAGGAGGAAGAATATGAGAAAAGGCATTTATTTATTCATTTTTTTACTTTTCTGTGTCCTCTTTTATTTCACAGATATGTATGGAGAGAGTGATGAGCGGTTTGATGAAGATTTATTGAAGGTCTTTAGCTACCGGTCGATAGGCCCATCGAGGCAGGGAGGAAGGATTGTGGATATCGCAGTTGATTCCTCCAGCGCCTACACATTCTATGTCGCCACTGCTTCTGGTGGCCTGTGGAAGACCACCAACAACGGAACCACTTTTACTCCTATTTTTGACCATCAGAGTGTGATTTCCATAGGCGATGTGGCCGTAAGTCCTTCTAACCCCGATATTGTCTGGGTGGGAACGGGCGAGGCCAACAATTCCAGAAGTTGCTACTGGGGAGATGGAGTCTATAAGTCTGGGGACGGCGGCAAAACATGGAAGAACATGGGACTTAAAGAGTCCCATCATGTCGGAAGGATTATCATCCACCCTCAAAATCCCGACATCGTCTATGCGGCTGCTCTCGGCCATCTCTATTCTTTCAACGAGGAGAGAGGTCTCTACAAAACCATAGACGGGGGGAAGACCTGGGACAAGGTGCTTTATATCAACGATCAGGTGGGAGTGGTGGATGTGGCCCTGGATCCATCTGATCCTGACACACTCTATGCAGCTTCTTACCAGAAACAGCGTCTTCCTTGGCACTTTGAAGAGGGCGGCCCAGGAAGTGCCATCTATAAAACTACGGATGGTGGAAAGACATGGACTAAACTGGAAGGGGGACTGCCCACAGGAAAGATTGGCAGGATAGGCGTGGATGTTTACCTGAAGAATCCGGATATTGTTTGCGCCACCATTGAAAATGCCAATGAGCGGCCTCCTACAGAAGAGGAAAAGAAACAGGATGAGGAAAGGGGAGTAGAGCCTCAAAAGCGACCTGTCGGCGGCGAGGTCTACCGCTCCCAAGACGGCGGGAAGACGTGGCAGAAGATGAATTCCATAAAGGATGACATCGGAGGCCATCCCGGGTATTACTATGGACAAATTCGGATAGACCCCAATGACGACCAGGTTATTTATGTGCCGAGTATCATTCTCTATAGATCCACAGATGGCGGCAAAACCTGGGGGAGACAGAGGCCAGAAAATGCTGGCCGTGGCACCCATTCCGACCACCATGCCCTGTGGATTGATCCTCAGAACTCGAACCATATGATTCTGGGAAACGACGGAGGTCTATGCATTACATATGACCGGGGGAAGAGCTGGGATTTTTACGATAATCTTCCTTTGGCTCAGTGCTATGCTGTGGGGATGGATATGGATGATCCCTACCATGTTTACACCGGCCTTCAAGACAATGGGTCTTGGAAAGGGCCGAGCAACAGCCTGGGAACCCAGATAACTCTTGACGACTGGGAATCAGTAGGAGGAGGAGATGGATTTTACAACCAGGCGGATCCCCATGAAAGCCGCTGGCTCTACAATGAGTCCCAGTTTGGTTATATCCAGCGAGTGGATCAGAAGACAGGAGAGGTCAAAATGGTCCGTCCCTCCCGGGAAAAAGAGAAACCTCCACTCCGTTTTAACTGGAGCTCTCCCATCCTGATATCTCCCCACAACAGTCAGATCATCTATCTTGGAGGCGATGTACTTTTCCGATCACTTAACCGCGGAGATGACTGGCAGGAAGTCAGCCCGGATTTGACTCTTAACGATCCTGTGAAAATCGCCGGCAAGGGTAACATCCAGTACTGTACCATCACCACCATCTCAGAATCACCCCTTATACCTGGAATAATCTGGGTTGGGACCGACGATGGAAAGATACACCTGAGCAAAAACAACGGCGGAAGCTGGACCGAACTCACCGAGAATATAGTCAAAGCCGGCGCACCTGAGGAGTATTGGGTAAGCCGTGTCTTCGCTTCTCCTCATCAGGAAGGAACAGCTTATGTCTCCAAGACAGGATACAGACGCGATGATTTCCGGCCTTTCCTTTACAAGACCACCGACTATGGAAACACATGGACCTCAATCTCAGGCAATCTGCCTGATGAACCTGTCAATGTTATCTTCGAGGACCTCAAAAATCCTAACCTCCTCTTTTTGGGGACAGAGATGGCTGTCTATGTCTCTATTGACAGCGGAAAGAGGTGGGTCCGGATGAGAAACAACATGCCCACCAATGCAGTACATGATCTTCTCATCCATCCCAGAGAAAACGACCTGGTGGTAGGGACGCATGGAAGGGGCATATTCATCACCGATATTTCTCCACTTCAGGAAATAGATGAAAAGGTCATCGCCCAAGACATTTGCCTGTTTGAAATCGAGCCCCAAAAACAAAGAATCATAAGAAGGGGCGGGAGTCTCCTTGGGCACCGGCATTTTACCGCTCCCAACGAGCCGGATGGAGTCGTGATCTATTATTATTTAAAAAATAAAGCTTCAGAGGATGTTTCCCTGATTATTACAGATCCTTATGGAGAAGAGGTCAACAGACTTAAGGGAGAAGGAAAGGCGGGAATCAACAAGCTTGTCTGGAACATGCGGCATAAGCCCTCAAAAGAGGAATTGGAACAGCGCAGATCAAGCCCTTTTCGCTATAGAGGACCTGCGGGAAAGCTGGCTTCTCCAGGAGAATACGTAGTTATTCTTCAGGTTGGAGAAAAAAGGCTGACCCGAAAGGCAATGATTCGTTAACAGGGGAACATCGTTTTTAGCTTTGGATTTTTGAGTATTGGGAAAGATAAGCATCATTATCGTTTCAATTGGAAGAACTGATAACGGAAGAGTCTATTTATAAGGAGGGAAGAATGGAAGAGGATGAGCGAAAAAAAAGAAGAAATGATCCTGTCTCAGGGATCACCGGGGGGCTGATCATCATCCTTTTAGGAGTGGTTTTTCTGCTCACCACACTGGATTATATTTCTTGGGGAGATTGGTGGGCCTACTTTCTTTTTGGGTTGGGGTTGATATTGATTGTGGATGGCCTGGTCAGGGTTTCCAGCCGGGCTTATCACCAGTACGTCACAGGAAAATTCATAGGAGGAGCGGTCCTGGTCATCATCGGTGCCTCCCATATCTTTGGAATGGTCAGCTGGTGGCCTCTGATACTCATTGTTGTGGGGGTGGTCATCGTTGTTTCGTCTTTACTGAAAAGCACGAGGTGAGGTTCAAGGAGACAATTTAAGGCTCACCCGGTTTCCACCGGCTTCTTGGCTTTGAATCATCAGCTGGTGAACTCTTTTCACCAGGCTTTCCGCTGTGTCGCTCAGCCGGGCAACAGAGGCACCTACAGAGATTGTCGTGTTTATGGCTTTAGTCTCCACGGTTATGCTCGATGATCCCACAAGCAGCCGGAGTTTATTGGCGATGAAATCAAGCTTTGCCTCATTGACATTGGTGTTTATCACCACAAACTCATCATCATCCCAGCGCCCGACAAAATCGAAGAACCGGATGTTGTTGGATACCGTCTGAGCCACCATCTTCAACACCTTGTCTCCAATTTCTGAACCATAACTCTGGTTGATGTTCTGAAGCTGATCAATATCTATGTAGAGGACACCTAAGGGCAGCCGGTACTTGGACATTTCATTCAACCGCGCTTCAAGATGAATCTCGCTGTAGCGGCGGCTGCCCACCTTGGTCAGAGAATCGAGCAAGGCCATGCGCTCCAGTTCCAGAATTCTCTGAGGCATGGTCAGCTTGGGAGAATCGTCGGTGAAAATCTCGGCTGCACCGATGACTTGCATTTTACTGTCCTTCATGGGCAAGATGCGCATCAGCGAGGGTATTCTGTAGCCTTCTTTGTGCTGGATGTAAGCTTTGGTATCTCGGCTCTTTCCGTCCTTCAAGGTCTGAAGTACTGGGCACCTCTCATCGCACAGCCTTTCTCCCCATTCGTCGACAGGGTTGAGGATATCCTCCTTACAGCATCTTCCTAAAACTTCCTCTTTTTTATAACCCGTGATCTTTTCTGCACCTTGGTTCCAGAGTGTTATTTGCCGTTGGGCATCCAAAAAATAAATCCCATCATTGACGTTATTGATGAGCTTTTCGAAGAGGCCTTTTTCTATCTTTTTCACCTTCAGCTCAATCCTTAATACATTGCCATTTAATTCTTAATTCGTTCCTTCCCCCGGATACTTTATAGCAAAAGTGATGAGAAGAGTCAAAGAGAACTTTATTCAGAATATATCCTTTACTCCTGCTCTGCTTTTTTTTATTCTGTTGATAAATGAAAGTTCTGGTAACTGGCGCTTCAGGCTATGTGGGCCGCCATCTGGTCAAAAAATTGTCAGAGAGAGGAATAGAAACTCGTGCCTTTGTCCGCCCAACCAGCGATATTGCTCAGTTAAAGTCGCCCCTCTTATCCTGGACAGCTCTGAGATTTTTGAGTTTGAGGTGTCGATTCGATATTTCCGAGGCCAAAAAAGTGCTTGGTTACCATCCAGCCGTTTCTTTAGAGGAGGGAATGCGGAGAGTCGGACTCTGGTGGGATTCACTCGGATGAATGGAATTTTATAACTTCCAGTAAAGTTTATTGGTTATTATTGACTTTTTCATAGCCAGGAGTTATAAAAAATTCATCCTGATTAAGGGGAAAAAGATGTATCAAATCGTGGGAAGGAAAATCAGAAAACTCCGGGAGGCGATGGGCCTTACTCAGGAAGAACTGGCTAATTCCGTAGGACTTTCCAACGAATTCATCTCACACTTGGAACTGGGGAAAAGGGCTCCAAGCCTTGAGAGCTTATCCAGAATCGCCGCCTTCTTCAAGAAGGACATCTCCTTTTTCACGGTGGAAAAAGAGGAGTCCTTCAACTTCCTTCTCAAAACAAAAGAAGTAGACAGAAAAGCCAAGCAGGTTTTAAAACGATTCAGGAAATACTCGGAGGATTATCTCAGGCTGGAAGAGATGACTGGAAGGCGCCTGGATCTTGCTCCGCTCTACACCAATATCACGGCAGAGAGAATGGCTGAGCAGGAAAGGCGGAGGCTGGGCTTAGGAGAAGAGCCCATCCGCAACATCTTTCCCTTGCTCGAGCTCAACGGCCTGCGTATCTTAAGGCATCCTCTTGCTGATGAGTCCAAGATTTCCGGTGTCTTCATTTTTGTTGAGTTGAAACAGGCAGCCTTTGCCCTGGTAAACAGCACCCAGAGCCTTGGCCAGCAGGTTTTCATCGCCGCCCATGAATACGGTCATTATCTGAAAGACCGCTATGATGATCCAGTCATCGACAATCCCGATATATTTATCGACGAGTATGTGTCCCTCTATCACCCGCGAGAACGTTTTACCCAGAAGTTCGCCTATTATTTTCTTATACCCCGATCCAAGGCAAGAGAGGTCGTGGAGAAAGATATCGGAAAATCACGGCTGGAATTCGATGACGTGCTCTATCTGAAGCGCTATTTCGGAGTGAGCATACAGGCGATTTTGAACACACTCAAAGAGATGGAGTATATCTCGCCCACTCGGTGGAAAGAATACCAGAAGCGAGATTCGGACAATTGGGAATTTGCTCTTTATGGAAATATGATGGGGGAGTTGAAGAAAGGAAGACGGCAGACCATCTTCTCTGAGCGGTTCATAAACTTAGGCCTCGATGCTTTCAGGAAGAAAAAGATAAGCCAGGGGGAGATTGAGAAACTTCTTCCCAATTTGAAGGGGATAGACTATTCCAACAGATAAAATATACTCCCCGGGAAGATTCTTTCTGTCTGCTAGGGGATACCTGCCCCAGCCCCATGGCCGAAGCACTGGCCAGGAAGATCTAGCCGGGCCTTTTACCGGGCCTGTTCCATATCTGTATCTCTTTTGGGCTTGAATTCAGTCCCTTCCTTCCAATTGGGAAAGGCGGTCTCCATGCTGAGCCTGTATCCCACTCTTTTCCTTTCTCGATATGGTCCTCTCCTGGACTCGTGTACAGGGATGGTACGCCTTCTCTGGCGAAACTGAAATGGTCTGAGCGGTCCAGGCTGACTTCTTCCATAACCCGTAATGTCCAGGCCATGTAATCATCGCCGTATTGAAAGGAGTTTGACTGTTGTTTTCCTTCAATGTTGAGTTTTGCCTCGGGATCTGCTGCGATCTCCACTATGGGCTTCGGATGGACAGGAACTGCCGCCTCACGGCCTGACTGTTCTCAAAATCATCACGGAAATGAAGATATTACCATGAGAGGGAAAGAAGTTGCGGGAGATTCTTGATTATGTTAAAGTCACGGAGCAATTTCTCTTTCCAAATCCTTGAAGGAGGTCTTTATCATGAAACGTTCATTCATCTTTACCGGAATTCTGCTCCTGCTCTTGACCAATGTGCCTACCATGCACTCAGAGCAGAGTAAGATCCCCGATGCCTTGATGCTTCGCTTCCCAGATGTAAGCGCAGACAGAATCGTTTTTGTTTATGCCGGAGATCTTTGGGTTGTGGCCAAAGAGGGTGGACTCGCCCGGAGGCTTAGCTCTCCAGAAGGGATGGAAATCTTTCCCAAGTTCTCACCTAATGGCCAGACGATTGCCTTTAGCGGTAACTATGACGGAAATATAGATGTCTATGTAATGCCTGCGGCAGGCGGTTCTCCCAGGAGGCTGACCCATCATCCTGATACAGATTTCGTGGTTGAGTGGTACCCTGACGGAAACAATATTCTTTACAGATCGAGGATGAAGAGTCCTTCCTATCGTTATAACCGCTTCTTCAAACAGCCCCTTAAGGGAGGAATGCCGGAGACGCTCCCTCTTCCCTATGGAGAGCTGGCGAGTTTCAGTCCTGACGGAAAGCTTATGGCCTTTCAGTACATCTCCCGGGAATTCCGCACCTGGAAACGGTACCGTGGAGGCATGGCCAGCGATTTATGGCTCTATGATCTGGTCAACAACACCTCAGAGAAAATCACGGTCTTCGAGGGCACCGATGCTTTACCCATGTGGCATGAGAACATGGTTTATTTTCTTTCAGACAGGGATGAACGGAAAAAGCTCAATATCTGGGCTTACAGTCTCGATACCAAAGAGACGCGTCAGGTCACCAGATTTACCGAATACGATGTCAAATGGCCGAGCATAGGTCCTGACTCCATCATTTTTGAGAATGGTGGTAAGCTCTATCTGCTGGACCTTAAAACCGAAAAGTCCCATCCGCTTTCCATTCAGGTACCAGCCGATCTTCCTGAAATGCGCGCTCAGCTTAAGGACTGCTCCAAGAATATCGAGAATTATTCTCTATCGCCCAGTGGAAAGCGTGCTTTGTTCGGAGCGCGAGGCGAAATTTTCACCTTGCCGGAAGAACATGGAAGCGTCCGCAACCTGACCAATACTTCAGGCGTGGCCGAGCGCTATCCCTCCTGGTCTCCTGACGGCAAGCATGTTGCCTATTTCTCAGACCGCCCAGGGGAATACGAATTATATCTTTGTCAAGGCGATGGCAAAGGAGAAGAACGGAGGGTCACCACAGATGGCAAATTTTATCGCTTTGGACCGGTATGGTCACCTGACAGTAAAAGAATTGCCTACATCGACAAAACCAGCAGCCTCTATGTTCTAGATGTTGCGGACGGCCTGTCAAAATATGTGGATAAGGATGAAGTGCGATATATTTTTGATTATACCTGGTCGCCCGACAGCCGATGGCTTGCCTACACAAAGCATATGGAGAATGGTCAAGGGGCGATTATGATATATGACACTTCCCAGGACAAGAAGCATCAATTAACCAGCGGATATTATAATGATTCGCAACCTGTGTTTGATCCTGAAGGGAAGTATCTTTTCTTTTACTCTGACCGGGTCTTCCGCCCGGTTTATGGCGATATGGATGATACTTGGGTGTACCCCAATTCTACGGATATTTATGTGCTCACTCTCCAGGAGGATGTCGAATCTCTCGTAGCCCCGAGAAGCGATGAGGAGGAGATTAAGGAAGACGAAAAAGAAAAGAAGGGAGAAAAGGATAAAGGCAAAGAAGAGGAGGAGGCTGAAAAGAAAGCCGAAAAGCCGGCCAAAAAGGAAGATAAGCCCAAACCTGTCAATATTGATTTTGATGGCATTGAGGAACGAGTGGTGAAGGTTCCTGTGGATGTCGGCAATGTTGGACCTCTGCGCGCAGTAAAAGGGAAAGTCGTCTATCTGCGCTATCCTGCAACCGGAGCTTCGAGGCCGGGTGTTCCTTCAGGGGCTTTACTCTATTATGATCTGGAGAAGAGGGAGGAAGAGACAGTCATTTCAGGCATAGACTCATTCGATTTATCAGCTGATGGCAAGAAGGTTCTTTATAAAAGCAAGACAACCTGGGGAATAATCGACTTGGCTCCCAAGAAAAAAGTAGGGGATGGCCAAATAGCTACTAACAAGATGAAGGCCTGGATTCATCCCCGTGAGGAATGGAAGCAGATTTTTAATGATGCCTGGCGGATCGAGCGTGACTTTTTTTACGCACCCAACATGCACGGCCTTGATTGGAAGGCCATCAAAGATCGCTATGAAGCCATGCTGCCCCATGTGGTCGACAGAGAAGATTTAAACTATGTAATCGGAGAAATGATCGCCGAGTTAAACGTCTCCCACTCCTATATCGGTGGAGGAGACATCGAACAGCCTAAGAGGATTTCGGTTGGACTCCTTGGTTGTGATTTTGAGCTGGGTAAAGAGAATAAGGCCTTCCGCATCACAAAAATCTATGATGGGGCACCCTGGGATGCAGAAGTCCGCTCCCCGCTTCGCCGGCCCGGTGTCAAGGTGAAAGAAGGAGAGTATCTTCTGGCTGTAAACGGTCAACCCCTGGACACGTCCGAAGACATTTGGGCATCTTTCCAGGGTCTCGCCGGTGAAGTAGTCACGTTAACGGTTAATTCCGAAGCGACTCTTGAGGGAGCAAGAGATGTTCTCATCGAGCCTCTCTCCAGTGAGTATCGGCTGCGTAACCTGACCTGGATCGAAAGCAACAGGAAGAAAGTGGATAAAGCGACTAATGGCAGAGTAGGGTATATCTACGTGCCTGACACAAGCATAAACGGCCAGAATGAGCTGGTCCGCCAGTTCATTCCCCAGCAGAGAAAAGATGGGCTCATCTTTGATGAAAGATTCAACAGCGGCGGCCAGTTTTCTGATCGATTTATCGAAATGATGAACCGTCCTCTTTATGCTTTTGCTGCCCGGCGCGACCTCCGCGACCTGCGCGTCCCTTCTGTGACTCACGTTGGACCAAAGGTGATGTTGATCAATGAGTGGGCAGGTTCTGGAGGGGATGCTTTTCCCTACTGTTTTCGCAAAGCCGGACTCGGGCCGATAATAGGGAAGAGAACCTGGGGAGGTCTTGTCGGTATCAGTGGTAATCCTATGTTGATCGATGGAGGCTTCCTCACAGCCCCCAATCTGGCCATATGGCATCCTGATGGCTACTGGGATGTGGAAGGCCACGGCGTGGACCCTGATATCGAAGTAGAAAACGCACCTCATGAGATGGCGGCTGGTAAAGACCCTCAGTTGGAAAAAGCTATAGAAGTTGCTCTTGATCTGCTCGAGAAGAATCCTCCTAAGAAGTTTCAGAGACCGCCTTATTCGGACCGCTCGGATAAGACAAAAAAGTAGATTAAGGCCTGCAACAAAAGTTACGCCGATTCAATATCGGCCCGATAGAGTGGATAGATCTGTCAAAGATTTATATCTTGCTTCATATAAGGACAACGGTATCGGGGATCTGGTTAAAAAAAATACTGTATAGAATGGAGAAAGGCGATGCAAGCTAATGAAACAAAATCAAGAAGCTCGACTCAAAAATGGCTCATCGGCTATGGAAGCCGACCGCTACCGCCTTCCCTGGCAAGACGGTCTTCCCGAAGTTCTTGAGATATCGCTCAGCCCTTTCAGGGAGCGGCTGGAAGCCAGCTACAGCAAGATGACCAATGCTTTAGAGGTTGCGTTTGAGCAGAGATGAAAAGAAGGAGAAATAAGATAGGCATCAATTCTGGTTATGCGGAGGTGAGCGGTTCCAGACTCTATTATGAAACTGCAGGGCAAGGTTATCCTCTAGTTTTTGTCCACGGAGGACTGGCAGACAGCCGGATGTGGGAGGAGCAGTTTTCATCTTTCGCGGATCATTTTAAGGTGATCCGGTACGACGCGCGCGGTTTTGGGAAATCAGAAACGCCGAAAAATCCTTTTTATCCCTATCAAGACCTGAAGGCTTTGCTGGATTACCTGAATGTGGAAAAAGCCTTTTTTCTAGGCCTGTCCATGGGAGGCGCCATTTCCATCGACTTCACTCTGGAATATCCTGAAAGAGTGAAAGCTCTGATTCTTGCAGGCCCATCTGTCCATGGCTTTGCCTACTCAGAAAAATTTCTCCAGAAAGGATTGGAACTATTCACTGTTGCCCTGAAAAAGGGGGCGGAGCAAGCTACGCGAATTCTCTTTGAAGACCCATTCTGGGAATACGTACTTCCTTCTCTGGAGCATATCAAAGCAAGGAATAAAATGCGGATAATGGCCAGAGAGTTTTTCCAGGCTTTCTGTTGGGACCCCAACCTGATGAAAGCCGCCGCTCCACCGGCGGTAGAGAGAATTTCAGGAATAAATGTTCCCGCTCTCCTTATTGCTGCCGGAGAAGACCACCAGGAGAATATCAACGCTGTGAAGAAGTTAGAATCTGAGATAAGAGGAGCCGAGAGAGTAGATCTGGCGGGAGCCTGCCATATGATGAATTTGGAATACCCGGAAAAATTCAACAGGGTCGTCCATGAGTTTTTAAAAAAGCTGTAAAACAGAATACACAGCAAACCCCCTTATTCAGGCAAATTCTCCAACACTCGCTTCATCTGCTGTCGTCAAGCTTAAATAGATTGACAAGTGATCTTTTAGATGCTAAAAAATCGGTCTAGACAACTCAATGAAAAAAATAAGGAGGAAGTGATGAGAATTTTACGAAACCGGGAAAAGACGGCCGCCGCTCTTTTTGGATGTGCCATTTTATTTTTTTCCTTTTTCTTCGTCCCGGCATGTCAAAAAAGTGAAGAGACTGGAAAAGTCTCGCAGGAAATCAAGCCTCCCGTAGCCGAGAGGATAAAGAAGGAACTCACTATTCACGGCCAAACTAGAGCTGATTATTATTACTGGCTAAACCAGAGGGATAATCCAAAGGTCAAAGAATACCTGCAGGCAGAGAATGAATACGAAGAGGCTGTGATGAAACACACAGAAACCCTGCAGCAGAAGCTCTTCGATGAGATCGTGGCAAGAATCAAGCAGACGGATATGTCCGTTCCTTACAAGGAGAGAGGATATAACTATTACATCCGGTACGAAGAGGGAAAGGAATATCCCATCTACTGCCGGAAAAAGGGCACCATGGAAGCCGAGGAGGAGATCCTGTTGAACGTCAATGAGATGGCTGAAGGCTACGATTACTATCATGTCGCTGGCTTTACAGTAAGCTCTGATAACAATCTTATCGCCTTTGGAGTGGATACAGTCAGCCGGAGAAAATACATCCTATATTTCAAAGACCTCCGCACAGGTGAGGTGCTGAAAGACGAGATTCCAAACACGGCTGGTCGTGCTGCCTGGGCTAATGACAACAGAACCGTTTTCTACCCACTAAAAGATGAGACGACCCTCCGTCCCTACAAAATCATGAAGCATGTTCTGGGGACTCTCGCTCCCGACGACACAGAGGTTTTTCAAGAGGCCGATCCCACATTCGAAACCTATGTGTTTAAATCCAAGTCCAGAAAATACATTTTTATCGCCTCTGAACAGACATTATCTACAGAATACCGTTATCTGGATGCGGACGATCCCGATGGGGAGTTTAAAATCATCCAGCCCAGAGAAAGAGATCTGGAGTACCATGTGGATCATTTTCAGGATAAGTTCTATATCAGAACTAATCTCGAGGCAAAGAATTTCAAACTGGTGGAAACTCCCATCCAGAAGACCTTCAAAGAAAACTGGGTTGACCTTATTCCGCACCGGCAGGATGTCCTCCTGGAAGGGTTTGAGATATTCAACGATTTCCTGGTTGTCGGTGAGCGCAAGGATGGATTACCTCAGCTCCGGGTGATCAAGTGGGATGACCGCTCTGAGCATTACCTCGATTTTGGGGAAGAGACATACACGGCTTACATTTCCTATAATCCTGAGTTTGATACAAGCCTTCTCCGCTTCGGGTACACCTCACTCACCACTCCCGACTCTATCTATGATTACAACATGAGGACAAAGGAAAAAACGCTCTTAAAACAGGAGGAAGTTGTCGGTGATTTCAATTCCCAGAATTACCATGCGGAAAGACTTTACACTACAGCCAGAGATGGTACCAGGGTCCCCATTTCTTTGGTTTACAGAAAAGGCCTGGAAAAGAATGGGAACAGCCCGCTTCTCCTTTATGGCTACGGATCCTATGGATACACCGAAGATCCCACTTTTAGTTCGGTCAGATTGAGTCTCCTTGACAGGGGCTTCATCTATGCCATCGCCCATATTCGAGGCGGACAGGAGATGGGCCGGGACTGGTATGAAAACGGCAAACTGTTAAAGAAAAAGAACACCTTCACCGATTTTATCGACTGTGCTGACTACCTTGTTGCACAAAAATACACCAACCCTGAAAAGCTCTTTGCTATGGGAGGAAGTGCCGGGGGCCTGCTGATGGGCGCTGTGGTGAACATGCGGCCTGATCTGTTCAAGGGCGTGGTTGCCGCTGTCCCCTGGGTGGATGTGGTCACCACCATGCTGGACGACAGCATTCCTCTCACTGCCAGTGAGTTTGATGAATGGGGCAATCCCAAGAAAAAAGAATACTATGACTACATGCTTTCCTATTCTCCCTATGACAACGTGGAGGCCAAGGATTATCCTGCTATGCTGGTCACCACCGGATTTCACGACTCACAGGTTCAATACTGGGAGCCGGCCAAATGGGTAGCCAAACTCAGACATTTGAAAACAGATAATAATTATATTCTCCTGCATACCGAAATGGAGGCCGGGCATGGCGGTGTTTCCGGCCGCTTCAGAAGACACAAACAAACAGCCTTGTTCTATGCCTTCATGCTCGACCTTCTTGGTATCAAAGAGTAAAAAAAGAAAAAGGATTATCAACCCCCTTTTCAGGTTTGACCTCTCCGAGCCTAGACCTTTCTGAGTTTAAAGAATTTCACAGCGAGAATGAAGAAAAGGACTGAAAAGAGAAAAAGGGCCGCTATGTTGGGCAGTATGGACCTCATATCATAACCAAAGAAGATGAGCTTGTGAAAAGCATCCATCGCCCATCCGGTTGGAAAGATGAAGCTCACTTTTCTCATTCCGGCAGGAAAAAGCTCCATGGGCATCCAGCATCCGCCCAACCCAGCCATAAGGTTGGCAAAAATAATATTGAAGATGATAAGAACTTCCTCTTTCCTGATAATACTCCCCAGAAGGATGCTCAGCCCCCCGATAGTGCCGCAGAAAAACAAAGCCACAAGGAAAAGCGAAGGGATGGAGTTGCCCAGATACGTCTTGAACAGGATTTTGCCGACCAAGAAAAGAACGGTGATCTGTAACATTCCCAACAGAAGGCGGCTGATCCATTTTCCACTGATGATAGAGGAGAAGGTGGCCGGGCTGAGATAGATTCTCTCCAGCTGGCCGAACTTTCGCTCTTGAAGGATGATCACTCCCCCATACATCAGGACAGTAAACAGGATGAACATCACCGCAGAGGCTGGGATCATATGATTGAAGCCCGCAGGGATAACCCGGAGTTCACCGGCAAGTTCAGTCTTCAGCGTGACAAGTCTTTCCCATCGCTGCTGTGAGTATTTTTCCCGGAGTTCTTCCTCATTTTCAGGAGACAGAGTGACAAGTTTAGTTAAAATTTTGATAGTGGCTTTCAGGACGTTGGAGTAGGCTGCCTGGGAGGCTTCCATATTCATCCCTTCCTCTTTTTCCAGAAGAAGCTCAACCTTTTTTCCTTCCAGAACATCCTGAGAAAAACCCTCGGGGATGATAAGAATCCTCCTTTTTTTTCCCTGCTCATTCTCTAAAAGATGGATCGTGTATTTTTCGCTCCTCAATTCTTCGACCAGTGCTTGTGAAAGAAAGTTCCTATCCTTATCCAGGATATCGAGAGTGACTTTCTGGACCTGTGGAGAGGATTTGGGAAAGGCCAGCCCGAAGAGAAAGGCAAAGAGAAGGGGAAAGACGATAAGCCAGAAAAAAAACATCTTGTCTCTGACTGTGATTTTCAGATCATTCAAAGCAATGAACCAGGAAGTCATCTTACCAGGCCCTTCCTCAGGCTCTTCTTCAATAACTGGGAGCCTGCCGTTGAGAAGATGATGCCAACTATAAGCATCCCGGAGAGAACAGGAAAGAGTTCTTTGAGCGGGGTACCCAACAAATTTTTATGGAATGATTGAAGTCCCCAGTAGTTTACGGTCAATTTAGAAAAATAAAGGATAAATTTGGGAAAATTTTCCACAGGGACCATGCTTCCCCCCAACAAGGACATAACAATGATCACAGAAGAAAGGAGTGCTCCGGCCTGCCTTTCGGTCTTGACAAAAGAGTAAAGAAAAGAGATGAAACCGGCTATCAGAACATTGAGACAGATAACAATGAGCAATACCGCAAAAAGATTTCCCCACCGTATGGAAAAAAGGACTCTTCCCAGCGCGACCAGGACAAGAGTGCAGATGGTTCCTATCAATGCAGAGGTCAGAATTTTACTCCAGATGAAATGAGACATTCTGAGCGGTGAGACACTCATCCGCAGCAGAGCTCCCGTCTCTTTTTCCCTGAGAATATCCTCAAAAACAGCGTTCCCGATAAAGAGGAGGAACATGATGGACATGGCAGGAAGAATGTAGCTGTAGACGGAGAGTTCAGACTCTTGTTTTTCTTCACTGGTTGTTGTCTGCTTGATTGATATAACGGGGGGAAGGGCGAATTTGGCCATCCCTTCGATCCTGTTTTTCATCTGAATGGAGAGGGAAGAGAGTTCTTTATCAGGCAGTTTCCCTCGCTCGATAAATCCCTTTACGGTCTCGAGCTCGCCCGAGAAGACCGAAAACAGAGAGGATAAAAGGAGAGTGGTGATATCACAGACTTCTTCCACGATTTGAGGGAGGAATTGTTCTGCTGGATTCTTGAGGAGATGAATTTCTGCTGGCCTGCCGTTCCATACGTTTTCTTGGAAATTTTCAGGGATGACAAGAAGGGCTGAAGCCTTTCCCTTGTTGATGAGCTTGCGGCCTTTCTCCTCCTCCACCGGTTTGAGGTCGATCAATTCCTTGAGTTCTCCCTGCTCGAAAGAACTGAGGAAAAAATTGGAAAGAATGCTCTGGTCCTTGTCTACGGCAAGCACGGAAATGCGGGGCAGGACCTTTTCCTCTTCCTGGCCAAATATAAACCCGAAGATAAAGGTGAAGATGACCGGAATCAGAAGAAATCCGACGATCACCACAGGATTTCTCCATCTGCGGATAAAGTCTTTCCAGATCAGAAGCCAGATATTCTTCACTCCCGCAGTTCCTTTCCCGTCAGCTTGAGGAAGACGCTTTCCAGGTTAGGCTGTTTGATGGAGACGTCTTCGATGGATATGCTCTCTTTAAAGAATTGCTCCAGGATGAGGGGTATCTTCTTCGATGCTTCAAGAGAAAGAATAACTTTGCCATCCTTCAGAGAGATAACGGTTGCATCCTCGAAGGAAGCAAGAATCTCTCGTGCCTGCTCGGCACTGAAATGTCCACTGATCAGAGCAATATCCTTTTCCCCTACGATTCTTATCAATTCCTCTAAGGTTCCCAGAGCCAGAATCTTTCCCTGATCCATGATGGCTATTCTATGGCAGAGTTCTTCAGCCTCCTGCAGATTATGGGTTGTGTAAAGAACCGTTGTCCCGAGAGTAGAAGCTTCTTTTATAATCTCATAGATGTTGAGCCTGGTCTGGACATCAATTCCCAGGGTGGGCTCATCCAGAAGAAGAAGTTTCGGCTGGTGGATCAGTCCTATAATAAGATTTATACGCCTTTTCATTCCTCCGGAATATTTTTTTAAAGGTTCGTTCTCACGGCCCATAAGGCCTGTCTTTTCAAGATAGTGACGAATCCGCTCATTCAGTACCTTTTTACTCAGTCCATTAAGCTTTCCCCAGAAAATCAGATTCTCCTTTGCTGTCAGGTCCTCATAGAAGGCCATTTCCTGGGGGACAACTCCCATCATCTTTTTGATCTCGTGAAGATGGGTTTCCAGATCGAAGGAATCGATGACGATGCGTCCGCCGTCAGGTTTGAGGAGACCTGCGATCATGGAGATAGTGGTCGTTTTGCCGGCTCCGTTCGGGCCCAGGAATCCGAATATTTCTCCTTTTCTGACCTCGAGCGAAATGTCGTCGACTGCTTTCAGCGAATCGAAGGATTTGGAGAGGTGAGATATCTTAAGCATTTGCTTCTCCTTTTTGGGCCTGGACAAGCATAGCATATTTCTTTTTTGAATAAAATTTTTATAATATAGGGAATAACATCTCTCTTTTAAAGGAGGATATGGATGGACTACCGATTTTTAGGATCGTCAGGATTGAAAATCTCCACCCTTTCTTTTGGATCCTGGGTGACTTTTGCCGACCAGATCGGCGAAGATGTAGCCTTCGAATGCATGAAGGTTGCCTATAGTACCGGGGTCAACTTCTTCGATAATGCCGAGGCCTATGCACATGGCCGGGCAGAGGTCATGATGGGAAATATCATAAAAAAGGCGGGTTGGAAACGCTCCGACCTGGTCATATCCACCAAGATTTTCTGGGGAGGAAGCGGACCCAATGACAGCGGTCTTTCCCGAAAACATATTATCGAAGGAACAGAAGCCTCCCTTCGCCGCCTGCAGATGGATTATGTGGATCTTATCTTCTGTCATCGTCCTGATCCGGATACACCTATTGAAGAGACGGTGCGGGCCATGACCTACATCGTTAACAAGGGACAGGCTCTCTATTGGGGAACGAGCGAATGGAGTGCCCAGCAGATTACCTCTGCTTACCATATCGCCCGCCAGCAACATCTCATCCCCCCGACAATGGAGCAGCCTCAGTACAACATGTTCCACCGGGAGAGGGTGGAGAAGGAATATGCCTCGCTCTATGCTGAATTTGGTCTAGGAACAACGATATACAGCCCCCTGGCCAGCGGGCTGATGACGGGGAAATATAACGAGGGCATACCTAAAGGGACACGGGCCTCTTTACGCGGCTATAAATGGCTCCGTGAGCGTTTCGTCGGTGAAGAAGCAGAACGCAAGATAGAAAAAGTCCGAAAACTCACTTCCATCGCCTCAGAACTCGTAATCAGCACGGCTCAACTGGCCATCGCCTGGTGTCTGAAGAATCCACATGTCAGCACCGTTATAACCGGCGCTTCCAGACCAGAGCAGGTGAAAGAAAACATGAAAGCCCTGGATGCAGTTCCGATGCTGACTGATGAAGTCATGGAAAGAATTGAGGAAGTTTTAGCCAACAAACCCGAACCAGAACCCAACTTTCGATAGATTCATAAAAAGTCTTCTGACCGGGTCCTATGAAACTGTAGTATTCAGGCCAGCGAAAGCTGATTATGAGCGAGCAGAAGCATGCCCTGGATGGGGACGTTATAGGGGCAGGCTGCTTCGCAGTATCCTGAGCACTGGCTGCACACGTCGGCTCGGGCACCCGGAATCCTGGCATATTTCAGCATGGCCTCCTTCTCCCGCCCCTGGGCCATAAAATAATGGTTATAACGCATGATCGTGTTCACGGGCACTCCGTGGGGACAGCGCGGCTCGCATACTCCGCACGCGTGGCGGCAATAGAGCTCGCCGCAGCCCTCTTTATAGGCAGCAAGCTTCTCTTTATCCCATTCGCTGAGCTTTGATCCGGACAGGCTGAGGACTTGCTCCATTTGATCATAAGTCCCCAGAGAACAGCAGACCGTGTTGACGTTGGGGTTGTCCAGGACAAAACGGATAGCTGCCATCCTGATTTCCTCCGGATTCTTGAGATCGTACTTCTTGATGAATTGCTCGGCCCTGTCGGCCTTGTCCTTGAACCGCTTCAATCCCTCCTTGTAGAGGGGATGTATTTCCTTCTTTTCCTTTTCAAGCTGTTCAATCCTTGCTTTGAGGCCATAATACTTGATCACCGGGGTGCTCTTCATCAAGGCGACTCCTATATTCTTCTCCTTGCACACTTCGAGCACTCGCTCTGATTGGTCCAGTCGAAGGAAGTTGTAGGCCATGAGGAAAACGTCAAAGCGTCCGTCATCAGCCGCTGCCAGGAGCACCTTGTCCATGGTCTGTTCAGGGTCTCTGAACCAGAATGAGCCGTGGTTGGAGACACCCACATAATGGATCCGCCCCTCACTCTTCATCTGCTCCATGACAGCGTGGAAATTCTCATGCTTCAAGTATTCCACCTTTTCGGGCATGTGCATCATCAGGCAATCGATGTATTCCGTGTTGAGCTCTTCAAGTGCCTTATGAACCCTTTTGATTAAACCTTCCTTTGTTGTATCCCCCTCTTCCATCAGCATCTTGGTGTTGATGAATAGCGACTTTCGGTCTCGTCCTTTGATCACCTTGCTGAGGAGCCTGTGGGCTCCGGGATAGCTTTCCGCCGTATCGATATAGTTGACTCCCGCGTCCAGCATGGCAGCTATCAGCCCTTCGTCCTGGATATAGCCGACCGCAAGATCCGAGACCTTGAATCCGGTGCGGCCGAGTATGCGGTAATCCTTAATCTTTATCTCAGGCTTGTCTTCTGTTTGCTTGTCTTCCTTGCCGGCCTCCTTTGTCTGAGGCCACCCGCTTTTGGCAGCCACACCAGCGCCGAGCATCCCGAAAGCAGATGTTCTCAAGAAATCTCTGCGGTTGAGAAATGGTTTTTTTCTCATATTACCTCCCTTGAACATAATTTATCTCTCATATTATTCTTACGGCCATGACTGAATATGGTTTTGGATTAATTCGATAATCAATACTATCAAGATTCTCTCTGTTGGACACCACAGGATATTTTGCTGGTGAATGAATGTCAATAGTGGATGAGATGCATACATAAAGCGGCTATGCAGAGTAAAGACTGCCATCTCTTGACATGTTTCTGCTGATAGGATACCTTCCCACTGGCAGCTAAACTATAGAGCCAAATTGGCCAAGGATTTAGTGGTTACTCTCTGATCAGAGATAATTGAAATTGCATTTTATTGTGTATACAATGGCTTTCATTTGAACGACTAATTCAGACCTCAACAACACATCCCTGAGGAAGCACCTGATGACGATAGATCTACCTCTTCTTTATGAAGAGTGATCCGTACACGTGATCTAGATTCTCAGACATCAGCCAGAAGTCGCGGATTTCTCCATCTTTGTATCTATGAAAGATAAGGAAACCTTGGTCGCAGTAAAAGAGGTCAGTCTTCAATGGGGTGAGTTCTACATCACCGATCCCGAGGAAGTCTCTGGCAACGAGGCGATGACTGGTCAAAATCACGTCGTATGTCTTCTGCAATTCGGTAGAGAAGTATTCGCCCTGGTAATCACTCGGTTTTGAATCTGGTGTGGCATCAGCGGACCATCGCAATGCCACTTCTATCTGGAATCCTCTCCGGATGAGCTGGTAGCGGTTTGTGTCTTGCGTATTTGTGAAGAATCGCTTCATCGAAGCATAGCGGTGGCCTGCGGTTAGCTCCGATGGTTTCAAGAACAAAAAATATTGAGGGAACCATCCGTTTCTATCAAAGAAAGTATCTTCGTACAGAGGAATCAGTTCTCCACCGCGCACTTCGATACGACCATGGTATGATGACTTGTAACCACGGTAATGGAGATTGCCGTTTTTGACGAAAACATGAATGATGTCGTTACTATTCACCCTGAAGATACCCTCATACATGTTCAGACGCTTAATAGGGGGCTTTGTTAGCATCTTTGACTCAGGCGCTAATGGACCCAGCGGTATGTGAGTCTTGAGCGGTATGCCCAACTCCTCACAGAGGATGTCCTGGAGAAAGGAGTACAGCTGCTCATTCATGGTGCGATCGTTATGGGTGTTGCTAAGCACTATATAGGTGGCGTCGTGATCCACAAGCCTGGTCAATCGGGACTGGAATCCGTAGTTGCCTCCTGCTCCGATTCCATAGACTCGAAGGATATCTTCTCCCTTGTTGTATGGGATCTGTGCAAGAGTTGCCAGCATCGTTCTTACAAGCCAATCATTGATCCGATACTGTTCTTTAAAGAGCAACTGCCAGGTCTTTAGTGAGAGGACTGAGCCGCTTTTGGGAGACAGTATCCTCTGAAAGCGAAACAGATCGCCCGTGGTGCTGATCATGTCCCCTGCACCTAAGTTGTTGGAGTGCTCTTCCTTTAAGTCCATTACATACCCACACAAACCCCTCTTGTAACCAATAGCCAGGTTCTTGTGGACTGTGAGGTTGTTATCCACATGGGTGTTTTTCATCCCCAACGGCCTGAATATGTGTTCGTTTAGTAACTCGGAAAAGGACTTGCCGCTTACGGTCTCCATGATGATGGTAAGTAGCCAATAGCCTGGAGACGAGTAGGTCGTCCCTTTCCCGGGTTCATGAGCCAGGTCTTTATCCCAGAAGAGCTCAAGAAGTTCTCTGGGCGTGTGATAGATCCGATCGTGGAAACCAATGAAATTGGGAATCCCCCCAATATGGTGGCGGATTCCAGATTGGTGGAGGAGGAGGTGGCGAATCGTGATCTTACTTGCTTTGTCTTTGGGAAAGTACGGCAAATACTTATCGATGGTCTCATCCAGTTTGATCAGTCCCATCTCCACCAATTTGAAGGCCAACACGGTCGTAAAATCCTTTGTGACCGATGCGAGCTCATACTTGGTCTTTGAAGTATTGGGAATGTTGAAGCTTCTATTCGCCATACCGTAGCCCTTATTCATCAAAATCTTATCACCAATTGCCAAAAGAATCGTACCATTGAACTCGTCTGGGAGATTGGCAACAAAGCGATCAACCCTCTCTACAATACTCAGTTTCTGTTTAGGTGGTTGCACAGATACAGGCAATGTGGATGCAAAATGAATTCTTTTTCCATCAAAGGTAAAGCTGGTACAGGCAAATGGGAGCGTGCGGGAATTTTGAAGGGGATGGATATTCTGTGAATTATTTATTGGAACCAAAAAGAATAATATCAAAAATATTGAATATAACAATTTCTTCACATTAATTTCTCCTCACATTAATTGTTGTTTATAATCCTCAATTCCCTATTTTTAAGAGCAAAAAATGCGCCAACATGCCCTCTCAGGAATTTCGAATATTATTTATCACTGAATGTCCATTCTCGAACAACTAATGTACCCATCTGAACAAAAATAAATATTCCCCATATCAACTTCGTGAAAGAGAAAAGTCTGGATTTTGTCGATGTGCAATCCAATCTTAGACTGTTGTTTTGTATATTGAAGCACTTCCAAAGCATTTTAGGATTCAATGTGTCACCATTTTCTTTAACATTCACTGCTTTTATCTAAAAATCTAATGATCAGAGATACCTGTCCATCTGATCGTATTGAAAAGCAACTCATTGTAGTGAACAGCATCGTAATCGACTGATCCTGTATAGTATCTCAGCAAATACTTCCTTACTTATGGCAACCTCTGCCATTTGGAAAATAACATAACGGCTGTGTCTTAGAACCTTGGCTCCGATCTTTATGAGTTTCACAAGCAGAGTCCGAAGCGACCAGTGCTTGATATTACCCGGAAGAACCAAGCGCCGCAGAAAGTTACCTAGATTATAAGCCAGAACAAACAAACCTAGCCTTACCTGATTCGAGAGGAAATGTTTGCATGAAAGCCGCGTCCAGTTGAGAGCATACTTGCCTTCCTTAATCCACTGCTCAGCAATGCCACGCCCATTGTAGAATCGAACAACACCCTCTGCCTTGGCACTCATATTGGTTATGATAAAACCTACTCTCGGGAATAAATCTCCACTGTAAAACTCAACCTTCGCCACCACACGCCGCCTCTTATGCCAAGTAGCCGCCCGGTACTTGAAATCATGAAACCACACAACCGGTTTTCTCGAAGGACGACCAACAGGACGGCTCAGCAGATGTTTAATCTCATCATACAAGACATCATTCGCCGGAAGGCGGATAGCATATAATAGACCTTTTTCTTCAAGGTATTCATAAATCTCAGGCTTTACAAATGCAGCATCCCCACGAAAGTACTTCTTGACTTTCTTGCTTTCATACCGTTGTACGATCGGTTCCAGCAGTTCTTTCCAGCGATCAGCACTGTGGACATTGCCTGGACGCAGCATCGCCCCCTCACAGTCGCCATACTGATTGAAGCAAAACAGAGAATGATAGCAATTGCATCTGAAATGACCGTTGTATGCAGAACCTTCCTGCTCTCCATGTACCGGACTCTCTGAGCTGTCCATATCTAAAATGATTCGATGATGGGGTGTTTTCTCCATCGCTTTATTAACCCATCTTCCGTTAATTTCAGACAAACCTTCAAGGTTTTTCTTCAGGGGAAGAATCTCTGTCTCGAAACGCCCGATTGTATTGATACTGGCAGCATTCTTCTTCTTTCCTGTCACTGCTCTCATGACCGGATCTACTGATAGACGCTGAGCATCGTTGACATCTTCATATCCTGCCAGGCGGCTGTATACAGACTGGCGCAAGAGGTTTGTCATATCATGCTGAATATTGCGCCCGGTTCGTTTATCGCTTATTACAGTAGAAGCTGAATTAAATAATCCTAAAGCCTCATCAAGCTCGCGGTAAGCAAGAAGGCCACCATCAGATGTCAATCTTGCTCCATGAAATTCAAGCTTGATTTTTCTGTTAAAACGAATGTTTAATCTTTCACCCATTGTGTGTTTCGTTTTTTGTGCCATTATCATCCTCTATCTTTATATATAATAACAACGTAGGGTTATCTTGTTAAGCGATTCTTGTGTTTAATATGGGGAATATGGATTGAATGTCACCGGGATGTCTTGCTATTTTCATCTTCTTCGGGCTTCTCATTCTTGTGCCCCTTTTCTTAACCCACGCCATGCTGACAGCCCTTGCCCGGCTTGGATTATCTCCGGAGTTGGCATTTTTGGCTCTGATAGGTATTTTCCTGGGTGGTGCAATCAATCTTCCTGTCAAGCGTATCGAACGGGAACAGGAACTGGAGTACAATCCCTTTCGCTTCTTCGGACTGCACCGATTGCTTCCGGGGGATTGGGCTTCGTCTTTTCGCCGTCAAGTCCGAAGCTACACGGTCATCGCTGTCAATGTCGGAGGATGCCTGATTCCTCTAACCATCGCCATCTATGAGATCTTCCGCGTGACAGGTCGAGGGGCCTATGAGCTCTTCATCCTCCTGGCTGTTACCGCCTTGAACATTGCTGTCTGTTATCGCCTCGCGCGTCCTATTCCCAACGTGGGCATCGGTATGCCGCCTCTTATCCCACCTCTTGTTGCCGCCCTGCCAACTCTTCTTTTTGTACCGGGCTTCGCCCCTCCGATAGCCTTCACAGCCGGTGTGCTGGGGCCGTTGATTGGAGCTGATCTCCTTCATCTCAAGGATATCAGCCGCCTCCAGACAGGGGTTGCCTCTATCGGAGGTGCCGGCACTTTTGATGGGATTGTCCTCTCCGGGATGATCGCTGCACTTTTGGCTTGAGGCTTGCCTGATAACTCGCTAGCCCAGGAGTAAGTCTTCCTCCCAGCCGTAATGCTCCACCTTGATATTATTCCAGTCGCTCGTTCCCAGTCCGTAGTCTTTGTCGGCAGCTTCCACACACAGTGGGGGAGGGGACAGCGGCCACGGTTCTCCCCGCATGGCCTTCCTCTTCTCCTCGATGATGTGCAGAGACACCGTATCCACAGCCACAGGATCTGTTCCCGCGATCAGCCCGTTGTAGGCCCATTTGTAGCGGGGATCCGGCTGTGGTCCCTTATCGCAGAGAGGATGAAGGGCATCCACAAGCACCAGGCGCGTCTTTCCTTTGACAAAGGGCAGGCTCCATGTCTCTCCAAGCTTGGCGTTGTTTTCCTGGTGATAATAGCTGGGTTTTCCCGAATAAAGGATATAAATCTTCATCACCGTGCCGAGTCCAGTAAGCCAATGGGCTTTAAGGGCAGGGAGGGCTATAAGAGCCGTGCAGGCTTTTGGTTTTTCAGGACCTCCCTGGGCATTCAGAATTTTCTCTTCCGGGATTCCGGCCTCTATGAGAGAACTCTTGACGGCATCTACTACTTCCTGATGAGTGGGATTGAGATGTGTTGTGGAAACAAGGCCGATGGTATCTTTGGGCATGACAAGGCTGAGCCATGCATCCCTGGTGGAATTCTGGCCTGTAAACTTGATCAGAGTCTGGTCGAGCATGGACTTCAAAACCTCTGGATTGACGATGTTATTGGCATCCATAGCATTCTCGTTGCGGACTATGGTCACCAGGCTGGAAGCGCCTGTCGTTTGCCCGGCTTTAAGAAACTTTGTGCCCAACAGAGATGCACCGATAGTTGCCCCCAGGGAACCCCGGAGAAAATCTCTCCGTGTCAATGGCTTTCCTTTTTGAGTCATGAAAACCTCCTCTCAGATGGATGATTATCTTAATCGATCCATGATGTCCATGGCTGTTTCCCGGTCAGGACATTCGAAGATGAATGTTATGGTCGTATTCTGTAGTGCATATCCCAGCCAGCCGTCCTCGACTGGAAAGACATTCGTCGTAACTCCTGAGGAAGCGGATTCTTTTTGGAATGTATGATCAGGAAGATAGACTCTGTGAAAATGGAGGAGTGCCTCTCCGGCACGATCGGAATCAGGATACCTTACCAGAAGCAGCCTGACATTGCGCAACCCTTGTGAGAATTCCTTCTTCTCATAGAGTGCGGTAAGTGCTTCTGTTTCGAGGTTCAGATCGAGTATGTTTTCCTGGCTGAGATAGTAAATGGAATTGAGCACTAGATAAGAGCGGAAGTAGGAGATCCTGTCTGTGCGGAGTTTCCAGCCCGGCTGAAAAGAAGCGGGGAGATGTTTCAGAAGCTCTGGAGAGGGGGGATTGTGACGGCCTTTGACTGCGGTGCGGCCGAGGGTCAGGACAGCTTCCCTGGATTCCGCTGTTTCCTGATAGGCCATGATCCTGGCATAGATATTGTCCGACCATATGCGCAGCAGGCCTTCGCCGTAAAGTGCTCTGGGCCATTGAGACTCCGCGGATGCAGTTTTGTCCAGTGAGGATGAGCCTAAATCTATGGATTCTCCTCCCCAGTCCAGGGAAAGCAGCCCGAAAGCATCATCAGATGTTTTCATGAAATACAGCTCGACCAGGATGTTCTTCTGGGATTTTGCTTCGTATTCGTAGGATTCGAGGTGGTCAAAACAATAGCCGATGTAAAGCTCTCCTGCGCCGTCCATGTAATCGAAGATGTTTTCGGTATTCACCATGCGGGGCGAATCGGGCCGAGTCCATAGTCCCACGGTTTTAGGGAGTGCAGGCTTGGATTCTTTCATTTTTCCTCCTGCTACACCAGGAATAAAAGGGAGAAAGAGAAGGACAGGCAGACAAAGATAAAGACAAAAACCCATAAACAGGCCTGGATGAGTCGTTGTATTCTTTAAAATCTGGTTTTGTATCACAAATCTATTCCTGAGTTTATTGCCTCTCTCTCAGCGTTCAAAATATTCTACCCAATACGATTTAAATTTACCAGCTTTCCTGAGGAAAGCAGTAGAAAACCTCTGCAGATCTTCGCCTGCTTGACTTAAAGCTCTTTCTTTGCTATAAATCAAGTCGTTATAGATTGGGGAAAATTTGATGTCAGCAAAAAGTGCTTAAGTTGGAACAGTAAGAAAAGCAGGCTTATTCCCAAATCTAAATAATCCAATACAAAGGAGGGTTTTCCATGAAAAATCTAAACGTACTGGATTGGATAGCTCTGATATTGGTAATTGTCGGCGGTCTTAACTGGGGCTTAGTCGGTATATTCAAATTTGATCTTGTTGCTGCTATTTTTGGCACTATGTCAGTTATATCTCGCATTGTTTACATTCTTGTCGGCTTGGCTGCAATTTATATGGCTGTAATATCAGTGAACCTGGGAAGAAAGTGACTACGGGGGATGTACTGTTTATGTGCCAGCTCTCCCAAGGTGCATCAGCGAAGGAGACATTAAAGAAGAAGCATTAAAAAACATTCGTGAAGCCATAGAGCTTTATTTAGAACCAGTAGAAGATGAGATGAGTTTTTCTCCTAATAAGGTATAAGAACAGTATCAATAATACTCATTCAGCAATTCCAACAATCCATTTTTTCCCACACCAGTCTGTTTTTTTCCCAGGATCGCCAATAATGTCCCCATTGGCAAAGTAGCTCTGGATTTAGGAACAATTGTGACTCTGGTCCGAACTTTTACCCGTTTAAATTGTGTTCCTTGAAAAACCTCTCTCTTTCTCCAACTTCTTCCAAAGTACCCAAATGGAGCGAGACTGCTTCTTTCAATTTCTTATGAGCTTCAAGAATGGAACGTCCAAACGTAGACGTCCCCAGTTCTTCGCAAAATGCTGTCCATTTTTTTCCTTCTCTACGAAATTTAAAGGTAACAACTATATAGCCGCTCTTTCTTATACCCATAACAGTGTTCATTTTATCACAGGCCTATATAAAATAAAAAAACCAATCTCTTCTTTTTTCCTGAAATATAGACGCCGAGCATTACATATCATTCTCACCTTCCCTATTATCTGTCTCCTACACAAACCTAGGTCATTGCAAACTCTTGTCACTTAATATACATTATGTCAACTTTTGTAGGTTGTTTTGAATGAGGGAGTTAGGGGAGGGGCGTGGTGTCGTGGCGTCCCATT
>CAYSCW010000006.1:0-97690 GCA_964429795.1 uncultured Eubacteriales bacterium
GGAACCATGCCCGCTCGCCTCCGGATGACTTCCTCATCAGCTTACCTGACTGTTGCTCCATCACGGTTTTGTAGATGCTTCCAGTTCAAAGCTAGATATCTCCATTTCCGCGATAGCTAATAAAAGCGTCGGTTCCCTTCCATCTTCGCCAAAGACTCTCCCACCTTCCATGATGGGCTTCGGATGGACAGGAATCCCTGCCTTATTACCTAACTGGATGAAATGTCTTCACTTATCAAGGAAGTGGAGATGGTATCGGTGAGCTTCCCATTTCCGTCCTAAGCACTTATTATATTTACCTAATCCTTTTTTTTTGATATTTATATTCTTCAGTGATCAAACTACCTGGTATTATTAAGGCTCTTCGCAGGAAGAAATTTCCTTTCAAGTTTATCTACAGTGAACATTACTGGATGGTTGACTTAGAAAATCATGTTTTTCCCATAGAGAAATACAGGCTAATCTATAGAGAACTCCTTCATATGGGTGCCAAGAAGGGAACTATATTGGAGTCTCTTCCAGCAAGTGAGGAAGATCTTCTTCTGGTTCACACTCCTAAGTATCTGAAAAAATTGAAAACAGGAAAACTTTCTCAGTCGGAAATCTTGACGATGGAGCTTCCTTATTCCCCTGAGCTTATGGAGTTTGCTCTTTTTCATGCAGGAGGGACCATTCTCGCCGCGGAGACAGCACTCAAGGATGGATTGGCCGTTCATATCGGGGGAGGGTTTCATCACGCTTTTCCTGATCATGGAGAAGGCTTCTGTGTGGTCCATGATGTGGCCATTGCTTTAGAAAAAATGAAGAACGAAGAGAGGATTGAAAAAGCGATGGTTGTGGATTGTGATGTGCATCAGGGAAACGGAACTGCATTCATCTTTTCCTATAAAGATTATGTTTTCACTTTTTCCATTCATCAGATGGATATATATCCTGCTGTGAAATCCTCCAGCTCTCTTGACGTGGGATTATGGTCAGGAGATGGGGATAAAGAATACCTCTCCTCCCTTGGCCTTCATATTCCTCGAATTTATAAAGATTTTCAGCCCGATCTTATTTTTTACCTTGCCGGTGCTGATCCTTATCAGCACGATCAATTGGGAGGCTTGAATGTGAGTCTGGAAGGGATGAGACAACGCGACAGATTGGTCATCGAGGAAGCCCGAAAGATTCACATTCCTATCGTTATCCTTTTTGCAGGGGGCTATGCTTACGATGTGCAGGATACGGTAACCATCCATCTAAACACGATCAAAGTCGCTCAAAGAATACAGAGAAAATACTCCTGAAATAAGGTTTATTCTGTTGTGTGTTGTTTGGTCTCTTCGTCTATCCAGTTCAGATATTCTGGGAGTCCATCTGCAAGGGGAAGTGCGATGATCTCGGGTACTTGGTAAGGATGAAGCTTTAGGATTTTTTCCTTCACTTCTGTGAACAGGGAGTCCCTGGTTTTGATGAAGAGGATGTGTTCGCGGTCTTGAGGGAGCTGGCTTTTCCCTTAGTCATGGGTCTTTTTATTCCTGGAGAAAGATATGCGCAAATACTTTGGAATCACCTATCATGTTGTCGATTATGCAGTATTCATTGGGCTGATGGGCAGTCTCGTCCATTTTGGCCCAGCAGGCAGCTTCGTAGTTTGCCCTCCTGAAAAGGGCTGCCACAGTTCCCCCTCCGATTCCGACTGCTTTTCCTTCTTTTCCATAGACAGCATTAATCGCTTTTTTCAGGGCATGAACCACTGGTGCATCGGCCGAGGTAGGAGGCGCAGCCGGAGCCTTCTGATTTTCCTCCATGGAGATTTTCACTCCAAATTCATTCTCGATCTTACGCATCATCTCATTGATTTTCGCTTCCACTTCTTCGATAGTGTACCTGGGCAAGAGGCGGCTATCCACGTAGAAAATGTCTTCTCCTGGGATGGTGTTGATGTTGGGGACATTAGCCTCTTTTTTGGTGGGCTCGAAGGTAGAAGTCGGTGGGCTGAATAGGGGATCTTTTTCAGGGAAAAGCTGGTTGAGTTTGTCGAGTTCTGTAACCAGAAAGGAAGCAGCCTTGAAACTGTTGATGCCTTTTTCTGGAGTAGATCCATGTGCTTGTTTGCCCAGGGTCTTAAATTTGAGCCAAAGGATGCTCTTTTCGGCTACCTCGATCATGGTTCCCTCTTCGTTTCCTGCGTCAGGGACAATGATAAGATCTTGCTTGCGGAAAGCTCTGGAATGCTCAAGGACATATTCGATTCCCTTCCCGCTTCCTGTTTCCTCATCGGCCACTAAGGCAATGCCCACATCATACCGAGGATTAATTCCTTCTTCGAGAAAAGCCTTGAGGGCAAAAACTGAGGCCACCATATCTTGCTGGTTGTCTTCCACTCCACGCCCATAGATTTTTCCTTCTTTAACCCATGCTTGGAATGGATTTCCCTGCCATAAGGACAGCTCACCAGGCGGGACAACATCCATGTGAGTCATAATCCAGATGGTCCTTGATGAACTTTTTCCTTTTCTAAGAGCAAGGATATTAGGGCGGTAACCAGAAGGAGCATCCATATCAGGAGCTTTGATCACTTGGATATCAGTCAGCCCAATTTCCTTCAGGAAATCCAGTAAAACTTCCGCTTTTTTGGCCTCTCCCTCACCTCCACTGGTGGGAGAGATGGCAGGTAGGGAACAGAGTTTTATCTGCATATCTATCATTTGGTCACGATATGACTCGATTCTTTCGGCAATTTTCTGGAAATCAGCCATTTTGCTCTCCTTTTCGCCAAAGATCATATCACCGGCTTGAGGAAGAAGCAAGCAGGTCGGTGATCCCGCTGATCCCGGGTCCCCTTCCTTGACTTTTCCTGGCGGAGAGAATACATTTACTCAGGATGCGAATCGGCTTTGACCTGCGCCCTTTCCTAAAAGAGGAGACAGGCGTAGGCATTTACTTCAAGAATCTGCTTCTCTCTCTCTCCCAGATTGACCAAAATAACACATATTTTCTTTTCTCTGCATCTTTAAAGGATCGCTTCCCTTCATCCAAAGTGCCTCCTTTTTCTGAGAGGCGTTTTGTGGATTTTCCCCTCCCTGTGAAACTGATGAATTTTCTCTGGAATAAGCTCACTTGGCCACCTCTGGATTATTTCTTTGGCCAAAGGCTGGATCTAACTCATTCCCCTTCACCGCTGATCCTGCCCACAAGAGGGAAAAAGGTAGTCACTGTTCATGATCTGTTTTTCATGGATTTTCCTTACCTGGTCAACTGGGAAACAAGAAGGCATTTTAGGAGGAAGATCGCCGCCTCCCTTCTGAAAGCTGACGGGATCATCACTGTTTCTCAATTCACCAGGAATCAGCTTTTAGGGAAGGTGGCCCTAGATGAGAGGAAGGTGAGGGTGATTTACCATGGGTTGAATCCTCTTTTTCGGTCTGAAATTTTACCGGAAGAAATCAAAGAAGCAAGAGTAAAATTCTCCCTTCCCTCCATTTTTATTCTTTTCGTGGGAGGGTTAGAGCCTCGTAAGAATCTTCTGAATTTAATCCAGGCCCTCCGAATAATACACACAAAACATGAGAAAGTTCCCTTGGTGATTGCTGGACCAAAGGGCTTTCACCTAAAAAAGTTGGAAAGGAAGATCAGGGAAAATGGGCTTGACTCCTGGGTAAAAATGATCGGTTATGTTCCTGTTGAGGAATTAAGGATTGTCTACCGATTGGCCACTGTGTTCGCTTTTCCCTCTTTTTGTGAGGGATTCGGCCTTCCTCTCCTTGAAGCCATGGCCAGCGATTTGCCTATTGCCGCCTCTCGAGCTTCGGCCATCCCTGAAGTTGCCCAAGATGCGGCGCTCTATTTCAATCCAGAGGAGCCTGAGGACATGGCAGATAAGCTCATCCTTATTCTGGAGGATAAAGGGCTTCGCCAATCCCTTAAAGCTAAGGGAAAGAGGAGAGTGATGGATTTCGACTGGAAAGTCTCAGCGGTCGAGACCTTAAGATTTTATCAAGCTGTGGTGGAGAATTGACTTTGTTCATCCATTTTTTGAGTGCGGGAATAATCGATTCCAGGGAGATATATGTTAGAGGAGAATGATAGGCTCCCGCGCATGATGGATAATTTCGGATGGGGAATGCTGAAGAGATATTTTAAAAGGATTTTGCGTTGAAAATCGCAGTCGACTGTTATGAAGTAGGAGAATATGCCACTGGCGTAGGCAGAGTCATCCATAATGTTTTGACTTCTCTTGTAAGTATTTTGTCTGACCATGAATTTTTGGTTTTCGCTCGAGAAAGGATTGAAAAATATAACCAGGATAATGTCACCCAATTTGTCATCTCTTCGCCAAAGGGATACTTCAGATGGCAGAATGGTCCCTTTTTCAGAAGGTTAAACCGAATCAAACCTGATATTCTGGTTGCGCCTAATTATACTTTACCTTTTTTTAACAGATGGAAATCCATCCTTTTTGTACACGACGTTTCCTTTGCTTCCCATCCTGAATGGTTCTCAAAGAGAGAATCCATGGTGAGAAAATTCTTGGTCAAAAGGAGCTTAATAAAGACCGATGCCGTGGTCACGGGATCTGAATTTTCCAAGGATGAGATGGTAATGCATTTTCCTGTCAATCCTGAAAAGATTAAAGTCTTTATCTATGGAATCGAGGAGAAATTCCGACGCAGCACTCCGAGCGAAATCCAGGAGTGGAAGAAAAGAAAGGGGTTGAAGAACAACACAATCATCGGCTACTTGGGGGCTATATTTGACAGGAGAAACATTCCTTTGCTGGTTGAATCCGTCAATCTTTTAAGAAAAGAACGACCAGAGGCGATTCTCTATGTTGTGGGCGAGAATCTTACAACATCTCACCCTCGGGATATGGAGAAAGTTTTGAATAGAGAATGGATCCGATGGGAGACTCATTTAGAAGAAAGCGAACTCGCTCATTTTTATTCTTCGGTTGATGTTTTTGCCTATCTTTCTGAGTATGAAGGATTTGGCCTTCCCCCGTTGGAGGCCCTCTCCTGTGGAACGGTATCAGTGCTGCTGAATAAGACTTCCCTCAAGGAGATCTATCATAATATGGCGATTGTAGTGGATGAACCCACGGTTCACAACATAAAGGGAGCGCTCGAAACGGCAATCAAAGACAGAGAAAGAAAGAAGAGTATTTTGGACAAATTCCAAGAGAAAAAACATCAATTTTCTTGGGAAAAAATAGCCCGTGAAATTTCTCTATTGTGCAGGGGCACTGCCTCTTGATGGTTTCACCTTGTTCTTTCACCAAGATGAAAACAGTTCCTTTTTTAGAAACAGGCGAAACAGCCAGCTTTCCCAGCTCAGGCGGAAGTCCATACGTTTGCTTTATTTATGAGTGTTTCTAAGATAAAACAGGAAGGGAAAAAGTGAACTCCATTCTCAAAGACGACTCAAACATCGAAAATTTAAGCCACAAAAGATTTAAAGAACTTTCCGTCATCATCGTCAATTACAATGGGAAAGCTTATCTTCTCAGGACATTGGAATCTATCTTCAAAAATCTTACCGGCCTTGATTATGAAGTAGTGGTGGTAGACAATGGCTCGACCGATGGCTCTGTGGAGAGTGTGAAACAAGCTTATCCATCCGTAAAGCTGATTGCTCTCCCTCATAACACAGGATTCTCCAGGGGGAATAACGAAGGAGTCAGGCAGGCCTCTGGACGCTATCTTTTGATATTGAATAATGACACTTATCTTCCCAAAGGAACAGTGGAGAAGTTGCTTTCAGCCAAAAAGAGGTTCCCCGACTGTGCTATGGTTGCTCCCCTGGTTTTCAACCCTGATAATTCTCTCCAGATCTCCTGGGGCAAGGATTTGAATCTTTGTTCTGAAGTCTTCATGAAGCTCTTTGCTGAGAAGTGGTACAGGCTACTTTTTAAGCTCAAGCGGGGAAGGTTGAGCCGAAATGTGGATTGGGTCAGCGGAGCCTGCTTTCTGATAGATCGGGATTTATACCAAAGAGTTCAAGGCTTTGATGAGAATTTTTTCATGTATAAAGAAGACGCAGACCTGGGGAAGCGTCTCCGCCAACTTGGTTATAGGATCTGCATCAATTCTGAGGCCAGCGTCATTCATTACCTGCGGCAATCCACATCCCAGTACTCCGAACGCATACTTAAAGAAACGAAGAAGAGCCAGTTGTATTATTATCACAGGCATAACAGTCGTTTTGCTATCCGCGTGCTTAAGACTTATCTTATCTTTCGCTTTTCCGTTAAGCGCTTTTATTACCGCTTAAAGAGGGATCACAAAAACCGCAGAATATGGGAGGAAGTGCAGCAGATAATCAGGGAGTTTGATGGTGAAGATTATTCTTGATGCAAGAAAGATCGAAGATTACGGGATCGGCGTCTATGCGGAGAACCTCTTTCAAGGAATAATCGATTCCAACCAGCATCATTGCCGAATCCTTCATTTAGGGGGGACGCGATATCTGATGGCTCCAGAAAGAACTTTTGTTGAAGTGTCATTCAAGAATTATGACCTCAGGGAGCATCTGGAGATACCGTTGAAGATCAGGAAGTTGAAGGATTTTTATTATTTTTCTCCTCATTATGTTTTTCCCCTTTATATCAAGAATCAGCTGTTAGTCACTGTTCATGATCTGATTCACTTTAAATTCGCTCATCTCTTCAAGCCACATCTCCGGATTAAGATAGGAAGATTTTTTATGCAAAAGGTCAAAGAAAGGGCGAAAATGGTCTTTGCGGTCTCCCAAAAGACCAGGGATGATCTTGTGGAGGTTTTTGGCTTTGGGGAGGACCGCATTAAGGTTATCTACAATGGCCTGTCTGATCTTTTTTTTCAGGAATCAAGGAAGACATCACTTTTCCCATTTCCATATATCATCTATGTTGGGAACTTGAAGCCCCATAAAAATTTACCCACTCTTTTGCGGGCCTTTTCGATGATCAAGGACACCTTCTCTGATTTGCGGCTTTTCCTGGCAGGAAGCACACCCGATAAGGCCTTCATGCTGGCCATAAAGGAATTGGGACTTGAGGAAAGAGTTATGTTCAGGTCATACCTCCAGCAAACAGAGTTGATTCGGCTTCTGGATGGTGCAGAGTTTTTTATTTTTCCTTCTTTTTATGAAGGCTTTGGATTTCCTCCTCTCGAAGCCATGGCCCGGAAAAAGGCGGTGATCAGCAGCCCGGGAGGAAGCCTGAGAGAAATTCTGGGCGAGTCTGCCCTTTATTTTAAGCCTGATTCCTATAAGGAGCTGGCAGAGAAGATGTCTATATTGATCGAGAATGAAGAGCTTCGAAAAGCCTATGAGGAAAAAGGCTACATCCACAGTCTTTCTTTTCGCTGGGATAAAACTATAAACCAATATCTCTCCTGTTTACAGGAACTCGGTTGAAGGCCTGTTTCCTAGGCTGTTTTCTTTCTGCTGGCGAGAGTTTCACTCCAGATTGACAATTCACAGTACCGCTTTTATAATCAACCCCAATGGAAGAAGCCAAAGTCGCCCTTGTCCATGATTGGCTAACCGGCCAACGTGGTGGAGAAAAAGTCCTGGAAGTCTTTGCCGAGATTTTTCCGGATGCACCCATCTTCACCCTCTTCCATTTCCCGGAAAGCCAAATTCCAGAGATCGAAAAGAGGAGGATCATTACCAGTTTTCTTCGAAAATGGCCTTTTTTGAAGAAAAGATATCGATTTTATTTGCCTCTTTTTCCCCTGGCTGTGGAACTCTTTGATCTTCAGGATTACGATCTGGTCATTTCCAGTTCCCACTGTGTGGCCAAGGGAGCTATAACCCATCCTGATTCTCTTCACATCTGCTATGTTCATTCTCCCATGCGCTATGCCTGGAACCAGTATTTCTCTTATTTTTCCCCCAAGAAATTGTCTTTTTTTTCAAGGCTGGTTATTCCTTCTATTATCCAAGGCTTAAGGGTGTGGGATGAGTCTTCCTCCCACCGAGTGACTCATTTTGTTGCCAATTCTAAGACTGTGGCCAGAAGGATCGAAAAATATTACAGACGCTTGGCAGATGTCATCCATCCCCCCGTGGATACTCAATTTTTCAAGCCTGGGAAAAAGAGTGGAGATTATTTCCTTATCGTCTCTGCTCTGGTGCCTTACAAAAGAATCGATTTGGCCATAGAGGCTTTCAATCGGAAGGGAGAGACCTTGAAGATTGTGGGACAAGGGCCAGACTATAAAAAGCTAAAAAGAATGGCGGGATCTAACATTGAGTTCTTGGGGGCTCTGGATGTCTATGATCTTCTTCGGCTTTATCAAAAGGCAAAGGCTTTGATTTTACCCGGAGAGGAAGATTTTGGCATCACATCATTGGAAAGCCAGGCTTGTGGAGTTCCCGTGATTGCCTATGGGCGCGGAGGAGCCACTGAAACAGTTATCCCAGAGCAGACAGGAATGTTCTTCAAGGAGTTGCATGTGGAGAGCCTTCTTGACATCCTTGACAAATTTAAAAGCTTGGAATTTAATAAGGTCAAGGTAAGAGAGAACGCCTTGAATTTTTCGAGGGATAAATTCAAGGCAAAAATTTCCGCATACTTTCGCCAGAAATGGGCAGAACATAAGACCAAGTCATGATCAAGAAAAAGCGGACGCGTCTGATCGGTCTCTTTATATTAAGCGATATCATTGCTATCATCGTCTCCTTTTTTTATTGCTATTTGTTTCGGTTTTATGGATACATCATCCCAGTGGATCCTGAAAAAGGCATTCCTTCTTTAAAATCCTATGCGTCTGTCTTTCCCTTATTTCTGGTTGTCCATCTGGTTATTTTCGTCTTCCAGGGATTCTACAAGACAAGACTCAGAAGAACCAAAATCGATGATTTCTTTTTCATCACCTTGAATGCCGTGCTGACTATCCTGATCGTCTTGGCCATCCTTAATTATCTCTATGCATATAGCCAAGGCCAGGCACCGCTTTTTCATATGGAATTCAAGATATCCCACTGGTTCCTTGCCATCTATTTTATCGTGGTCATCTTCATGATATCAGTGCTGAGAAACCAGATTTACTTTTTCATGAAAAGGCGCTATGCCAAAGGTCTGAACCTCCAGAACGTCATCATAGTTGGTGCAGGAGAAATGGGAAAGTCAGTTGCTCGAAAACTTTCCCAATACAGAGACTTGGGATTTGTGGTGAAGGGTTTTCTTGATGATGAGAAGAAGCCAGGAGAGAGGATTGATGTGGATGGCGGAATTGAAGTTCTCGGCTCCATCAAGGAGTTGGAGACAATTCTTGAGAGGGGAAACATCAGTGATGTCTATGTGGCTTTAGATTTAGGGAGTTATCCTAAGATTCTGGAGACGTTCAAAGTGGTCAACAAATACGCAGTGAACATGCGCTTGATTCCCGATCTCTTTCAGCTGTTGACCCTAAAGGCGAGAACAGAAGATCTGGATGGGTTTCCTGTCATCAGCATCGATGAGCCTCCTCTTCGGGGAATGATGAGATTTTTCAAGCGGATGATGGACATCACAGTCTCTTTGCTGCTTCTCATTCTTTTTTCTCCTGTATTGCTCATTGTGGTCATCCTGATAAAACTCACTTCCAGGGGACTTGTCATTTACAAACAAGATAGAGTAGGGCTAGATGGGAGAAGGTTTACCATGCTGAAATTAAGAACCATGATTTCCGATGCGGAGAAGCAGACAGGGCCAGTGATGTGTACCCCTTCGGATCCACGGATAACCAAGGTGGGAAAATTCCTGAGAAGATTCAGTATCGATGAGATCCCTCAACTAGTCAATGTCCTTAAAGGGGAGATGAGTTTGGTCGGCCCTCGTCCAGAGAGACCGGTTTTTGTCAAAGACTTTAGGGAAAAATTCCCTAAGTACATGCTCAGACATAAGGTGAAATCGGGGATTACAGGTTGGGCTCAAGTTCATGGACTGAGGCAGGACACATCTATCGGGAAGAGGGTCGAGTACGATTTTTATTATATCCAGAACTGGTCACCGGGCCTGGATCTTAAGATTATCTGGAAGACCATAAGAAAAGGCTTCATCGATAAAAACGCAGGATAAAAAAAGGATTTTTCCCTCTTATTCTGCGTAGAGGGGAATTTTTTTTTATTTTAAGACCGCCAATACATTGAAAAAGCTCTTTTCTTTTTTTAACTGGTTTTTGTCTTTGTGGCTGAGAGGAGACGGAAGCCTACCGAGCCGTAATGGATACCTGAGAGAATAGTTGCAATAAGAGTCACATAATAGGCCCACATAAGAGAGATGGAGATAACTTCGAAGGCATTAAACAGGAGAACAAAAAGAACCACCAAGACTTGGCAGAAAGTGGATGTCTTTCCCAAAAGGGATGGATAAAATGTCTTTTGGCCTATCAATTTAAAGAGGATGATGGCGCCTATCACTATGACTATATCCCGACCGACCACAACCAAAGTCAACCAGAGAGGAATCACATGAGGTGAACTGAGAGAAGGAATGGTCAGGAGTACGAACCCCATTGTCAAGAGTAGCTTGTCGGCAGCGGGATCCAGCACAGCGCCGATTTTCGTTTTCTGATGCCAGATTCGAGCCGCGAAGCCATCAAGAATGTCTGTGGCTCCGGCCACAAGAAAAACAGCTAAGGCATGGAAGGTCTTCTTTTGAAGCATCATGGCCAAAAAAACAGGAACAAGGAGAATTCTGAGGATGGTAAGAATGTTGGGTGTGGTCAGCAAGGCGTTGTCTTCTTCTGTTACCTTTTGATTCGTCATAGCTAAGGAATGTATATCGTTAAATGGAGGCTATTTTATAAGAATTAGAATAATGTCCAAAAGGCGTATGGCTTCCTGCCCGGAGACCGGAAAATCTGGATTGAAAGTCCTGTTGGCGGAAAGATTCATGATGGTGTAAGAGATGATGCACAAGATCGGTTGGTAATAATAGTTGTCAGGGGATACATCTGAAATCTGAATCTTCTCTGGGGGGATTTGACTGATAAACACATAATTTTTTCTTTTCAAATAATTGATCAATTTGTAGAGAACATCAGCCATTTCAGCTCGAGTGACGATTTTCTTAGGCTGAAAAGTATGGTTGGCATAGACATCCAAGAGTCCGAGAGAGGCGGCCCTCAAGATGTACTTGGAGGCCCAAGATGTGGATATGTCGATAATGATCGGCGGTTGGGTTTTGGGTTCATCCAGAGTATCTTTGAATTTGACCTCAATCAGTGCAGCAATTTCCTCTTTGGTGATCGCCTCTGATGCTGGTATAGCATCAAATTGACTGGGGAGTTCAAAGATACCCAATCTGTTTTTGAGAGTTTTCACCCGGGTTTGGATATTATCGTTTTCAGGCTCTAAATCAAGGAGTCTTTCGTAGACTTCAAGGCTTCGGGGATAATCCTCAGCTTCATAAAGGGTCTCTGCATAGACATTCAAGATGCTTTTGTTGTCAGGCTCAATAGTGCTGGCTGCCTTGAGGTGGACCAAAGCATTCTTCAGATTGTCTTCTTTTTTGAAAATTTCAGCTAGAGACAAGTGGGCTGCTGTGGATTGAGGAGAATAGTAGAGGGCTTTCAAGAAGGCTTCCTTGCTCTTTTCTACATCTTGGTGAGCGAGAAAGGTCTTTGCTTCGTCCAGGGATTCTGCTGTTTTTCTTTCTTTGAGGACCTTATAGGATTGCTGAGCCCATGTGTTATTTTCTTCTCGCTTGAGAATTTCTCTAAATTCGACAAAAGCCAGATCGTCGTTTCCGGTCTTTTGGTAAACTTGGGCCAGCCCGATATGAGCCAGGGTCATATCGGGATAATTTTGCAGGGCATGCTTAAAGTAATTTTCGGAATCTGAAAGGCCGGTGAGTAGAAGAGAGGCATATCCCATGCCTGCATAATAGAAGGGGCTTTCTGTCCCCAATTTAGAGATGAGCTTCTGAGCCTTGTCCCCCTTCCCTTGTCTCAGGTTTTCCCAGGCTTCTTCAGTCAGAATTCTCTCATCCAGAGAAAGTTCTGCCACCATGGCCTGGGGAAGATTTCCGATGAAGAGAGAAGGAGGCGGGGGTTGATAGGTGGCACAGGACCAGGCTAACAAGAAAAATAGAAGAATAAGGATAGCTTTTCTTACCAATTTTCATCTCCTCTTTTTATATAAGGCAGAAAATTTATGATGGAATTTGGATCAGCCATGATTTTGAGTTCAACATAATTTCCTCTTTCTCTTTTTTTTAGCACCAAGGCCCAATTGGCGAAGGAATGAGCCATGTCTCTTTTAGATTTGGGGATGCGCAGATAAAACAGGCTGAGGTCTCTAAACAAGATAGAGCGGAGTTTATCATTTAGATCTTTCAGGCCTTCCCCAGTTTTGGCCGACACATAGACCTTGAGGATTTCTGAAGTTTTATTCCGTTTGAGGAGCTCTGACTTGTTGGAGAGGAGATCGATTTTATTGAAGACTTTGATGATGGGTAAATCGGCAACTCCGATTTCAGCAAGAATTTTTTCCACAGCGCCTATTTGAACCTCGCAAGTCGAAGAAGTTATATCAATGATGTGGCCGATACAGTCTGCCTCTTTAAGTTCTTCCAGGGTGGCCTTGAAAGAAGAAATGAGTTCTAAAGGAAGATTTTTGATGAAACCAACGGTATCGCTCAAGAAAAAGTAGAGGCCCTCAGAAAGGCGGACCCGACGAAGCACAGGATCCAAGGTGGAAAAAAACTTGGAGGAAGTGAACATGTGTTCCTGAGAAAGACGGTTGAATAGAGAGGATTTTCCCGCATTGGTGTATCCCACGAGAGAGACGATGGGAACCGGACTATTTTTCCTGCTTTTTCTCTGGATAGCTCTTCTTTTCTGTGTTTTTTTGATGTCATTTTTTATCTTGGAGATTCTGTCTAAGATCCTGCGTCTGTCTTCCTCCAATTTCTTCTCTCCTGGGCCCCGAGTGCCGATGCCGCCTCCCAATCGAGACAAAGCCTTCCCTTTCCCCAGGAGCCTTGGAAGAAGGTAGTTGAGTTGAGCAAGCTCAACCTGGTGTTTTCCCTCTTTGCTTCTTGCCCGTTGAGCGAATATATCCAGGATAAGCTGTGTACGATCGATGACTTTTCCCTTAATTTCTTCCTCGAGGCTCCGTTGTTGGATGGAAGTGAGGTTATGATCGAAGATGACGAGATCAGCGTCCAGCTCTTCTTTCAAGTTGGAGATTTCTTCGGCTTTTCCCTCTCCTATGAGATATTTGGGATTGATCTCATGGCGGAACTGGAAGACTTCTCCCACTGCCTCTGCTCCTGCAGCTTCGGTCAGCCGCTTCAATTCTTCCATGGATTCTCCAGCTTGGAGTTTTTCTTGTTTGTTTGTCGCCAGGTAGACGAGAAGCGCTTTTTCCATTTTATTTCAAGTTTTTCTGGATGTATTCTGCGATAGAGGGAAATTCAAGAGGAGAGAACCATTGGATCCCTTCCATTTTTCTAAACCATGTCATCTGCCTTTTGGCATAGTGACGGGTGTCTCTTTTGGTCAGAAACTTGGCTTCTTCCTGGCCAGTTTCTTTGTTGAGCAATTTTAAGATATGTTTGTAGCCCAAGGCTCGGAAAGGAGGGGCATCTTCTGGTATCCCTGAATCTCGAAGGGCTTGTACCTCACCAACGATGCCTCTTCCAAACATTTTTTCCACTCGTTCCTCGATTTTCTGGTAGAGAACTTTCCTTTCTAATTTTAACCCAATTTTTAAGATATGAAAATCTTTGACAAAAGATTGTGTCTTGGAAAAATGTTCAGAGAGAGGTTTGCCTGTGGAATGAAAGACTTCTAAAGCCCGTATGATTCTTATCTTGTCGTTCTTGCTGATTTTTTGAGAGTAGACAGGATCGACCTCCATGAGCCTTTTCCATAACACACCTACCCCTTTCTTCCTGGCCTCCCTTTCCAGTTTTTGACGGATTTCTGGATGGCTTTTTCCTTCGGGAAAAAGGCCATCGAGAAGAGTCTTTAAGTAGAGCCCCGTCCCCCCTACGATGATGGGAAGCTTTTTTCTTCGGAGGATGGACTCTGTCGCTTCCAGCGCCATAGAAACAAATTCGGCTGCGGTGAATTGGGTAGATGGATCAACAACATCTATGAGATGGTGGGGGACGCCTTCTCTTTTTTCAGGGGGGATTTTGTCTGTGCCGATATCAAAGCCCTTGTAGACTTGCATGGAGTCGCAGTTGATGATTTCTCCTGCGAAATTTCGGGCAATTTTTATAGATATTTCACTCTTGCCCACACTGGTTGGCCCGAATACAATAATCAGGTTTTTGGTTTTAGAGTCCAATTTTTATCAGAAGAAGGATAAAAAGAAGGGAAATAAAGATAAGCAATGCCAGAATTTGTTTTCTTTTCAATCCACCTCTCCTATCTTTTCCAGATTGTTTATCAGAATAGCTTCTTGTTCGCGGCCCAAATTCTTTTTCACGGCCAGAACTTCTGCCATAAGTATTTCATTCAAGTCTTTAAGAAGATTCATCTTGGTCTCTCCATTGGCATAAGTCAAACTGGTTTTAAGATTAGAGTCCATGGCAATCTTTCCCTCACTGTTAAATTTGATTTTCCGTAGCAGTGAGGATAGATGTGGTCGGATCTCTTCCAGAGATTTTTCCATAAGATTGAAGGCCACCGGACCCAGCTCTTTGGAGATGTATTTATAGATATAAGAGAATTTGGTGTTGAAGGCATCCCAGATTTTATGTGAAGAGATCTGTGAGTATTGAGGAAGGGAGGCCTCGGACATTTTTTCTTGTGCGAAGGTTATGAGTCCTAAGCTGAATAAGGCGAATATAACCCTCTGGCTTGCCTTCTTGCCCAGAGCGCTTGTTTCATAAATGTTGTGCAGAGCCTTCTCGGTTTTTATGAGATTCCAGATGTATTTTTCAGGAGGAATAAGCTTAAGTTGCTCCAAATAACCAGGAGAAAGAATCTGGATGTTTTCCTTATTCCCGGGAAGACGAGTTTGGAGGAGGTCAAGGTTGCCCATTTGGCGTATTCCCTGAAGGATAAAGTCAAGAGTGGAGATAAGAAAAAGGATGTCTTTCTGGTGAGAGATCTGTCCAGCATCAAACTCATATGTACCCACACTCCAGTCAAAGAGGGGAAGATAGTCTTGTGTTACAAACTCTTCGAGTAGTGTCCAGATTTGGGAGAAGGGAAGAGGACTCAGTTGGTGAAGGGATTGAAGAAGAGAGCATCGGTTTTTTGCGGAATAGCTTTCATAAACCCTGATCGAGGAAGCATTCAGGAGATTTCTCTTCTGGAGGAATTTCAGGAATATTTCTTCAGGATACACATCCTTTGCTACAGCTATCTGCCCTTTCTGGAAAACCAGCTTTTTTTCGATGCCGTCTTTTCTGATAGTCAGGAGTCCGGAACTCTCTGAACTCCAGAGTTCGAAGAGGATTTCTGGGAAGAGTTTTTGGGTAAGATTTCCTTTCATCCGGCTTTTCAGGCTGGGCATTTTTTATGTGAATGAACTTTTCAAGACAGACGATTTATCTCATATACCGCAAACTTAACAACCCTATGGCAATGTAGAACAAACTTTTGATCAGCCAGAAGCCATAGGAAATGAAAAGGGCTTTTTTCATCTCGATCTTAAAGATATGAGAGAGTCCGTAGCCAAAGATTCCGAAAAGCCACAGCTGGAAAAAATCTACTTGGCTGAGGATGACGAAACTGGCAGAGGTCACTTCCAGTCTGGGAAAGAAAAGAGCAAGGCTGGTTGTGGTTTGGACAACAGATTTGTGCATGAGGATCAGCACCAAGCGGACCGCATTTCCCAGAATTTTGTCGATAAAATTGGCATGCAGATACACAGAGAACACTTGGACGTAATTGCCTTCTGTTGAAGTGAATCGCCCCATCCCGAGAAGGATAAGACTTGAAAACAGGAAACCGACCAGGTGGAAGGCCGGATTGATCAGGAAAGGCCGGATGATAATACCGACCTTAGAAGGATTTTCCAGTCTCTCGATCATCTGGTTGTATCTTTCTTCTCCCATTCTCTCTCGAAGCCTGACGTTGTTTTTGAATGTTTCGAGACTGTCTTTTTGTGAATAAGGACCGGTGACATAGGAAAAAAGGGCTATCATGATGAGGAGGGCGACCAAAGCATCTGCCCATAGGGGCTTCTCTGATACGGATTTTAGGGTTGATTGGGGCGCGAAAAAGACACCCTGCAGGCGATTAAAGAAATTCATGGCTTATTCTCCTCTGTTATCTTCCCTCTCGATCGTTCCATCCTTGAGGTAGATGATCCGCTGGGCATGATAGGCGATATCCTTATCATGGGTAACGATGATGACAGTGTTTCCCTGGCTGTGAATTTTACAGAAGAGATTGAGAATTTCCTGTCCAGTCTTAGAGTCCAGGTTTCCTGTGGGCTCATCCGCCAGAAGGAGAGAAGGTTCATTGACCAAGGCCCGAGCGATGGCCACTCGCTGCCGCTCTCCGCCTGAGAGTTCGGAAGGACGGTGACTCATCCTTTCTGACATCTCCACCATTTCCAGTGCTTTCCGGACTTTTTCTTTTCTTTCTTTTTTCCCTGCCCCTTTATAGATGAGCGGGAGTTCCACATTATGGAAGGCAGTGGCTCGAGGAAGGAGGTTAAACACTTGGAATACGAAGCCTATCTCTTCGTTTCGGATGCGAGCCAGTTCATTTTCGCTCAGAGTGCTGACCTCTTTATCCTTGAGATAGTATTCTCCTTGAGAGGGAGTGTCAAGACATCCCAGGAGATTCATTAGAGTCGACTTCCCTGATCCAGAGGGACCCATGATGGCCAAAAACTCGTTGGAAGCAATGGTGAGAGAGACTCCGCAGAGAGCCTTTACCTCTTGCTTTCCTAAATGGTATACTTTCCAGAGGTCTTTGGTTGAGATGAGGATGTTGTTGTTCTTATTCATTATCCTTTTTTTGTTTTTCTTCTGGCTTGATCAGAGTTCCGTCATCCAGTTGACGGAGAGCATCATAAGGCCCGACCACAATCTTCTCTCCCTTTTCCAGTCCTGAGACGGCTTCCACCGTCATTCCTCCCATGATCCCTTTTTTCACAGCACGAAATTTCACCCGGCTCTCCTTATCGACAACATAGATGCCTTCTTCTTGTTCATCTTTATCTTTTTTTTCTTTTTCTTTTTTTTCCCTCAAAACCAACGCGGAGATGGGGACCGCAAGAACATCTTTTTTTTCTGCGGTGATGATATCGGCCGAAGCCGAAAGTCCCGGTTTCAAATCTTCAGGTGGATTCTGGAGGGTTATGACCACCTTAAAATCCTTGGATTCCTCTGAGGCGGTGATTTTTTGAAGAGCAGAGCTTCCCACTTCGGTTACTTTCCCGGCGATAGTCATATCAGGGAAAGCATCTATTCTGACTTTTGCTGGTTGGTTGATGTTGACATTGACCACATCCGTTTCATCGACCTCCACTTCCACTTCCATCACTGAGAGATCAGCGATGGTCATCAGGATCGTTCCCGGATTATTCATAGTGCCGATCATGGCAACCTCTCCTTCTTCGACTTGGAGGCTGGTGATGATGCCGTCAATAGGGGAGTTGTAAACCGTCTTGCTCAAATTGTCCAAGGAGCTTTGGAGGGAGGCCTCGGCTTGTTTGATCTGGTATCGTATAGCTTCATGCTGAGCATAAGAAATGTCGTATTGGGCCTTAGCAGCTTCCAGCTGTTCGTTGGAAATGAGCTTTTCTTCAAAGAGCTTTTTCTGCCTGTAGAAATAATTTTCATCTTTCTTCAATGCTGCCTCAGCCTTGATGAGCTCTGCTTTTAAAGAACGAACAGCAGCTCTGTCCCTGGCGGCATTGGCCTCGTACTGTGTGGAATCGAGTTTGAGAAGAAAGTCATCAGCTTTGACCCTCTGTCCCTCTTCGACTCCGATCTTGACAACCCGTCCAGGGACATTAGCGCTGATGTTGACATTCTTCTTGGGCTTCACCTCACCCGAGGCAGAGACGGTGGAGGTGATGTCTTGAGTTTTGACCTCTTCCAAAGTCACTTTTATGGACTTTTCCCTTCGGGCCTGGAGATTGAAGAAGATGATAATGCCGATCACGATGATCACGGCAAAGATGATGATGACTTTTTTTCTTCCTTTTTTCTTCATTTTGATTTTTTTCCTTATGTGGTTAACTATCATATTATAATACGTCTAAAAAGGCAAAAAGTTTGAAGATGGAAGCTGGGCCTCTTTCTGGAAAGAGGGATTGTTTGCTCCTGCTTTTGTTTGCTAATAATAGAGAGAGTTGATAATATGGAGAGCGCTGTGGAAATCGATAAGTACCTGAAAGAAGCTGAGACAATCGCTCGAAAGGTAGGCAAGATGCTCAAGGAGAACATAGGTGCCACTCCAAAAATATCTTTTAAAGGTGCGGTGGACTTGGTAACTGACTATGACAACAGAGCCCAGAGAATGATCTTTGACCATCTATCCTCCCATTTTTCTGAGCATGATTTCCTGGGGGAAGAAGATCTGAGTCAGGAGAAGGGAGGAGAGTTCCGCTGGATCATTGACCCCCTGGATGGTACCACTAACTATGCTCATGCTTTTCCTGTTTTTTGTGTTTCCCTTGCCCTGGAATGGAAGGAACAGGTCGTTCTGGGAGTGATCTATGATCCTATGCGGGAGGAATTGTTTTCAGCGATTAAAGGAGAAGGAGCCTTTCTTGCAGAAAGGAGAATTCGGGTCTCTTCGGTCAATGATTTGGATAAAAGCTTGGTAGCAACCGGCTTTCCCTACGATCTTCGGCAGAGCCCAGTGAACAACATCGATCATTTCAACAATTTTCTCCTGCGTGTCCAGGCCATCCGCCGCTGTGGTTCAGCAGCACTGGACCTCTGTTATGTGGCCTGTGGTCGTTTTGATGGATTCTGGGAATTGAAGCTCAATCCTTGGGATGTAGCAGCTGGTGCTTTAATTGTCAAGGAGGCGGGTGGGTATGTATCTGATTTCCAGAATCAGGAATTCTCTATCTTTGGATCAGAGATAGTGGCCACCAACGGCCTCATTCACAAACAGATGTTGGAAATTATTCAGTTAGGAAAGAAGCAAGAAAGATGAGGCTATGCCAAGGAGGCATAGAACAGAAGTATAGGTTTCCCCCTGTAAGGCTGCTCCTGATTCTCCTCCTCCTGTTCACTGTTCCTACTTATTTAAAAACCCAGGAAAGAGAGATGCAGAGTCTGAAAGAGAGCAGAGTATACAGATTGGTTGTGACGGCGGATAAGAGCTGGATAGATACAGGATTGGATATTGAGGAAGAGCAGGAAGTCTATTTTAAAGCAACTGGAATGATTTCTCTTCAGAAGGGAAACCCCATGGCCTATTGCGGGCCCGATGGCTATAATCTCAAAACAGTCCAGCAACCTCTTCCTGAGAAAAATATCGGCGCCCTCATCGGCAAAGTCGTATATCTGGTCTCCGTTGAGATAGACGAGGAGACCGGAGAAGAGATCCGTAACGAGATTGTTGAAGAGTTTCACATAGGAGAAGAAAAGAGAGTCAGGATGCCTATTGGAGGGCGTCTTTTCTTGGGGATCAATGAAAACGTAGTCGGTGATAATTCCGGAGAGTATGAAGTTATCCTTGTGCTAGGGGATACGCTATCTGAGTAGGTTGTATCGATAAAGGAATTGTGTTTATAGGGGGGAAGTTTTTCACTTTACGACTTCTTTTTACTCAGCAGATTTTCCATGAAGTGGATGTCGTAATCCCCCTTCATAAAGTCAGAATGGGAGAGAATACTTAGGTGGAGGGGAATGTTTGTTTTTATGCCCACGATTGTGGTCATCTCCAAGGCTGTCAGCATTTTTTTGATGGCCTCCTCTCTTGTTGGGGCATAGGACACGATTTTTGCCATAAGGGAATCATAATCAGGTGGGATGTCCCAACCACAGTAGGCCGCAGAATCTACCCGGATACCCTGGCCTGAAGGTAGGACTAGAAAATCGATCTTTCCTGAAGAGGGAATGAATGTTTCTGAATCCTCGGCGTTTATTCGGCATTCAATAGAATGTCCTCTGAGTCTGAGATCATGAGAGAAGGAGAGTTTCTTTCCAGCGGCTATGTTAATCTGTTCATTGACTAGATCGATTCCATAAGCCATTTCTGTGATCGGATGTTCGACCTGGACTCTTGTATTAGCCTCCATAAAGTAGAATTTTCTTTCCTCATCGACCAAGAACTCGAATGTCCCAAGACTCTGGTAGCCTATAAAACGGACGGCCTCCTCCACTGCCTTTATAATCTTTTTCCGCAATTTCTCATCGATATAGGGTGAGGGTGTTTCTTCGATGAGCTTTTGATATTTTCTCTGAATGGAGCATTCTCTTTCCCCGAAAGCAATGACATTCTTTCTTTTGTCTCCGATGACCTGGATTTCTATATGGCGGGCTTTGGGAAGATACTTTTCTAGATAGAGAGAGGAATCTCCGAATGCTGCATTGGCTTCGTTTTGGGCAATAGTGTATTGTTCTTCCAGTTGGCTCGAAGAACGAACAACCCTCATTCCCTTTCCACCACCGCCTGCTGCCGCCTTCAGAATAACAGGATAGCTGATTTTCTTGGCCACCTTTTTCGCTTCGGCTATGTCTTTAATAATCATCTCACTTCCTTCGATGACAGGGAGACCGGCCTTTTTCATTTCTTGCCGGGCTTTATTCTTGTCCCCCATCAGGCTTATCAGTGAGGCAGGAGGTCCGATGAAAGTGATACCAGAAGCTTCACAGATTTCAGCAAAGCGAGCATTTTCTGCAAGAAATCCATATCCAGGATGGATGGCGTCAGCTCTTGTTATCTCAGCCACACTCAGCAGGTTGGCGATGTTGAGATAGCTGTCTTGAGCCTTTGCCGGTCCGATGCAGACTTTCTCATCGGCGAACATTGTGTGGAGAGAATTTTTGTCAGGTTCAGAGTAGACAGCTACGCTTTTATATCCTAATTCCCGTGCCGAGCGGATAATACGAAGAGCAATCTCTCCGCGATTGGCGATCAATATTTTGGAAAACATCGATTATTGGGAAGCAAGATGGATAGCGAATAGCTTTTGTCCGTATTCGACAGTTTTGCCGTTCTCCACGTATATTTCTTCAAGAATCCCATCCACATCCGACTCGATCTCATTCATCAGCTTCATAGCCTCGATGATACAGAGGGTCTGGTTCTCCTTCACTTTATCACCAACATCCACGAAGGGAACGGAGGTGGGGTCTGGAGCACGATAAAAAGTTCCTACCATGGGTGATGTGATGTAGTGGAGGTTATCTTTTTTCTCCTCAATTATTTCTTGGGAAAGGGGAGGATTTTCTTCCTGTTCAGAAGGGGAGGAAGGAGTAGAAGTTTCCTCTGCAGAAGAGGTTGGAGATAGATTTTTGCTGATCTTTATTTTGAATCCTTCTACCTCGAGCTCAAAATGGGTAAGATTTCTCTCTTCCAACAGATCGATAAGCTTGATGATTTCCTTATAGTCAATCTTTGCTTTCATGATGACTCACCTCTGCAGAAGGAAGTCAGAGACTTATTCTCCTGTTCATTTCACTCCTCTGAAAAATTAGTAATACCATAATTATAATCGGAAAAAATGTCAAGTTGACTTCCCCTCCTTGTTTTGCTTAAAATATTATATATCAATTAATTACCGAGGAAAAGAATGTTTGATCAGCTATCCAATCGCCTCCAAAAGGCTCTCAAGTACCTCCGCAGTGAAGGAAAGATTACTGAAAAAAACATGGCGGAAGCCTTAAGGATGATCCGCCTGGCCTTTCTCGAAGCGGATGTTAACTACCGGGTAGTGAAAGATTTTATCGAGCATATCAAGGATAAGGCCTTGGAAGAACAAGTGCTCCTCAGCTTGACCCCTGCTCAGCAGGTGATAAAGATTGTCCGAGACGAATTGACTTCCATCCTCGGTCAATCAGAGAGAAAGTTAAGGTTCTCAAGCCCTCCTCCTTCCATCTTCATGATGGTTGGCCTCCAGGGCTCCGGTAAGACCACCACTTGCGGTAAACTTGCCAAGTGGGTTAAAGGTCTGGGGAAAAACCCTCTTCTGGTATCGTTTGATCTTAAAAGGCCAGCTGCTCAGGATCAAATCAAGATGATCTCCCAGAATCTTAGTCTTCCTTTCTATGAAATGACCGTTAGGCAGATGTCCAACCCTGGCCATGTTCTTCAAGATCTGCTCAGTTTCACAAAAAACAGAGGGTATGATTCACTTATCGTGGATACGGCGGGGAGACTTCATATTGATAAAGAGCTTATGGGTGAGCTATGTATGGTCAAGGATATTCTTCAGCCCACAGAAACAATCTATATCGGTGACTCCATGACTGGACAGGATGCTGTCAAGAGTGCCCAGCTGTTCGAAGAAAAAATTGGACTGACTTCCATTATCTTGACCAAATTGGACGGAGATGCTAGAGGTGGTGCTGCTCTATCCATCGTATCCGTGACTGAAAAACCCATAAAATTTGTGGGAACGGGAGAAAAGTTCGACCAATTTGAAGTCTTCCATCCTGAGCGCATGGCCTCTCGGATCATTGGCATGGGGGATATCCTGAGTCTAGTGGAGAAGGCCGAGAAGGAGACAGACTTGAAAGAGGCTGAGGAGTTGGCTCGTAGACTCCGCAAACAGGAGTTCACTCTTGATGATTTCAAGAAGCAGCTTGTTCAGATGAGAAAGATGGGATCTTTGTCCCAAATCTTGAGCCTCCTCCCCACAGGAGGGCCATTAAAGAACATATCCAAGATAAATATCGATGATAAAAAGGTAGTTCACTTTGAGGCTATCATCAATTCTATGACTCCTGAAGAAAGGACAAGGCCCAAGATGATAAGTGGAAGCCGGCGTTTGAGGATAGCCAAAGGAAGCGGTCGGCCTGTCTCGGAGGTGAACCAGCTGTTGAAGCAGTTCTTGGAGATAAAGAAAATGATGAAAAAGTCTCAATTCCAGAAACTTCTCTCTTCTCTTCCCCATTGAAAACATCGCCACTGGGAAGCATCCATTTCCGTGATAGCTAATAAAAGCATCGGTTCTTATCCATCCTTGCCAAGACCCTCCACCCTCCACCATGGGCTTCGGACGGAAGGGAACCGCCGCCTCACTACCTAACTGGATGAAATATCTTCACTCATCACAGTTTTGGAAATAGTTACCCCCACTGAAAAAAGTTGACTTAAAGGAGGAATTCATATATTATTTTTTTTCGTTTAAAAGGACAGAATAAGAAATGATTTCCATACGATTGATGCGATTGGGCACGAAAAAAAAGCCCTTCTACAGAATAGTCGCCATCGATTCGAGAAGACCGAGAGAGAGCAAGGCTAAAGATATTCTGGGATACTATAATCCTCTAAAGGAGCCACCAGAGATAATGGTCGATTTGGAAAGGGTAAAATTTTGGTTAGAGAGAGGAGCTCAAGCCTCTAATACGGTTCAATCTCTAATAGATAAAGTTTCCAAGCCTGAGAAACTTTCCAATCAACAAAACTAAAAGGAGGTTACAGTGAGAGAACTCGTAGAAATGATTGCCAAATCCTTAGTAGACAATCCAGAAAAGGTACAAGTTTCCCAGCTAGAGGGAGAGCAAACCACGATCTTAGAGCTAAAGGTTGCTCAGGAAGATTTAGGCAAGGTTATCGGAAAACAAGGAAGAACAGCACGGGCCATACGGATTATTCTAGGGGCTGCTGGGATGAAGCTGAAGAGAAGATTCAATCTTGAAATCATCGAGAAAGGATAACTTGGTTCGTATCGGGAAAGTATTAAGGAGTCAGGGAAGAAAAGGTGAAGTAAGGCTCAGACTTTATGTTGGGCCTTCTTTCATGCCTTTTTTTTTCTAGGGTTTTTTTCCAGAAAAAAGGGGGTTGGGAAGAGTTCCAAGTCGAATCTCTCCGTCCTTACAAAGAGAATTTTATCCTTAAACTAAAAGGGATCGACTCTCTTGAGCGAGCGCAGGGGACCTCAGGGAAAGAGATTTTCGTTCCAGAGGAAAAACTCCCGCCTCTGCAAGAGGATCATTACTACCATTTCCAGATTCTTGGTTGTACGGTTATCGCCAAGGATGGAAAAAAAATCGGCATGGTGGAAGATTTCTTAATTATCCCTGGTAACGACCTCCTAGTGGTCAGTGGCGAGAAAAGTCAAATTCTTATCCCTTTTAACAAAGATATTTGTATGCGGATAAACTTAGAGCAAAGAGAAATTATTGTAAATCCTCCAGTAGGTCTTTTGGACTTGAATGAGATTTGATATAATTACCATATTCCCCGAAATTTTTGGGAGTGTTTTCTCAGCAGGCATCATCAAAAAAGCTCTTGAGAGAGACCTGGTAGAGATACATGTTCACAATTTGAGAGACTATGCCTTGGACAAGCACAGGCAGGTCGATGACCGTCCCTATGGGGGCGGTGAGGGCATGGTTCTGAAACCCGAGCCCTTATTTACTGCTGTGGAGAATATTCGTGCAGATGAGAAGCAGCCTGTTTACCTCCTCTCTCCCCAAGGCAGAAGATTTGATTACCGACTGGGTGAGGAATTAGCCGGGCAATCTCAGATCATTCTCATCTGCGGTCGCTATGAAGGTGTTGATGAGCGAGTGATCGAATATTTGATCACCGAGGAGATATCCGTAGGAGACTTTGTTTTGACTGGCGGTGAATCAGCTGCAATTGTTGTGGTGGAAGCTGTTTCCAGATTTGTTCCCGGTGTGGTAGGCAAGATGGATTCGGTCAGACATGATTCCTTTGCGGAAGGATTATTGGACTTCCCTCATTACACACGGCCTCGAGTGTTTAAAGGAATGAGAGTTCCTGGAGTGCTTTTTTCTGGAGATCACGAGAAAATTGCTCACTGGAGGAGGAAGAGATCCATTGAGAAGACGTGGCTTCGGAGGCAGGATATGTTAGAAAGGCGAGAGTTATCTTTGGAAGATAAAAAAATACTCGAAGAAATACAGAGAGAAAGGAAAGGAAGATGAACCAGATTGATTTGGTAGAGGAAAAGCAGCGACAGAAGGGTGTTGATGTTTTCAAGGTTGGGGATACGGTCAAAGTTCATGTGATTATCAAGGAAGGAAACAAAGAAAGGATTCAGATTTTCCAAGGAAATGTTATTGCTAAAAGAGGGGCTGGATTAAGTGCCACTTTTACGGTTCGCAAAGTCTCTTTTGGGATTGGGGTGGAGCGCGTATTCCCTCTGCATTCCCAGATGATTAAAACCATAGAGGTAGTGCGAAAGGGAAAAGTCAGGAGGGCTAAGCTCTATTACCTGCGAAAGCGTAAAGGGAAAGCTGCTCGACTCAAAGAGAAAAGGTAAAAAGATTCCCAGCAGCAAGACAGTTTTGACCGTATCTATAAAACAGGATTTAAAGCGTTAAAGGTCCATCTGCGTTCTGATTCTTCTCTTCGCTCGTCTTTCAAGGACATGGGGAAGGAAAGTGGTCCATTTTTGGATTGAGAAGAAGATCGTAAAAAGGGGATTCAAGGGCATTGCCGGTGTCGATGAAGTGGGAAGAGGGGCTCTTTTCGGGCCAGTTTTGGCCGCAGCGGTGATTTTTCCTCCTCAGTTGATCATGGGAAGATGCCCACGCCCAGAGTGGGTTAAAGAATTGAAGGATTCCAAACTGCTCACTCCTCTGAAGAGAAAAACACTCGCTAAACATATCCTCTCTCATGCTCTTTCGCTAGGAATAGGTTTAGCCACAAATTCTGAAATAGATCGACATAATATTTATTGGGCTTCGTTATTAGCTATGAAAAGAGCTGTCGAGAAGATGTCTTTGAAACCGGATTTTCTATTGGTTGACGGTTTTTGTTTAAATGGTGTAAATTATCCCCAGATAGGCTTGAAACAAGGAGACAGGAAGAGCACGACAATAGCAGCTGCTTCCATAATCGCCAAGGTTCTCCGGGACGAAATGATGGTCAAGCTGGACAGTATATATGAAGGTTACGCGCTTTCCAAGAATAAAGGGTATGGGACAAGAGAGCATTTTAATGCCTTAAAAGAAAAAGGCCCAACTGCTCTTCATCGGATGAGCTTTAATCTTAGACAGAGCAAAAATGTATTCTGAAAAAGATAAGAAGAAGATTTTAGAGCTCGCCAAGAAATACGTGAAGAAAGGCAAGCTCCAGGAAGCCATCGCAGAATACAAGAAATTGCTCACTGCTGATCCCCAGGATCTCAACATGAGAAATGTTATCGGCGATTTGTACATACAAGCTGATCAGATTGAAAAGGCGATTGCCGAGTTTAAAAAAGTCGCCGATTTCTATGAAGAGAAAAGTCTTTTCACAAAATCTCTTGCTATTTATAAGAAAATAAACAGATTAAACCCGACCGATAAGGAAGCAGCCATTAGATTGGCTGACCTTCTTGCTGATCAAGGGTTTCTCTCCGAGGCTAAGGAGAAATATCTGGATATAGCCGACCGTTTAAGAAACGAGAAAAAGACCGAGGAAGCCATTTTCGCCTACGAGAAAGTCCTCAAATTGGACAAAAAAGATTACAAGGCCAAGTTAATTTTAGCTGATCTTTATGCCGAGGCAGACCAAGAGGACAGAGCTCTTGCTGAATTCAATGAAGTAGCCGAATTAAAGATCAAGAACAAAGACTGGAACGAGGCCAAGGGTATCCTGTGTCAAGCCAAAACCCTCAAGGAAGATGATTTGAGAACCTTGGTTAACCTGATTGAAGTTCTAAAGAAAGAGAAGAAGAAGGATGAGGCTCTAGATCTTATCCAAGAAGTCCTCAAAAAAGATAAAGAAAACCTGCAAGCACTCGGTTTTTTAGGAGCTCTTTACTTTGAAGATAAAAACTTCAAAAAAGCTCGGGAAACCTTCGAGAAGATCCTTTCCTTGCGTCCTAAGGATGTAGAGTCAAGGGTAAAACTAGGTCGGATTCACATCCAAGAGGGTAAACTCGATGAGACCTTTGATCTCTATGAACCTTTGGTCGAAGCTTTGCTCAAAAAAAACAAAAGCGAAAAGGCTATCGGACTGCTTGGGCTCATTCTGGCCACTAAAAAAGCCCACCTACCCACATTGGAAAAATTGGCCTCAATCTACAAGTCCAAAAAGCAGTTGGATAATCTTGAGCTGGCTTACAAGGCAATTCTTGAGGAATACCGCAAGAAGAATTTGAAAGAGAAATCCCTCTCCATTCTGAGAGAAATGCACAAAATCTTCCCCATGGATGAAGAGTATTATACTCAGTTTAGGAAGATCAAGAAAGAGATGGGAATCGCCGAGGGAGAAACAGCAGCAGAAGAGCCCCCGATTTTCATCGATGAGACCAAAGAGATCATCAAGGAGACTCTAGATCAAGCGGATATTTATGTGGAGCAGGGCTTGATAAGAAACGCAAGACGAATCCTTGAGGGTCTCAAGACAAAATTTCCGTCAGAGTCTGTTATCGAGAGAAAAATTCAAGAATTAAACCGGCTCTCACCGAAGGTAAAGGAGGAAGAAATTCCTGAGCGGGTGGAGAGAGTGGTTGAGGAAGAAATCCAGAAATTGGGAAAAGACATAAAGAAAAGGCAGAAGACTCTCCGTACTTTGTTTGAGGAAGGCGGAGAAGAAAAACTGACAGCTGCTGATGTTTTTGCAGAAACTGATATCATTCCTGTTGTCTCCCAAGAAGGGAAAGAGATCAAATACTATGATTTGGAGGACAGAGTGGAGGAAGAGATAGCCCTTATCCAGGCTATTCGTAATCAGCAGTTGAAAAGGGATACAGCAGATTTAGAAAAGGAATTGTCCGATATAGTCAAGGAATTCGAGAAGGGAATCAAAGAAGAGATCGATAAAGAAGATTATGAGAGTCATTTTAATCTTGGGATTGCCTATTTGGGACAGGAATTGTTCAATGAGGCCATAGAAGAGTTCAAGTTAGCCTGTGAAGATGAGAAACGTGTATTGGATTGCTACAGCCTTCTTAGTTTTTGTTATAAAAAGAAGCAGGATTATAAGCCATCCCTGGAATGGATGGAGCGAGCCTTAAAGATATCCAAGAAGAGCTCGAACCAGTATTTCAGGTTGAAGTATGAGTTAGCTTCTCTCTATGAAGAAATGGATGAGAAGAAGAAGGCCTTAGAGCTTTTTGCAGAGATCAAAAAATGGAATCCCAAATACAGGGATACAACAGATAAGATAGAAGATCTTGAGAAAAAATCATCCAAGTAGCTTTTAGCTGACCCCTCATTACTCCTTGCTGAGCTACAAAATCTTAGGATTAGTCTTTCCCGGTATCTACTCCTTTTATAGACAGAAATGAATAATGAAGCTTTGTCGCAAAGTTAATTGATGATATCAATTGGGTAATGAACTATAGGACAGGAATTCATAGTTGGAGATGTTCCTTTTGCCCATTTAATCAGCCAACGCCAATCAAGTGAGAATAAAAGAATCCTGCTATCGTTATTTCTACGGACAAAACGATATCGAAGATGACAACATTTCTTTCGAAACTTTTAGATTTGCTCGAGAAGGAAATTCATTGCCAAAAAGTGGAAATTCTGTTGATGGACGACAGACAACAGATTGTTTTTAGGCAACCTCCAAAGCCAACTTCCTACAAAAGTGAACAGTGCATTTTCGAAGTGGTCAGGAAAGCAATCTGGCAAAAGAGTCCTGTGATATTCGACGGCACAAGTTCCGAACTGTTCTCTGTGGGTGGCTCCTCTGATGTCCAAGAAAAGGTGAGCGCTGTCTGTGTTCCTCTTTTTTTGGGGAAGGGAGGATCAGGAGGGCTGTATGTCGAGAAGAAAAATGTCTGTGGTCCATTTTCCGATATGAATTTGATGCTTCTGTTTTCCTTACTAAATCCAATCCGCAAGATTTTAGAGAGTTGTGTGGATTTGGGTAACTTCAAGGAGAGACCTTCTCAAGATCCTGATCGCCTTCTTGTTGGGCAGAGCACGGATTTCCAGCGCATGCTCAATCTTATAGATAAGGTCAAGGACAGAGATGCGCCGGTTTTCATCTGTGGGGAAAGTGGCACGGGAAAGGAGCTTGTGGCCAGAGCCATCCACCAGAGAGGGGTCAGACGCAAAGGCCAATTTGTGGCGATCAATTGCGGAGCGATTCCTGATCTTCTCTTGGAAAGTGAGCTGTTCGGATATGTCAGAGGAGCCTTTACGGGTGCTCTGAAGGACCGGCCGGGGTTAATTGAAGAAGCAGACAGAGGGACTTTCTTCCTGGATGAAATCTGTGATCTTACGCCTCATCTGCAGGCCAAACTTCTCCGTCTTCTCCAGGAAAGAGAAATCAGAAGAATCGGAGAGAACCGCACGCGGCGGGTCAATGTGAGATTCATAAGCGCCACAAATAAGAACATCGAAGAAGAGATCAAAAGAGGAAGATTTCGGGAGGATCTGTATTATCGCCTTAAAATCATCACTGTCGAACTGAAGCCTCTGAGACAAAGAAAGGAAGACCTCCTTTTCTTGGTGGATCATTTTCTGGAAAAATACTGCGGAGAGATGAAACGCGAGAGAGCCTATTTTTCCCCTCCTGCCCTGGAAAGACTGCTGAGTTATGATTGGCCCGGAAATGTCAGAGAGCTCCAGAGTGAGATTCAAAGGTGTTTGATTCTCTCTGGAGATGACATTCTGATTAAAGAAGGATGCCTTTCCTCAAGATTCAATCCTTGTAGAGAAAGCAGTGATGCATCACCCTATGATTTTACGCGAGCCAAGTCAGAATTTGAAAAGAGGTTCTTGAATCAGGCATTGGCGCGTTGGAATTACAACAGAACGAAAACAGCAGAAGCCATAGGATTGACCAGGCAAGGGCTCTTTAAATTGATCAAGAAACATCGCCTCCAGCTTCCCAAAAAACCGTAGAGACCTATCTTTGAAGGGTCCGAGTTCCCAATCCTGGCCTCGGCCCTTGCTCATTTTTCCTTTTTTTGATACATTTTCTTCCAAATGAAGGCCAAGAAAAGAGGGGAAGTGTTTCAGCTCCATTGTCCATGCTGTCATTCGCTGCTCTGGATAGATCCTGTAGCCCAAGAAGTGATTCGGTCGGAAAAACCCAAGAGGAAGAAAGGGACTTTGGACGAGTTGCTGTTAAAAGAAAAGAAGAAAAGGGAAGGAGTTGACCGGAAATTTCAAGCCACTGCCGAGCTGGAGAAGGAGAGATGGAAGAAGATTCAAGAGAAGTATAAAAAGGCATTTACAGAGGTCGAGGAGGACGAAGAGAGTTAGCTTCCGATCTGTGTTTCATCTTCCCTTATTTTAGGAGCCATAGTGAACCTGGTAAAACCGTAAAGGGCCAGGATAACTACAGCCGCATAATTCATGATCGCCCAGGGAAGGTAGGTAAAGGTGGAGACGCCAATGGTTCCCGTGATATACACTCCCGCCATACTCCAGGGAATGAGGGGAACGATGATAGCTCCACTCTCTTCGATAATTCGGGATAAGTTCTTTGCTGCCAGTCTTTTTTTCTTGTAAATGGGAGCAAGCAATTCACCCGGAATGATCATGGACAGATAAGAACTCCCTGTTACCATAGCGGTGACTATAGAGGAGCCGATGGTGGTCAACACGATGCTCCAGATTTGGTTGGCAAACCTCATCACCCTATCCAGGATGACGGAGAGGAGTCCGGTTCTTTGCATGATGCCCCCGAAGCTAAAGGCTGTAAAAGCCACTAGCTGGGTTTCCATCATACTCATCATTCCCCCTCTTGAGATGAGCTGGTCGACCTCTGCGACTCCGGTATGGGCTTGATAGCCGGTGTTCATGGCTGTGGCGATTTCTGTGACAGAGGCTTTCTGGAAGATGATCGCCAGGATTCCAGCGACAAAAGAGGAAAGGAGCATTCCAGGTATGGTCGGCTTTTTGGTGATGGCAAAATAAAAGACAATGACCATCGGAAGGAGAAGGAAGGCGTTGAATCGAAAGTTTACCTTTAAGGTCTGGATAATAATCTTCATCGTCTCGGATTCCACTCTTCCTCCCTTATAACCGAGTCCGATCAAGAAATAGATGAATAGTCCCAACAGCCAGGCTGGTGTGGCTGACCAGAGCATGTGGCGGATATGGTCGAAGAGGTTTGAACCGGCCGCAACAGGCGCCAAGTTGGTCACATCCGAAAATGGAGACAGTTTATCGCCAAAATAGGCCCCAGCAACGATGGCTCCAGCCGCAGGTCCGAGAGGAATGCCCAGGCCCATAGCTATTCCGATGAAGGCCACCCCCAGAGTTCCTATGGTTCCCCAGGAGGTTCCTGTAGCCAGGGAGGTCAAGGAGCAGACAAAACAGGCGGTTACCAGAAAGTATTTGGGCGATATGAGCTTCAATCCGTAGTAGATGACCATGGGGATGGTGCCGGAGGCTATCCATGAACCGATGAGAATTCCCACACAGAGCATGATCAGGATAGCCGGCATAGCCTTGTGGATACTATCCACGATTCCTCTTTCCATCTCCTGCCAGCTGAACCGGAGGAAAAAACCTAAACAGCCTGTGATGAAGGCAGCAGCCACCAGGAGGACTTGCGGTCGGATCTTGTAGATTCCATAACCAACTCCAAGAAGGAGCCCCATGGCTATAAGCGGCAGGAGAGCCACTGTCAGACTAGGCTCTTGATTTTTTGAGATATCTTTTTTTCGTGATTTTTTCATGGCTTATTCCCACTTTCATTGCTTTTCTTTTTTCTTAAGCATCGGGAGCTGGAGAGAAGGTTCCTTTGGCGATGAGCTCCCCTTGGGTTATCATCCGTTTTCCAAGAACAATAAAGTCGGTGATGTTATAATTTTGGTCGAAAAACAGAAGATCGGCATCCCTTCCCGCCTGGATTTTACCTTTCTGCTCAAGCTTATAGAAGTGAGCAGGATTGGAGGAAAAAAGTCTTAAACCTTCCTCCAAGGAGAGGGTATTATTTTTTATCATATACTGAAAATTTGTAAGCAACGATTTTTGAGTGGCGATGGTTAGTCCCACCAAGTTTCCTTTTTTGTCGAAGACCGGAAAGCTGCCATTACTATCTGAACTAACGGTGATCCGGTTAAGAGGAACATTCTTTTTCTTACAGAGTAGGACAGCAGCAGCAACGCTTATCTCGTTTTTATTCTCAGGTTCTGGATTGGGCCCAGCGGTCAGATCGAAGTACCCCCCCTGACGGATAAAAGCAATGGCTTCTTCCAGCAGCTGGAGATTTCGGTTGACATGGGTGGGGATGACCTGAGTAGGTGGGATTTCTGTTTCCTTAATCAGCTTGAACAGCATTTCCAGTCGACGAGGATCATCTCCCACATGAAGATGAAGAACGCCTGCTTTTCCTCCCAGCATCCCCCCCACCCGGCACTCTGCCGCCAAGCGGGCGATTTCTTCAAAGGTGGGTTGAGAAGAACGGTGATCAGAAACAGCAATCTCTCCTGCCCCAATGACTTTTTCGATGAGAACGAGGTCTGAGCAAACTTTTCCTGTGATAGTCACAACGGGAATTTGGTAAGAACCAGAAAAAATGTAGGTAGAAATTCCCTCAACCTCAAGACCTCTCGCCTTAGCCAGGAGGGATTCCATATGCCGGGTTGTGCCGTCAGTTCCCAGGCAGCCGATAACTGTGGAAACCCCACACTGGAGGATGTCTTCTATCTTAATTTCAGGTGCCCTGGTGGCTGGGCCTCCTTCACCTCCTCCACCTAAGATATGGACGTGGCTGTCGATAAAACCAGGCACCACTATTTTTTCTGAAGCATCGACTGTTTTAAGAACGATTCCATGGATCTTTATTTTTCCTGGCTGATCGATGGCTACGATTTTATTTCCACAGATCAAGATATCTTTTTGGCCCAGGGACTCTGGCGCGTAAATATTCCCGTTTTGAATTAAGGTGATCATATTTCCTCCTCAGAGATCATACATCATTCACACTGTTTTTAATGGCTAAGTTATCATGACTTTACTCTCTTTTCAAGATTATGGGATCCTTTTGGGTTAGACTTCATTACGCATTAATGCATATGGCAAGAACAATGTCCAAGGCCTTTATTTGATGGCGAAGCCTGATCCCGATCACTTTTTGCCAAGTGTGGTTGATAACTCCATTTCTGTGATAGCTGATAACAGCGCCGGTTTCTCTCCGTCCTCGCTATAGACCCTCCCGCCCTCCACTATAGGCTTTGGACGGACCGCAACCGCTGCCTCACTACCAAATTGAATGAAATATTTTCACTCATCACGGAGGTGGAAAAGCTTCCAGTGTATTTTGAATTTTTGCAGAAATTGACATAAAATAGAAACAGGACTGCAAAGATGGCCACATTTGAAGAAGAATTGAAAAAAATTCATCCTGTTATCAATGCACTGAGTACATTTGCTCTTTTGGGCAAAAAGATCGTGATTCAAGGAAAGGAGAATTTCATAAAAAACGGTCCTAACATCATCGTAGGAAACCATATCGGGACGTTTAAAGACATTGCCACGCTTTTCAAAATCGTGCCCAGGCCTATATTCTTTACAGCCAACAGGATGATTTTTGATAAAGATGAATTCAATTATCTTATCGGAAAACATTTGCGCCGGCATCTGAAGAAATTTGGCCCCTGTGCAGAGCTTCTTCTCAATCCCATAAAATCAAGTTTAATTAATTTTATCTCCACAAACATCTCCAAGGTGGGAACTATTCCCGTGGATCTTTATAAGGGAAAGAGGCTGGCTGTTAAAACCTGTCAAGAATATCTCAAGAAGGGAAGAGCCATCATCGCCCTCCAGGGGCGAGGCCGTATCATGAAGAAGAGTCTCCACCCTTATGTGAGTGCTTTTAAGAGGGGAGTCCCTTTCATTTCTTACAATCTCTTCAAAGAGGATGGCATAAACGTACCAGTTACACCCCTGGCCATCTTCGGAACCCATTACCCCTTTCTTGTTCCGTTCAAGATCAGGATCAATGTTGGCGAGCCGATGTACATCTCAGCAGATATCAAAGAAGGATCACCAGATCCTGTCGACAGATTCAGAGATACTTTAGAGAGAAAGGTAAAGAGTCTTTTTGGCGAACTGATCAGATTGTAGAATTCCTCTATTTATAAGTTATCCTCAGTTCTCTGCTCATATTCTTTTAGTGAGATGGCTGGGAGCTATACCTTTACTGGTGATATTATCTGTTTATTTTCCCGGGATGAGATTGACTCCCGAGGCAAGAGACGATTTGTAGATATGCTTCCTGCACAGGAGGAAATGGGGTGTTATTATCCAGAGGAGTATAGGTCGTCTGTTTTTGCGGCCAAGTTGGTTCTCCACCCCGGCAAGGAACGCATTTTAAATTTTTAAGTGATTCCATGCTCTTTCCTCTGTTTAGTGATTTGGTATCATAAATTTATTATGGTTTATTCCTGGTATGAAATCAGCCGTGTGTTGATAACCACAATAATGATGCTTTTCTGTCCCGATAAAAATTTAGAGATTCGTGCTATTTCCCAGTAAATCTAGTAAGATAAAGATAGCTTTAATGAACTGTTCGTGACGTTGTGGAAAGCGCATGGCAGAGGCAGGATGACAGGTAACGATAGAGGGGATGTCTTTCCATTCGCCTTGGATTGGATCTTTGCCCAAGAGATCTATTTTGAGCAGTCCCCATGCCGCATGCCTCCCCATGACCAGAATCACTTTAGGGTTCACCGATTCGATCTGTAGAAAAGTCCAAATCCTGCATTCGTTGATCTGTGATTTTTTAGGAGAGCTGGGATGGTAGCATTTCAGTATCGAAGTAATGAACAAGCGGTCTCTTTTCAATTTATGATCAGCTAATATCTTGTCAAGATAAATCCCTGCTCTACCCACGAAAGGTTGCCCTGTCTTGTTTTCCTGTTTTCCCGGAGCTTCCCCTAAAAAGAGGATGTCTGCTCTGGGGTCACCCTCTCCAGGTACGGCAAGAATCCTGGTTTTGCTTCTCTCGCACTTTTGGCAACGCCGAATTTCCTGGGTCAGTTTCTTCAGAGAAGAAGGCAAAGTCTTTCCTCCCTAAATCGAGAGCATTTCAAAGGGATTTACATAATCTCATTTTAGGAGTGTTCCTATCACAACGAACTCCTATTCTTCGAGGTCTATTTTGAGGGATAGAAGTCCCATCATGTCCTTAAGAGAGATCATTCCCACCAATTTATCGCCCTCAGCCACCATGAGACGGCTGGCACGATTTTTCCTCATAATAGAGAGGGCTTGCATGGCATCCTCGTCCGGGCCGATGGTATTTTTTCCAGAGCAGCTCTGGGCGAGTTCTGCCACCTTGCGTTTATCTCGCTCTTCTTTAGGGATCTCTTTAACTTGATTGATAGTGACGCATCCGATCAGTTTTCCTTCCTCCACCACAGGGTACATTTTATAGTGGTGCTTGTAGATATAGTCTTCAACCAAATCTTCAACGGAGAGGGATGGGGGGACTGTCACTGTGTCTGATTTCATGAACCTCCGTACTTTTTCTCCCTCCAAAGATCGGCGCAGGATGAGTTGTTTGTAGGCCGTCTGGGAAGCTCCTCTAATAAACATCCCAATCAGGAACATCCATATTCCTCCCACGAAATTTCCGGTGATGACTTCGATCAACCCGATGATGATTAAAGCGATGCCGAAACCGCCTCCTATTTTGGATGAGAGTTGGGTGGCCCAGCGAATGTTATCCTTCCATCCCCAGAGGACTGAACGCAACACCCGACCTCCGTCAAGTGGAAAGGCGGGTATCAGGTTGAATCCAGCCAGGATAAGGTTGAGTAGGGCCAGGTAATTGATCACTCCTGTAACTGACTGGGGCCATCCCAAGGAATCTCCCAGAAAAACGATACCAAACAAACCCAGACCAAGAACAACGCTGGAAATAGGTCCTGCCACAGCCATGAAGAACTCGACCTTTGGGCTGGACGGTTCTTCTGTCATTTCGGCCACACCACCAAAGATGAATAAAGTGATACCTTGCATGGGCAAACCAAACCTTCTGGCTATGAGAGAGTGCCAGAGTTCGTGGAAGACAATGGAGACGAGTAAACCCAAAGCTCCTGCCACACCCATTAGCCAGTAAGTCAGGGTCTGATAACCTTCATAAAAATGAGGGAATAATCCTTGCGCAAGCGTCCAAGTAATAAGAAGACCGAGCAATAGCCAGCTAAAGTCGATCTTGACTTCAAAGCCAAAAAGTTTAATTAATGTGATTCCTCTGCCGAACATAGTTGACCTCCTGATTTATGTATAAGGCCTATCAAGAGTAGTAACAGGAAGGAATAAGTCTAACTTGCTTATCATGGAGACTTCCCTGTGTTTAAGTTTCTTTCTTTCTCGGCAATGAGGATGGATTCTCTTGAATAAATATTTTTTTGATGTAAAAAATTTCGTATTAAGGGGATGCTGTGACCTTGAAGTAAGAAATGCATGAATGAATTTTGGAACTTCATAATAAATGAAACTCTTCATTAGTGATCAATTTAAATAAATTATGGACATGGCTGTGTTTCAATTCTTTCAGCATTTTTCTCAATATATTTTTCTTGATAGACATGACCTTCTTCTTATCTTCGTCTTTGATCTTCACTTGAGCGCCAGCAATCATATCATGGCCTCCAGCTGTCCCATAAAGGGGAATTATTTTTTTGATGATTTTTGAAGCATTTCCGTGGATGTTTTTGGTGCGGACAGAAATAAGAAGCTGACTTTTGTAGGATCCCATACAGATCGACCAACTGATATTTTTTATCCTTAAAAGAAAGTCAGCCATTTCAGCCACAAAATCGGGATAAGGCAATTGATCGAGAATAACACCTGCTAGATTTTTATAATAAAAGGTATTAAGTAAGACATGGAAAAGATTTGCTATAAAATCCTTAGATAATGCTGGAAACTGTATTTTCGATAATTGGCTAAAGCTTATTTGAGGAAAAAGCTTAAAATAAGCCTCTTTATCCGCTTCGCTTCCTTCCCTTCCAAGGCCCTGCGTTTCACTGAATATGGCGTAGAAGAGTGCTGTGGCTATGTTTCGTGGTAAGGAGTTTTCAAAAAAAGAATAATATTCATAGATAATAGTAGAGCAAGAGCCGTAGTGAGGACGGATATCAAAATAAGGCAATTGAGTGGTTTTTCTCTGTTCGCGATGGTGATCGATGGAAGCAATGGGCTTAATGTCCGGGGGAAGAGTCACGTTGCCTGTAAAGGGTTGGCAGTCCACTAAGATAAATTGGCGTTTTTTTGGTGATGTCATTTTTTTTGTCTGGGATAAAGGAATTTTCAAATGCTTTATCATTGCCTGGTTTTCTGCTCGCCCTATAAGTCCATCGTAAAAAATTCGGACTCCTTTATATCCTTCTTCCTTCAGTATGAACCTGAGTGCTGTTGCCGAAGCCAAGGCATCAGGATCAGGATTGTTATGGACCACGATTGAGACAGGTTTATTTTTATTAAGGACTTTTAACAATTTTTCCATTGCACTTACTCTTGGAATCCAGGGGCTCATGTCTTTCGTTGAAAATCCCAGGATCTGGTCTTGGGATCTGTTCAAAGATTTTCATCTTCTTTTTAGATAAGAAACTTCCCATCCTTGACGATGATTTTACCTTTAACTTCGATGGTGGCTCTCTCCACCAGGGCGTCGTAATGGTGGGGGCTTCGGTTCTTGCCCAGACCATAGGAGTCGCCAATTGCAAAGTGAACCGTGCCGAAGGCCTTTTCCGCTTCCAGCATGGTGGGAGTGATCTTGGCTTCTGGGTTGGTTCCGATGCCAAACTCGCCGATGATCAGGCCGCTTCGATCATCACCGATGTTTTGGATGGTGGCCTTTATGCTTTTTCCGCTCCACTTTATCAGCCGCCCTTTCTCAAACTCCATCACGCCCCGGCCCAGTTTATCATCGATGAGGCTGATGACCAGTTTCCCGTTGAAGCTTTCCTCCACTGGGGCGGTGAAGCATTCTCCTGCGGGAAGATTGCCGTGGCTTCCTTTACTGCTAATATCACCGTTATCATTGATCCAGTTTCTTCCTTTGACGCTGAATGCAATCCTTGTTCCTTGAGGATTGGAGACCACAATCTGCTCTGCATTTTTGACAGCCTTTATCACTTTCTTGGTGAAGGCGCTCATCTGGGAGAAGTCGATGTTGACCAGCCGTTCCATCATCTCTTGGTTAATCCCCGGCATCATGCAGATACGGCTGTTAGCCATACCCACCTTCACTAGATAGCCTCGAAAGGGTTTTTCTTCGATCCTTGCATCGAGCATATATGCGATGGCTGTTGCCCTCTTGGCCATCTCCTTGAACAGGCGGGTTGGTCTTCGGATGGGTCTGAGCGTTTCTGTCATCAGATAGGTAGTGGTCTCTGCTCCAGCCTCTTTCGCCCAGCAAGCAAACGCTTCAGCTATCTCTAGCTTCTGGATGTCGGTCACGAGCAGGAAGTTTTCTCCCCGGCGAAGTCGAAAGGATTGCTTGACCACTTTTTCTGCAGCTCGAAAGAGTCTGGTTCGTTTCATTTTTTTTCTCGGTTTTTGGCGGTCATGTTTCCCCCTTGAAACAGGCAAAAAACATCATGCTTGCCTTGGGCATTTATTCATTATTCATAGAAATCAAGGGACACGTTATCGATCTCAGAAGATTGGTGCATATCTCTGATTTTTTTTGCTTATTCTCCTTGGAAGCGGGAAAGAATGTCCTGGTTTATCTTGAGAAAGAGATCATATTTGATTTTGACGCCCTTGTCATTGCGTAGCTTGAAGAGATAAGACTGGAGAAATTTGCTCTTTTTTGCTTGGAGAAAATTTTCCTTTTCCTCCTCTTTATTTTTCTGGAAATCTTCTCGGATGACTTCTTTTCGGTCTTGAACTCTGATCAAGACATATCCGTCTTGGAATTCGATGGGATCGCTGGGTTGGCCGATGGAAAGAGAAAAAGCGATGCGGTCCACTTCCTTGTTTTCCCCCACCACACTCAGGTATTGATCCCGCTTGTGTTCTTCTGCTGTTTTGTATTCAAGGTTGTATTTTTCGGCTAAAGATTCGAGGTTCTTCTCCTTTTCCAGTTCTGCTCTCACCTGTTTGATTTTTTCCAGGACTTTTTCCTTTTTCTTGATTGTGATAAGCTCTTTTCTGGCTTCTTCATGCACTTCATCGAATGTGGCCTGGTGAGCAGCGACTATTCGTTTGAGTTGGACAATTCCTAATCCTTTGTATGTATAAACAGGAGTGGAAATCTCCTTTTCTTGGAGGTTGAACAGGGAGCGGCTGATTGAGGCTGAAGGATCTATGTCTTCGATTCCTTCTTCCTCCTTGAGGAGACCAGTCTTTTTGATCATTGTTCCCATTTTCTGGGCGGCTACATCCAGGCTTCTCTCTTTTCTGGCCATCTTTTGGAGTCGAGAAATTCGCTCTTCGCCTAGCTCCCGGGCTTTTCTGTCTTGGAGGATGGTGGTGATTTTATCTTTGACTTCAAGGAGAGGCTTGGTCTGAGGGGCTGTTTTTTCGGTGACTTTGAGCAGTGCGACGCCATCCTCCAGTTCTAGAGGGTCAGAGGTTTCTCCTGCGGACAATCCTGCGATTGTATCCTGTTCTCTTTCGGTAAGCCTTTTCCAATCGAAAGGACCCCAGTCACCTCCATCTTTGGCCTTTTCATCTTGGGAGTGCTTTTTGGCTAAGTCGGAAAAATCTTCACCCGTGCGAAGTTTCTCCGTGATAACCTGAGCTTCAGTTTTCACCAGCTCTCGCTCTTTGCCTTCGTAAGGCAGATAGATGCGGCTGACTCGGATGGTTTCTGGTTCCTGGAATTGTGCCAGGTTGTCCTGATAGTATTCTTCGATTTCTGACTCTTCGAGGGAGATATCTGGTTTGAGATCCTCTGTTTTGAAGAAGACCATGTCTCCCTCTCTTTTTTCAGGGATTTGAAATTTCTCTTTGTGCTTTTCAAAATAGGCCTGGCTCTCCTCTATCATGGGCTCTGCCTCCAACTCCACGGTTTCAGTTTCCAGGATCACGTATTCTAGTTTGGCGCTCTCGTTGTTTTTCTGGTAATTTTGCCAGAGTTCGTCTTCGGTAACGGTAACTGCGGCAGTGAGAACCTTGATAAGTTTTTCGATGACGATTTCTTCTCTCAGATTCTCTTCGAATTGAGAGACAGGAATCCGGTTCCAATCCAGGATTTTCTTGTACTCCTCGAAGCCCATAAATTGTCCATCCTTCTGGAAGACAGGGTAGTTTATGATTTTCTGGCGAATCTCTTCGGGTGAGGCGTCTATGCCCATGTCTTTAGCCTGTTGAAGGAGAAGAGATCGTTGGATAATCTGTTCTAAAATTTGCTGGGGAATATTGAGCTGTTGGATAAAATTTGTGTTCAGATCTTTGAACTCTCTTTTCAATGATTCCAGCCTTTGCCTAAGATTCTGGTAGTAAATATCACCGGAAATCTTATCTTTTCCCACCCAGGCGATGGTGTTTGCAGCTCTGGCTTCTCCCAGTCGGCCTGCGCCGCCCCAGACAGCAAATATGGCGATAACAAAGGCGGCGATCACGATCCATAGAGTGGGGGCTAAAGATTTGAGGTTCTTTCGCATGGCTTTTAACATTTTGTTACCTCGATCCTGGTTAAGTCGATCTTCAGCTTCTCAAAAAAGTCAGCTCTCTTTCAACAAATGTCGAGAAATCACCAGGCGCTGTATTTCTGAGGTGCCTTCATAGATGGAAAGCACCCTGGCGTCTCTGTAGATCTGTTCGATGAAGAATTCTTTGGAATAGCCGTATCCACCGTGGATTTGAAGCGCTTGGTAGACGATTTTGTTGGCCGCCTCAGAGGCAAACAGCTTGGCCATGGCAGCTTCTTTTCCGTAGGGCTTTCCCTTATCCATGAGAGAGGCAGCCTTGTAGGTGAGCCAGCGAGCCGCTTCGATGAGGGTGGACATATCGGCAATCATGAACTGGATAGCCTGGAACTCTGAAATGGTCTTCCCGAAGGCTTCTCTCTGCTTGGCGTACCTGGCTGCCTCCTCCAGGGCCTGGGAGGAGAGGCCCACCGATTGGGCCGCGATCCCGATTCGGCTGCCATCCAAACAGTGGAGGGCAATGGATGCTCCGGCCCCTTCCTCGCCTAAAAGATTCTCTGCAGGAACTCGGCAGTCCTCCAGAACGATCTCTACTGTGACAGAGGAATGGAGCCCCATTTTCTCCTCGATTTTGGAAACCTGAACTCCGGGTAAACTCTTCTCCACGATAAAAGCATTCAGCCTTTTCTCCTCCGGCTTTGCCTCGCATCGAGTAAAGACGATGAAAGCGTGAGCAGCTGCTCCAGTGGTGACCCACACTTTTGTGCCGTTGAGGATATAGACATCATCCTTGCGGACGGCTTTGGTCTTCAGGCTGGTGGCATCCGATCCGGCTCCTGGCTCGCTCAGGCTGAAAGCTCCTAAGATTTTGCCGCTTGCAGCCTGCGGGAGATACTTTTTTTTCTGCTCTTCCGATCCAAACTTCAGTATAGAGTAGCAGAAAAGCGAACAGTGCACGCTCACGATCACTGCCACCGAGGGTGAGACTCGCCCTAATTCCTCCAGGGCAAGGGCCAGGGAAAGCACATCTGTTTTGGTTCCTCCATACTGTGCAGGAACAGTCATGCCCAATATCCCCAGCTCAGCCAGCTTACTCAGGATTTCACTAGGAAAGGCGTGTTTGTCTTCCAGAGCTTTTGTCATTGGACGGATTTCATTCTGGGCAAAATCATGGACCATCTCCTTGAGAAGCTTTTGATCTTCGGTGAGTTCGAAATCCATCTTTTTTCCCTTTTATATGATTGGTTTTTCAGGGAGTTAACTTGTCTTTAGCTTCATTCTCCTTGTTGAAGAGAGGGAGAAGTCTTTGGTATGTGATTTCCAGGTCCTCGATGACCACCTTGGTTTTTCCCACCAAGGGCATGAAATTGGAATCTCCTGTCCAGCGGGGAATGATATGGAGATGGTAATGGTCTGAGACTCCTGCTCCTGCACTTCGTCCTAGGTTCATTCCCGTGTTAAAGCCGTGTGGATGGTAGTCCTTTTTCAGGATTTTCAGGCTGAGCTTGAGTAGCTCTGTCATCTCATCGGTGGATTCCTTTTTGGCTCGCTCAAAGGAAGCGATATGTCTGTAAGGCGCGATCATCAAATGTCCGGGAGTGTAAGGATATTTGTTGAGCATGATGAAGTTGCGTTGACCTCTGAAGAGGATAAAGGCTTTCTTGTCGTTTTTAAGCTTGAGAGCGCGGCAGAAAATGCATTCATCCATCTTGCATACCTTCTTCACATATTCCTCTCTCCATGGAGCGGTGATGTATTTCATTATTTATTGATCATGATTTTCAGGATTTTGCTTGGCTTGAAATAGAGGACTTTTTTTGACGGGACCAGGACAGCTTCTCCAGTTCTTGGATTTCTCCCTGCGCGGGACCCCCGTTTTCGGAAACGAAAACTTCCAAAACCTCTTAGCTCTATTTCTTCTCCTCTGAGCAGTGCTTCTTTTATGGTTTGAAAGAAGAAATTAATTCCTGTTTCAGCTTCCTGCTTGGAGATGTTCATCTCTTTGGCGATTTTGTTGACTAAATCTGCTTTAATCATCTTTTTTTTCCTCCTTTTTAGTTGTTTTCGGGGGCCCGATATTCTTGAGTTGATCTCTCATGATATCCCCCAGTGTGAGTCTATCCTCTTGATTTTGCATGTATTTCTGGTATTCCAATTTTTGAATTTCCAACTGGGCCTGTCTGAAACTGAGTGAGAGTTTCCTCTTTTTTTGATCCATCCTGATAATTTTGGCCATCAGTTCTTGACCTATAGAGAAAGCCTCCTCAGGGTTTTCGATCCTTTTCTCATCTAGCTCAGATAGGAAGACAACCCCTTCGATTCCTGGAGTTATCTCTACGAAAACACCAAAGTTGGTGATGCGAACTATGTGTACCTTGACCAGATCTCCCATCTTCTGACGCAGGAAGAAATCCTCCCAGATATCTCCTTCCAGCTGTTTAATGCCTAGGGAGAGCTTTTGTTTTTCGGTATCGATATTCAATATGACCGCTTCGATCTCCTGGCCTTCCTTCAGTTTTTCAGAAGGATGCTTGATTTTTTCCCAGGATATGTCGGAGATGTGGATGAGACCATCCACTCCTTTTTCTACTTCCATGAATGCGCCAAAGTCGGTCAGGCTGGTTATCTTACCTTTCACCCGAGACCCTGGGCTGAATTTCTGTTTTAAGAGCTCTAAGGGATGGGGGGTGGTCTGTTTGAGCCCCAGAGATATCCGTTTCTGGGAAGGATTTATATCCAAAATGGTTACGGTCACTCCTTCTCCAGGGGAAAGAACCTTTTTAGGGTGAATCAATTTGCGTGACCACGTGAGGTCTGAAATATGGACCAGGCCTTCTATCCCTTTTTCCAGCTCGATAAAGGCGCCGAAATCAGCAAGGCTCACTACCCTTCCTGGGACTTTTTGCCCAATTTTGTATTTTTCATCGACATTTTCCCAAGGGTCAGGCGTGAGTTGTTTATATCCTAGAGATATTTTCTCTTCTTTTTCGTTAAAAGCGAGTACCATAACTTCAACTTCTTCGCCTGCCTTAAACATCTCCGAAGGGTGATTGATTTTTCCCCAAGACATGTCTGAAATGTGAAGCAGGCCTTCCACTCCCCCTAAATCAATGAATGCCCCAAAATTGGTAAGGGATTTGACCTGGCCTTTAATCTTTTTCCCTTTGCTCAATTTGCTGAACACCCGCCCTTTTCTCTTTTCTTTTTCATCCTGGAGGAACAGTTTTCGGGAAAGAACAGCATTTTCAGATATTCTGTCGAATTTGATGACCTTGAATTTATAGGTGTTGCCTAACAATTTTTCCGGATCCCTGACCGCTCGAATATCAGCATGTGAGTTCGGAAGGAATGTCTTGATACCGACATTGACCGAGTACCCATTTTTTGTTTTTTCGATCACTTTCCCCAGAATCCAGCCATTGTGTTGGTAGGCTTTTTCCAGCTCATTCAGGGCTTTTAAGGCCAAGGCTTTTTTCTGAGAAAGGACAAGATACCCCTCTTTTATGTCGCTTCTCTCCAGAACAGCTTCCATCGTATCGCCCGGATGAATGTCTTTTGCTTCCATGTTTTCATTGAAATCTTCGATGGGAATGATGCCTTCGGACTTGAAACCTACATCCACGATTACATGATTCCCAGTGACTTTGATCACCTTGCCTTTGACGATTTTCCCAGGGGCCAGTTCTTGGGCATTGAATTGGTAATGCTCTAAAAGATTCTTGTAATCTTCAGAGGAGATGGTTTCTTCATCTTGCGATTTTTTTTTTGGTTCTGTCATCGGATCATATTCTCCTTTGAAATTTGGCGGGCGAAGCTCTTTTTTATTTTCATTACAGCTTCCTGGATAGCTTCAGGGGGAGTGGATGCTCCTCCGGAAAGCCCAATTTTCTTTGCTCCCTCAAGCATTTGAGATGTGATTTTCTTTGCGCTTTCAATGAAGTATGTGTTAGGCAGGATTCGTTTTGATATCTGGTAAAGCTTGTTGGTATTGGAACTGTTTTTTCCTCCCACGATGAAAAGAGTGTCCACGCTGGATGCCAGTTCTGAGGTAGATTTCTGACGAGTTTGAGTGGAGCTGCAGATGGTATTGTAGACTTTGAGTTCTTCTGTTTTTTCGATAAGAGCGGCCACGACGTTAGCGAATAGATAGAGGTCCTGAGTGGATTGTGCCAGGACTGCTCTCTTCTTTTTGGAAGGCAAGCTCCTGGCCTGTGATTCGTTCTCCACGATCACTCCCTTGCCCAAGCTATAGCCGATGAGACCTTTGATTTCTGGATGTTCTTTATTGCCGACGATAATGATCTCATCTTCTTTCTTGGCTAAACGTGAGACCAGCTTTTGAATTTTTTTGACGATGGGACAAGTAGCATCCACGATCTCCATCTTCCGCTCCATCAGTAACTTGTAGATATCAGGTGAGATTCCGTGACTTCGGATGATTACGGTGCCGCTCGATAGAGCGTCCAGATCCTCAACGGGATAAATGCCTTGGGCCTTCAAATCAGAGATGACCTGAGGATTATGTATGAGTTCGCCGAAGGTGAAGACCTCTCTATTTTTTTGTTGGTGTGTTCTTCGGGCAATCCTCAGAGCTCGCTTCACTCCGTAGCACAATCCTGACTGTTTGGCGATGATGATTTCCATTTAGAAAAGATTGATCATATATATTATATGAGTTAAGCTCTTTTGTCAATCTAAATATAGATAAAATATTGACTTAGCTTCCTTTAGGATGGTGAAGAAAAGGCCCTATTCCCTTATTAAGAATTTCTGAATAGGGAGGCATATTCTGGATATCGATGGTCTTCTCGGGATCGAGTTCTTCAAGGCTTCCAATCAGAGCCATTACTGCAGCCAGGTGCTGGGCCACTCTTCGTTTGAGAGGAATTCCCTCATCGGGGTAGTGAACAAAAAGACGCCCTAACCTGGAGGCTTTGGCGTAGTTTTTGTCTTTTCCATCCACGATAAGAGAGGAGGAAGGTTTTCCTTTGAGCCTTCCTTGGGATGCATTGGCTGTCTCCAGCAGTATTGCCTTGATTTCCGCTTGATCTCCCCACTCTCGGTGACTCAGCCCCCTCAAGTTGGCCGGAGAAGCTTCCAGGCGGAGATCAAATCCGTACAGCTGTAACTCCATCTGGGCAAAAGCTGCCAGCTCTGCGCTGTTTGGATGGAAGACGATAGCGTTGATCACCGGGTACTCTGGAGCAGCCTCGTGGAGATCGAGGCCCAAATCTATCTTCTCTCTGCGGATAAGCTCCATGATGCCATAGGCGATTTTTTCTGTAAGATACCCTTTCCTTTTCCCCGGGTAACAGCGATTGAGGTTTCGGATTTCCGTTCCGGAAAGCTTCTGCCCTGCAGGATTCACATAGATGGCTGGATCTGGCCACTGGTGGATAGGGTTGGTCAGGCGGGAGCCGTAGCGGAAGACTCTGCGACTTCCCATTGTTTCTAGGAAAAATTTTTGAGGATTCCCCTCTTGAGGATCGTTATGAGTGAAGCCGCTGTTGTTGGCTCGAGGAACGATGACAACTTTTCCACAGGAGACTATGATATTCTCAGCAAGTACCACAGCCGTTAAGAAGCCGGCAGGTTCATTGGGGTGTGTTCCGCCAAGAATCAAAAGATTCCCCCCTTTCTCCTGGCCCTGGAAGAGAAAAACATCCGTATCTCCTGGAGTGCCTTTGAGTTCAGGGAAATAGAAGCTCAGCATTCTTCGCTCAGAGAGTCCTTTGCTGGGATAGATGGATTCTTTTTTATGCATCTCTAAAAAGGAGGCGCCAGAGAAAAGGCTGAGGATAAAAGCAAAGAAGAGAAGGGCGGTGGCCGAGAGGTGATTATTTTTTATTTTACCCATGGTCTACTTGATCAAGAGAACCCGCAGCAGAAACACCACCAAGAGGATGGCTGTGCTCACCTGACTCCAGAATTTTTTATCACGAAAGAGGTACCAGATAAAATGGAGAGTCAGATAGATAACGATCAGATGATAGATGATTTGCATCATTTTTATATCACCTTATCCAGAATGGGCACAAGGAGTAAGATTCCTATTCCCAGGATTAGCTCAGAAAGAGCCGGTACCAGACAATACCGAAGCACTCGGAAATAATTTTTTTCGCCAACTACTTGAGCGGCAAAGATACCTGCCAGGGCTGTTGGGGGCATAAGGTCTCCCAGCCCCGCTACTGCTGAAAGGGCCGAAGAGGTGAGCACGGCATTTTTCTCTATCATGGTCAATATAAAGGGGACGCCCAGGATTGAAGCGGAGCCAAAAGCCGAGACTGCCCCAAAGAGGGGCATACTAAGAGCAATACTTAAATAGAAGAGTACAGGGGGTAAGGCAAGAAAAGAGATGACCGCCCAGCCTCGGCCTCCGGTCAGAGTCATGATCTGGATGAACATGCCAACTCCAGCCAGAATGCACAGTATGGGCATGGCCTCCTGGATAGCCTCCTGGGTGGCTTTAAGAAAATTGAAGGGTCTTCCGCAGAAAATGCCCACTAAGCTGCCCAAAAAGAAGATAGCCGGAATGCCTAGGTCCGGCATGATTTTAGCCAGGAGCCCTTGGCCGATCATCAGAAAGAAAACGACGAGGAGGGGCAGGTACAGCCGGAAGCCATACTGGCGAGCATAGGAGGGGGGCAGGATGGTTTTCATCTCCTCATATTCGATGATCTTGGTATCCTTGTATCCTATCCACAAGGAAATAAAAATTGCCAGAGGAACCACGATGATCAGTAAAGGCACGGTCACGCCTACATAGGGCATGTCCACGCCTCCGCCCATAATCATCACCAGAATGTTCACTGGAGGGGCGATCATACCCAAAATTCCTCCCATGGCGATCAACGCCGCGGTTTTCACCCTGTGGAGTCCTAACTTCATCAGCACCGGAGCCACCAACGCTCCCGTGCTGAGAACGGCTGTGGTGGAGGATCCGGTGATCATCCCCGGAAACATGACGATAAACATGACCGTCAGAAGCAGGGAAACTTTTCTTTTGTAGAATGCCCTCAACAGAATGGATGTGATTGTATCCAGAATGCCTGAGTCCTGAAGAACCTTCATGAAGATCATGGCGGTGATGATGATCAGGATGGTGTCGAAATAGACAAAGCTTCCCTCGATAAGATGACGGAGGGCGATTCCTTCTTTGGCTAGAAGAGCACCGGCTAAGGCCGAGATGACAAGCGAAACCCCGATAGGAAGCTTCATGACCATAGCCAGAAGAACGAAGATGGCCACCATGAGCAAAAAAATCACCCATTCAGGCATTTTTACTTATCCTTGGAAGATTGACTCAAGGGTTCTTCTTATTCGGTCCGTTCGGGGAACGGAATCTACATAATAATTAATATGTGGACATTGCAGAATTATTATGCAAAACCTGTAGCATTGTTATGGGGACCCTGCGGCTCATTATCTTAAGTTTGATCTTGAACGCCTGCCTTAAGGGCTCCAGAGCATCGATGGTTTTATCCACCTCGATAAGAGGAATGTTGTTCTCCCCACAGATTGTGGTGAACAGTCCGTCTTTGTTCCCGGATTTAAGCACAAAGGCCATTTGAGCGTATGGGAGAAAGGCCGTGATGAACTCATCGGAGAGTTGACCCCGTCTGGCTTCTCCTCCCAGATGAAGGCAGAGAATGGGGATGTTTTTCTCTTGAGCTTTTTCTATGAGCAGGTTGACCCTCTTCTTTTCTTCCGAGACATCCAGTCCGGCTGTTCCCATGCCTTTCAAGCTTGCACCGATGACCAGAGCAACGGTTTTTATGTTTTCCAGCTCTTCAGCCGTGGCCAGTTTGGAGAGGGTCGCCTCAAGACCTGCTCTTTTGGCTAGAACCGAAGCCAGTTGGACATCGGCACTCTGACCAGCAGAAGTAATCAGGATCGGCTGTTCGAAAAGGAGAAGGTTTTCATCCATCTGGTTCTGGGCAAAAAGGCTGCAGCAAAAAAAGGCGATAAAGGTGGTTGTTAAAACTTTTTTCATGATAAAATTCTCTCTGTTTAATAGCCAGCTCCAAAGCCGTCTCTTCTCGAGTCGGCTCCGCCGAATAAGATCTTTTCCTCCTGGGAAATAAGAATTCCCTGGGCTCCTCCAAAATACTTGTCGAAGGCTTGTCGAACGATGGGCTTGTGGCCCATGCTTTCAAGCGTTTGGATGATGGAGGAAGGGATGCGGGATTCCAGATGCAGATTCTTCGGTTTTCCTTGGACCGAATATGTGAAAAAGCGGGGGGCTTCGATGGCTTCATCCAGAGACATGCCGAACTCAATGATATTCAGAATGATCTGGGTGAGGGAGGGGAAAATTCTTGTCCCCCCTGGAGACCCAAGCACAAGATAGGGCTTATCTTCTTTAAAAAGGATGAGGGGGCCCATCGAGCTGACTGGTCGTCTTTCAGATCGCGCAGCGTTGCTGGAAAGGGGATCCTGCGAAAAATCGGCCATCTGATTGTTCAGGAGAAAACCTGTGTTTTCAGGAACGATCCCTGTGCCGAAAAAGTAATTGATAGATTGGGTGAGGGAGACGATATTTCCTTGCTCATCCACAACTGAGAGATGTGTCGTGCTCTCCTTTTTGTTCGCCTTTTCATCAAAATCACCATGAGGATATGAATCCAGCGTTCGATCAGGCTTAATTTGCGAAGCGATAGAAGCTGCGTACTTTTTAGAGATGAGTTCTTCTAGAGGAATGGAAATAAACTCCGGATCGCCAAGATAGCGAGCACGGTCGGCAAAAACAAAGCGTAGGGCCTCAGAGAAATGATGGATATATGACACAGTGTTCTGCCCCCATTCCTTCAAGGGCCAGTTTTCAGCGATGTTGAGGAGCTGGACAATATGGAGGCCTCCCGAGCTAGGAGGGTTAATGGTGAAGAGGGTGTAATCTTTGTATGTTCCTTTTAAAGGCTGCTGTTCGAGTGGTTTGTAGAGAGCCAGGTCCTCAAGGGTTATGATACCACTTTTCTCTTTAACAGCTCTGATAATCTTTCTGGCAATTTCCCCCTTGTAGAATTCTTCACTGCCTTTGGAAGCGATAATCCTGAGAGTTTGGGCCAGGTCAGGATTGCGGAAGATGTCTCCAGACTCGTAGGGAAGGCCCTGGTTGAGATAACAGCTCTGTTCCCCTGCGTTCTGGTAGAGTTTCTCATACTCATCCTTGTTGATGGCGCTGAATGTTTGGCTGACTTTAAAACCCTTCTCCGCGATCTCTATGGCTCTTTGGGTGACTTCGGAGAGGTTCCTGGTGCCGTATTTTTCGAGAGCATAGGACCAGCCGGCTAGAGCACCCGGCACCGCCACTGCCAGACCATGTGTCCTGCGCAATTCTTCTTTTGTTTCCCCCTCTATCATGAACATCTCAGGATAAGCCTGCCGTGGTGCCTTTTCTCTGAAATTGATGACGGTCACTTTTTTTTGTTGTGCAAGGTAGATGACCATAAAGCCTCCACCACCTATACCTGAGGCAAATGGTTCGCAGGCGTTGAGGGCGAAGGCAGTGGCAACGGCAGCATCAATGGCGTTACCCCTCTTCTTAAGCATATCCAGTCCTGCCTGAGCTGCCAAGGGATGAGCAGCAACAACCATTCCCTTGCGTCCAACAAAATTATACGGCTCGTGCCTGTCTGCTGGAGGCTTTTGCACCTCTGGATTCTTCTCTTGATGAGAGTAAAGAGCCAGAAAGAGCAGGGGTGCAATTAAGGCCAGAGATATGATTTTCCTGATTATCATAGTCCTATTCCCCAAATTCTTTCTCCTCCAGGAATTTGGATATCTCCTCTTGGGAAGGAAGATCTTGGAGGCTGTTCAGACCAAAATAGGTGAGAAATTTATCTGATGTCCTGTAAATTAGAGGCCTTCCCGGAACTTTCTTGCGGCCCATGATTTTGACTAGTTTTTTCTGGAGGAGGACCTTCATCGTATGGGTAGAATCAACACCTCTGAGGGTTGAGGTTTCTGCCAGGGTTATCGGCTGATTGTAAGCGATGGCTGACAGGGTTTCCAGGGCTGCTCGGGAAAGCCTGGATTTTTTTGCCGTTTTGAGAAATCTCCTGATCCACATGTCAAACTCAGGTTTGGTGGAGAAGAAGTAGCCTCCTCCGGAGAGGGTGATCTGGATGCCTCTCTCGTTGGAGACATAACTCTCCAGGAGGTCCTTTATGGCCTGTTCGATTTCTTCTTTTTCGAATTCCTGGAGCACGCTCTTGATCTCTTCCAAGGAGAGCGGTTCCAGGGAAACGAATATCAACGATTCAATGAGTTCCCTCAGATGTTTTTTCATACAATTATCTCAACCTGGGATGGGTTACGCAGCCAGACTTTGATGGAGTGGAAAACCTTCTCTTGGGTGGCGATCACAATTCGGGCCTTTATAAGTTCCAAAAGGCTAAAGAAGGAAACCAAAGATTCTTGGAGGGATTTCTGTCGGCAGAAATAATCGAAGAAGTCCAGATAAGCGACATCCTTGAGGATGGAGAGAATCTCTTTCATCTTTTCTTCGATGGAGTATTCCTTGCCTTTGATGATATGTGTGTTTTCCAACTCTTTCCGTTTCATGAGCAGAAAGAACGACTCGGCCAAGTCGAAAAGTGAAACCTCTTCCAGCTCTATCTCCTCTTGGAGCAGAGGAGAGGGCGGAGCGCTCCTCTTCCATCTCTTCAGTTCTTCTTCTTCTTTATCCCTGAGAAGGGCTGATATCGCCTTGATTTTTTGGTAGTCTATCAGACGATCCACCAGGATTTGGCGTGGATCTTCTTCCTCTTCCGGCTTTCCCCGAGGCAGGAGCACTTGAGATTTGATATAGATGAGGAGGGTGGCGATGAGAAGGAATTCCGCTTCCCGATCCAGGTTGATCTTCTCTTTCTGATTAAGGTACTCCAGGTAGTCTTTGGTGATGGTGGCGATAGGAATGTCGTGGATGTCGATCTTTTTCTTCCTGATGAGGAAGAGAAGGAGATCTAGGGGCCCTTCGAAGGACTCCAGCTTGACTTGGTAGCTTCTTGCTTCTTCCATCGCAACAAGTCGATCTATCGCTTCTAAAGGCCGATGGCTTGCCTCACCTCTGCCATGGTCTTTTGGGCTTCCTGGCGGGCCTTTCTGTTGCCCTCGTCCAGAATCTCCCAGACAAGCTGAGGATTTTTTTCGAATTCTTTTCTCTTCTTCCAGAAAGGAGTGAGAAGACGGATGAGACTCTGGATGAGGATCTCTTTACATTCCAGACAGCCGATACCCGCTGTTCGGCACCCCTGGGCCAGTTCTAAACGCTTCGCCTCTTCGACAAAAGCCTTATGCAGGGTAAAAACAGGGCAGTCTTCTGGCTCACCAGGATCTGTTCGACGCCTCCGTTTGATGTCTGTCATCATAGTGGATATTTTATTCCGGAGATCTTCTGGGGGATCTTTGAGATATATGGCGTTTCCGTAGGACTTGCTCATCTTGCGGCCGTCTGTTCCGGCTAGCTTGGGCACTTCGGTCAAGAGGGCTTGAGGCTCGGGAAAGACCTCACCAAACAGGCGGTTGAACCGACGGGTGATCTCCCGACCCAGCTCGACGTGGTAGGTTTGGTCTTCGCCTACAGGAACAATCTCCGCCTTGTAAATGATGATATCCGCTGTCTGGAGCACGGGATACCCTAGGAATCCGTATGTGTTTAATTCTTTATCTGGGAGTTCCCTCTGCATTTCTTTGAAGGTGGGTACTCGCTGAAGCCAGGGAAGGGGGATAATCATGGACAGAAGAAGGTGCAGCTCCGCGTGTTCCTTGATATCAGATTGGATGAAAAGCACGCTTTTTTTTGGATCCAATCCTGTACTCAACCAATCGGCGGCTACTTCAAAAGTGTAGTCCTTTATAACGTGGGAGTTCTGGTATTCAGAGCTGAGTGCATGCCAGGTTACGATGGTGTAGAAGCAGCGATATCGATCTTGCAGTTTGATCCAGTTGCGCAGAGCCCCTGCCAGATGACCGAGATGAAGAGGCCCTGTGGGCCTCATCCCACTGAGTACCCTTTTTTTATTACATTTGACCATGGCCAACCAGGATTAGAATATAAAAATATCAACGATGGACACTATGAGGCCCAGAATTCTTCCGATAATTCCCGTAAATATCAATATGATCAGGATGAAAAATCCGTAAGGACGAATCTGTTCGTATTTCTGGGCAGCCTCCTCAGAGAGCAACCCTGTGAGCACCCCGCTGCCGTCCAGCGGAGGGATGGGAATAAGGTTGAATATAGCCAGAATAATGTTTATCAAGATTGTGTAATAGAGGATAAGAAATAGCCCTGAACCTAGATTGAATAAGCCTCCTCTCCCTGTGAGCAAATTGGGATTGATTAATTTAAGTATCTGGACGCCCACAAAGGCGATAAAGGCCACAGTCAGGTTGGAAAAAGGACCGGCTGCGGAAACCAGAAGATTGTCACGCCGAGGATTTCGAAAATTGTAAGGATTCACTGGAACAGGCTTTGCCCAACCAAAGGGGGGGACTCCTGTCAGGACGAGAATGAGGGGCAATATTATGGTGCCTATGGGATCGATGTGGGCCAAAGGGTTGAGAGTGACTCTTCCTAAGCTGGAAGCGGTGGGATCTCCCCTCTGGAGAGCCATCCAGCCATGGGCAGCTTCATGCACAGTAATAGCGAAGAGCAGGACGAAAAGGCTGATGATGATGGATGGAATACTCATCTTGATCCAGAGCGTATTTATAGCATATCGCCGGAAAAGAGTAAACCGGAGACAAAAGGCAAGAAGTAAGTTCTAGGGAAGAAATGTCATTTTTGCCAAAGGTGTTAGACCAGATTAACGGTGACAAAGGCTAGCTGCCCAGGATTTTATCCACTTCCTCCTTATCCACTTCTGTCACATAAGGTATGCCGCTTATGCTCGCTGCGTCTTTAGTCAATGCGGCGATGTCATCTCTGGAGATGTATTCCAGGGCAAACTTTCTGTTTCCGGCCATGAGCTGGCGCAAGCCCTGGCTCAGTCTTTTGAAATAGCTGTAGAGTCCCATCGCTCCTGTCGGTATGTCGTTGAATCTTTCCTTGAATCTCTTCTTCAATTCGGGTGCAGTGACGAAAATCTCTTCAGTCGTGTCGCCGAAGCGCTCCACATACACCGGAATCTGTCCTTCCTTTATTCGTTTGCCGATGGTCTTTCCTACCATGGTGGCAGCCATAGGGCCTCTGGCCATGCCCACGCCTTTGAAATAAGGAGCTCCCAGAGCAAGTGCCTTGTAGATCTGATCTTCGAAGGTAATGCCGCCTGCCACAGCCACGTCAGGAATGTGTTCTCCCTTTTCATCGAGTTTACGCAGATATTGATAGAGCAAGGACCAGATTTCCACACTGGGGATACCCCATTCATTCATCATCCTCCAGGGGCTCATGCCGGTTCCTCCTCCAGCGCCATCAACTGTGAGCAAGTCGATTTTGGCCTGAGAAGAGAACTTGACAGCCCGGGCCAAATCCACGGGTCTGTAGGCTCCTGTCTTGAGGAAAAGATACTTGGCTCCCGCTCTCCTCAGTTCCTCCACTCTTTGCATGAAGCTTTCTTCCTCCACCATGCCTAGGCGGGAATGCCTCTCGAACTCCTTGAAACTTCCTCGTTCAAAGGACTGAATCACGTCAGGATCCTCAGGATCGGGAAGGACGATATAGCCTCTTTTTTTCAGTTCTTGAGCTTTTTTAAGGTTTTTGATCTTGACCTCTCCTCCGATATCTTTGGCTCCCTGTCCCCATTTCAACTCAACGGCTTCCACTCCCAGTTTATCGATGACATATTCATGGACTTCCAGTCTTGTATCTTCGACATTGGCCTGGACAACAACCGTCCCGTAGCCATCCTGCTGCCAGTTTTGAAAAAGCCTGATTCGTGTTTCCATGTCAGGAGAACGAACAATCTTACCGTTTCTGATTTCGGATTCATCATCCATACCGCAGACATTCTCCCCGACAGTCAGGATCGTTCCGGAGAGGGCGGCCCCGATGGCCAATCCTTCCCAATTCTGTTTGGCTACGTTTGTCGAGCCCATACCTGAGATAATGAAAGGGACCTTGAGTTTGATTCCTTTATCATGCCCTATCTTGGTCTCTATGGTCACTTTAGGAAAGGTAGCCTTATCAGGATCCGCTTCCACGCCGTAAGCTCCCGCTGCGGTCCCCATGATACTGAAATGGGAAAGGTCCACGGGGTATTCTTTTTCAGAGGCAGCGGTGATGATTCCAAAGGGCTGGGGATAGAGGACCTCAGGACCGCGGTAGGCTGATTTTCCGATTTCGCACATGCCGATACAGCCATCCACACAAGTAACACACATCCCGCTGACGGGGCTGATGGAACCTTCGGTTCTATTCTTTGTTAAAGTGGCAGCACTCCTGTTGAGTTTTGTATAAGCCATTATGGTTACCTCCTTATTTACTCATTTTTATAGTCAAGAAGTGAGCGTTAGACATCCCTTCACTTCTTTTTTCCTAGGGCTTGTGAGGCTTCCTTTATTTCAGGCTCTTCCCTCACGCATGTTCCGCAGCGGCCTGCATCATACATCCAACATTGAAGTTCATCATAGACATCAAGACATGTCGGGTCCATGGTCAGACAGGCATTACACACATCTGTATCTGGTTGAGGCCCTTGGCACCTTAGCTGACAGGCGGGGCAGATGTAGATGCATCCGCCACATAGCCGGCATTCCTCTGAACGCATATCGAATGGTGTGGAGATCTTTCTCTTATGCCCTCGGTTTTGAAAGCCAATGGCACGACCGTCCATTTGCTCCCTGCACATCCTCACACACAGGCCGCAGAGGATGCATTCTTCGTTGCGAATCTTAAACCTGACTTGGGTCACTCCGAATTTGGAAGCCAAATCCTGGATAGTCTTGGAATTGGGAGCCAATGAAAGCATGAGTTCGATCATCATTTTTCGGGTTTCTATAACTCTTCTAGTGCCTGTTCTTACCACCAGGCCCTCTTCCGCAGGGTAGGTGCAGGAAGAGACAAGCTTGGTGTTCGGCTCTTCACCGATTTCTACCAAACAAAGGCGGCAACCACCGTAAACACTCAGGCCTTCGTTGTAGCAGAGTGTAGGTATTTCGAGCCCATAGAATTTGGCTGTCTCCAGGAGAGTCCAGCCTTCCTCAGCTTTGACATCCACATTGTTTAGTTTGAGAGTAATCATGGCTTCCTCACTCTATTATGATAGCATCAAAGTTGCAGGCCTCGAAGCAGGCACCACATTTGATACATTTTTCTTGATTGATGATGTGAACCTTTTTGAGCTCTCCGGTGATGGCTTCCTGGGAGCAGATCTTCAGACAGGCCAGGCAGCCAGTGCATTTCTCCTCTAGGATAAGGTACTGGATAAGGTTTTTACACACTCCTGCGGGACACTTCTTGTCTTTGATATGAGCTTCGTACTCTTCTCTGAAATACCGGACAGTGGAGAGTACCGGGTTGGCAGCGGTCTGGCCTAGACCACACATGGAAGCGTCCTTGACGGCTCGGGCTAGAGTTACCAGCAGCTCGATATCCCCCTCTTTTCCTAGGCCTTCAGTGATGTCTTTGACGATTTCCCACATGCGTTGGGTTCCCTCGCGACAAGAAAGACACTTTCCGCAAGATTCATCCCGGAGAAAATTCAGGAAGTACTTGGCCACATCCACCATGCAAGTATTCTCATCCATGACGATCATTCCACCAGAACCCATTATGGAACCGGCCGCGGTCAGGCTTTCATAGTCTATGGGCAGGTTGAGCTTTTCCTTAGGGATGCATCCGCCAGAAGGGCCTCCGGTCTGGACGGCCTTGAATTCTTTACCTCCCGGAATTCCTCCGCCAATGTCAAAGATGATCTCTCTCAGGGTGATTCCCATCGGAACTTCCACCAATCCTGTATTGTTGATTTTTCCAACCAAGGAAAATATTTTTGTCCCTTTACTCCCGTTGGTGCCAATCTGAGAAAACCAATCAGCCCCCTTTTGGAGGATGATGGGGATGTTGGCCCAGGTTTCCACATTATTGATGTTGGTCGGTTGTTTCCACAGTCCTTTGACAGCAGGGAAAGGGGGTCTTTGACGAGGTTCTCCGACTCTTCCTTCAATTGAGGCAATGAGAGCGGTCTCCTCTCCACAAACGAAGGCACCTGCCCCCTTAGCAATATGGATATCCAGGCTAAAATCTGTGCCCAAAATGGATTCGCCGAGAAGGCCGAGCTCCTTGGCCTGCTCGATAGCCAGGGTGATATGGTGCAGGGCAAGAGGATATTCGTCTCTGATGTAAATATAGCCTTCCTTGGTTCCGATAGCGTAAGCACCGATAATCATTCCCTCCAGCACACGGTGGGGATTGCCTTCCAGCAGACTGCGGTCCATATAAGCTCCGGGATCTCCCTCATCGGCATTGCAGATGACATACTTGGTATCTCCCTTAGCTTTTCGGGCAAATGCCCATTTATTTCCGGTGGGAAAACCCGCTCCACCCCTGCCGCGGAGACCGGATTTCTGAATGGTTTCAATGATTTCCTCAGGCTTCATCTCTGTCAGGGCTTTGGCCAAAGAACGGTACCCTCCGATAGAAAAGTAATCGCCGATTTCGGTGGGGTCGATGAGAGCATTGTCTCCTAGAACGATACGTCTTTGTTTCTTGTAGAACTCGATTTCGTCTTCATTGAGAGCCTTGGTTTCAGTGGAAGGATCAGTATACAACAGACGCTCGATGATTTTATCGTTGAGAACTGTTTCAGAGATGATTTCTTTGGCATCCTTGGGTTGGACTTTCTGATAGAAAAAGTTGTGGGGTTGCAGGATGATATTGGGTTCTGCCTCACAGAATCCATGGCATCCCGTGACCCGGATACGCACTTGATCTTTGAGATTTTCTTTTTGGATGACTTTTTCTAGAGATTCGATTACGCGCATCGAACCCCTTGCACGGCCGCATGTTCCGGCAGAGACTGTTAGGACGGGTGTTTCTTCGGATTTTCTTTTTTGGATATGATGATCAATGGTTTTATAAAGTTTTTCGATGGACTTAATTTTTTCTGTTTTCTTCATTTTTCTTCTCTTTTGCCCTGTACTTCTTTAGGATGGAATCCACTTTTCGGATGGTTGTTTGGGCATGATAATCGTCGTCCACCACAACCACGGGTCCAATCGCACAGCATCCCAGACAAGCTACTGTTTCCAGGCTAAATTGCTTGTCTAGGGTGGTTTGGCCCGCTTTGAGGTTCAGTTTCCTCTCGAATTCTTCCAAAATTTTGGGTCCCCCTCTCACATGACATGCTGTTCCCAGGCAGACGGTGACAAGGTGTTTTCCCCGTGGTTCAAGGCTAAAAGAGCGGTAAAAAGTGGCCACGCTGATGATATCGATGAGGGGAATGCCTAAGATTTCTGAGACAAGCCTCAGACTTTCGGAAGGGAGATAATTGAATTCCCCCTGAATATCCTGCAAGATAGCTATCAGTGCTCTTTTTTCGCCATTGTATTTATCAATGAAGGACTTAACCTTTTGGCGTTCGGCATCCACCGTTTATCCTCCAATCTTATGTTGTTTTGGATGAGCCATTCAAAGAAATGACACATTCAATCATTTTGGAGGAAATCTTACCGAGCAATCATGAACTCCCGGAGACGGAGATAGCTTTAAGTGGGGCGGTCTCTCGTTTCATAAGCCTGGGAAAACAAGAGCCTTTCAAGTAGGAGATCTATTATTCCTCCAAATTTAAAATAATAAGTAATTAGAATTATAAATATTAACCAAATTTTATAGCAACCCTGTCAATTTTTGTCAAGGAATTTTCTGCCGCCTGTCAAGGCAAAGTAACTATGACTTATGATGATCCAATACCTGTTGTTATTGATTGGGGGGCCGTAGATTACAAGAAAGGCAGGTATCTTTCGATTTCATAATCGCTTACTTGTTTGTCGAACTCCTTGGAAACATTCTTGTTGTATTCTGTGATCTCCCACTTTTTGTTGGCCGTGAATTTGTGGAAGATATGGTCACCCAGAGTTTCATAGAGCAGGCTGCTTTTCTGCATGATTTTGATCGCTTCTTCAAGATTCCCAGGTAACGTCTTGATAGCATACTTTTTTTGCTTGGAATTACTCATGCGATAGATGTTTTCTTCAACGGAGTCTGGCAGTTTGTATCCGTTCTTTATTCCCCTTATCCCGGCAGCAAACATGGTGGCAAAAGTAAGGTAGAGATTGCAGGCAGGATCAGGGCAGCGAAGCTCTATGCGGGTCGCCAGTTCTTTTCCCGGCTGATACTCAGGAACCCGGATGTAGGCAGACCTGTTTCTCTGGCCCCAGGCGATGTAAACAGGGGCCTCGTAGCCTTCGATCAGGCGTTTGTAAGAATTAACCCACTGAGAGAGAATGGCTGATATTTCTCGAGCATGGGTCATCAATCCGGCCATGTATTGGCGGGCTGTTTTGGATAGGTGATAGCTATCCATCTTGTCAAAGAAGATATTTTTTCCATTCTTCCAAAGGGATTGATGGACATGCATACCACTTCCGTTCTGCCCGTTTAGAGGTTTAGGCATGAACGTGGCGAACAGATTATACATCCTGGCCACCTTTTTTGTCATATAGCGGAAGATCATACAAACATCGGCCATTTCTAGAGCGCTGAGATATTTCAGATCGATCTCATGCTGCCCGTTGGCCACTTCATGGTGATCGTATTCGGATTCGATACCCATTCTGTTGAGAAAAAGCTGGATTTCCTTACGGATTCCTCCGTGTCGTCCGCTGAAGAAATACCCTCCTTTATCGAGAGGAGTGGCTTCTTTGTCGTTGGAAAAGATAAAAAACTCCAGTTCTGGCCCAATTTTCATGTCCTCTATTCCCAATTCTCCCCTTCCTTTCTCCAAAATCTTTTTGAGGACATAACGGGTGTCTCCCTCATAATTCTTTCCTTCGGGAGTGAGAATATTCCCGAACATGATGGCTTCTCTCCAGGTGGTCGTATCGTCGAATCCTGTGTATTCCCAAGGTAAGACTCTGAATGTATTTGCTTCCGGCTTGATGACCAAATCACTCTCCTCGATGCGGACAAAACCTTCCACTGAGGACCCATCGAATCCTTTTCCCTCCCGGAAAGCGCTTTCCAACTCTGTGTTGGGAATGGAAAAATCCATATGCCTCCCCAATATATCGGGAAACATGATTCTTATGAAGGCGATCTTGTGAGAAGGATCCAAGACTGTAGCCAAGACCTCCTCTTCGTTTTTGTAGCCGAAGCTTTTAAGGGAAGTTTGCGGAGAGGGTTTCATTGTTTCTCCTTCCTTGATTGAATTTGACCTTGAGGCTCGAATATCATATTATTCAGACAAGACGAAATTTTAAGTAAAAATTTAAATAGTATTGAATTTTATTCATTTTCAATATATATGTCAAGTAATAAAAGAACAAATGTCAAATTTGTTATATTTATTTCTTGAAATGAAGACAATTGTAAGGAGGCCTTTCTATGGTAGATGAGCTGGATAGAGAAATCATTCGTGCCTTGAACAGGAACGCTCGAAAGAGCTTTCGAGAGTTGGCCAGAGAGGTGAGAACTTCGGTGACAGGAATCATTAACCGCATCAAAAAATTTGAAGAAACCAGCGTGATTAAAGGGTATATTCCTGTGGTCGAACCAGAATATTTTGGCATAAATCTTATCGCTATCATTGCTCTTCGTATTTCTCAAGGGAAGCTTTTAGAAACCCAAAAGGAAATTGCTGAGGACCCCCGTACAGTGGCTGTATATGATATCACGGGGGAATGGGACTCCTTGATCATCGGGAATTTTAAAGACAGAGAAGACCTGAATTTTTTTATTAAAAATGTGCTTGCCAAAAAGTATGTGGACAGAACCGTGACCCACATCGTCTTGAATGTGGTTAAGGAGGAAAAGCGAACTATTGTCTAATCCCAAATGATTTCTTGACAGAAAGGTATTATAGCCATACAGTTAACCTATCCTTATTTTGGAGAGGAAACATGGTCAAGAAAGTCCATTCTTCAATAGGCCATCATTATATCGTTGAGGCCTCTGGTTGTGACCCAAAAGTCATCGGCAGTGTGGAAAAGGTCCAGCAGATCTTGGTCAAAGCTGCGGAAATTGCGGGAGCTCAAGTGTGGTCGGTTTCTATCCATAAGTTTCCTCCCAAGGGAGTTAGCGGAGTTATCGTTATATCCGAGTCGCATATATCCACTCACACATGGCCTGAGTATGGATATGGAGCGTTGGATATTTACACCTGCGGTAATCGAGTCGACCCTGAGAAGGCTGCTTTCTATGCTGTGGAAGCATTCGGAGCCTCCACATCTCATATCACTGAGATAACTCGTGGAATCGAGGAAGGGGATAGAATTTATTATCACAGTCTCATCACTTGGGAAGAGGATTTTGCCGGCAATAAATAAATTTGGCGGACCTTTTCCGGGGAAATACTCTTTTCGATCGATTCTATTCCCTTGATCAGAAAGAAAGAACTTCCCTATGGTGATATGTGCATTGGTTCTTCGAGTACGTTCCACACGGGGGAAAATCAGCGTGCTGACAAACAGCCGCCCTCAGCATTTCACGAAAATGGAAATTTTTCCGAATCTGTAAAAATTTTTTACAGATGGTAAAGATATTGATAGAAGAATATTCTTCTTCTCTGGTTAATTTTTTGGGGTTCTCTTAACCAGACTTGGCATAAATATTGCTGATCCAATGGTTGATGGTGAGGGATAGGCTTCATGGTTTCTGTTTTGGCGAGAATTCTTTTTTGTTATAATACATATATGAAAAATAGAGTTTCAGCGTCACTCTTCCTCTTGGGATTCCTTCTCTTTCTACTCCCCCAGAATTCTTCTGGACAACAAGACATAGGGCAGTTGATTGGTGAGATTCAAGATTTGTTAAGAAAGGGTGATATTCCCGGTTATCTTCTAAAATTTTCCCCAGAGATTCGTAAAGAAGAAGAGGATAGAATCAATTATCTGTTCGATCAATTGCAGATGGAAGACGTTACCCTTTACGGGGCTCAAAAGGTGAACACGAGTGATGAGGAGCCTGATATTTTTCTTCAAGCGCTTTACGAAAATTCCTATTTTGTGGTGATAGAAACATGGCAACTTCTCCTTCATAAAACAGAGGATCAATGGCAGATAAAAGAGAAAAAAATCAGCGGAGAAGTGAAAGAGGTGTATAAGATACAGATACCTTCAATTAGAATGGAAAGAGTTAGGAGTATTGAGATTGAACATGTAGACATTAAGCTTATTTTCAGGGATGCTATCCTCTTCTACGACAATGTTCCCGAATTGGAGACCGCGCTCCTTATCATCGGAAAAGGGGAGTTGTATTTTCATCCTTCAGATCCTAAGGAAAGACATCAGCTTGAATTGCTGTATAATAAGAAATATCTTGAGGATAGCTTAGAGTATGCCTATCTTCGGTTTTCCGACTTTTTTTTCCGAGAAAACATCAAGATCCATCCCAGGACTGATGAGAAGAGATTTCTGGCCTCTTCTGCAGAGAGGAACAAGGCAAGTGCTATATTCAGGGAGCATTATCCGCGTTCTTTCACCATAGAGAATTCCCTCACTGGAGCTTTGCTCTCCTTTTTGCCACGAGGAGAGGAGACCGTCTTCGAGTTTGACGGTGATAAGTTCGGGAAATTTTCCTACATCTATTCACCTTTTGCTGATGAAGAGGTGTATCTTTACCAATGGAAAAATGACAAGATTATCAGTCTCTATTCGCCAGGGAAAAGTGAAGGAACAAGAAGGCTTTTTTTCTCTTTTGGACGGATGTTTAACATTGAACGCTACCAGATCGATATTGCCTTTGATCCTAAAGAGGTTTATCTTTCAGGAAAAGCCAAAATCGATATCCTTCCCCAAGTCGAGTCGCTGGATGGCGTCAGATTCAAGTTCAACCCAGAGCTAGAGATTCTCCGAATCTTTGACCAAGAGAAACGAGAATTGTTCTATACCCAAGATAAATTGAGAAATATCATCTATATCTACTTTTTACAACCTCCTCCCCTGGGAAGATCCAGTTCAATTGAGATTTTTTACAGAGGAAAACTCATTCCGCCCAAGCAGATAACCGATATCGTAGCAGAGCCCCAGTTTAGCGAGACATCTGTCTATACTCCATCCAGATTTGATAGCTTCCTCTACAGTCAATCTTCCTACTGGTATCCAGCTCCTGCTGATAATGATTACTTTAAGGCGCGTTTGAAGATTATTGTACCTTCCGATTATACATGCATTGCCACCGGAAATCTGATCGAGAAGTCCAAGTTGAACCGTATTGAAAAGGTAGAAGAAATAGAAAAGATGGGAAATTCTGTCTATGTCTTTGAGACCGAATATCCAGTCAAATACATCTCTTTCTTGGTGGGGAAATTCTCTAAAGTTCAAGAAGATTCATCTGGTCTTCCTCTTAAATTTTATAAATCATCCACAGGTGTTCGGATTTCTCATCGACAGTTTTTAGAAGAAGCAAAAGATGTTGTCCGCTTTTATGAGAGAGTCTTCGGTCCTTTCCCTTATGAAAAATTGACCATCGTCCAAAGAATCTGGTCTGCGAGTGGTGGACACAGTCCTGCCTCTTTCATTGTAATCAATGAGATACCTCAAATTCCGGGAAGGAAGGATCGCTTTCTGAACAATAAATGTCCAGTGGATTTTTCTCGCTGGGAAGAGTATTTCCTTGCTCACGAGATCGCTCACCAATGGTGGGGGCAAGGAGTCACATGGAAGACCTATCATGATCAATGGTTGAGCGAGGGTTTAGCCCAATTCTCCTCTATACTCTATCTCAGTGAGAAATATGGAGAGAAGGTTCTGGATTCCATCATCAGCAAGCTTTCCTACTGGACAGAGAAGAAAACCGAATGGGGCGCCATTACCATGGGGTCCCGACTCAGTTATTTTGATTTTGAAGCTTTTCAATCCATCATTTACAATAAAGCATCTCTGGCTTTGCTCATGCTCAAGGATATTATCGGCGAGGAGGTTTTTTTCCAAGGGTTGCGGGAGTTTTTTGCCCGTCACAAATATGGAGCGGCGAGCACCAATGATTTCGTAAAAACCTTCAACCAAGTCTCAGGGACAAATTTGGAGCCGTTTTTTGAGTGTTGGTTTGATAACCATATACTTCCCGACGTAAAAGTATCTCACACCATCCTGAGGCAGGGTGAGGGATATCTTCTCCGATTGAACCTCACCCAGAAGGGCCATCTTTTTGTCTTCCCTCTCCAGGTAGGTTGGAATCAAAACGGAAGAAATGTAACAAAGAAGCTCTTAATTGACGAAAAAGAGGAACGCTTTGAGTTTGAGTTGGAGGGGAAGCCCCGAAAGATTAAAATCAATATCAACAAGGCTGTACCGGGGGAGTTTGATTAGCCTGGATCATTCATGAATAATCCAGGCCAGAGGATCAGTCGTAGAAGATATGATCGGCGTCTATATTTAGTCTCTTTATCATCTCATTCAAAGTAGTGGGCTTGACCCCAAGAAGACGGGCCGCTTTTTTTTGGACGCCCTTGGTTCTTCTCAGGGCTTCGACAATAGCTTTTCTTTGGTAAGATTGGACCCGTTCTTTCAGATGGAGGTTGTTGCTGAGGGAAGGGGTGATGACTTCTATGCTTTTCGTTTCCAATAAAAAAGGAGGAAGGTTGTTCCTAGTGATGATTTTTGACTTAGTGAGAACCACGGCTCTCTCGATGAGATTTTCCAGCTCCCGGATGTTCCCTGGCCAGTTATAATTCTCCAGAATTTCCATCACATCTTCGCTCAATCCCATGATTTCCTTGTTGTTTTCCTCGCTGTATATCTCCAAGAAGTGTTTGACCAGAAGAGGAATATCTTCTTTTCTATCTCTGAGAGGAGGAAGCTCGATCTTGATAACATTCAGCCTGTAGAACAGGTCTTCTCTGAACTTTTTTTCCTCGATGAGCTCTTGGAGATCCGAATTGGTGGCAGCGATAACTCGAACATCCACTCGCATGGTCTTAGTTCCCCCCAGCTGCATGAATTCCCGGTCTTGCATAACCCGGAGCAGTTTGGCCTGGGTTTCCAGGTTCAAAGCGGAAATCTCGTCGAAGAAGATGGTTCCACTGTCAGCAGCTTCAAAAAGGCCTTTCTTGTCGGTTACTGCCCCGGTGAAAGCTCCTTTGACGTGGCCAAACAAATGGCTTTCTAGAAGATCTGGAGGAAGGGAGCCGCTGTTGACCACGATGATAGGATGATCTATCCGTGGACTATTCTGATGAATAGCCCTTGCTACCAGTTCTTTGCCAGTTCCGCTTTCGCCCAGGATGAGGATGGTGCTTCTGGTGGGGGCGGCGGCCTTTATGGTTTCAAAAAGATTTCTCATCAATTTGCTTTTGCCGATGATGTTTTCGAAGCTGAATTTGCGCTGCAGTTCATCTTTAAGCCTGAGATTTTCTTCTTGAAGCCTTTTGTGCTTCATGGCTCTCTTGACTGTCAGCAGGAGTTCATCGTGCTTAAAAGGTTTTTGGATGTAGTCGAATGCTCCCATCTTCATCGCCGTAATAGCCGATTCCACAGAAGCATAAGCGGTAATAATGATGATCACGACGTAGGGGTTGATCTTTTTCAATCTCTTCAGAACTTCAACTCCATCCATTCCAGGCATAAGAAGATCAAGGAGGATGAGATCGAATTCTTTTGAGGCGTGCTTTTCCAGGGCTTTTTCCCCATCTGAGGACATTTCCACATCGTATCCTTCTCCAGTTAACAGGTCGCCCAAGATTTCGTGGATGATGGGTTCATCATCGATGATATGTATCAGTCCCTTTTTTTCCATTTCTTAATTCTTGATGGGTGTTTTGTTGGTCTTTTTTTTATCTAAATCCGTAGGGATGAAGATGGTGAAGAGTGAGCCTTTTCCCGCCTCACTCTCCACAGCAAGATGACCTTCATGTTCTTTGATAATGGCATAGCTTATGGACAATCCCAAACCTGTCCCTTTTCCGATTCCTTTTGTGGTGAAGAAAGGATCGAAAATATGGGGCAGGTGTTGGTTTTTTATTCCTGTTCCTGTGTCCTCGATTTTTATCACCGCTTCATTGTTTTGCTGAGAGAGCTCGATTCTTAGGGTCCCTCCATCTGGCATGGCATCTATGGCGTTGAGAATGATGTTGATGAAGACCTGCTGGAGTTTTTCTCCCTGAGCAAAGATGGGCGGAAGAGGGGAGAGGTTGAGTTCGATGTTGATATTGAGGGCTTTGAGTTTGTAGTCGATCAGGGAGATGATTTCTTCCAGATTTTCCTTGAGGTTCACCTGATAAAAGGATGATTCAGAGGGGCTTCGGGCAAAGTTAAGGAGGTTTTTGATGATGCGGCCCACTCTGTCTGTTTGGGCTTCGATTTTATCCAGAATTTGAGCATGGCTGGAATCGGAGAGTTTTCTTTGCAGGATTTGGACATAGCTGGAAATTCCAGTCAGAGGAGTGTTGATCTCATGCGCCACCCCTGCGGAAAGGAGACCGATAGATGCCAGCTTTTCAGAGGTGAGCAGCTGTTGCTGGAGGGAAATTTTTTCTGTGATATCCTCAAAGACGATCACTGTTCCGTAGGGATTCATCTCGTTGTCCAGAAGAGGAGTCTTGGCGATATCAAATATTTTCTTCATCCCAGAGGGGATTTCCAGAGTGATTTCGCTCAACAGGCGAAAGCCCTGTTGGGTGTTAGGAGGAAATAGGGCCTGGAAATTTTTCTTGCCCAAGACGTCAATCAGATTTTTGTTGATCACTTCTTCTTTTCTTATGCCAAAAGTCCCTTCCAGAATGCGGTTCCAGCCGATGATTTTTCCTTTCTGGTCGAGCACAGCCACTCCCACGGTCAGGCTTTCGATGATGTTTTCGCTGTAGTCTTTCAGTCTCTCTAACTCTACGGCTCTCTGGTTGGTTTGGTTGTAGAGATAGGCATTTTCCAGGGCCAGAGCTACAGGTGAAGATATGGTTCTCAGAAGTTCCCAGTCTTCCGATGTCAGGTAGGTGTTATCGACCTTTTTTCCCATACCCAAACAACCGATCAGTTTGTCTTCCACTCTCAATGCCATGAAATGAAAAAAGCCCAAAGCGGAAAGCTCGTTGGATGAATAGAATGAGAGTGACTCCTCTTGCTCAAGCTCTTGATAAAGATGTGTATCGAATATGATCTGGCTGTTGGGGAGAGGCAATTTGCCTCGAGATCTAAAGATGGAAAAACACTTCTTCTTGCCGTCAGAAGGGAGAAGGAGAGCGATGGATTTCAGAGAGAGGGCGTTGGCGATCAAATCCAGGAGGGATTGGGTAAGATTTTGAAGGTTTCTTTCCCTGGAAAGTTCCTTGCTTATGGAGAGAAGGGTTTTGCGGTATTGGTAGCTGCGTTTGTAGAAAGCCCTGTCAATAAGAGTTTGAAAGAGCTTTTTCAGAGGGGAGAAGAGAGTTGCTCCCAAAACTATGGCCATGATCCCTAGGATCAAAGCGTTGAGCCTGTTTTCGGAGAAGACCTTGGTTTGAGAACTGACGATAAAGTAGAGAGTGGCGAGCACCACATAGGAAGAAATAAAGGTGAGGGCCTTTTTGAGGAGAACCTCAGAATCCATAATCTTGTACCGGGAGATGGAATAAGCGAAGGTTAAGGGAATGAGAGCCTGAAGCAGTACCGCTAATTCCGCGGCTTTGGAAGGGAGATGACCTGTCATAAAGGGGATGATGTAGAATAAGATAAAAGGGATGATTCCGAAACCCAATCCATAGGCGATCCACTTCAATTGCTTCTTAATCAGAGGATTGGCTGGCTTGAGACTGCTCTGGAAGATGATGCCCAGTGCTACGACAGAGAAGACAGCAAAGTGGAGAAGATCGAGTTTTTCGGAAGTGTGATAGAGGCCGAGAACCAGATAATCGCCCAGTTTTTGGAAGGGAGGAAGATTGAGGAGAATTTTGAGCAGGAGGAGGATAAGGGCTGGAAGATAGAGGAAGTAAGCAGCAGAAGGCCTCGCTTTCAAAGATTTTTTCTGTTGAGGAAAGATCAAGAAGAAGTGAAGGAATAGCGGAGGGAAAAGGAAGAAGGCAACCTTGTCCAGCCAGTAAAAGACACTGTCCAAGGCATTCATTTCCCCTGTCGCGGAAAATATATAGAAAGAATAGAATGTCAGGGAAAGGAAATAAAAATAGACGTAGGGCATGGAGAAAGGCTTGTTGGAATTGAGAAAGACGATAATGCCGATGATCAGGGTGGTTAACCCGATAAGAGCAAGGTAAAAATAAATAAGATTGGCCCCTTTTTGGGTGAGATAGAAGGAAGGGAAAATGAGCTCTCCCTGTCGGTTGATTTGGTAGGTCACCTTCTGACCTGTCTTCCACGATAACCAAAGATTTTTGGCCACATCTACCCTGTTATTGGTAGGATTGTCATTGATGGAATAGAGGATATCCCCTTTTTTAATGCCTGCTACGAGATAGGCTGGAGAGTCCACATCGACTTTGATGGCGGTCAGGTTCCCAGATTTTTTTTGCCAGTAAACACCGTCTGTGGGTTCTTTCCATGTAATTTTTTTGTAGATGTTCCAAACACCCAGAACAAGGAGGATGAGAACAGGAAAGACTACCAAATAAGCTTTCTTCTTCATCGTAGTTAGGTGGTTTTGCTTGACTCTTCAGTTACATTCAATCCAAAAAATTGAATCATGAGTATAAAAAAAATCAGTCCAGGATATGTCTTTCTCCGGCCCTGATTGCCCATTTTATGCTCGACTGCTTGAGGAATTTCTTCAGTGCGACGTCTTCTTTCAGTCCCAGAGGCTTTGTATCACGAGATAGTACAGTACTCATGTAATCGTATTTGGGTTTTTTTGTGTTTTGTGGATGGGATGTGCTACTTGCTGTTAGTGATAACTCTGTAGCGCTGACCCCTCTCTCTTTGACGATGGATGTCAGGAGAGAAACCAGGAAAATGAGTGTTATGGCCGAGATGATCTTGTTTTTCATTACTTTAAAAATAAAGTTTTTCTCAGATTTTGTCAATCTTTTGGGGTCAGGCTTTGCCTTCAAAGGAAGACATGGACAATACTCTTGAACTGTATATTTACGTGTGATGAAGCCTGGTCCCAAAAGATCCCAAGCCCGATCCAAATCTCCGAAAATTCCATAAAATACGCCTCTCGATAGACTAAATAACAAAGAGAGAGTCTGCCATTAAAACAAGACCGTTATATTTGACAAAAAATAGAGGATAACCTAATATTAGACCCAGGAAATTGACGAACAATTCTGGTTTAAATTATGCCTTATTTTATGTGTAGATTAGCCAAAGAGGATGGCCACACATCCATCCAATCCTTCCTTGCTCCCTCCTCCCAAGAGTGTCGAGCCCATTTTGAAGCAGAGGGGCTCTGTGTCCTGTCAATCAGTAGAGATTGGAGGAGGCTTAAAATCCCTGTCATTCCTTTCGAGAGAAAGATCAAAGAGAGGGACTTCATCATGTTCAACCAGGAATTTGTTGCTCTCATCCGAGCAGGCTATCCCATTCTCAAGAGCATCGAAATCATCGTTAGCCGGATTAAGAATGTCCACTTCAAAGAAATATTGATGAATGTGGAAAATGATATCAGGGGAGGGAAATCCCTCTCAGAGGCCTTCTCCCCTTACCATCAGACCTTCTCAAAAGTCTATATCGCTGCTCTCATGGCAGGAGAGAGAAGTGGAAATCTGGTTGATACCATCAGCCGTTACATCGACTACGCCAAGACAGTTTCCAGGACGAAATCCAGGATAAGGGCTGCCTTGAGTTATCCAACCCTTCTTCTCCTGTTTTCTTTTTTTCTTTTGCTCATCCTGATTAATTTTATCCTCCCTCGTTTTTCACAGTTTTATGCCGATTTTGAGGCCCAACTTCCGGGCATAACACGCTTCTTAATGAGCCTCTCTCTGGCCATCAAGAGTAACATTCTTCTGCTGCTGGGTATCCTGTTTGTGTTCCTTCTCGCTTATTTTCAAATTCGGAAGAAGGAGAAGATTCTGATTCTCATGGATCGTATCAGACTAAAAACTCCCTATGGAGGGGTTATCTGGTTGGAGTCAGCCGTTTCGCTTTTCTGTCGAACTCTAAGTCTTCTTCTGGGGGGAGGAATTTCCCTTCTGGAATCGATTGGCATTGCCCATCAGGCAGTTTCGAATAAATTTCTCCACAAAAGATTAAAGCAACTTCCCGATCGTATAAAGAACGGGGAAAGTTTATCCGGGGCGCTTCAGGAATCTGGTTTTTTCCCCTTGCTAGCTCTGGACATGATCCGGGTAGGAGAGACTTCAGCCAACCTTGAGGGGATGCTGATCGATGTGGCCGATGTCTATGATGAGGGAATTCAGACAAAGATTAACACCTTCGTCTCCCTTGTTGAACCTATGATCATCATTTTCATGGGCTTGATTGTGGCCGGCATGCTTCTGTCGGTTTATCTTCCCATTTTTAATATAATAAGAGTGGTACGCTGATGGACAAATCCAAGAAAGACGAATCAGAAAAGATCTTCTTCTCTGAAGAGGAGGAGACAAAAAAACTGGCAGAGAGATATCATGTTTCCTATATCGACCTTTCTTCCTACACATTGAGCCGGGAATTGGTTCAGTCTTTTCCCGTGGAGTTCCTTTATAGGTCAAATTTCATTCCCTTGGAAGAGAATGAAGGCGTGGTCAGGATTGCCATCTCTGATCCTTCTGATATAAAGACCATCGATGACATCGAATCCTATTTGGGTAAGAAGGTGGAGGTCTACGCGGCTTCAAAAAGAGCCATCCATGAGGCCTTAAGAAAGAGCGAAACAGCTCTTCAAGTCCTCAAGGATGCCACAGAAGGCTTCATCATGCAGGTGGTGGAAAAGGAAGGGGGGGAAGAGGAAGAGGTGATTTCCGTCGAGAAGCTAGCTGATCAAGATGGATCTATCATCAAACTGGTTAATTCCATCATCTTTACGGCTGTCCAGAAGAGAGCCAGTGATGTCCATATCGAGTCGAAAGAAGAAGGAGTGACCATCAAGTATCGCATAGACGGGGTTCTGAGTGAAGCCATGGAACCCATCGATAAGAAATTTCAATCTCCCATCATCTCCAGAGTGAAGGTCATGTCTGATCTGGACATTGCCGAACGAAGAGTTCCTCAAGACGGAAGGTTCCGGCTGAAGATCAAAGACAAAACCATCGATTTTCGTGTCTCCATCATGCCTAGCATATACGGCGAGGATGCGGTGATTCGAATCCTGGACAAAGAGATGATCACAGAAGCCATCTCCGATTTGAGGATGGATCTACTTGGTTTTTCTGATGAGGTTCTCTTCAAGTTTCGAAAATACATCGTCCAGCCTTATGGCATGGTTCTGGTGACCGGTCCCACAGGAAGCGGAAAAACCACCACCCTCTATGCTGCCCTGACAGAGATAAAGAGCCCCGAGGATAAGATCATCACTATCGAAGATCCTGTCGAATATCAAATAGATAGCATAACCCAGATTCCGGTCAACGAAAAAAAAGGACTTACCTTTGCTAGAGGGTTAAGATCCATATTGAGGCACGATCCGGATAAAATCATGGTCGGTGAGATCAGGGACCCGGAAACAGCCCAGATTGCCATCCAATCGGCCCTGACCGGTCATCTGGTCTTCACCACAGTCCATGCCAACAATGTTTTTGATGTCATTGGCCGTTTTCTCCATATGAAGGTGGATCCCTACAGCTTCATCTCGGCCCTCAATTGTATCCTGGCCCAACGGCTGGTGAGAGTGCTCTGTTCTAAATGTAAAGTGTCTTTCCGGTACAATGATCAACAGCTGCTTGAATCAGGTCTCGATCCAGCAGAGTACAAAGATCAGGTCTTCTATGAGGCGAAGGGATGTCCAGAGTGCAATTTCACCGGCTACCGCGGCAGAACAGCTATCGCGGAACTTCTAGAGCTATCAGATAAAATCCGAGAGCTGATCTTGGACAGAAAACCTCTTTCCGAAGTTAAAAAAAGGGCCAAAGTGGAAGGAATGGTCTTCTTGAGAGAGGTCGGGATGGATAAGGTAGTCAAGGGCACTATCAGCCTGAGAGAGTTGAACAAAGTGACTTTCGTGGAATGAAGAGACGATGTCTTCAGCACTGATAAAAGAGAGGATCATAAAATATTTTGCCCAGCCTCCTGTTCTCCATTCATCTTTTTATTTTTCCTCTGGATACGTGGGCGGCATTCATATTTCCCCGAAGGAGAAAAGACTTAAAAGTTATTTTTTTTCTCCCCTGGAAAGCGGGGTGATTGAGCCCTCCTTCACCAAAAAGAACATAATGAATGCGGCTTTGTTGGAAGAAAAATTAAAGGAGGGATTGGAAAAGATTCATCTCAGTGACAAAAAAACTGCCTGCCTTGTTCCTGAGTTGTCCCTGAAAGCCTTTGTGTTTTCCTTCGATTCACTTCCTGCCTCATCAGAGGAAAGGCAGCAGATCGTCCGCTTTCGCATAAAAAAACAGATGGGATTCATACCTCAAGATATCCGATTATCTTTTCAACAAATAAGACCCAACAGAACACAGAAACTTTTGGTTTCCTTGGCTCGCTCTGCGATCATCGAGGAGTATGAGGATTTACTCAGCCGCCTTGGATTAAAAGTCAGGGCTGTCAGTTCTCCTCTTCTTGGATTGTACAATATTATGAACATGGAGAAAGATGAAGACTTCCTCTTGATCAACATCGAGAAGGATTCACTCAGTCTTTTGGCTGCCATCTCTTCAGAAATCACTCTCTATAGACAGAAGCCTCTTTCCTTTGGGCGAGAAGCCCCTTTTTATTCTCGAGAGGAATTGGAAAATGTGGTCAATGAAGTGGAGAATACAGCGCATTTCATAGAGGATCGAGAGAAGAAGAAAATTAAGTCTTTCTACATCCGTTTGGGTCTGCCAAGCGGAGAAGAGGAAGTGTTTTCTCATCTGCAGGAAAAGTGGCTTTTTCCCTTGAGGAGAGTGGATGTTGTCCAGGCAAAGAACTTGAATCGCAAGGAACGAGAGATTTTATCCCCTCTGGCAGGACAGATCCTATGAGAAATAAGCGAGGCATTCATTTAAACCTGGCCACCCATCCCTTGAGGAATAGAAGATTTTTCTCCTTTTGCCTGATCTTTATGGGAATCATTTTTCTCTTTCTTTCTGTTACCGGAGGGGTGGTCTATTTCTCCTACAGGAATAAAGCAGAGGCCATCAAGGCCTCTCTTTTAGAATTAGATCAGTCCACAAAAGAAATGCAGAGCAAGGAAAGACAGAACAGATCCCAAATCGAGAAAGTGGAAGGGACTTACCAAGAAACGGTTGATGCCATAAACGGGTTGATCTTCAGAAAGAGCTTTTCCTGGATCGATTTTCTCTCTTGTTTGGAAGATTCTCTTCCCCCTTCGAGTTATATTGTCTCCCTAGCTCCTACAATATCTGAAGATCTGCAGATGAGGGTGAGATTTGCAGTGGTTTCCCGGAGCTTGGAGGATCTTTTGGAGCTTATCAATAATTTGAAAGGAATGAAATTCAAGAATATAAGAGTGCTCAATGAGGTCAGCAACGAACAAGGATTTTTGCGTTCGGAGATTTCTTTAACCTATGAAAGAAATATTTGATGTTTTGAGCGGAAAAGAAAGGAGAATTCTGGAATGGTTCTTCCTTCTGCTGGTGGTCCCTGTGGTGTTTTTGCTGTTCATTGCGGGGGGAGAGAGAAGGGCCTATTCTGGCATACAGGAATCTTTATTGGCTCAGAAGGAGAGTTATCAGAGTTTGGTCGCCGAACACACTCAAAAAGAAAAGGAATGGCTCAAATGGCAGGATGCTATTCGGGATATAGAGGAGATCAGAGGGAAATATTTCTACAAGGATAATAATGTGTTCGAGGAGCTGAGAGGAGACCTGCAGAGAATATTCAGTCAGACAGGCATCTATGCTTCACGGAAAAATTATGATTATAGCCAGCTTCGCAATGGGAATCTGGAGAAGCTTATTGTCAGCTTTGATTGGAAAGGCTCCTATCCATCGCTAAAAAGATTCCTTGATTCTGTGGAGAAATTTCCAAAATTCTTGCTAGTTGAAAAGATCGATTTTTCGAACATCGAGACCCAAAGCGGAATGCTGGAATTGAAGGTGGCTCTGGCGGGGTACTATGAAAAATAAGATATTCGTAGCCTGCATTCTCACCTTCTGTTTCCTGTGCCTGTCTTCCTCGTCCCTTGCTCAAGAGGGAAATACCGAACAAGATTCTGAAAAGGAAGTCAAAAGCCTTATCCGCAAGGATTTGTTGCAGATAAAAAGAGAAGATCCTAAGCTTCCCGGAAGAAATATCTTTACTCCCCAAAGCCGAAGGATGAGCGAGGAGGTTGTTCAGTCATTTGAGATTTCTCCAGGCCTTCAGGAAGGAGCCTCCGCTGAAGTGAGGGATTCTTCCTTTTCTTTTAACTTGAGATATATCGGTTACATCGATTCCGGCCAAAAGATGGTTGCTCTGATCATCTTTGAAGGAGAAGCCATCGCTGTGCAGAGAGGTGAGAAAATAAGCGAACAGTATACTGTTGAAGAGATCACAACAGAAAGGATCGATATCATCGGCCCTGGTGGTGAGAAAAAGCAGATTCCATTAGAAGGAGAGTCATGATGAGAAAAATTCTCTCTTTGACGATAATCATCCTGGTTTTTCTGGGATGCACCGTTCTCAACCGCAACTACAAGCTGGGCACAGAAGCGGCGGTCAATAAAGATTGGGATGCCGCCATTGAATATTATGAGAGGGCAGTGCGGGAGGATCCTGGCAATTCTGTCTACCGCCTGGCGTTGCTAAGAGCCAAGGTCGCTGCCAGCCTTACTCATCTGCAGCAAGCCCGGTCGCTTGCCTCCCAAAATAAAAAGGAAGAAGCCCTGGCTGAATATGAAAGGGCCCTCTTTTATGATCCAACCAATGTGGCCATTGCTGCTGAAGCAAGAAGACTGACGGAAGAGGAAGTCAAGGAGGAAAAGCCTAGAGAAGTGAAGATCGAGTTGCCCGTAAAGCTCAAGGTGGATAAGAAGAAGCTTCAGTTGAAATTCATCAATGCCAGCCTCCGCTCCATCTTTCAAGCGCTGGCTAAAAGCGCCAACATTAACATCATCTTTGACGAACAGTTCAGGGATGTTCCTTTCACCATAGATCTTGCAGATATGACTCTTGAGCAGGCACTCAATTCCCTTTGTCTCGCATCTAAAAATTTTTACACCATCATCGATGAAAAGACCATCATTGTTGCCCCTGATCAGCCGGTCAAAAGGGTGCAGTACGAGTTGGATGCCATAAAGACCTTTTACCTTTCCAACATCCAGGCCCAAGACATCCAAGGGCCACTGAGACAGATGCTCCAGACCCAATTCCGAGCCCCCAACATCATCATCGATAAGAACCTCAATTCTGTGACCGTGAGGGGCGCGCCTTCGCTTGTGGAGTTGGCCGATAAGATCATTCATGTCTGGGATAAACCCAAAGGAGAAGTTATCATCGATTTGGAGATCATGGAAGTATCCAGCACTAGGCTGAGGCAGTTAGGGCTGGACTTTGAACAACATATCATAGGATTTCGATACAGTGGCACTCAAGAATCGGAGACAGGCTGGCTTAATTTGAAGGGTATTGATTTGAGCAAAAGGGAGAATTATCAGATCACTTTGCCCTCCGCTCTTATTCAATTTTTGGAACAGGATGTTGACACCAAGATCATCTCTCAGCCGCGGCTTCGCGGGGTGGAGGGAGAAAAGATAGAATATCTGGTGGGAGATAAAATCCCCATTCCCCGCACCACTTTCACCCCTATTGCTGCAGGAGGAATTAGCCAGCAGCCGGTGACTTCCTTTGCTTATGAGGATGTGGGCATCGATATGAAAATCACTCCCAGGATTCATTTTGAGAATGAAATCACTCTGGAACTGGAGATCAAGCTGAGATCCTTGGGAGGGAGTGGTTACGCCGACATTCCCATCATCACCACCAGAGAAGTTAAGAACGTCATTCGCCTGAAGGATGGGGAGACAAACCTGTTGGCAGGGTTATTGAAGGATGAGGAAAGGAAAACATTAAGGGGGATCGCCGGCTTGAAGAGTATCCCTATTTTGGGAAGCCTTTTTTCCAGTACTGATCAGACCATTCAACAGACAGACGTCATCCTGACCATCACTCCTCACATCATCCGCACCATACCTCTCAGTGCCGAAGATTTAAAGCCGCTCTGGGCAGATTTGGGAGGGGTTTCTCCTACTGGAAGAACGATCGGCCAGGAAGTTGGAGAGGAGCCGGCTGAGCTTGAGCCAATGCGCGAGAGCATGCAAGAGGAGAGGGAAAGGGAGGCTGCTCCACAGAACCAGGTTTTCCTCAATCCCTCCAGTTTTGAAGTCCCTCAGGGCAGGGAATTCCGGATCAGTGTCAACCTTAGGTCTGGGGAAGAAATCGGAAACATGTCCATATCCATCAGCTTCAACTCCCAGGTCTTGAGCTTGAAGGATGTGATTAAAGGTGGTTTCATCGACCAGCTTGGTGAAGCTCCGCCCTTTCTAAAAAATATCGATAATGAATCCGGTGCCTGCACCATCGGTTTCTCCAGCCCTGAGATAGGTAAAGGTATCAGGGGAACAGGGAGATTGGCCACCCTTGTCTTTGAATCAAAGGGGATGGGAGAGAGCATGATCTCTGTGGCGGATGTGAGCGCCAACGGTCCTGGCGGTGAGACTCTTTCCTTCCAGACCCGAGATGCCCGGGTTATGGTCCGCTGAGCCCTATTCATGCAAATTGACTTCAAGCTTTGATTTCGCTAAAATTTGGCCGCTGGCGGTGTAGCTCAGGCGGTTAGAGCATGCGGCTCATATCCGCAGTGTCGGGGGTTCGAATCCCTCCACCGCCATTTTGATTTTCCCCACGTCAAATCAAAGTCCAATCTTTGGCTGGCGGACTGATATTAGATCCCTCCGGGAGTAACGCATAAAAATAGCGAGATGATTTTAAATACAGTTAAAAAAGCAATAAAAAAGCATAAACTCCTCCAGAGGAAAGATAAAGTTATTATCGCTTATTCAGGCGGTCCTGATTCAACGGCACTCCTGAGTTTGCTCCTCGAACTCCGTGAGCTGTGGAACCTTGAGTTATCCCTGGCTCATTTTAACCATAAGCTGCGACCAAAGGCCAAAGAGGATGAGGAGTTCGTCAGCGAGGTGGCACGAAAAAACTCACTGCCCTTTTTTTTAGGTGCGAAGGATGTCCGATGTTTCGCCAGAGAAAGGAAATTGAATATAGAAGAGGCGGGTCGGAAACTAAGGTATGATTTTTTGAAGAAGACTGCCTCCAGGGTAGGCGCACACAAGATTGCTACTGGCCACACCATGTCAGACCAGGCAGAAACGTTCTTGATGAGGCTCCTAAGAGGAAGTGGGCTTCGAGGGTTATCAGCCATCTACCCGGCTGTGGAAGGGATGATCATTCGTCCTCTCATCGATGTTGAGAGGAAAGATATTGTAACTTATCTCAGGGAAAGAGATCTCCCTTATAGAGCGGACGAAAGTAATTTTGACAAACGCTTCTTCCGGAACAAGATCAGGCTAGAACTTATTCCTTATATCCAGAAGCATTTTGAGCCCAGGATCGTTCCTCATTTAGGAAGAATGGCCTCCATACTCCAGGAGGAAGAGGCTCTGTTGGAGGAGTTGGGAAAAGAAAAAGCTCAAAAGGCGATTGTGGAAATAGGTAATCAGGCTGTTTTGAAGTGGACACATCTTACATCCCTTCCCTTGGCTCTGCAGAGAAGAGTGACGCGGGAATTCCTTCTCAGGTTGAAGGGGGATTTGCGGGATGTTTCTTTCACAGATATTGAATCCGTTTTATCCCTGGGCAGAGAAAAGGAATTTCAGCTGAAGAAGAATCTCATCCTGAGAAGGCAGGGGGATATGGTGTGTTTAAAAGAAAGGGATCTGCCGAGAATCGAGTATGAATATTGCTGGAAAGGGAAAGATTCTCTCCACATACAGCAGATAGACTTGAGCTTTGAAGGAAGAAAGATTAGAAAGGAAAAACTTAAAGAGTTTGATTTTGATGACAGGAAAGTTGCTTTTCTTGATAAGGCCAAGCTCCGATTTCCCCTAATCGTTCGAAACCGGAGAAAAGGAGACAGATACCAACCCCTTGGAGCACCGGGGAAGAAAAAACTCAAAGAGATCATGAGAGCCAAAGGCATCCCTGTTCGGGAAAGGGAACGACGGCCTGTTTTTCTATCAGCAGGAGAGATCGTATGGGTACTCGGGCTTCCGGTTTCAGAGGAGTTCAAAATCTACGAGAAGACAGAGGAAGTTTTCATCATAAAAAAATCATAGATAGTGCTCTTTCCACATTTCAAAGACCATAAGAGCCCACAGTTGATGGCTGTAATTCTCCTTTCCTTTGAGATGAGAATCGATCATTTCCTCAATGGGCTCGAAGTGAAAAAGTCCTTCCTCTCTGATTCTTCTTTTGCTGAGATAATCCAACAAGAGATCTTTTAATTCCTTCCTTAACCAGTGTTTAATAGGGATGCTGAAGCCTTCTTTGGATCGGTGAAGAGTCTGTTGGGGAAGCCTTCCTTTCATTGTTTTCTTCAGGAGCCATTTGAGGGTTAAGCCCTTGATCTTGAGATTCCCAGGTAGGCTGAACACAAACTCCACCAACCTGTGATCAAGAAATGGAACCCTCGTCTCCAGAGAGGCAGCCATACTCATGCGATCGATTTTAACCAAAAGATCATCTGCAAGATATGTTTTTAAGTCCAAGAAGAGCTCGCCATTGATCTGATCAAGGCGAGAAAGAAGAGGGAAGAGGCTCCGGAAAGGTTCCATCTCGTCCACTTCTTTCAGTCCTTCTAACTGCTGATTCAAGCTATCTGAGTAGAGGCGTCTCTTCTCTTCCAAGGAAAGAAACATCATCCAGCGCAGATGTCTTAATTGCGGGCTGTGCTGAAATCCCATGCAGAATCTCCGCAATCTGTTCCATGGCCCCTTTTTTATAGGAGCAGGGGGAAGCTGTTTAATAAGAGGCATAAGACTTTTTCCCAGAAGAGAAAGGGTTGGCTGCCTGCTCAGAATCTGAGCTTGGTAATGTTCGTATCCGCCGAACAGTTCATCTCCTCCATCTCCTGAAAGGATCACTTTAACTTCAGACCGGGCTATTTTTGACACAAGGTAGGTAGGAAAAATGGAGAAGTCCGCCAAAGGCTCGTCGAGATGTAGAATGAGCTTTTGGGCTAGATTGAGTATGGACGGCTTGAGGATGTGTTCTTGATGGTCAGTGTGAAACCTGCGAGCGATCCTGCGGGCGTACTTGAGTTCATTGTAGGAGGCCTCTTCGAAACCAATGGAAAATGTTTTCAGCGGTGAGAATCCGAGCTCTTGCATAAAAGAAACGATGGAAGAGGAATCCATGCCTCCGCTGAGGAAAGCGCCCAGCGGTACATCGCTGATCAAATTCAGTTTGACGGATTCCTTGAGCAGGGAATAAAGCTTTTCTTTGAGAGTATTGAGAGAAGCTCCAAAGGTTTCGCCCTGAGAATTAAGCTTTGGGTTCCAGTATCTCTTGACTTCTATCTGTCCGTCTTCAAAGATCAGGAAGCAGCCAGGGGGGAGTTTGAAGATATTTTTGTATATTGAAAGAGGAGAGGGGATATATTCCAGAGTCAGGTAAATATCAAGGGCTTCTGGCTCCATGATGCGTTTTACTCGGGGATGACTGATGATGGCTTTCAGTTCCGAACCGAAAATCAAGGTTCTGTCTTCCAACAGCGTATAATAGAGAGGCTTGATTCCAATCCTGTCACGCACTAAAAGCAGTCTCCTTTGGCGGCCATCCCAGAGGGCAAAGGCAAACATTCCAATTAGTTTTTGCACTGCCCTCTCTCCCCATTCTTCATAACTGTGCACGATGGTTTCAGTATCAGAACGGGTGGAGAAAGAGTGGCCGCGGGAGTGAAGCTCTCTCCGGAGTGAAGGGAAATTGTAGATTTCGCCGCTGTGGGCGATCCAGATAGAACGGTCCTCATTGGATAAAGGTTGATGACCCCCTTCAGGATCGATGATACTCAAGCGTCTGACAGCAAAGGCCACATCATTGTTGAAGTAGATTCCTTCATCATCAGGCCCCCGGTGAAGGAGGCTCTTTATCATGGAGGAAAGCACTGCTGAGGAAAGAGGATTACCTCCTCTTGCTCTGGCCATCCCGCAGATACCGCACATTATTTTTTAAGGGTAGTCTTTGGTCTTAAAGATGAAGAGCGGTTAAAGAAAAAGGCTTAGTAAAGGGAAGGAACGTCAGACCCATTTGTCAAACCAATACCACAGTCTCCTCGAAATTTCAATAAATCCGCTTATTTGTTTATGGAGATCGGCTTCGGTTCCCGTCCCTCAGAAGCCCATGGTGGTGGGTGGGAGGGTTTTTGGCGAGGAGGGATGGGAACCGGCGCTATTTCGAACAAAATGCCTCATCATTAGCTGTCACGGAAACGGAAATGCTTCTGCTGAGGGGTGATATTGTCCATCTAGAAAAATCACCTTTTAAGGTGAGATGAAATGCTCGAAAAGGTGATAACAGAAGAGGAAAAATCATCTCAGGAATCATCCAGAGGGGCGATTGACCGAAAATAACAGGCAGCATACATATATATTACCCCGTAAAAGTGGGAGGAATACATACATGGAGGAAGATCGGTATCTCTTGTTAGAGTAAGATAATCTCTTCCTGATGGAGAATCCTTGATTGGAAATCTAAAGGACTTGTTATGAATAAAAAGTGGGAAAGAGGACAAAAAGGCTTCACCCTTATCGAGATTGTGCTTGTCGTTGCCATCGTGGGAATGCTTTCGCTCATTCTTTTTCCCAACATCCAGAGGACGATTGAGATAAGGCAGCTGGAGAATGAAGCGCGGGATATCCTCACCACGATGCAAAGGGCGAAGTTCCAGGCTGTAAAGACCAAAATGGACCACAGGATGAGGTTCTTCAATGAAAACAACGAATGGTTCTTCCAGATAGAAAGAGAGGAAGCCTCTGATCAGTGGACTCTTATGCCCGGGTTCATCAGTAAGATAATTTCACCCAAGTTTGTGGTGGACGTGGATTTTCCCAGCCTAAATGTGGAATTCACATCTCTGGGCTTCATCACAAATTTTGATAGTGAACACCACAGCATTACCCTCCAGAGTGAAAAGCTTCAAAGTTATGGTCAGCCTGATCTCAGGGTGATCAGCGTTTTCGCTGGCGGATCCATTCGATATCTTGAATCGGAGAGTGAATAAGATGTCTCCCAAAAGTCATCAAAGAGCTTCTCTCTCTCAGGAGAACGAAATCAATACCTGTAAAAAAAAGAAAGGGTTCACTCTTTTTGAAGTGATCATAGGTATCGGGTTGGTTGGGATTGCCCTCTTAGGGCTGGCTCAACTATTTACCTACAGCGTGATGAACAATTCTCGCTCTGACATGATAGCCAGTGCCACCTATCTGGCTCAGCAGCAGGTTGAGGCCCTGAGAAATCTGACAGCTGATGAGCTCAACGCCCTCACCGCAGGAGCTATCGATGAACAGATCGATGTCAACAGCGATACCACCTTTGATTACAGGCGTATCACCCAGGTTCAGATTTCAGGATCAAGCTGGTCCGTCAGAGTGCTTGTTTTTCCTCCAACAGAATTCGATATCGACCTCAACACAATTCTTCAAGATCCAATCCAACACAAGGTCAGGGCAGATACCAACACAGTCATAAGCAGATGAGGCCAGTATGAAGGAATCGAGAACAAGAATAAGAAAGAAAAATAACCTCTCTCCTAAGAATAGCTTTCCTTCTGTGATAATATCCAACAGGGGCTTTACGCTGATCGAACTCCTGGTGAGTAGCACGGTGATGTTGATTCTCATAGTGGGCACGCTTGCCCTCTACGTGAGAAGCAACAAGATATCTGTGGATCAGCAACAGTTGTCCGAGCTGCAACACGATGTCCGGTCCTCCATGTTCTTCATCGCCAGGGATGTCCGGTCTTCAGGAGTAGGATTGACTCTGGATATAGCCGGCTATTTCCTTGAGGGTAAGGATGGTTTCGGACCTGCACCTGAGTCTTCTGATTCGGTAAAAGTGATGGGGAATTTTGATAAACCATTGGATCTGCGTATTAGTGATTATCAGGGAGGAGGAGGTGGTGGGGCAGCCACCGTATTTCTTCATGATTATGAGTTAGAGCATGCTCCTTACATCTGTCCGGATGAATATGAAAACAAACAAGTGCTTATTATTTCCACCAAGAGCGCAGGGTGTTTTGCCGTTCGCTTTATCCCTGAAAACAGCGTTCACGGCTGCGGGGAAGGGGCAGCTCATTTTAACATGCAGCCAGGTCAATCCGAGCTCAATCCTCCAGGTGGGTTGCTGGATACAGGATGTTCTGCTGACAGCTATGATGACGGCATAATCACCTTTGTTCAGATCAAACAATATTGGTTGGATACCACAGGGAATCCTGGGGATTATCCGGATTTGACCTTAACTGTAGGCGAGGATGGATACCTGGGGATTCCCAACACTCTGTACTTAACCACCATCGCTGAGGATGGAAGCGTCATGCACATGCCTCTGGCTCAAAATATCGAGAATCTACAATTCCAATACAACATGGTTGATGGCAGCGGTAACTTTCTCGGTTTTACCGAGTGGGATGACAGTTGGACAATAGATGACCGCAGTCGGATCCGACAGGTTCGAATCTGGGTTCTGGGAAAGACTCCTGATCCTTTTGTCAGTGTCTCCGGTGATGCTCCCACGAATCTGCATCTTTACCGGAGGCCGGCTATCGCCAACAGCCCCCAAGCCACCGAGGACGATAAGCACCGAAGGTTTCTTTTGGAATCCACAGCGAACATCAGGAATCTGTCTTTGAATATATACAACACAGGAACACGGTAATGAATAAGAGGTTAAAGAAAAGCGTTGAGATGATTGAACTTCGGTTATCCTTTAAGGAATCGGAGAAAGGGGCCGCCCTCATCGTGGTTATCCTAGTGCTGACTTTCATGCTGACCATCGGGATGGTGCTCCTGACAGTGACCGGAACAGGCCCCAAAGTGGCGGCAAACATCCGTACTCAGCAGCAGGCATTCAACTCGGGCGAGGCAGGGTTTGATGCCTCCTGGCTTGCTGTAGAAAATTTTTTCGTTAACGAAGCCTGGACAAGTTTTGACGGGCATTGCCTCAACGAACCCTACGGTATAGACCTTCCGCAAGATGCTAGTTATTTTCGGAAATTAACCGATTTAGAACTGTTGAATCTACTCGATCCAGATGATGACGGAACATGCGATTACGCTAACGTCATTTTCTTCAAACAACGTTACCATATCGATGAGAATGGCGACCTGGATATTCACTACACCTATACTGCCTTTTTGATTGATGATGAGGCAGGGGGGGGGACCACTGACCCAGGAGATGCTCTTTTGATTTGCATAGGTGTTTTTGATCAGGGGAGCAACGTTACCACATCAAGATTGGAAGTCGGGCTAGCCATCGAACTTCCAGGTGCAACCTATTAAGCATAAAAAGAGAGGGGAAAAATGAAAAAGAGAAGGATATTTTGGTTGCTCTTTCTCCCTGCGACTATCATTGTTTTGTTGCTGGCCGCGAATTTCTGGGCACAGGAAGAATGCGTGGAGTATACAGGAAGCTTTACCGAAAATTTTAACACCGAGGATTACAAGGATATCCAGTACAGTTCTGTGGCCAATTGGCCGCCTGGTCCTGTGTCGTTGAGCTACTTAGGAGCCAATTTTGAAGTGACAGAACCTTCCGGCATGGGGGCCAAAATCTATGTCTGTGATGCGGGCGATTTCGACGACGATGGCTATCCGGACCTGATTGGGCTGGATATCGAAAATAACTATCGGCTGATCTTGGTCAGGAACTATTTTGAAGACGCAGATGGAGATGGAGTGGATGATGACGGAGTGATTTTTCTGATCGATCCCAACGAAGTCTACGATACGGGTCTTGTGGTCGGTCCGGCTTCTGTGACCGTGGCTGATTACAACGACGACGGACTGCTCGACTTCTTCTTCTACAAGAACAGACTCGATGAATTTGGGTACACTGATTTCGTGGCGGCCATGTACATCAACGTCGGGACAGAGAGTGACCCAGATTTTCAGCCTTACTATTCTTCACCTAGCTTGAATTTTACCCAGAAATTTATGAATGCTCACATCTACTGTAACTGGGCAGCCGATCATCTCTGTTCTGTGGACATTGATAATGATGATGACATCGATGTCTTGGTCATCAGCCAAGATAAGATATTTCTTGTCCGGAATCCCGGTACTGAGGATTTCGAACTGGATAATTTCGTTATCAGTGAACTGAATTACGACCAGCCGACAGGTTTTACCATTGGGCTAGGAGGCTCGTCCATCGATGGCGCAGATTTCGATAAGGATGGAGATGTGGATATCATCGGAGGCACGGTTAACGATATCGCCTATCTTGTCTACTACGAGAATGATGGAACAGGGTATTTCACCCGTCATGAGATTCCCATCCCAGAGCCCAGTGTGACTGGGACGGTGGCCACGTGTGTGGCCGATTTTGACCATAACGGCTTTATCGATATCTTTGGCGCTAATGACAGGTGGAATGCGGGAAACTACGCTCATATGTGGATCATGAAAAACAAGGGCTTGAAGGGTGAAGTGGGGGAAGGAGAGATTCCCGTAAACTTTGAATTCAAGTGTCTCAACGATTGTGAACCTATTCTGCCTGATCCTCATGATGTGGATATGAGTGCTTATCTGGACTACGATCAGGATGGAGATATGGATGTGGTTCTGGCCGATGCAAACCACTCGGGAGACTATTATCTGATCATCAATCAGCTGGCCTCTGTCTATGCCCTCTCTGGGGAGGCCCGCTCCACAAGCTACACATCGGATGTCGACCCTATGCGCTACGCCATCACCAAGGCGAGGATCTCAGACCTCAGACAGGCAATCCGGGGAGGCTCCAGCGACGGCCTTTCGGTGGAGTTCTATTTTTCGAATAATGGCAGAGACTGGGAATTCTATAAGCGATACGAAGGTGACGAAATCCATGATTATTCCGGCCTAGATTGGCACACATTCAACCATTTTGGCACTCATCTGATGTGGAAAGCCCTTCTCAATGCGGAAGAAGATGAGATGGAGGAGTATGAAGGAGCCTCTTTTGATACGCCTTTGATTCATGAGATCACCATGGAGTATGTCTTTGTGGATAGACGGGAATATTCTCGCACTTCTGTGGCCGTGACCACGGTAAAAGATGCAGATGGTCAGGAGAAAAAACTGGTCATTGCTGGGACTTTCTATTTCCCAGGGTGGCAGGGTCACCTCAGAGCCTATGATGTCTCAGGTATGGAATATGAAGGGTCTTCTTATTCTATTTTGAGGACAGTAACCCGTCCCGATTTTTCCGCTCCCTCGGGAAGAGAGATCGTGGCTTCGGGAGTGGAAATACTCTGGGATGCAGGAGAGTTACTTGACTCTCGATCTCAAAGCACCCGAAACATTTATACAGCCCGTTATGTCGATTCTGATTTTGTTAGAATCGATTTCTCAGAAGATAATGTGGATACTCTCGGGCCCATCATGCAGGATGTTAACAACGATAACCAGGGCCTAATCCGGTTTGTCAGAGGGGAAGATCGTTACTGGAAACTAGGCGATATCAACCATTCCAATCCTCTCGTCGTTGGGCCTCCAGGAGGATTGGCCGGTCAGATGGGAGATGGTTATTCAGATTTTATGAGCGACTGGCAGGACAGGCGGAAAGTCGTCTATGTGGGAGCCAACGACGGTATGCTTCATTGTTTTGATGCCTTGACTGGAGAAGAAATCTGGGCCTTTATCCCTTACAACCTTCTTCCCAAGCTCAAGAACATGTGGGTGGTGGATCAAGCAACAGGCGACAGATTTTTTGTTAGAGATGTTTATGTGGATGGATCTCCTACAGCAGCCGATGTGTTCATAGACGCAGATGGAAACGGAAGCCAGGAGTGGCGAACCATTCTTATTTGCGGCCAAGGGCCAGGGAAGGGAAGTACTGTTGGTGGAGGAACGAATTATTATTTTGCTCTGGATATCACCAATCCCTATAGTCCTCAACCTTTGTGGGAAGTGACTCATGAAAAGATGGGAGAGACTTGGTCTGTCCCATCCATCGGCAAAGTGGTTAAGGAGAATGATGATACCTGGGTTGCTTTTACTGGTTCCGGCTATGACAATAACCCCAGCCAGACTGTAGGAAATGTTTTCTATGCTGTGGACATCGAGAGCGGTGAGGTGTTCTGGAGCTACGAGGTTTCCGACGTCGACACCTCTGCGGAGTTTCCCAACATTCCCTGCACCATTCCCGGTTCCTCAACCGTCGTGGACTTAGATGAAGACGGTTATGCTGAGCGGGTCTATTTCGGCGACCTGGATGGAAGGCTGTGGAAGCTTGATGCGAGCGTCGAGTTCGATGTGAGGGAAAGCCAGGTCTCTTGGGATTCCGAGATCGATGTGATCTATGAAGATGCCGACAACTACCCTATCTTGAGTAAACCCTCTGTTTGGGTAGACCCCAATTCAGCAGCTCCTCTTCCCCGCATCTACTTTGGAACCGGTGGCGATGACGGAGCGCCGAGCACAGCCACCTACTCTTTCATCGCCCTTAAGGATGGGGAAACGCCGGAAGTGGAATGGTTTTTGGGTGACCCGGATACGCTCAATCTATCTGAGGAAAAGGATAAAGGAGACTTGGGGATAGGAGAGAAGGTATGGGCTGATCCGAAGGTGGCCAACTTTATCTGCTATTTTAGTACTCTAACTGGAAACATCGAGAGCGTCGATCCCTGTGAAAATATTGCAGGATTGGGAAAGCTTTATGGAAGATACACCAGCTCGGTGGCAGGCTCTTTGATCGGAGGAACAGCCTTCAAGACATCAACCGGGCCAGTAGAGAGCTTGAACTTGACCTCAAAGACCAGGGCTGCCGTCACTCTCGGTGAAACTGATAAAACCCAGGGGAATGTCCGGAAGCGAGAGGTCTACATTCAGGAGTATGATTCCTCAATTCAAAAGCTGGAACAACCCGTTGGGGCCCTTCTGACCATTAAGTCTTGGAGAGAGGTCTTTAAGATAATAAGATAGGACTGCCAGTCCTGTTTATCCGTCTTGGTTTTTCAGCTTCATCAGTTCAGAACGCAAAATCCTTCTATCGATCTTTTAGGGGGCTAGATTCTTATAGAGGGAAAAGTAGGAAGCGATTATTTTTTTCCCCCAGATAAGAGCGACAAAGGCGGCTACGGCAAGAAAAGATCCGAAGGGAAGAGAGTACTGAAGGTTCTTCTTTTTGATAAGGATAAAAACCCCCCCGAAAAGAGCTCCAGTGAAGGAGGCCAGAACCAGTGTGAAAAGGGTCAGGCGCCAGCCTAGATATGCTCCGATCATCAACATCATGGTCACATCCCCCATCCCCAGGCCCTCTTTTTTCCGCAATAAATAATAGGCTCCATAGACAAAAAGCAGGAATCCAGCTCCGCTGACTGCTCCCACCAGAGCTTGACGCAGGTTTAAGTCCGGTCGAACGAGAGAATAAATAAGGGCAAGCAGTAGGACGGGGAGAGTGATTTCATCGGGAAGGATTTGGTGAAAAAAATCAATAAATCCTAAGATAACCAAAGCGCTGAAAAAAAGGGAGGAGGCGAAGAAAGAAGGGCTCAGGGAATATTCGTTGTAGAGGAAAAGCAAGGCCAGTGGAGTCAACAATTCGACCAGCGGATAGGAAGGAGGTATTCTGGCCTTACAGTGACGGCATTTTCCTCCAAGGAGAATGTAGGAGAAAAGAGGAATGTTGTCGTAGAATCTGATTTTCTGATGGCAGTGGGGGCAGGATGAGGACGGCTTCACCAAGCTTATTCTCCGCGGAAGACGGTAGATCACTACATTCAGGAAGCTGCCCCAAGCGAGGCCGAAGAAGATGATGAGAATTATCTCTTCCATGGGATTGACGCAGCCTTGACTTCTCCTTTTTGAGGGTCATAGAGATAGTCTTTACCGTCCCGGTCTTGGGGGAGAATATTTAAAATGCCGGATCTCACCAACTGAGACAGATTGGCTGGGTTCCGGCCGTATCTCTGCTTGTATTTTTCAATCGTTTCATGGATGGCTTGGATATCCATCGCTGATTTGACCTGGTAGAGATGGTTGTCGGCGATTTTTTTTACCCTCTCATCTTCGGCGTTATTGAAGACGTCCAGCCATGTGTCCCACGCCGTTTGGTAATCAGCAATCTTGTATGCTGCACTGGCATAGAGACGCTTGGTAATGGTAGGGGCCCCTTCGATTTCCATGGTCTTCTTGTAATATTCACGGGCAAGTGCATAGTCTCGGCTTATCATCTGTGCGTAATGTGCAGCCTGAAAAGGGAAGATCCATTGATCAGGGTTTTTCTCCAGGCCTCTATCCAGGATTTTATAGGCCAGATTTATGTCCCTGGCTTCGTAGATGGCAATCATGGCTCCGATTTCGTAGGGGTCGAGATAGTGTGGGTCCAACTCGGAGATGACCGAGAAGATGTGGTCGAGATGTTCAAATCTGTTTACCACAGTATAGGTGGTGTAATATTGAATGGCCCACAGATAGATAAGGTCAGCAAGCAAGGAGGAGTAACCGAACGTGGTATACTTTAGGTATTTTCCGGAAGGGATGTAGATGATGGAAGCACCGGGTATTTTTTCACGTTTGATCCTATCGACCTTGATTTTGAGTCCCATGAAGGTTCCCAAACTCAAGATGAGGACTACAACCACGAACTTCTTCTTCATAATCAAGTGAAGTCTTTCTTCCTGAACACCAGCATGGCCAAGGCAAGAAGGAAGACAGAATAAAATGTTCCATAGATAAAGGAGTAGAGGAAGATCTCTGAGGGGATGGGCAGGTTATGAACCACTTCGGTTTTAAAATTAAAATTTTCCAGGTCAGGAAGGAAGGTATACAGGATTTGAATGAGGATTTTTCCTATCCCCGGATTCATTTTGTTGATGCTGTTCTCCAGCCCCCAGGATGTGTGTCCGATAAGGTAGAAAGAAAGAGAGAAGATGGAACTCAAGATGGGAGTGGAGAAGCAGGAAAAAAGGAGGGCCACGGCTGTAATCAAGCAGATCTCGATAAAGATATAGACGACGGCTATCAACAACTTCCATTCAATCGTGAAGGAGTGAAAGAAGACCAGGGCAAGAAATATGAAACTCATCAAGAGAAGCATGATGAAAAGAGTCAGAATAAGACCCAGATATTTTCCGAGCAGGAATTGATAGCGATGGATGGGCTTGGAAAGGATGGTGTAAACAGTCTTCTTGTCAATCTCTTTGTAAACAAGGCCTGTGCCCATCAGGATGGCCATCAGTGCCCCGAAAAGGGAAAGAGAACCCAGGCCCACATCCTTGATTATTTTGACTCTATCACCCACGGTGAGGAGAGCCAGAAGGCGGGAAAAAGCAATACAAACGGCAGCGAAAAAAAGAAGCAAATACAGGATTCTGTCTCTTATCGCTTCCTTGAATGTGTTTGAAGCTATGACTCTGATTTTCATCCTTTTTTCACCATATCCACAAACAGGTCCTCCAGAGTTTCTGTTCGAGGGATAAGGGAGTGTATTGTTCCTTTTTCTGACTGGACCAGGCGGAGGACTTGATCGATTTTTTCTTCCTGGTAAACTTTGAGAAGAATCTTTTCTCCGTGAGCAAACACGGCATCTCCCAACCGACGAAGTTTTTGATCGTCCACTCCGGAGAGAACGATTTCGGTAAACAAGATTTCCTCTGCGATCAGATCCTTAAGCTTCCCTTGGCTGCTGATTTCTCCGTTTACGATGATAGCTACCCTGTCGCATATCATCTCGATATCCTGGAGGATGTGGGAACAGAGGAATACAGTCTTTCCTTCTTCTTTAAGCCGGACGATAATATCTCTTATCTCCTTTCTCCCCAAGGGATCAAGACCTCCCAGAGGCTCATCCAGAAAGACGAGAGAAGGCTCGTGGATAAGAGCTTGGGCCAGACCTATTCTTTGGAGCATCCCCCGGGAGAACTTTCGGAGCTGCAGATGGGTTGAGCTTTCCAGCCCCACCAGCCGGAGCAGGGCTTCGATTTTCTTTTTTCTTTCCTTTTTGGCTATGAGGGTTAGTTGGCAGCAAAAATGCAGAAATTCTGAAGCCGTCAAATAATCATAGAAATATGGATTTTCAGGGAGATAGCCTATCTGTTCCTTGGCTTCGAGGGAGAGGTGAGGGAGGCCGAAAATTTCGATGTTTCCCTTGTCTGGAAAAATCAGCCCCAAGATGCATTTGAGAGTGGTGGTTTTGCCTGCTCCGTTGGGGCCTAGATAACCGAAGATTTCACCTTCCCCCACATCGAGGGAGATTCCTCTGAGGATCTCCTTTTTTCTGGGGATGAAACCAGATTTGAAGGATTTGTGAAGGTCAGAAATTTTAAGGACAGCATTCATAGGATCTTTTCATTATATTTAAATAAAATCGGCTTTTATTTCAATCGTTTTTTTAAAAAATTAGGTCAGCCCTGACTCTTAGTGAATACTCAATCAGGAATGATATGCTGGAGTGAGTCAGGTTCGATGGTTATATAGAAATCGCTTCCTAGATAGAGAAGAGGACGCACTTTTCCAGGATTGAGCACTCCTTCCTCGTTAAATACCTTTTCCTCTTCATGGATGGCAAGCACTTGTCCCACAAAGAGATCATGATCTCCATAAGCTCGTATTTCCGCCACCTTGCATTCGAAGCAAACATATGCTTCTTCGATGATGGGCGAGCTTATGATTTTTGAAGGAGCGAGCTTGACCTGAAATTCTTTGATTTTATCCATGTCATGACCGGATTTTCTTCCCATTTGAGCCGACAGTTTTACTTTCTCGGCACTTAAAAAATTGGCTGTGAACTCCCTTGCTTCAGAGATGACTTGATGGGTGAAGCGCTTCTTACTGATGAGAACGCCAAAGAGAGGAGGATCAAAGGAAAGAGCTGTATGCCAAGCGCAGGCCATGTAATTGAGAAGATTTTCCGAGTGGGCTCCCACGATGGCCACTGTATAAGGATAAAAGTACTGGAACTTCTTGAATTGGGTTAAGAATCTTTTCATAGCTACCTCCTTGGAGCCTTTCTCCAATCGCCCTCCGATGATTTAAAACCAATGGCATTCATTCCAGGCCTTTTATTTTTTGAGCATTTTTGAGTAGCCATTCTTGGGTAAAGACATGTTCTTTGTTTAAGGCAAGATGTAGCTCAAGCTGATCCTTGATCTCTCCGTCTGGAACGAGAGTGATGAGTTTTTCATATTTGGCGATAAGACTCTTTTCGGCAGGAATGAGGATTTTTAAAGCGGAGAGGCGGTCTTCTCCAGGATAGAGAAAGGGCATAGCAGCTGCACTCTTTTCTGCGCCGGTTTCGTCTTTTTTGGTGTTTTCGATCTGGATCACATCTCCCATCTTGATCAGAATGCCGGAATTTTTGTCCCAATGCCGCATGTGATCGATTGAATTTTTGAAAAGCCGCTGACTGAGGTCCTGATGTTCGCTGAACATAAGAACGTATTTGAGGTAGCGATGCATAAGCTCATTTTCCAGATGAGTGATTTCATGGAGGAGTTGTACCTCTTCTTTGTTTTTATTCTTTGGATCGGGCTGATAGCACAAGGCATCTTCGTTTCCAGTTTCTCTCAGGGCCTCCATCATGGCCTCAAACTGCTGGGAATGGCGAACCTCGTCGTAGGAGATGTTGAGCACCATATTCTGAATTTTGGGAAATGTGCCTTCTCTAAATTCAGCGGATTGGTAGAGGTCTGTCACCATATCCTCTGTCATTTTATCTCTCTTAAGATTATCCATGATCTTGGGATAACGCATGACTTCATCTGTCTTAAAGGAAGGAGTCCCTCCCATCTGGGTGATAATGATTCCCAGCTGAAGGGCATGATACATTTCATCGATACCGATCTGAATGGTCTGAGCCCGGATATCTGTTCTGTGCTTCATGAGAGGATCTTCATAGAAGAATTTCCCTTTGGGCATGGAATAGGCATGAATGGTGTACTCGAAGCTCACAGCCCATTCATGTTCTAAGGCGATGTTGAGAAGTTTAATAGCGTCTTCTTGGGAAGCGATATGTTTAATCTTTTTCATCATCTCTCCACAGGTTTATATTCATCCAATTATAATCATTTTTGGATGAAAAAAAAAGTTATACAAGGTAAGCATTTTTTTCCGTGGTAGCATTGGGGCTGGATCCTGAGAAATGAAAATGCTTCCTCAACAAAATCACCCCTCAAATCATCTTAAGGGGTGATTGACCGCAGGGGCGGCTTTTGCCATTATCGTTTCATACAACCTCATGGCTTAACCGCCTCATCCAAGGCAAATTGAGGTTGTGAAGGAGAGAAAAGGATTCCTCTCCCGCCCTCCTTTCAATTGCCCCCTTGGTTCACTGAAGGCATCAGTCAAGGGGGTAATCTTTCAAGAAAGGCTCTGAGCTGTTATCAATAGGACGGCCCTCTTGTATGAAAGCGATAAGGAGCGAAAGGCTTCTCTCCACAAGAACCATTCTCTTCTGCAAACGGCGCTGCCATTTGGTCAGCCTGATCACATCTTTTTCTATCTCAATACAGGTGATTCCGTTTGTGTAGCCGCAACAGCCGTCATTGAAGTAACATGGAACAGGAAAGCCCGGTTTCTGGGTAAAGGATTTAGGCGGTCTCGCTGACCGTCTTTTCAGAATCTCTCTCAATTGGCTTCTTTTTTTCTCCACCATCTCCTCTATTTCTGATTTGTTTTTGACATCACTTTCTTTTAGTCGCCTTTTAAGACTCTCTACTTCCATCTGCAGACGGTCGTAGTGAGTCAAGGAGGCGAATATGGCACGATGGGTGTGGCCACAGACAAGCAAGACTTTATTCATTTTCGCCCATCGGTAATAATTCATCTCCAGGTCGTCCCGGATGCGAAAATTCTCGGCTGGTCCGTCAATTCCGATATGAAAGAGATTCTGTATGGATTTCCAGATAAACTGGACGGCCCAACGGCTCACCCTCCATGCTTTGTCGTCAAAGAACCGGCCCTGATGGCCGTGTATGAGGAAAATGTTCTCCCCCAGACGGATTCCTTCGCAATGCCGAACATTGTCCAGGATGTTAATGTGCCGATGATGACAGTAACGTCGGAATCGGCGGAGGGAGACTTCTTTGTCGTGATTTCCCCATATTCGTATTTTTTCTCCTTTAGAGTTTTCAGCAGCCATCTCAATTTCCTTTTTAATCAGTTCCTGGTAATGAGGAAGGATCTGGTCATAATGGTTTTCCCACAGTTCCTCGTTATCACCGAGGACAATCAGCTTGAATCCTTTCTTTTGATAAAAGGAAAGAGCCGTATTATACAAAAAGGCGTTTTTTTTAAAATCATCGGCTGCACTCGAGTCTCCCTTGTGGTGATCGGAAAAGAGGACGTACCGATCTTCTTTATTGTGGAAGGGAATGGTGTTCCCTGGTTTTCTCGCCTGTCTGTATATCTTAGTGAATTTTCTGTTTATGCGCTTTCCGGCCATGGTCTATCTCAAGAAGATGAAAAATTTTAACCATCATAACATATGTTTTTCACATTTTTCTATCGGCATGGAATCATCTAAAATCAGAGTGCGAGGCTCCTCTATTATGGAGAAAAAAATGGTTTCCTGCTTACTTTTCCATTTGCTTTTTAAAAAAAAGAGAGGTAAAAGAATGGGAGTGATAAAGACAGGAAAGAGGACATGAAAGAGTGGATGCCGAAATTGAGAAAGGATATTGATATCATTCCTACTTTCTACGATGGGAAAAGAGCTCTCCTGGTCAAGGATTCTCTAGGTCTGATCAAGGAACCCTTCCTCATCCATGGAGAAATCTTGTCCTTTCTCGGCCTTATCGATGGAAGAAGAACCATCCGTGACATTCAGCTTGATCTCATCCGACTCAAGAAGGGGGCATTTGTTTCTTCTCAGGAAGTGGAAAAAATCCTGGCAGAGCTTGATTCCATTTTCATGTTGGAAAGCGAAACTTATCTTCGCGAAAAAGAAAAAATCCTGGTTTCTTATTCTCTTCTGCCCAAAAGGGCTGCTTTTCATGCCGGCCGTTCCTACCCACAGGAGCCAGGAGAATTACGAATCTTCCTGGATTCCTTCTTTGCTCAGGATAATGAGACGCCTTTTCAAGGAAAAGAAACAACAGCCCTGATTGCCCCTCACATCGATCTCAACATCGGAAGGAAGGTTTATGCCCGGGCCTACAAGGCAATAAAGGAGGCTCGTCCCAGAAGAGTGCTCCTTCTGGGCACAGGCCACAGCCTCTATGACTCCCTCTTTTCCCTCACCGAGAAGGACTTTGAAACTCCCCTGGGAATGCTCAGAACAGATAAGGAGTGGGTGAGAATGTTAAGACTGGCAGGAAAAGGGATAGTTGCCTCAGACGATATTGCCCATCGCAGTGAGCATTCTCTCGAGTTTCAACTTCTTTTTCTTCAGTATCTTTTTGGATCCGATTTTTCGTTCATCCCTATTTTGTGTGGACCTTTCCAACCTTACCTCCAAAATGTATCCAGACCGAGAGATATTCCAGGATTGGAAAGATTCTTGGGCGCGTTGGAATCGTGTATGAAGGAGCAGGATTCAACTCTTGTGATCGCAGGAGTCGACTTATCCCATGTGGGTCCGAAGTTTGGACATAGCCAGGAAGCTTCCTTTTTAAAGATGGAAGCAAAAACTCATGATATGGCTTTGCTGGGCGCAGTCTGCAAAGGCGATGTGGAAGAATTTTGGAAAAAGGCCAAAAAGGTCAACAACAAATACAATGTCTGTGGCCTGTCTTGTCTGGCCACGCTTCTGGAGATCCATCCTCAGCGAAAAGGATACCTTCTTGACTATGAGTTCTGGGAAGAAGAAGCCACCCAATCAGCAGTAAGCTTTGCGGCGGTGGCTCTGGAGAAGTAGTCAGGAACATTTCTCCATTATTTTATTCTCTGAATCTCGAACAGGAGAAGGATGGATAGAAATGTTCAGGCGGAGGGATACTATGAGCGACTTCGGGGGAGCCATCAAGGAGAGTGCAAAGTATGATATCGCCATCATAGGGGTCCCTTACGATGGGAAATCCTGTTATTTAAAAGGAGCATCCAAGGGGCCGGAAGCCATCCGAGCCGCATCCACAGGGAAGGCCATCAATCCCTGGACAGAGCTGGGAGTGAACTTAGAGGAAGAGGTGGTGATGGTGGATCTTGGGAACATGGATGTTTCAGGGGATTTTCAAACGATCGCCTCTCGTATCGAAAAGAGTATCTTAGACATCCTGGACAAAGGGGCAAGACCTGTTATTCTTGGGGGAGACCATTCCATAAGCTATCCTTTGGTCAAGGCTTTTTCGAGGAGATTTAAGCCTTTAGATGTTCTCCATTTCGATGCGCATCCGGATCTCTACGATGAACTCTATGGAGACCGTTTTTCTCATGCCTGTCCCTTTGCCCGGATCATGGAGGAGGGGTATGCAGAGAAGCTGATTCAGGTGGGCATCAGAGCAGCTACCGGCGAGCAACGGCAACGAGCTTTAAACCACCAGATTAAGATGATCGAAATGAAGGACATTCGGGGAATTTTACGCTTGGATTTTTCCAACCCTGTGTACATATCCTTTGACATGGATTCGCTCGATCCTGCCTTTGCTCCAGGAGTCTCCCACCATGAGCCAGGCGGGCTTACTTCCCGTCAAGTGATAGACATTCTCCATGCCCTGCGGGGAGATATCGTAGGGATGGATGTGGTTGAACTCAATCCTGATCGTGACCCTCATGGTATCACCGCTGCAGCTGCTGTGAAAATCATCAAAGAGGTTGCCGGCAAGGTGGCCCTCTTCCAAAAATCAAAACAAGAGGAGGTCTTATGAGACGAGTTGTTGGTTGGGTATTTATAATCTTTATGAACATGGCAGCTCTTCACAGCGAAGAGCCTGTTCATTTTGATGATTTTTTTATCGACAAGACCATGCGCCTTGACTATTTTCATATCGGCGATGCAAGAGAGGAATGGATAACTGTGGACAGAATTTATGAGCAGGGTATATGGGCTGGTCACAGAATTAATCTCATCGATCCTTTTAACAACGGACGCTATTACATAAAGGTTTATGATTTATCAGGAAGGCTTATCTATTCAAAAGGATTCGACAGCTATTTCGGAGAGTATAAGACTACTGACTTGGCAATGAAGGGCTTGAAAAGGACATACCACGAAACAACTCTCATACCTTATCCTAAAAGAAAAATTAGATTTACCATCGAGCAAAGAGACCGGAAGAATGTACTCCATCCCCTGTTTAACCAGGAAATCGATCCCTCCTCTATAGAGATTATAAAGGAAAGACTGGATCCTAGAGTAAAGGTCTTTGAGATCGTTAAAAACGGAGATTTCCATCATAAAGTCGATCTGGCCTTTGTAGCTGAAGGATACAGAGCGGAGGAGGAGGCAGAATTTCTCTCTGATTTGAAGCATTTTGCGGAAGTTCTATTCAACCAAGAACCTTTCAGAACCCATAAAGAAAGATTCAACCTCTTCGGTGTGTTCAAGCCTTCAGCAGATAGCGGATGTGATGAGCCTCGCCATGGAGTGTTCCGAAACACGACCCTGAATGCAAGCTTCAATTCTCTCGGCTCTGAGCGCTACCTTCTCACCGAAGATAACAGGAGTCTACGGGGCGTGGCCTCTCATGTGCCTTATGATGCTCTGGTCATCATGGTCAATCACAAGAGGTATGGAGGCGGGGGAATTTACAATTTTTATTGCGTGTTTACGGTTGATAACCAGTGGTCCAACTATGTTTTGATACATGAATTGGGGCATTCCTTTGGCGGGCTTGCCGATGAATATTACACCTCATCGGTGGCTTACAACGAGTTTTATCCGAGAGGAATTGAGCCTGTCGAGCCGAATATCACGGCATTGCTCGATCCCAAACACTTGAAGTGGGAAGAGCTTATCACTTCCGGTATCGAGATTCCCACACCTTGGGAGAAGGAACAATTCGATAAGATGGATATGGCATATCAAAAAATCAGACAGGAGATTAATGCCAAAATTGCCAGGATGGAAAAGGAAGACGCTGCCCAAGAGGAAATAGATCAATTAGAGCAAGAGGCTGAACGCCTCTCCCGAGTCCATTCCCAAAAAATGGATGATTATCTTGCTCAGAGCAAATACGTAGGTAAAGTGGGTGCCTTTGAAGGTGCGGGCTATTCATCACAAGGGCTATACCGGCCCATGCTGGATTGCATCATGTTCACCAAGGGAGAAAAACCCTTCTGCAAAGTATGTGAGCAGGCGATTATCAGAGTGATCAATTATTTCAGCGATTGATGGATAAAAGGAGTCTTCTTCTTGTCTTCTCGCTCAAGTTGAAACTCAAGGGGCTAGATCAACTTCACGATTTTCTCCAGCCACTCCCTGTCTGTTTTTGAAAAGGCTTCGAATTTTCTGCTGTCAACGTCCAGAACTGCCCACACTCCCTTCTTGTTGTCGAACAAAGGGACCGCGATTTCGGAGTTTGAACGGCTGTCACAGGCAATATGGCCAGGAAACTTATGCACATCGGGCACCACTATTGTTTTCTTGGCTTTGACTCCCGCCCAGCAGACTCCTTTCTCTCTTTCCAGAACTTGACAGGCCAAAGACCCTTGATAGGGACCGACAACCAAATTCCCTTCCATCAGGATATAGAAGCCTGTCCAGAAAAAGTGGGGCATTTTGTGGTGGAGGAGAGATGCGGTTGTGGCCATTCGGGCAATCTTGTTGTCCGTTTTGACCAGAAGCCCCTCCAACTGTTTGTGGATTCTTTGATATCTGCTATTGAGTCTTTCCGGGTCTGTCATGAAATTCTTCCTGATGAAAAGATCGATGGGGAATGTAGCATCTTGGCTTACTTGAGTCAAGATGGGCAATTGAAGGAAGAATCCCCAAACCCGTGATGCAGTAACAGTCAGATAAGCCGAATCGTCAGCCCGCGGATTTTCCCCAGCGAGGAAAATTCGCTTATTCCTCGGAG
>CAYSCW010000007.1:0-65387 GCA_964429795.1 uncultured Eubacteriales bacterium
CGTCTTTTCCAAGGATAGTGAATTCGCATCAGCGTCTTTTAAAGCTCTGACCTTCGGATTCTCTGAAAAATGGAGGATATAAAGTACTTATTTTCAATAGTCATTTCTAAAAGACTTTAGTTTTCGACTATAATTTGATTGCCTTAACTTCCTCAAGGCCTTTTCCTCAATTTGCCTGATTCTTTCCCGTGTAACCTTGAATTGCTGACCAACTTCTTCCAGGGTATGTTCATTACCATCTCCCAATCCGAATCTCATTTTTAAAATATTCGCTTCTCTATGGGTGTGGTTTTTCAATGCTTCTTCAATTTTTTCTCTCAAATTAATTTGAATAACTGTATCGGGAGGAGAGGGAATGACTTTATCTTCGATAAAATCACCAAGGTGGCTATTTTCTTCTTCCCCAATAGGTGTTTCAAGAGAGAGAGGTGCTTGGGAGATTTTCATGATTTTTCTTACTTTAGAGATGGGCATATCCATCTTTTTCGCAATTTCTTCACAGGTTGGTTCTCTTCCCACTTCCTGGACAAGGTTTCTCGAAACTTTATTTAACTTGTTTATTGCCTCAGACATATGAACAGGAATTCTTATCGTCCTTGCCTGGTCAGCAATGGCACGAGTTATTCCCTGTCTTACCCACCAATGCGCATAGGTTGAAAATTTGTATCCTCTTCTGTATTCAAATTTATCCACCGCTGTCATTAAGCCCATGTTTCCTTCCTGGATCAAATCAAGAAATTGGAGTCCGAAGTTGAGGTATTTCTTGGCAATAGAAATCACTAATCTCAAATTAGCTGTAATAAGCTCTTTTTTCGCTCGATCGCTGATCTTCTTTCCTTCAGAGATGGTACAAAGTGTTCTATTTAAACCCTGGGAATCAAGCCCGATCTCTTCCTGAAATAACCTCAGAAGTCTGTTGATTTCTCGAATTTTCTTAATTTTCTCTTTTTCTTTCTTAGCTACGGCTTTAGAAAGTAATTCACTCAGCTCTTTTTTTGTTTCTTCTATTTTGTTTACAGTATTAAGTTTATCTTTGAGATCCTCAATAATCATTTCTATGTATGTATTACGGATATTAAGACCTCTGATGAGAAGGATCATGTTGACTGTGAGACGCTTTTGGGCGAAACCATACTTTTTCCATGAAGGGATTCTCTCCAGATGGGAATTTAGCTCTCTGATCTTCTTGATTTTCTCTGTAATCTCTAATATTTTTTCTTCATGGTTTCCCTCTGCGTTATTATTCTTGCTGAATTCAAAAATTTCCCTAATAATTTCTGGATTCTTTCTTATCTTCTCTTCTAGCGAAAGAACTTTTGTAAGAATAAATCGTGTTTTAGCAATAGCCTTGATATAAATATTTTCGCCTCTTTCAATTTCCCTTGCAATAGCTAGCTCTTCTTCCCGATTTAAGAGTGGAATATTGCCCATATCCTTAAAATAGCACTTCACAGGATCGGTGACTTTTTCCAGATTCTTGAAAGAAATAGAGCCACTCTTTCCCTTTTTTGGAAGGATTTCTCTATGTTTATTAGGTATTTTTATCCCATGGTGATGCTTAGAGCTTGAAAAAGCATCAAAACTCTCTCCAGTATTCAAATCATCCTGGAAAGAGTTCTCTACCTCATCAAAAAATAGATTTCCTTGTTTCTTTCCTTTTAAAATGAATTGATGAATTTTGTCTTCTTCCATATCTATTATATAGTTCTTATTTTTTATAAAATTTGTTTACACTTTCTCTCGTCTCTTTCTTCCTTTGTAAGTGCTACCAATTACGCCTTATCTTAGGCGAACACCCTAGAGTTTAAGTTTGTACTTGACTCCTTCTTTTTCTTTTCTCTCATATTTTTTCATTCATTATTCTTTTTTTGAATTTAATAGTTAAACACAACTTCTTACATTCCACTTAGGGTACCTCTGCCTATCATGAGAGGCCAATTATCAAACAACTTGGTATTAGCAAACAATCATGAGGACAAATTAGGCATTTTTCAAGCAGAATTCACCTCTCTTTTGACTGGAATGACAGGTGTATTTACGGATTTGTAAAGGAAAATGGGCAAGTCGAGTAACCCTCAAATATGCTTTAATGCAAAATTCGACTATGATCTTGAATCTCTGAGTGCCGCTTATCAGAAGCGTTCTCTTCCCCCAAATCCACCTCGGCGGTCGTCACGACGAGGGCGGGCCTCGTTGACCTTAAGAGCGCGCCCTTTCAGATCTTTGCCATCAAGCCCGGAAATCGCGGACTGGGCTTCGTGACTGTTTGGCATCTCCACAAATCCGAATCCCCTCGAATCGCCAGTGTACTTGTCTGTGATGATTTTGACAGATGTGACCTGCCCGAAGGCTTCAAAAGCCTCTCGCAAATCTCCTTCAGTGGTTTCCTGTGAAAAATTGCCTACGTAAATATTCATTCTGACTTCCTTTTAATATTGGAATTTTAATAAGGGGGAGGGATGTGATTTTTACTTGTTGAAATTTTCCCTAATCCCTTGTGATCCCTGCCTGTTCCTGCAAGCAGACAGTTTTCTTTAATTTCAACATAGCTGATAGTAGCACAGGAAAGATTTGGCGTCAATGGAAATCAGGGCATTCCTCCCTTTTTCAGCTATGATATTCTGAAGTTTTATATCCCTAGAGTTCGAACCTGTGATCCCCAGTTTGTAAGTCCGTTGCTCTAAAAAATAAGATTGATCAGGATTAATTTGGCTTAACAATTCAATGAGATAAGCTATACTTCAGCATAAATTGCATTTATGATGAGTCTCTTCAATTCAACATAATTTACCTCAAAATTCTTCCTCAAGTTTCGAAACACATCATATAGAGGGAGCCAGCGCTCGTTTAAACATAGAATTCTAATTTCCTATGGAATTTCCGTTTTTATGTGGCATGGATTTTTTTTGAATTTTCTTTTTGAGAAGTTTGAAGGTATGTATTGATGGACCAGACAGAACGTTTATAGCAAAAAATATGAGAAGAAAAATATGTCTATACACAATTAGGCTGCTGATGATGATAGCGATGAGAAGAGTAGTTTGGAGATTAATTTTCTTGCGAAAACTGAAGCTTAAAAAATTCCGGTATTTAATAGTGCTTACCATACAAAGGGAAAGAATGACAACCAGAATGGCAAGGAGAAATGTGGATAATTTCGTCCTGATAGGTTGGGAGTGCCATAAAACAATAGCTGCGAGAAGCAAGGAAGCTGAAGGGACTGTTAATCCAGTATAAAATTTCCTATTGGGCTTACTCATCTGGATAATATTGTAGCGAGCCAGACGTAAGATTCCTGCTGCAAGAAAAATGAAGCTAAAGAAGATGCCAAAGCCTGGGAATCCAGCCCCCCTAAATCCCCAGGAATAGAGGAGTAAAGACGGGGCCGCTCCAAAGGAGAAGGCATCCGCAAGGGAATCGAGCTGAATACCAAAATCTGATTGGGTTTTAGTTGAATGAGCAATGATTCCGTCAATGGCGTCCATCACAGCTGCGATAATTATCCAGTAGGCTGCCCATAAGTATTTTTCCCGGAAGGTGGCAAGAATGCTGAGATATCCAAAAAAGATGTTAAGATTGGTAAAAAAACTAGGCAGTAGATAGATTGCTCGAATTTTCTTTATTTTTTCCATCTTATTACCTCAGCAATTTCGGTTTCTCCTGCTTTAACTTTTTGGTTTAAGTTTATTTTTAATTCGACATTCTGGGGAAGAAATATGTCAACTCTAGATCCAAAATAAATCAGACCCATTTTTTGGCCTCTCGTTATCGTTTCATTTTTTTTGACAAAACATTTAATCCGGCGTGCTGCAACTCCTGCAATTTGTTTGATAAGGATGTCTGTCTCATCGCTATTTATGTATATGGAATTAGATTTATTTCTTAAGCTGGCTTCATCTTTATAGGCAGGAAAGAATCGACCAGGTTTGTAATCAACTTCTTTAACGATACCAGTTTGGGGAGCTCTAGTAATATGAACATCAAAAAGAGATAAAAAAATGCTGACGATTGTGACTGGAGAAAAAAAAGAAGGATGGGATTCAACTTTCTGGATTTTAACGACCTTACCATCAGCAGGAGAAAGAAGCAGATTTTCATTTTGTGGAATTTCACGTTTGGGGTCGCGGAAAAAATAGAAAAAGCAGGACGTTATGATTAAGAAGACCGCGAAAAGAAGCCACAGGCCAAGCGCAGAAAAAAGTAAAGCCAAAACCAATACAGGTACAATAAAAGGCATCCCTTCTTTTGTGATTTTCATGATTTCAACGAGGGCGGTCTACAAATCTTTTCGCTTAAGACTCCTTATTTGAATTAGAGTATGTACATTTTTAAAAAAAATCAATAGATTTTCTTAAAAAATTGACTCCTACCGCTTGCTTTGCTATAAGGAATAGCTGGCAAAAATGGAAAAACAATGATTAAAAGGGAAATTCGCATTCAATTAAAAATAGCCCAATCTATTATATTTTTTTAAAATAGCTAAAATAAATTGTAGTTTACTTACATTATTCTTTACGGCTGGAAAAAATATGTTTACTCTGGTGATTATTTTCCTTGGTTTATTGATAGGCTTTTTAGCGGCAGTTCCCATAGGTCCGCTTAATATTTATGCCATTACTCAAGCACTTAAGCATGATTTTCTTCGAGGTTTTTTGCCAGGACTGACGGCGTCATTTCTAGATGTTATTTATTGCTTTATTGCTTTTAAAGGAATTTCCCATATAAGCTTTATTTTAAGTAAATTTGCCCCTATATTGAAAATTATTGGCGCTGTGCTGCTCACTGCTATCAGCGTCCGGCTTATCAAACAATCTAAGACCTTTGATGGAATACGATTTACCAAGAATATTTCTGCAACTTACTCTCGCTCCATTTTTATTGCATTTTTTCTTTATGTTTCCAACCCAAATCTTTATGTCTTTTGGCTGGCAGTTGCTGGGATAGTTACGGCTCATCATTGGGTGACTCATGTTGGCGGGTTTCCCTTTGTGTTTGCCCTATCCTGTGGTTCTGGAAGCGTTATATGGTATTTAGTACTTGCGAAATATGTTTCAAAACACCATCAGCAATTCAAACTAGAAACCTTCAGAAAGGCTCTCATTGTATTAGCTTTAGTTCTTATCGTATTTGCATTATATAGCTTAGCCACACTTTTCTATTAAACTGGCTTTATGTGCTTTGCGACAAAGTTAAGATTATCTTACTGGAGGATTTTGAGTCCAATGAGTCGGCAAAGTGAAGTTGTTTTAGAACTTTCAAAAAGAAGTCCTAACGCAGATAGGTCAATTACTAAATCATCCCTCAAGTTTCGAAATAAATCATATAGGGGGAGCCATTATCATTATTTGTTTTTATCAGAATTCGGCGGTTTTTCGAACTGAAAATCCCGGCCCATGATGTATTTTTCCAGCCACTGGAATTCCTTGTTCCATCTGTAGAGCCTGTGCCTTAATTCCCTTGGCCCATGTCCTGAACGGGGGAAAATGACAAGCTCAGTTGGCACTCCGTTAGTTTTGAGACCGCGGTACATCTCAATACTCTGGGGCAACGGGACTCTCTGGTCGTTCTTTCCGCACATGATAAGCGTTGGTGTTTTGGCCTGATGGACGTAAAAAATGGGGGAATGCTCACGGTAAGCCTTGAGAGGAGCATCCTTCTTCCAGGGATTCCCTAAAAACCAGGGCGTACGGTATATCCGTACATCGCTCTGGGCGTACATGGATATCCAGTTCGAAGCACCTGCACCAGAAGAGGCTGCCTTAAACTTGTCTGTCTGTGTGACAAGCCAGTTCGTCATGTGTCCTCCGGCACTCCATCCCAGTGTCCCCAGTTTTTCAGGATCTGCAATACCTTTTTGGACCAGATGGTCTACTCCCGTCAAAACATCATCATCGGCATGGAGGAAATAATGTCCGACCATGTCGCGGAGTACGTCATTACCGTATCCTGTACTTCCCCTGTAATTGGGCTTGAATATGGCGTAACCTCGTCCGGCCCGGGCATGTGCATAGCCGTCGAAAGTGAATTTATCCGATCCCATCGGCCCTCCATGCGTATGAGCGAGAAGAGGATAACTTTTCCCTTTTTCATAATCCACAGGATAGATAAGAATGCCTTCCACTTCTTTTCCGTCTGTGCTCTTCCAGCGGACCTGCTCGTAAGTGGCCAGCTTGAACTCCTTCAATTCTGGGTAAGGATCATGGATCATTCGGGCTGAAGAGTTCTTCATGTCCATCATCCAGAATGTGGCCGGATTATGCGGAGAATTCACCGCATAAAGGATGGTATCGGTTTTGGGATTGTAGTCGAAGCTGTATATGGCGTGCTCGCCGTCTGTAATCTGTTTGATATTTAAATCTTCTAGCTTTAAAGAAAAGATTTCGCTGTGAATGCCCATATTCGCCGTGAAATAGATGGATTTCCCATCAGACGACCAATCCGTATCATACACTTCGTAAGTGAAATCAGGGAGGAGAATCTTGGGTGTTCCACCTTCGGCAGGAACCGTGAGAATATTGGACTGGTAATAGTAATCCTTTAAGTTCGCATCACACTCTGCTATGAAAAGAATCTGGCTGTTGTCCGGGGACAAGGATAAATTGCTCTCCTGAATTCCGTTTTTAGTGATCTGGCGTTTGGAACCATCCTTAAGGTTCATGATCCAGATTTCGGAGTTAAGGATATCATCGTAGAGTGGCGTGGGTGCAGCGGAAAAAAGGACCTTTGTTCCATCTCTGGAAATCGAAAGCTCACGGATAGTGAAGTTTCCTTCTGTCAGGCGTTTTTCTTCCTTTTTCGTCAAATCAAAAACCCACAGATGGGTAGATTCGAAATCCTGCTCAAAAATATATGCATCATCTTTTTCTTTTCTCCTTTTCTCTTCCTCCTCTGGTAAAGGGTCTTCGGCAAGAAAGTAAATCTTCTGAGCGCAGGGAGACCAGCGGTGAGACTTGATGCTGGTTTTATGGTCGGTGAGTTGAATGGCTTCTCCCCCGCCGGTATAAAGCAGATAAATCTGAGCTTTTTCATTATCTCGCTTGGTGACAAAGGAGATATGTTTTCCATCCGGAGACCAGATGCCTCCTTCTTCTCCGTCTTTGCCGTTTGTCATCTGAACCTCATCAGTGCCATCCACATTCATCCGCCAGATGTGAGAGATAGAGAGATTCTTTTTCCAGTCGCTTTCACTCTGGGTGAAGAGAACTTGGCTCCCATCAGGAGATAGCTGCAAGCCAAAGATCCTCTTGACATTTATCGCGTCCACAAAGGTCATGGGCTTCTTCTCTTCGGCACTGAGGGATTCACTCGAAGTCAGCAGAATGCATAAAAAGGCTAAAAAAGTCCAAAATGCTATTTTTTTTCTCATCTTGACCTCCTCATTTTGAATATATTCAAAATACTGCTTAACTGCAACACTAGAGTTTATCAGCTTTTATTGAATACCTGGTTATCTGGAATAAAACTGTGGATGGATCGTGGAAGTTACACATCGACATTTGGAATACAAGTATGCCTGCTCAGTAGTAGGCTACTGAAATTTAGATGATTGTCATCTAACCATCTTTCACGCACAAGCCTGACTAAATAATAAAATCTCAAGCGTTGTATTGAAAAAGGCTGAAGCCCATCTGGATACATTTTCTGACAATTGGGAAAATAAGGAAATAGGTATTGTGTCCCTAATTTAAAAGTGGTATTTAAGAATGCAGAAAGATGACGCCTGACTTAGGTTCAGTAGTTAATCATTTTAGAATTGACGGAACCTATTTAGAGGGACACACTTATGGTTCCGGCCATATACACGATACTTATCTCATACACACTGCTGAGGAAGTTGTGCAAGATTATTTATTACAGAAAATCAACCATCATGTCTTCAGGAATGTTCGACATTTGATGAGCAACATCGAAAAAGTGACAAAGCACATTCAAAAAAAGATCAATCAAGGACCAGATTTAAAGGCGACAATGAAATGCCTGACTTTTATCCCTGCCAAAGACGGAAAATATTATCACAAGGATGCGCGAGGCGATTACTGGCGGGTGATGGTCTACCTTCCAGATAGTCGATCATACGATATTGTCAATAGCCAAGAGAAGGCCTATATAGGCGGAAAAGAGTTTGGGAGATTTCTGGCCCTATTGACAGATTTGTCGCCAGAGTTCCTCTATGAAACGATTCCTGATTTCCATAATATTGAAAAACGCCTGGTAAGATTTTATGAGACTGTAAAAAGAGATCCATCCAGCAGGATAAAAGATATTCCACAAGAATTAGAGTTAATAAGAACTCGAGCTGATGAAATGAAGTGTATAAGCCGCCTGGGAAGAGAAGGGAAAATTCCTCTAAGAGTCACTCACAACGATACAAAATTTAACAATATCCTCTTTGACAGAAACGACAAGCCATTATGTGTTATCGATCTAGATACTGTTATGCCGGGATATATACACTATGATTTTGGTGATGCCATCAGGACAGCTACAAATACAGGTGCCGAAGATGAGAAAGAGCTCAGCAAGGTTCGGATGGATATTGGATTGTTTGAGGCGCTCTCTAGAGGGTTTCTTGAGGAGACAAAAACATTTCTCACAGAGACAGAGATTGAATATCTGGCCTTTGGAGCAAAATTATTGACATTTATGATCGGCTTGAGGTTTTTAACCGACTTTCTCGATGGAGACAAATATTTCAAGGTGAAGTACGAATATCATAATTTGCAAAGAGCAAGGGCCCAGTTTAAGCTTCTCCACAGCATGGATGACCAGTATAGTGAAATGCAGGCGATCATAAAAAAGTTGGCAAAAAAGTCGATAGCGCCCAAAAACAGGAGCCATTGATGCGGTAAACCTGGTGACTCCAAAGGTCTACGCTCAATAAAGGAGAAAGGGAGGAAAAGCTGTGAGCGAGATAAAAAAATCCAGGAAAGAAAGACCCGAGAATAATAATGACTTGCCCAAAGCAGTAAAGATCGCAGGAATCTTTATTGTCTGTTTTATGATAGGAATGAGTCTTTTGTCAGGGCAGAGTGAGGAGTCTTACGATTGGGAAAACCCAGAGATTGTGGGACGGAACAAGGAACTTCCCCACGCTACTCTTATGGTTTATCCTGATCGGGAAAGCGCTTTAAAAGGTGAGTTCTCCACATCGCCTTTCTTTGTATCCTTGAATGGACTCTGGAAATTCCATTGGGTGAGAAAACCTGCTGAGAGGCCTGAAGACTTTCACCGGACTGACTTTGATGACAGCTCCTGGGATGATATCACCGTGCCTTCCAACTGGCAGCTGCAGGGTTATGGCATCCCCATATACACAAATAGTGATTATCCTTTCGGAAAAGCTGATCCTCCCCACATTCCTCATGATAATAATCCTGTCGGGTCCTATCGACGCTGGTTTAGAGTCCCCGATTCCTGGCGCACACGCCAGGTGTTTCTTCACTTTAATGGAGTAGAGTCGGGCTTTTATGTCTGGGTCAACGGAAGGGAAGTTGGCTATAGTCAGGGAAGTCGCACTCCTGCTGAGTTCAACATTACTCCCTATCTAAAGGAGGATGAGAATTTACTCGCGGTTGAGGTCTACCGCTGGAGCGACGGCTCTTATCTGGAAGACCAGGACTTCTGGCGTCTGAGTGGAATCTTCAGGGATGTTTACCTTTTCTCCACCGGATCGCTTCATATCCGAGATTTTTGGGTAGCCACGGATTTGGATGAAGCTTACCGGGATGGAAAGCTCAAGATCGAAGTGAGAATTGCAAATTACGGGACAGCCGCTTCTCTATTCACAGTGGAAGCCTTTCTTCTTGATTCTGAAGAAAATCCCATCCTCGAGCCGATTAAAGGGGAAGGCAAGGTTGAAGCAACGGGTGAGATCTCTCTTAATTTTGAGAAAACCGTAATAAACCCAAAAAAATGGTCGGCAGAGAGTCCTCACCTTTATTCACTCTTGCTGAGCTTGGAGAACGAGGCTGGCGAGATCATTGAAATCATCCCTTGCAAGGTCGGTTTCAGGGAGATGGAAATCAAGGGGGGACAGCTTCTGCTTAATGGTGTTCCTATCCTGCTCAAAGGTGTAAACCGCCATGAACATGACCCAGACACAGGCCACACTGTTTCCACAGAGTCGATGACCCTTGATATCAAGCTCATGAAACAGTTTAACATCAACGCAGTCCGGACCAGCCATTATCCCAACCATCCAAAATGGTTTGACCTCTGCGACAGGTATGGAATCTACCTTATAGATGAGGCAAACATCGAATCGCACGGTATGGGCTACAGGCCTGAAAGAACGCTGGCCAATAAACCGGAATGGAGAGAGGCCCACATGGACCGGACAATACGCATGGTCGAGCGGGATAAGAATCATCCCTCTGTCATCATCTGGTCCCTGGGCAATGAGGCAGGAGACGGCCCGAATTTCGAGGCCACCTCTTTCTGGATTCACCAGAGAGATCCCACACGGCCAGTTCATTACGAAAGAGCCGAGGAGCGCCCTCATACCGATATCATATGTCCTATGTATCCTTATCCTGATCGTGTCTGGGAATATGCGCGAAGAGACCTCGATCGCCCTTTTATCATGTGCGAATATGCTCACGCTATGGGAAACAGCGTGGGGGATCTCGCATCGTACTGGTATCTCATATACCGATACAAACATCTGCAAGGTGGTTTTATCTGGGATTGGGTCGATCAGGGTCTGAAGAAGAAGGTGCCGGGAAATGAGGAGGAATATTTTTGGGCTTATGGCGGAGATTTCGGGCCCCCGGGCACTCCAAGCGACGGCAATTTCTGTATGAATGGATTGGTCGCTCCTGACAGAACCCCTCATCCCAGTCTTTATGAGGTGAAAAAAGTCTATCAATATATCCATGTCGAGCCGGTGGATCTAAATAAGGGTAAAGTCAGGATTTTCAACAGATACGATTTTTCAGATTTAGGCGACCTTGAAGGAACATGGGCTCTCAAGGAGAATGATCAGGTTCTGGGAAAGGGGCATCTTCCTGCCTTGAATATCGCTGCCGGAGAGAGCAAAGAAGTTTTGATTCCGTTCTCAAAACCTCCTCTCAGGCCGGGAAGAGAGTATTGGCTGGAGATAAGCTTTCGATTGGCAAAGCCCGCGGCCTGGGCAGATAAGGGACACGAAGTTGCCTGGGAGCAGTTTCAGATGCCATGGAATACGTCTGCAGGGCCGGAATTGTCTTTCTCATCGCTGCCTGAGCTGGAGTGTATTGAAGAGGAGGACATTCTGCTCTTTTCAGGGAAAGATTTTAAGCTTGTTTTCTCCAAGAAAGAGGCAACCATCACTTCTTTCGAGTATAAAGGATTCGAGCTCGTAGAGAGAGGCCCTTTTCCCCAATTTTGGCGAGCTCCCATAGACAATGACGTCGGAAACGGAATGTCCCAACGCTGTGCAGTCTGGCGCTATGCCGGACGCGACAGGACGATCGAAGATGTTGTGGTCAAGCGTCTCTCACCCCAGGCAGTGCAAATCACGGTGCGAAGTGCAGTTGCTGCCAATGACTCACCCCATAGAACAGCTATGACGGTTTTTGGCAATGGAGAGATTGTGATCGATGTCAGCTTCAAGCCCATTGGGAATCTTCCTGAACTCCCTAGATTCGGGATGGAGATGAGCTTGCCTTCCGGGTTGGAGAACATCAGGTGGTACGGGCGTGGTCCTCATGAAACATACTGGGACCGCAAGAGTGGGGCCAGAATCGGCCTTTACAGTGGATCGGTGGATGAACAGTTTGTGGATTATTCCCGGCCTCAGGAGAATGGAAACAAGACAGATACCCGCTGGGTCTCCCTGACCAACCAGGAAGGAGTAGGCCTCTTGGCCATGGGTATGCCCCTTTTGAGCGTGAGTGCCCATCACTACACGATTTTAGATATGGAGAAAGCAAAGCATAAGTTTGAGATGACCCGAAAGAAGTTCCTCACCCTTCACCTTGACTTCAGGCAGACAGGCGTGGGTGGAGACAATAGTTGGGGAGCACGGCCTCATGAGTGGTGCACTTTGTGGCCAAAGCCCTACTTTTATTCCTTCCGGCTTCGGCCTATTGAGCTGGAGAAGGATGACCCTATGGATATTTATAGCCAAAACATATCCCTTTGTGGAAGTACCGGAAAGGAATGATTAAATGAGGAGATAGCCATGAGAAACTTTAAGCAGGGAATAATCGCCATTTGTTTATTAATAATCCTGGTCGCTGTCCCGGCCTGCGAGAGAGGAACAGAGGAGGCCATTTCTCCGAAGCCATCCAGAGTAAAGCTGGGAGTCGAGGTTTTTCTGGAGAAACATCTGGATCTGGTGGAGGGGAAAAAAGTGGGACTGGTGACAAATCCCAGCGGAGTCGATAGTTTTTTACGCAGCACCATAGACCTTTTTTATGAAAATAAAGGAATAAATCTGGCCGCATTGTACGGATCTGAGCATGGTGTGAGAGGCAACGCCCAGGCCGGAGAGTATGTGCCTTTCTACAGAGATGAGAAATACGATATTCCGGTCTTCAGCCTTTACGGGCAGTCGGAGAAGCCTTTTTCCGGAATGCTCAAAAACATCGATGACTACATGCGCACCTTTGATACTCAAGAGGAGGGAAAAATTCCTGAAGCCGGGATGATCGGGAGCCTGGATGTGATGGTCTTTGACATCCAGGATGTGGGAACAAGAATTTACACCTACATTGCCACCATGGCCTATTGCATGGAAGCTTGTGCAGAAAACAATATTGATTTTATCGTCTTGGACAGGCCTAATCCCATAAACGGTGAAGATATGGAGGGGCCGCTGCTGGAATATCCCGAGTACAGTTCGTTCGTAGGCCTTTATCCCATCCCAGTAAGACACGGGATGACGGTGGGGGAGCTGGCCCAGCTTTTCAACGATCGATTCCTGAAGAAGAAAGTCAACCTGACAATTATTCCTGTGGAAGAGTGGGAGAGGAAGATGTGGTATGATGAAACGAATCTTCCCTGGATCATTCCTTCCCCCAATATGCCTACACTGGATACAGCCACTGTTTATCCCGGCCAGGTCTTTTTGGAAGGGACCAATATATCTGAAGGAAGGGGAACCACAAAACCCTTTGAATTGTTCGGAGCGCCTTGGATCGATGGCCATGAGCTGGCCAGAAGGCTCAACGCCCTTCTGCTTTCAGGAGTCACCTTCAGGGAAACATGGTTTACACCCACTTTTTCCAAGTATGAAGGAGAATTGTGCGGAGGAACCCAGATCCATATCTTGGATAGGGGAAAATACAGGCCTTTTGAGACTGCTCTCCATATCATGAAAACAGTCAAGGATCTCTACCCTGATAAATTTCGATTTCACCAGGAGTATTTCGATAAAGTCATGGGCACCTCAAAGATTAGGGAGGTCCTCGAAAAAGGTGAAGAGATTAGAAATATTGTGCAAAGCTATACGAATGAATTGAGAGATTTCTCCGAGATGAGGAAATCCTATTTGATCTACGACTAGTTATTTCATATCCCTGATACGCACTTCGATATCTTTCTCATCCTTGAGCAATTCCACAAGCTCTGAGGTGTCTGTGTTTCCGTAGTGATAGGGGTAAAGGATGTTGGGCCTGAAAGCTCTGGCCGCGTCTGCCACCATCTCAGGAGTCATGGTGTAGGGAAGATTCATGGGTAGAAAAGCAATGTCGATCTCTTCCAGCTCCTTCATCTCTGGCGTATTCTCCGTATCCCCGGCGACATAGACTCTCTTGTCGCCAAAGGTTATTATGTAGCCGTTTCCCTCTCCTTTGGGATGGAAAGGCACCCCGCTTTGACGCATGTGGACAATGTTGTAGGCAGGAACAGCTTCGATCTTCAGCCCCTGGACTGTTTTGGTCTCCCCGTTGGTCATGATGATGCCGCCTTCTACCTTCTCGGTACATTTTTCGGTAAGAATAATATCGGTGTTATCAGTACGAAGTGTAGCGATGGCTTGTGGATCCAGATGATCGCCGTGCTCGTGGGTGATGAGGATCATATCTGCCTTGGGAAGCTGGCTGTAATCAGCATACCGACCTACTGGGTCGACATGGATAATTTTTTCTCCGAATGTAAACATCAGGGTTCCATGGCCGATGAATGTGATTTTTAGCTGGTCCTGGGAGGTATCGAAGATATCCTCTTCAAAGTCCTGTGAAGCCAGTGTCATGAGAAAGCTTCCTGAAATAAATAGGATGAAAAATAAAAATAACTTTTTCATATCGCTATCTCCTTTACTCAATCGCTTTTTCAGAAATATTAAGCTTGCTTATCCATGTTACACGGATAGTATCTCGTGGGCATGGATAAGCTTCTCCTTGACCTGGAGGCCGTAAGGACAGGCTGAACCACAGGGCCCTGAACAGCTAGTACAGACAAGGGGCTTTTTATTCTCTTCGATGGCCCCATAATAGCGCATGGCCTCCTTTTCCATCCTGTAATCCTCAAAATACATCTTGTAACGAAGCACATCATTGATGGCCACGTGATGGGGGCAGGCTTCAAGGCACTCCTGGCAGCTCACCCGGCAGTATTGATTGTCCATCTGGTGCTGATATTCTGCAAGTAGCTCAAGATCAGCTCTGTTGAGAGGTTTTTCAGATGCGGCAACATACTCTTCTACATGGGAATAACTGCTCATGGTCGCTATCAAACAATCGATGTTGGGATTGCTCAGAACCCAGCGGATCGCGGCCTGAGGATAGCTCGTTTCTTTGCTGATCAGAGATTTTAAATTTCCATGCTTTCCGCCGGCAAAGACCTTCATGGCAACTAGCCCGATACCTTTCTGTCGGGCTTTTTCTATCTGAGGTTCAATCTCTTTTCCCTCCATATGGTTGTAGATGAGGAGGATGACTTGGCCAAAATCGCTCTCTAAAGCCTGCTCGAGTGTGAGCTTGGGATTATGAGTGGAAAAGCCTGTGAAACGGACCTTGCCGTCCTTCTTGAGTTGAAAATAGGCAGCCTGGAGTTCCTCGTTTTCCAGGGAAGAAAGATCGCTGACTCCATGAATCATGGCCACATCCACATAGTCTGTTTGCATCCGTTTCAGACTGGCCTCAACACGAGTGATGATGTTCTCCCTGGTGGTTTTTTCGCGGGGGGAATAGCCATGCTTGGTGGTGATGATGACTTTATCCCGAACGTCTTTCAGTGCCTGACCGATGTAAGTCTCGCTCTTTGTCCTCAGGTAGCCTTCTGCTGTGTCGAAATAATTGACTCCGCACTCATATGCGTAGCGCAACACATTGGGTTCAAAAAGAGAAATAGCTCCAAAGCTGACATCAGAAACTTTGAGTCCGGTTTTTCCCAGGGGATTGTATTTTTGGATCTTAGGTCCAGAAGATTCGCCCTGCGCGTCTTCTCCTGGAGAAAAACCTTTGGCTTTCTTGGATAATCCCAGGCTCAAGAGTCCTGAGCTGAAAGCTGTTAAGAAATTTCGACGGCTGAGATTTGCCATTGTTGTCCTCCTTTTTATTTTCTCTTGAGTCGGATGGGCAAAAGTGGTTCTAATTCTTCTGCCAGTTCCTGATATTCCTGAGACCAGAGGTAAATCAGGTAATTTTCGCTTTGACGATTGGGAAAGATGAATTTTGCTCCTGGGCCGATCTCGCCCCTGGAAGGGGATGACTCGTAGAAGTCGATCTCGATCTCTTTGTCACCAATCTGAAGAATGAGTTTGTTTTTTGTCTTAAATCCCGCATTCTGCATGCATTTTTCCGTCCAGTTGGTGCCGATCATGAGCATCCCACGTTGAAAAGTAAATTCAACGACGTTTCCGTTCAGTGCTCCTTCCGCTATGCCGACTTCACCTACATTCACCGCTAATGTCGAGAAGAAATCTTTATCTAAAGCAGGATTTATCTTCACTTCAGTTATTTCATGGAGTTGCCCCCTTGTGCCTACTTGAGATCGGAACCAGGAAGAGGGAATTTTTATGCCGGCTGTTTCTAGGTAAGGACCGAAGTCGTGGTTTACTTCAAATTTGTTGTTTTCCGCATCATAACCTTTCATCACCACTCTTTTGAGCGTGTAGTCATCTGTATCTAGGTAAAACTCCACCTCCAAATCATTGACCTTGGATGTGATCATGTAGTGTTTTTGGGAACCAAAAGTTGTTAAGCCTTGTAACTTAAGTTGATCCTCAAAATGGGCAAGTGTGAACAGGCCGCTGTGCAGCCTCGCCATTGTCTGGTAAGCGGCTTTCTCTATGCCTTCGAATTCGCTGAGGTTATTAAAACAGTTTCTCCTGACTTTTTCCTTATCCACGAGGATCACTTCCGTGGTCACAGGGTTTTTTCCCTCTGTGATTTTCATCTCTCCAGAAGAAGAGAGATAGTATGTTTTTGAGCCTGCTTGAAAAGAGAAATTTTTAACCTGAGCCAGAGTTTCTTTTCCTCCTGCCGCTTGAATGTTTTTTTCCACAATCTCTTTCACTGAGAGCTCAGGGAGGGAGGCGGAGTTGAGATAAGATAATAAAAAAAAGGACAAAGCCATCCAATACATTGCTGAGCGGATCGTCTTCATTGCTGCCTCCTCAAATTTTTGAACATATTCTAAATGAAGCAGGTTGGTTGTGCAAGCGAGCAGCATGCTGAGAAAGCATTTTCATTTCTGTGATAGCTAATCACAGCGGCGGAACCGCCGCCTCACTACCTAACTGGATGAAATATACTCGCTCATCATGGAAATTGAAGTGTCAAAATAAATATCTACAAATTCTCAACAGTCAGGTAAGCTGAGTTGGAAGCCATCCGGAGGCGAGCGGGCATGGTTCCTCTCCATCCTCGCTGGGGAAAATTCGCGGGCTGACGAATTAGCTTACCTGACTGTCATCAAAGCCATCACGGTGATGGAGATGATATCTGTTGAGAGAATCAAATTGTATCTTCCAGGATGAAAATGTATAATGCAAATACCGGGTGTAAGATTCCAATTAATAACATAATCCGCAAACAAGAGGTAAGTGCGATTGAAACAATTGATCGCCGTTGTCGATGACGAGCCCGATATTGTCGAGCTCGTCTCCTTGCATCTCAAGAGAGCTGGGTTTGAAGTCAAGGGATACTTGGAGGCAGGATATTTTCTGAAATCCATCGCCTCAAAAAAGCCGGACCTCATCATCCTCGATTTGATGTTACCCGATGCAGATGGTTTGGATGTCTGCAAATATTTAAAAAAAGAGGATGAATATTCCGCGATTCCCATCGTCATGCTGACTGCCAAGGGAACCGAAACAGATAAAATTTTAGGGCTGGAACTGGGGGCTGATGATTACGTGACCAAACCTTTCTCTCCCAACGAGTTGGTGGCCAGAGTTAAGGCTGTATTGAGAAGACCGAGCCAAGAAAGAGAGGACGAGAGAATAGAGATTGGAAATATTCTTGTCATCCATCCATTAAAGCATGAGGTCTATGTGGGGGGAGAGAAGGTCAGCTTGACCCTGAGTGAGTTTAAGATATTGCATCTCTTGGCAACAAAAAAAGGATGGGTTTTCACCAGGAATCAGATTCTCGACTATCTCTGGGGAGAGGAAAAGGCTGTATTGGACAGGACAGTGGATGTCCATATCAACCATCTCAGAGAAAAGCTGGCAAAGGCAGCCCGCTTCATCAAAAACGTCAGGGGAGTGGGATACAAACTGGAAGAATGAAGCGTTCTATTCTGTTCAAAGTTTTTGGCGGGTATTTGTTGATCATCATTGTCCTGACAGCTCTCTTTTTTGTTCTCTCTTCTCACCTTATAAAGAACTTTTACCTGGACACTCTTTCCCGTGATCTCGAACACCTCGGCAGCTCCTTGAAACTGAAAATCATTCCCTTCTTGGATGAGGAGCGTTTCGGAGAGATGGACGCCTTTGTCAAGACATTCGGAAAGGATATCAACACAAGGATCACTGTTATCGACAGGGAAGGAGTTGTGTTGGCTGATTCTGAGGAGGATCCGGCAGTGATGGAGAACCACAGATCGCGGCCGGAGATATCCACTGCCTTTAGGGCCCGAGTCGGCCAGTCTTTGCGCTACAGCAGAACGGTCAAAAAGGAAATGTTATATGTGGGCTTACCCGTAGTAAAGAACGGGCAGATATCCCATGTCTTGCGGGTCAGCCTGTTTGTGGAAAATATCAACAAACTCCTTTCCCGCTTAAGAACGGACATCGGAAGGGTCATTTTGATAATTACTCTTGTTTCGTTGCTGGGGGCGCTTGTGTTTTCCCGAACACTCACTCGGCCCATAAAAGAACTGAGCGATGCTTCCCAGCGGGTTGCCTCTGGAGATTTCAACACAAAGGTTTTCTTGAAGAATCGCGACGAACTGAGAGAGCTGGCAGAAGGGTTTAACTTCATGACAGAACGCATGAAATACTTGTTTGCAGAGCTTTCACGTCAGAAAGAAGAACTCAATGGCATTCTTTCCTCGATGGAAGAGGGACTGTTGGTCCTGGATCAGAATGGAAAAATACTCTTCTGCAACGATAGTTTTAGAAGGTTGACTCAAACCAGCCTTACAGAGGGAAAATTTTATTGGGAAGTTTTAAGAGAGTCCGAATTTGATGATCTGGTAAAGACAGTTCTGGAGAAAAAGAGAAGACATGCCAGGGAAATAGCGTTTAACCAGAGAATTCTTCTCTGCAGCGCAGCGCTCTTGGAGACCGGAGAAGAGGTGGTTATCACCTTTCATGACATAACTGAAATCAAAAGAGTGGAGAAGATAAAAAAAGATTTTATCATGAATGTCTCCCATGAACTGAGAACGCCTTTGACAGCTATCAAAGGATTTGTTGAAACCTTAGAAGAAGAGGTCGATGACAGTTGCCTGGATTATGTCAGTATTATCAAAAGACACACCGACCGGCTGATCAACATTGTCAAGGATCTGCTTTTTCTTTCAGAAGTGGAAGAAAAAGAAGTGAAGCTAGAAGCAGAAGATGTTAATCTGAAGAAATTGATGGAGAATATCTTGAGAATATTCGAGCAAAAGATAAAAGAGAAAGACCTGAAAATGGGGTTTTCAGCCGAGGATGATATTCCCATCATCAAGGGTGATTCTTTTAAACTGGAACAGATGCTGATGAACATCGTAGATAATGCGGTTAAATACACAGAAAAGGGCACCATCTCCATTTCTTTGAAGAAAGCAGATGGGAAGGTTTCCGTTGAAGTCGAGGATACTGGAATTGGCATTCCTGAAGAGCAACAGCCGCGAATATTCGAAAGATTTTATGTTATAGACAAATCCCGCTCCAGAAGGTTAGGGGGGACTGGGCTGGGCCTTTCTATCGTTAAACATATAGTTCTCATGCATAACGGTGAAGTGAGGGTGGAGAGTACTCCGGGAGAGGGAACCAAATTTACTGTTTTTTTACCTGCCTGATTTTATCCTCAGGATTTCAAGGGGCGCTACACCGATCTCAGGAAATCGGTACATGTCCCTGATTTCCTAAAAATTAACCAAAAATTAACAGAAATTTTATTTTTTATTAACAGAGAAAGCCGAGAATAGGGAAGAAATTTGAGTAAGGAGACTGAATGAATGAGAAGCACAAAATTGAAAATGAGGAATCTAATGAAAAAATGGAATGCTCTTCTGGTGATTGCACTTACGATCGCCCTTCTTTCGCACTTGGCTCAATCACAGGTCAAGATTAAAGGCTACATGATGGGCGAGTACTACTCTGTTCTTAACCATAACTCTGGGAATATCGATAATGGTGGGATTGAGGGTCGTCATGGTTTCTGGTTCCGCAGAATTTATTTTACGGCAGACTCCCAGCTCGCCGACAACATCAAAGCCCGCCTCAGGTTTGAGATGAATTCCCCTGGGAAACTCCCCTTCGACTCCGGTGAGACATTGTCAGCAGTCGTGAAGGATGCTTATCTGAGTTATAAAACAGGCGGACAAGAAGTTCTTTTCGGCATCGTCTCTACTCCCACATTCGGGCATAACATCGAGGATATCTGGGGCTACAGATCCTTAGAGAAAACCCCTCTTGATTTGATGAAGCTCGCATCTTCCAGAGATTTTGGCATCGGCCTTAAAGGCCACCTGGATGAAGGGAAAACCGTAAGCTATTACTTCCTGTTCGGTAACGGTGCATCCAATAAGGGAGAGACTGACCAGGGCAAGAGGCTGTATGGTTCGCTCGCTTTCAAACCTGCCAAAAGCCTGACTCTTGAGGTCTACGGCGATTATGAGCATGCTGCCCAGGAGAAGAGATACTATCTCTATCAGGGATTTGGTGCTTGCCAGGGAGACTGGGGAAGAGTGGGACTTCTGTATGCAAGAAGGCATTTCAAACAGAAAGTCGAAGATGGCGGCGACAAGGAAAATAACTACGACATCGTTTCTGCTTTTGGCGTCTTCAAAGCAGCCAAGGATGTAGATCTCATCGCCCGCTATGATAGAATGTTCGGTGATGGATTCGAGTCCAACTTCAAGGGAACAGGCATTGATTATATTTCCTTTGCCAATAACCCAGGTGCCCCTTTTAACCTGATCATCGCCGGAATAAGCTGGAATGCAGCCAAGAATATCTGGCTTATCCCCAACATCAAGTATGTCTTCTACGGTGATCCTGATGAAGGGGAAAAGCCTTCAGAAGATGTCTATGCCAACTTCACAGTCTGGTTTAAATTTTAAAAAGGAGGTTACGTTATGAATTTTAGAAAGGTATTGATTGGTTTTATATGTTTGAGCCTTTTGGCTGCGGGTCCTGTGTTTGCCAAGAAGAAGATGATCCAGGTTAAGGGCTCAGACACCATGGTGAATCTGGTTCAGGTTCTTGCAGAAGCTTACATGGAAAAGAATCGCCAGAATCCAATCGCTGTTCTGGGAGGAGGTTCGGGAACAGGTATTGCTGCTTTGATCAACGGCACATGCGATATTGCCAGCCATTCCCGGCCGATGAAAAACAAAGAGATTGAGATGGCCAAGGATAGGGGAGTCATCCCCCACAGATTCATCATTGCTGTGGACGGTCTAAGTGTGATTGTCAATGAGAAAAATCCGGTCTCCAAGATGGTCATGGACCAGATCGGGGCTATCTACAGAGGAGAGATCACCAACTGGAAGGAAGTGGGTGGAGCGGATTGGCCTGTTTCTCTTTATGGAAGGCAATCCAATTCCGGGACCTATGTCTTCTTCCAGGAGCATGTTCTGGGAAATCAGAACTATTCTCAGGACATGAAGCAGATGAACGGGAATGCCCAGATCATCGAAGGTGTAAGCAAAGATAAATATGGCATCGGCTATGTTGGTGTTGGCTACACATTGGACTCCGATGGAACGGTGAGAAAAGGTATTAAGATAATAATGGTGGCCAAAAATGCCGGTGCAACTGCCTATTCACCTCTGGACAAAGCGGCTGTCGATTCAGGTGATTATCCTGTGGCCCGGCCTCTTTTCCAATCCTCGGCTGGTACACCGCAAGGTGCTGTTCTGGATTTCATCAAGTTCGCAATCAGCGAAGAAGGACAGGAAATTGTGGAAAGGGAAGGATTTTTCCCTATCGGGTCTAGCCATCAAGAGGAAAATAAGAAGAATATGAAATAATTTCTGTGTAGATTGGCTGGGCAGAATGTTTGCCTTCGTTCTGCCCAGTCACCTTTTTTTTTACATAATTGACGATCACTGTGCTATCTTATACGAAGATGAAGAGAACAAGCTGGATCAAGCTCAAGGAATCGGCTATCCGCGCTTTTTTATTCACCAACGGAATTCTAGCCGTCGTCATCTTAGTAGGCATTTTTTTCTTTCTTCTCTACACATCCATTCCTGCATTCAGAGAGGTCAATATTAAAGAATTTTTCCTCAGCAAGAACTGGGATCCTACCTCTCCTGTTAAGGCAGAATTCGGTATCCTCTCCATGGTGGTCAGCACCTTGATGGTGACCTTGGGTGCACTGGCCATAGCTGTGCCCATAGGCATAGGTGTGGCTTCCTATCTTTCGGATGTGGCTCACTGGAGAGTCAGAGAGGTAGTCAAACCCATCGTCGAGGTCTTGGCCGGTATCCCTTCTGTTGTTGTCGGCTTCCTGGGAATCGTTCTTTTTGGACCGGCCATAGCTGAAGTCTTTGGGCTTAGCAACGGCCTGAATGCCATCAACGGATCGATTCTGTTGGCCATCATGGCGATGCCCACCATCATCAGCATTTCAGAGGATTCTCTCAATGCTGTGCCCCGGGCATACAGTGAAGCATCGCTGGCCTTGGGAGCATCGCGCTGGCAGACACTTATTAGAGTCAAGATTCCAGCAGCTCTTTCTGGGATCATCGCAGCTGTGATGCTGGGCATGGGCCGGGCAATCGGCGAGACAATGACTGTGCTCATGGCCACCGGAAATGCGCCTGCTTTTCCCAAGAGTTTCCTCAGTTCAATCCGAACCATGACCGCCACTATTGCCATTGAGCTGGGTGAAGTCCCTTATTATACCACGCACTACTATGCTCTTTTTGCCATTGGTCTTGTTCTTTTTGTCATAACATTTGTCGTGAATTTAATCTCGGACATCATTCTTCATAAATACCAGGAAAGAGAACTGTGAAAAAGAAAATCACACAATTTCTGGGTTTTTTCTTCCTGAGAGTCTGTCTCTATACGGTGCTTGCTGTTCTGTTGCTTTTTCTCTTTGATATCGGAAGCAAGGGTGGAAAAGTCATCAGTTGGGAATTTCTTTCTCAAGCTCCTCGCCGGGGGATGACAGAAGGGGGCATTTTTCCGGCCATCATGGGCACATTTCTGGTGACCATAATCACCGCCATCCTGGCAGTGCCCATGGGGATGTTTACCGCCATTTATTTGAATGAGTATGCCAAACAAACCAGGTTGACGCGGATTATCCGTCTTTCCATCCGCAACCTATCAGGTGTTCCTTCCATTGTCTACGGTCTGTTTGGAGTGATTCTATTCGTCAACGTCTTGAGGTTTGGAACATCCATTCTCTCTGCGGGATTGACACTGGGGCTTTTGACTCTTCCCTGGACCATTACTGCCAGCGAAGAGGCATTGAAAGCCATTCCCAATTCCTACCGGGAGGGGGCTCTGGCTTTGGGAGCAACCCAGTGGCAAAGCATTCGGACAAATGTTCTTCCTTATGCCCTGCCCGGTATGCTGACCGGAATGGTTTTGGGATTATCCAGGGCAGCAGGAGAGACAGCTCCCATCATGTTTACAGGGGCTGCCTTTTATCTTCCTTTCCTGCCCAAATCCTTGGGAGACCAGTTCATGGCTTTACCCTACCATCTTTATGTGATGGCCACTCAGCATCATGCCATCTCCCAGGTCAGGCCTTTGGCTTACGGGACAGCTTTAGTCCTTCTCCTGCTGATCCTGATCATGAATCTGGCCGTCATTATCGTCAGATACAGGTTGAGAAGAGTGAAAAGAGAGTAAACGATGAAGGCAGGGACGAAGATCGAAACCAGACATCTGAATTTTTACTACGGGAATAAGCGCGCTTTGAAGGATGTCAGTTTAGCCTGTCAGACACATAAGGTGACAGCTATCATCGGTCCTTCGGGTTGTGGCAAATCGACCTTCATCAGGGCACTCAACAGGATGAACGATGTTATTCTCGGAACCAGGATTGAGGGGAAGGTGCTTTTGGACGGCAAAGATATTTATTCTCCTAAGGTGGATGTGGCGGAGTTGAGGAAGAAGGTGGGAATGGTATTTCAAAAACCCAACCCTTTTCCCAAGTCAATTTTCGATAATGTGGCTTACGGATTGCGGATAGAGGGGATGCGGGATAAGAGAAAAATTGGAAAAATCGTGGAGAAAAGTCTAAGAGAAGCAGCACTCTGGGATGAAGTCAAAGACAGGTTGAGGGAGAATGCCTTCTCGCTCTCGGGAGGGCAGCAACAAAGATTGTGCATTGCTCGCTCGTTAGCCGTTGAGCCAGAAGTGATGCTCTTTGATGAGCCCTGTTCAGCCATCGATCCCATCGCAACCGCCAAGATTGAGGATCTGATCGAAAAGATGAAAGAGAATTACACGGTTGTCATCGTTACCCATAACATGCAACAGGCCGCTCGAGTCGCCGACTACACAGCTTTTATGATGCTGGGAGAACTCATCGAATATAGTGAGACAAAGAAAATCTTCACCAATCCTTCCCGCAAGCTTACCGAAGATTACATAACAGGAAGGTTCGGATAACGCAACGGATTGAAACATAATAAGAAAAATGAAATAAAGAATCAATGAGGTTAAATAAAGCTTAAGATTTTATATGAACAGGAGGTTAGGATGGAAAGGCGCTTTGATGAAGAATTGAATACCTTGAAGGAGGGGCTACTGAGAATGGCTTCCCTGACAGAGGAGTCGATCATCCTTGCTGTCAAAAGCTTGAAAGACAGAAAAGAAGAATTGGCACGAGAAGTTTTAAAAAAGGAAGAAAATATCAATCTTCTGGATATAGAAATCGATGAGTTGTGTCTGAAGCTTCTGGCTCTCAGACAACCTATGGCCACGGATCTGCGGTTTATCACCTCAGCCATGAAGATTTCCAGCGATCTGGAGAGAATCGCCGATCAATCTGTCAACATCGCTGAGCGGAGTTTGGAACTGATCAACTTTCCTCTCTTAAAGCCTCTTATCGACATTCCCCGCATGGCAAATCTGGCCCAGAGTATGGTGAAAGACGCCATAAATGCCTTTATCAACCGGGATGACAAGCTGGCCAGAAGTGTGTGCCAGAGGGATGATGAGGTGGATAGTCTCAACGATCAAATATTCCGGGAGCTGCTTACCTACATGATGCAGGATCCTTCCACTATTCGAAGGGCAGTTGATTTAATCCTAGTGGGCCGGCATCTGGAGAGGATTGCTGATCATGCCACTAATATCGGAGAGGATGTCATCTACTATGTTAAAGGAAAGACCATCAAACACCTTTGGGAGCAGAGGAGTAACAAGAATCCCTAGCCGAATATTTCCTCGGGTTTCCGCATCCATTCACCGGCCTCATTCTGGATCCACCATCCAGGACGGGCGTTCTTGGTCCAGCTCTGGGCAAATATCTTCTGGATGCGGGGGATCTGGCTTGGATCGATCTCCAGGGCTTTGGCCACCTCGGCATAGAGATTTTCTCTGTCGCTGTTTTCATCCTTAACCAGTTGTCTCAAGGCAGCCTTTTGCTTTAAAGATAAATTTTCTTCATTTATTATATGAAGATATCCGTCGTTGCCCTCTCCGATGTTTCCGGCATCGAAATATGATACAAGAGAGGGAAATCTTTCTTTAAGCGATTCTTTGAGGGCCCGTATCTTTGGGGTGGTGACTTTTTCTTCTTCTTGTTCCTGGGCGTAGGCAAGAGGTATGAGAGAGAAGGAAGATGTGGAGAGATTCTTTTCTTTCTTGGCCTTGTCTTCTTCTTTAGTCCCTCTGACCTCTTCCACGATTTCATCGGCTGTCCTTTTAACAGTGGCTTCAGGAAAATAGATGTTTATGGTCAAGCAAGACACAAGAAGCGACAACAGCCAGCCAACACAGATAAATGATGTGATTTTTTTCCTCATGATATCCCCTTTCATGATGTCATCTGATTCTCTCTGATTATAGCAAAAACAGAAATGTCGGGTCACGGGAATTTTCTCGCATGGCTGATTCGCTTCATGCGGTTGAGCATGTCTTTAAACCTGATCTGATTTTCGGGCTTTTTATTGATGACATTGATGCCAAAGATCCAATCACCTTTCACCAGATATTCCACTCCTTTTTCCTTGATGGTTCCTCTCAAGGTAAACAGGTCATTCTTGAGCGAACAGAAGATGCCGATTTTTTTGTAGCGGAAGTTTGAGATAAATCGAGTCCAGCCTTTTCCCGGTTGCAGTGTTTGGTTGCCGGAACTAATTATAGCCAAGTCGTTGGCCGCCTTAAGACTGAATTTTTGTGGAATCCCTTTTCTTGGCTCTGATTCTATGCGGAGGGTAAAGCTTTCCGGCTGTCCATATGAAAGGCTGAGCTTGTGGATTTCTCCGTTTATGATGCCCGTGACCCGGCCAAAAGGTAGCATATCCGTGACTTTTTGCAGGTTTATGTCCGAAAAACTGATATCACAGGAGATTGTCCTCATTTTTGAAAAGGGTTTTTCGATTCTTGTCTGATCGATGGTGATATTTCCCCCGAAGATGTCTATTTTGGCCTGACCGTCGGTCTCCACGAGCTCAGGAGTGACTTCGATGCGGGGAAGGTCAAGGTGTGCCTTTCCCTGCAGAGGAAATTTCTCCGAGGCAAGAGGAAGTTGCGACAGGTCTATATCATTGAGGATGAATGAGGTGCGGCCTGTGATCTTTGATAGCTTCGGTCCGAGTTGGATAAGGGTATCTCCGAAAAGGACTTTTCCTCCAAAAAAATCCAAAGAAAAGGATTCAACCAGGAATTTATTCCTGCTGGAACGGAGGCCAAAATGTAAAGGGCTTAAGGTAAGATAAGGAAGCTTCATCTCTTTGATGAGAAAGTATCCTTTTTCTTGATGCTTCTCTTCATCGGAGCTGCTTTCCATCATGCTCGTATAGTGAAAAGGGATGTTTGCTTCCATCCCGTCGAGAGCCAGTTTTTTTTCTTCCTGTTTCAGCATCCCCTCTGCCAACTGGATAGATCCTGCTACCGAGAGCACATTTTTTTCCCTCTTTAGCCGGATTTGGCTGTTTAGCTTTCCATTTAATTTCAAAGAGGAGGAACTGGAGGCTTGACTCTGGGGAAGGAGGGAAAAGAGAGACTGAAGGTTCAGTTCTGAAGTGGATAGCAAAAGGTCTATGGATAAAGGAGGCTTTAAGCCCAGTGAGCCATGTGCAGAGATTTTTCCCAGGGAAGAGATGGATGTCTCTAATTCGAGATAGCTGAATTTTTGAAGCGTGGTTTGGAGCTTTCCTCCTATTTCTGCGGCAAGTGGAATTTTACTCCAGTTGAGATAATATTCCTTCCACAGCGTCTCTCCCTGAGGAAGCTCGAAGCCAAGCTCAAATGTGATATTTTTAAGGCAGCTGTCCAGGCTTCCCTGGAGCCTCAGTCGTGGAGCGAGAGACTCTCCGGCAATGGTAAAAGAAGGATTGGAGAAGTTAAGACCGTCCATATTCAATTTTCCTGTGATGTTCCATTCTTTATCCGGGATTCGAGGCGAATTCCATGCTTCTACCTCAAGATCAAAGCCGCCTTCAAGCACCCATCCTCTCAATTTTTCAGGATGAAGCCATGGAAATGTTTTAAAAAGGTCTTGGAGATGGATTTTTTTGCTCTTGAGAGAGATCATTTTTGTTCCTTCCGGAGTGAGATCTGCTCTGGCCCGGCCGGAGAGAGAGAAGAGCGAGGGTATATCAAGAGAGAAGTCAGAAAGATGGATTTTCCTCCTTTTAAGTTCAACATTTGCTTGAGCTTGTATACTCGTCTCCTCTAAGATTATGCTTTTTTCTCTGGGAGTGATGGTCAGCATTTTGAGACTTGCTTGAAGCGGAGAGATTTTAAGGGAGGAGTCAATCATCCTGAAATTGACAGGGACTTCCAGTGAAAACCCCTCACATTTTATATTTTTTGTGGAAAAGAAACCTTTTGACAATTTCAGACGGCCAGAAACATCCATAGTCGGACCCGATCCTCTGATTCCGAACTTCCCCTGAGCCAGACCTCTTATCGAGAAAAAAGGATTCGAGAAGTCTAAGTGTAAGGCATCCATGGAGAGCCGGCCATCCACGGTCATCTTTCTTCCTGAAAGCCCTTCAAAGATTTGTACCTCTCCTTTAAATAAAGCTCCCCCCCTGACTTTTAAGCTCTTAAGCTGGGCAGGAAGATAAGGGCGGAGAAGAGTGAATACAGCCCCCACATCATCGGTTTTTACCTGGGGATCGAGGAGTATAGAGGTTTTGTCTTTGAAATCGAGCTTAACGGCACTTGAGATGGTAATCAAGGCAGGAACGTCCAGCTCGGCTTGAGGCAGGAGGAGGAAATTTCCCTCTTTCGGGTATTCCCCCCTGAACTTGAACAGAATCTCATCCAGAAAAAGGCTCTTTTCCTTGAGACTCACTTTAAAAGAATTGAAAGAGAAATTACTCTCCACATAAGTAAGCTCGGCAAGAGAAATCACACCTGAAGAGCGAAGTGATGTATCGAGGAGGATTTTTCGGCTATCCATCTCGCCCGAGAGCTTCTCACAAGCCAGTGAATAGGTGAATTGTCCATTTTTCTGAGTTGAATGTAGAGAAATGTCTAGATCCTGTAAGTGAATGTTCTGGGAGGAGAAACCCAGGCGCAGAGCAGAGTTTTTAAGTTCTATTTTCCGTACGAATTTTGAAGATTGGAATATGTTCAGAAGAAGTTTTTGGACATCGATTTTTTTCCCTGCCATTTTAATCCGGACATCAACTTGTGCTCCCTCCACCTCTACTGAATCGAAGAGAGGATCTGTTTTTTTCCACAAGCGCTTGAGCTCACCCCGCGCGCCGAGTATTTTCAAGTAAACATCCGCATCCGTCTCTTCGATTTTGGTTCGAACTTTTACTGCCTGGGCTTCAATCCTCAAGGGGAATAACTCGTAGTCAAGATGCCCGATTTCTATGGCTACACCTGTTTTGTCTTCCACATACCTCTCGAGCATTCCCTTGATCACAGATTTTTTGTAGAAGAAGATGAAAGAGACAATAAGGATGAGCAGAGTTAAAAATAAGAATATTGTGCCGCTGACAAGCAAAGCTTTTTTCAGGACTTTTTTCGTTCGGTGAAGATTGAACATACGCTTTTTTAAATATCTATAACAGAGGACAGAGGATATGGCAATAGAAGACGATTGGGAATATCAGAAATGCATTCTCCTTGCTTTCTCTTCAAGAGGGGCAGACCTGGAATTGACCAGAATCGATGAGTCGAGAAGAAGTGGCTCTCAGGTAACAATGGGTGAGGCTTGGGGATTCATGGGATTCACCCTCGCTGCAAGGGAGAAGAGAAAGGGATAGCTTTCCTTGAGATGCGATGTGTAGGCAATCCATTCACGGGTCAGCTGGGAATAGGCTCTTTTCAGGTCGCCGGCTAGATGATGAAAGTCTGATTGAGGAAGAGACTCCAGCTTAAGGCCCCTGAAGGCGAGTTCCTCGGCAAGATGGGTTACAGCCCAGAGGAAATCGGTGAAACGGTCGTGTTCGAGGAGATTAGGATTTTCAAGCAGACGCAGAAGAAAATTGCGTTTGTCGATGAGAAAGTCACGCAGCTCACTCAACTTATCGATCTCAATCTTTATCTGATAAGGAAAACTCTGGGCAGAGACCATGGCTGTTTTAAAATCCTTTTTCTTCCAGTCCGGTTGAATCTCCAACTGCTTTTCCAGTTTCTCTGAGTTCTCCACGAAGTCGGAAAACTTTTTTAACAGTTCCAGCCCCACCTCGCTGAAAAACGTCCCGATGACCATGTTCAGTTTATTCATCAGGGCTCTTTTTTCTCTCTGGGAGAACAGTCGCTCGATAAACAGGATAACCAACAGAACATCAAGAAAGAGAAATCCCATGTCACCGATCATGTAGAGAAATATATGATGGACGTCGCGAAAGATGAGGTAGTGGATCGCATATGTCGCGGCTGAAGCACTGATAAGAAGCAGAATTATCGACACTTTCCAATTAAATGTTCTTTTCATGGGCTCTTAACCTCCTATTGTCTTTTCAATGACTTTTCATAATAAGGTTTAAGCCGTTTTTGTCAAATAAGAGAATTTTGATTTGCTTATTATGAGTGATGGTGGAGGTCGTCAGCACTTTGGCGAAGATGGACAGGAACCGGCATCCCCTTGTTTAAAATTTGCCGTTTCCATTAGAGAGAAGTATGTTATAATATTGCGTTTAAATCCTAAGGAAAAGAGGAACAAATATGCCGATTATTGAGGATGAGAAGAAAAAAGTGGAGGTCAACGAAGAAGGATTCTTAGTCCATCCCGAAGAATGGGATAGGGAAGCAGCAACTCTTCTGGCCAAGAAGGAAGAGGGCATCGATACCTTAACCGAAGATCATTGGGCAGTCATTGATTACATCCGCAACTATTATCTGGAGAAGAATTTGGCTCCCATGGTGCGTAAAGTCTGCAAAAACACTGGGTTTCAGCTCCGCTACATCTATGAACTCTTCCCCTCCGGCCCTGCCAAAGGAGCGTGCAAGGTCGCCGGTCTTCCCAAACCAGACGGTTGCGTTTGAGAGATAAGAATCCAGATGCAAGACATCCTCAGATATGGAGTCATCCTCTCATTTTTCGTCTGTCTCGTTTCCTTAACCATTCTGGTTGTAAAGACCATCTCCTTCGGAAGAAGAACTTTTCATGCTGAGCCTGCGGGGAAGGGGAGCAGGGGGATTTGGTATGCCTTCACTCGCGGCATGATGCCTTGGGAAAAGGAAAGTGCCCGGAAGCACCTGGCAGCCTATTTTGCCGGCATTCTTTATCATCTGGGCATATTTTCGGCTCTCTTCTATCTTCTAATTCTCATCATTCCCTTCCGCATAAGCCTTTATTTAAGCTATTTTGTTTGTGGTGCAATCTCCATCGGGCTGGCCTGCGGATTAGGTCTGCTGGCCAGGAGAATTTTCCTCCCTTATATGAGAAAGATCAGTTGTATGGATGACTACGGTGCAAACATCCTGGTTAACCTCTTTCTGATTTTAGTTTTGGCAGACATATTTCTCCGGGAGCTCAGATCCATCCTTTTTCTGGTGACTATGGTTCTTTTTCTCTATATTCCTGTGGGAAAGATTCGTCACTGTTTTTTCTTCTTTTACAGCCGAGCGCTTTTTGGTCTTTTTTTTGGACGAAGAAATATTCTGCCTCAGAGAAGAGTGATTTGAAATCATGAGTAAACAAAAGTCAGGAAAAGATTCTCTAGAGGAAAGGCTCGGGAATCTGGAGCCAGAAGATTTGAAGCATGCTCTTCGCCTCTTCCAAGAGAAAATCCACCATGAGTACGCCTCCTATCTTCACTCCTGTGTGCGCTGTGGCCTGTGCAGCGATTCATGCCATTATTACCTTACTGATAAAGAGATCAAGTCTCTGCCTGCATATAAATTGAATCTGATTGCTAGAGTCTTCAAAAAATACTTTACTCTCGCCGGTAAAAGTATTCCCAAATGGATAGATTCCAGGCATTTTAACCAGAAGATGGTAGAGGAGTGGGTGGATACTCTCTTTGGCCGATGCACCCTATGCGGTCGTTGTGCCCTGAATTGCACCATGGGAATCAACATCCCCTATCTTATCCGGATGGCAAGAAGTGTTTTGGTGGATCTGGGGCTTGTTCCCCCGGGCCTGCAATCAACAGTGAATACAGCTCTGAGGACGGGAAACAACATGGGTATAGCCAAAGAGGATTGGATAGAGACTGTAGAATGGCTGGAAGAGGAACTGCAAGCCGAAGTCAATGATCCGGAAGCCGGACTGCCCATGGATAAGAAAGGGACCAAAATTCTCTACACAGTTAATCCTCGGGAACCCATGTTTTTTCCTCTCTCCATCCTGGCTGTAGCCAAGATTTTCTATGCAGCAGGAGAAAGCTGGACTTTTTCCAGCGAAAACTACGATGTCACCAATTACGGGCTATACAGCGGAGATGATGAGGCAGCAGGGGAGATGTCTGATCGGCTTTTACGGTCTTTGAAGAAATTGGAATCCCGGATTCTGGTGCTGGCCGAATGTGGGCATGGTTTTAACTCCAACCGCTGGGAAGCTCCGGAGTGGCTGCGTAAAAAATACGGTCTTTCGGTGAAAAGTATTCTTCAGGTGGTGGCTGATTACATCCGAGAAGAGAGGATCATGCTCGATTCTTCCCAGAACCCAAAGGTGATCACCCTTCATGATCCGTGTAATCTGGTCCGGCTGGGCGGAATAGTGGAGGAGCAACGGTTTATCCTCAGACATGCGGCTTCGAAGTTTGTGGAAATGACTCCTAACAGAGAGAAGAATTTCTGCTGTGGGGGAGGAGGCGGGCAACTGGCCATGACCCGCTTTGCTTCCCGTCGCCTTCATGCCGGCAAAATCAAGGCAGAGCAGATTCGGAAAACAGGAGCGGAGATCGTAGTTGCTCCCTGTCATAATTGTATTGACCAGCTCATGGAACTCAACAAGCACTATGAGCTGGGGGTGGAGATAAAAACCGTCTGTGAGATCGCTGCCAATGCCTTAGTGATAAATTGAGTTTGTCCCGCAATGTCACTCCGACATTACCCTGCACCTTAGGGTTTACGTATTTGGGCGATTTCTTTGACAGCCTCAACAGCTGTTGTGATATCGTCCTCAGTGTTGAAAGGCCCGACTCCGAACCTGACGGCTCCATGAATCTTATCTGTACCTAGTTGTTTGTGCACCAGAGGAGCACAGTGAAGGCCGGTACGGCAGGCAATGTTGTAATCCACATCCAGCATAGTTCCTGTGTTGAGGGCTTCTAAGCCTTCCACATTGAAGAGGAAAATACTGATATGGTTCCTAAGATCATCTTGACAATAAAGAGTCACTCCTTCCATATTTTTTAAGCCGTCTCTGAGCAGAGTGGTGAGCTTCATCTCATGTTCATGGATATTCTTCAAACCTTTTTGGAGAATCCACTTCACTCCGGCATGAAGTCCCGCCACTCCCAGAGTATTGAGTGTTCCATACTCAAGTCTGTATGGGTATTCATCCAAGTGGGTTCTCACAGCCGAACGCACTCCTGTTCCTCCGGCTCGGGTGTGCCTTATTTGTATGCCCTCTCTCACGTAGAGCCCCCCGATTCCTGTCGGACCGAGCAGCGATTTATGCCCTGTAAATGCCACTATATCCACGTTTTGTACTTCCATATCGATAGGAATTTTCCCGGCCGTCTGGGAGCAGTCCACGGCGAAAGGAATCTCACTTTCTCGGCAGTACCTTCCGATTTCTTCGATGGGCTGAATGGTCCCGATCACATTGGAGCCATGATTGACGATGACCAGTTTGGTATTTTTTTTGAATTTCTTAGGGAAGTCATCCGGATCAATGAATCCACGGCTGTCAAAAGGGACGTAGTCAACTTCCACTCCGTTATATTTAAATAGATGATAGAGAGGCCTGAGTACAGAATTGTGTTCGATGGTGGTGGTGACGGCATGATCACCTTCCTTCAGCATCCCGTTAATGATGAGGTTGAGTGCATCGGTGGAGTTGTAGGAAAAACAGAGTCTGTTAGGATCTTTTCCGTTGAAGAACTGTGTGAGCATCTTACGGGTCTCTTCCACCAGTTCACCGGTTTCCATACAGAGATCATATCCGGAACGTCCGGGGTTCACACCATATTTTCGGTAGAATTTATCCATGAAGGTGTAGACTTCTTCGGGCTTAGGGTAAGAAGTGGCACCGTTGTCAAGGAAGATGAATTTCTCCATCTCCGACCTCCATTGTTGCCTTTAATTGAAAACTCACTGATTGGAGAATACCTTATCTTATCTTCGATAAAAAAATCAAACCATTTTTTATGAGGAAAAATTGACAGAACTTTGCCAAATGGAATAAAATGGACAAATTACCAGGAGATATTCATGAAAGTTATTTACAGAATCCTATTATCCATTTTCAGTATTCTGTGTGTTTTCTTCCTGTTGAGTTGTTCCCCCCATGGCAAACCATATGACCTGGTTATCAAAGATGGCTTTATCATCGACGGTTCCGGCAATCCTTGGTTTAAGGCCGATGTAGGGATCAAGGGAAAAAAGATTGTCAGGGTCGGTTCCATCGAAAAAAGTCAAGCCGAGCGAGTCATCGATGTTAAAGGGCTGATCGTCTCGCCGGGCTTTATCGATGTCCATACTCATTGTGACCGGGGAATCGATGAGATACCCACAGTGGATAACTATGCTCTTCAGGGGGTCACTACCGTTATCGGAGGGAATTGCGGAGGCCATCCTTTTCCTTTGTCCGAACTTTTCCAAAGACTGGAGAAAAATGGCATATCCCTCAATTTTGGTTGCCTGATCGGACATAACACTATTCGACGCGAAGTGATGGGCTTTAAAATGGAAGCTCCCTCAGCCGAAGAGATGGAAGAAATGAAGGTGCTCATTAATCGGGAGATGAAAACAGGGGCTTTGGGTTTTTCCACAGGGCTTGCCTACCTTCCTGGGATATATTCTCAAACCGAGGAAATCGTTGAATTGGTTTCAGCTGTAGCTCCATATGGAGGAGTGTATGCCTCCCATATTCGTGATCAAGGTCTTCACATCACCGAAGCGATAGAAGAAGCCATCGAGATCGGAGAGCAAAACAGAATTCCGGTCCAGATTTCCCATATTAAATTGGCTCATGATGCGGTCTGGAATGAAATCGAAAGAATCACTCTGCCCATAGAGGAAGCCCGAAGAAGGGGAGTAGAGGTGACCATAGATCAATATCCTTACACGGCCACCAGCTCCGGATTTACCAGCAGTTTTCCTTCTTGGGCCTTTGAAGGAGGTGAGGAGAGATTCTTGGAAAGACTGAAGGATGAGCAGATGTACAAGAAGATCGCAGCCTTCGTCATTCAAAAAAGACTCGTATCCAGCAAGGGAATCGACAAGCTGGAAACTATCTACATTGCAAGATGCCAGGCTTTTCCTGAATATGAGGGGAAGAATCTCAAGGAAATCCTCCTTTCCCAGGGAAAGGAACCTACAGTGGAAAACGGGACGGATTTAATCATCGATATAGAAAAGAACAGAGGAGCTAGTGGAGTCTTTTTCCAGATGGATGAGAAAGACGTGGAAGCTTTGATGAAGCTTCCTTACAACATGCATGCCTCTGACGGCAGTGTCCAGGAGTTGGGAAAAGGAGTCCCTCATCCCCGCAATTATGGAACCTTTCCTCGAATTATTGCTCACTATGTCAGGGAAAGAGGAATTATTTCTCTGGAAGAGGCCATCAGAAAGATGACTTCTTTGCCGGCCCAAACTTTTCGTCTTGAAAAAAGAGGTATGATCAAAGATGGAATGTTTGCGGATATCACTATCTTTGATAAGGAAGAGTTCAGGGATAAAGCGACCTATTCCAATCCTCATCAATACAGCCAGGGTTTTGCCTATGTATTGGTCAACGGGGAGATCATAGCCGAAAATGGAAAGCATACTGGTAAATTACCCGGTATGATTCTCTATGGTCCTGGCAAAGGATAGGGAGGAAGAATTGATAATCAAAAAAGATGAGGATGTCCGGGAGGAATACCTAGAAGAGGAGGGCGTGGAGAATGTTTTGAGGCGTATCCTCATCGGCCCTGAGGATGGCTCACAGAACATCATCATGCGTTATTTCAAAGTCCTTCCTCAAGGGAACACTCCGTTCCATAGCCATGATTTTGAGCACATAGTCAAGGTAGAAAAGGGAAAAGGCTTGGTGGTCAACAATGCAGGAGAAGAGATTGTGATCACGAAGGGGCAGAGCCTCTATATCGACGGGAACGAAAAGCATCAGTTTAAAAATCCCTTCCAGCAGACTCTAGAGTTTATATGCACCATTCCCAACCCTGAAAAAGAAAGGTAAAGCAGAAAAGACACTTGCTGAGACTCAGAAGATGAAATTCAACACCAACAAGGCTATCGAGTTCCTTCTAGCTCGTGGGAACCTGCCCATCCTTTACTGGTTGAAAAAAGATATCCTGGAAGTCCCTGTAGAAAGAGAGTATAAGAATCTCCAGAAGTTTGCGGCTCGAATCAGGATCTTGAAGCGCCAGAGACAAGATGGGACGTGGTGCAAGAAGAAGTTTGAGCATCAACCCCACTGGGAAAGAACCTACTGTATTGTGGAAACGCTGAGGAGCGCTTTCCGGTTGTACAATTATGGATGTTCCTACCAGGATGCAAGTGTTCAGAAGGCTATCCAGTTCCTGTTCTCCACTCAGTCAGAAGAAGGAGATTTCCGGGGTGCCTATCTAAACGAGTATGCGCCAACCTACCATGCTTTAACTCTTGAACTGCTATGTCTTTACGGGCTGGACAAAGACCAGAGAACCCAGAAGGGATTTCGCTGGCTGACCAACTCCAGACAGGACGACGGCGGTTGGGTCATTCCTTACCGCACGATTGACAAAGAAAAGCTCACATCCCGCTACAATATCGAAGCGCAGTTAAAACTTGATCCGGTCAAGCCTGATAAATCCCAGCCTTTTTCCCATCTGGTCACAGGGATGGTTTTACGGTCCTTGGTGGCATCTCCAACGTGGAGACATAGCAAAGAGGCCAGAGAGGCAGGAGAGCTTCTGCTCAGCCGATTTTTCAAGCCAGACAAATACGAAGACAGACGTTTGATTTCTTTTTGGGAAGAGATCACTTTTCCTTTCTGGGCCACGGATATACTGAGCAGCCTCGATTCACTCTCCATAATTGGCTTTGATGTCGATCACGAAGGGATCCAGCAAGGCTTAAGATGGCTGCAGAGAAAACAGAACAAAGAAGGTTACTGGGAAGCTGGGGTGTCGAAACCCTCTTTAGAAGACTACCTCTGGGTCACAATAGCAGTGATGAAAGTGTTAAAGAGGTTTGGGTTGTTGGAGCTGTAATTCTTAGTGGATGTGTTCGAACATCCTCTCTTTCATATCATCCAAGATTTTGAGTAGATGAGCCTTGGTCTGGAGAAATTCCTGATCAATATCCAAATCTGGGAGTGAGCTTTCCCTTGAGAGCACCAAATTCCTTAAAGTACTCGTGTTGTGAAAGCAGTTCTTGATATTCCTTGTAAGTCTCTCTAGCTGATCCGCATCAAATTCCTTTTTAGTGACAATATTCTGGGATTCAGTACGAAAATGAGAGAACACATTCGCCCACTCGTGGTTGTTTCCTTGCCTCAGCAGCTCGGTCATCTGCTGGAGCACAAGAGAAAGTTCTTTAATTCTCCAGGTTTCTATCTTTTGCATTCTCGATCCTCGGACTCATTATGATGACATAATTCAGCTTTAAAATCGAGAATAAGTTTGGTTAAGTAAGCATCCTTATTTCCGTGACAATTTCAACAACAGTCAGGTAAGCTGATTCGTCAGCCCGAGGATTTTCCCCAGCGAGGAAAATTCGTTTATTCCTCGGAGCATCGGTTCCTGTCCATCCTTGCCAAGACCCTCCCACCCGCCACTATGGGCTTCGGATGGACAGAAACCTTGCCCTCTCGCCTCCGGATGACTTCCTCCTCAGCTTACCTGACTGTTACTGCATCACAGAAGTGGAGAAGCCATCCATTCGTTTTGCTATAAATCCTTAAAATTGCTATTATTTTAGCCTTTATGAGATGAAATACTTTTTGTGTCTGGGTAGCAACCTGGGAGACAGGGCAAAAAACCTGGAAAGAGCACTTGTCCTTTTAGAAGAGGCAGGAGTAAAAATTGTCCAACGGTCTTCCCTTTATGAGACTCAGCCTGTTGACTTAGCCTCCCAGCCTTGGTTTTACAACCAGGTTGTGGAAGCAGAATCTACTCTAAGTGCTCACAATTTGTTTGGAGTGATAAAAAATATCGAAAAGAGAATGGGAAGGAAAGTGCTCCACCCCAAAGGTCCACGGCTCATCGATGTCGACATCCTTCTTGCTGAAGAGAATGTCGTTCAAACCGAAGAATTGGTTATTCCCCATCCCAGGTTAGATAGAAGGAATTTTGTCCTCATTCCTTTAAATGAGATTTCACCGCAGAGCGTACATCCTCTTCTTAGAGAAAAGATTGAGGATTTATGTCGAAAATCCAAAGACACTTCCCTGGTGAAGAAAATCGAGAATCAAGAAAGAATTTAAAAATCCGGAGGAAGGTAAAATCTGCCTGGGATGTTGCCGTATTTATAGGAGAAAACGATGAAAAAGTATTGTCTTTGCATTCTCTTCCTCGCTTTCTGCTGCGCAATATGTTATCCCCAACATAACAGCATCATCAAAGGCCGGGTCTCTGACTCGGAAGGAAAACCGCTGGAAGGGGTCAATGTGGAAGTCAGTGAAATCCCCTTAAAAACTCAAACTCTTTCCAACGGTACTTTTGCCCTGGAGAATCTTCCCCCCGGCGTGTATCAGTTGAGATTCTCTCATCCCGATTATCTGTCTGATACGGCTACAGTCGATATCAGAGAGGAAGCAGCCAAGTTTATCCAGGTGACTCTGGCTGCCAAGAATCCCATCCTTCTGACCATTAAGGAAGAGATCACAGTCACTGCAGAGGCTGACTCCATCATCGATGTCAGCCTGCCCTCCCATCGTACCATATTGCCCAGCAGTGTTTTGACTGAACTGGGAACATCCAACATAGCTGAAGCCGTGGAAAAGATTCCCGGAGTGGAGATGGTAGGCAAAGGGGGCTATTCCATGGTTCCGGCCATACGCGGAATGGCCGAACACCGGATTCTGCTTCTTGTTGATGGTATCTGCATAACCTCCGAGAGGCGGATAGGGGCCAGTGCTTCTTTTGTCAATCTCAATGATATTGATCGCATCGAAGTTAACCGCGGTCCTTATTCTGTTTTCCATGGTTCCGGAGCCATCGGAGGGATCGTTAACATCATCACCAAAACGCCTTCCTCAAGGGCACCTTTTAAGGGAAAGGTTCAGTTAGGCTACAATACGGCAAGAGAAGAAAGAAAGGCTTCATTGAATTTGAGCGGCTCCTGGAAAGGATTTGGATTGATGATGGCCGCCAATGGGAAAGAAGCCGCAGATTATACATCTCCAGCGGGTAAAATCGAACAATCCCACTACTCTGATTATGACTTTATGTGTAAAGTGAACAGGGAAGGGGAAGACTCCCAATTCTATCTTACACTTTACAACTATTGGGGCAAGGATATCGGCAAACCCAGCCCTTCCGCTAAGTTGAAACCGCGCTGGTACCCGGAGGAGAGAAACACATTTTTTACCATGGGATACAGGGTAAAGAATAGACTCCATCTGGATACTCTGAATGCAAGCTTCTACATTTTTCCCTCCATGCTCAAGACGCAAGGAGAGAATTTCAACGATACGCTGACATTGAAAAAAAGGAGTCTGGCTCGATTAGAGGGGACTGATTTTGGATTCAAGCTCCGCTGTGGAAAACAACTGTTTGAGAGACACACCCTGAATTTTGGCTTCGACTTTTTTGGCCGCCGCGGAGTTAAGGATCAGAATTCAGAATGGACGTTTAATACGCAGGGCCATCTGACTGAAAAAACAGATGAGACTTCGCTGCGTGATGCCAGGAGGGATAATTTTGGTTTTTTCGTTGATGATAAGCTCCAGGTCTCGTCCTCATTGGCTCTGAATTTGGGCGCTCGATTTGACTATATCCAGACCAGCAACTCAATTCGGTTGTCCGAACGAATATCCAGGAGCGATACATCCTTGACTGCCTATATCGGCTCTCTCTTCCGGGTAACGCCCCGCCTTTCTTTTTTGGCCAACGTGGGCCGTTCTTTTCGTTTTCCCAGCATCAGTGAGCTTTTTTACTCCGGGTTGACTGGAAGGGGGACCATCTTTGGAAATCCAGACTTGGAGCCTGAAAAGAGTCTGAACCTGGATATCGGTCTACGTTATCTCCATGAAAAATTCTATGCCTCTATCTATGGATTCACCAATTCGGTGAGTGATATGATCCAGAAATACCGTGGAACTGGGGAAGACGAGTATTATTACCGAAATCTCACAAAGGGCCGGATCACAGGCGTTGAAGGGGAATTCTATCTGTGGCTGATCGAGGATCTTGAATTCTTCTTGAATTTTCACCATATGAAGGGAAAAGAAAAAGAGACAGATACATCCCTTAATTATATCCCCACCTCTCGACTAGCCTTATGGGCCAAATTTTCACCGGGAAAACTATGGATAGAGCCCAAGATTACATTGTCCGCAGCAAAAAAAGAACCAGGTCCTTTGGAAATCGAAACAGAGGGATACTCACTCTTAGAGACAATTCTTGGCTACAAATTCAACACAGACTTGACTCTGCTGGTCATTGTCCAGAATCTGTTGAACCAGGAATACCGGGCTAATGCTGATGAAGAAGGGGTAGTCGCCCCGGGCAGAGGAGTGGTTTTCAAGGTGTCATATTCATTTTAAGAGAGGGAAATAATCAATCACAGCGGCGGTTCCCGTCCATCCTTGCCAAGACCCTCCCACACCCTCCACCATGGGCTTCGGATGGATAAGAACCGACACCTAATGGGAACAGTCAGGCAAACTGAATCGTCAGCCCGCGAATTTTCCCCAGCGATGAAAATTCGCTTATTCCTCGGCTCGCTCTCCTCTTCGAGGAACCATGCCCACTCGCCTCCGGATGGCTTCCTCATCAGCTTACCTGACTGTTGAGAATTTGTAGATGTTTGCTTTCACATTTTTGGAAGAAAAAATGTTAAAATAGTGAAAACATAGAGAAAGGAGGAAGAACCATGTATGCATCACATTTCAACAAGCGATGGATGTTCTTTTGGCTGGTTTTGATTCTTCTTTGCCTGCCCCTTCAGGCGCAGTCTTTTTCCCTCGAGAACATCATGAATTATGCCTTCCCTTCGGATCTGGTAGCTTCTCCCCAGGGAGATCTTGTGGCTTGGGTTTTTAACTGGCAGGGAAAGAGGAACATCTGGATGGCTAGGGGTCCTGAATACAAGGTCCAGCAGCTCACCCGCTATTCAGAGGATGATGGTCAGGAGGTTGGCCAATTGGCCTTTAATTTTGAGGGCACCGTCATCATCTACGTCAGAGGCGGATCCTCGAACAGAGCCGGTGAATACCCTAATCCTACCTCTGATCCTGTCGGAGCAGAGCAGGCTGTATGGGCTGTGAAGGTCGAGGGAGGAGATCCGTGGCGAATCGGGGAAGGAAGCAGTCCCGCCCCCTCTCCTGTGGAAAATGTTGTGGTATATTCATTGAAAGGACAGATCCATCTGGCTGCCCTCGAGGAAGAGACAAAGCCCAAACCATTGTTTAAAGCACGGGGAAGAAACCGGATGCCTACCTGGTCTCCTGATGGGACAAAATTGGCTTTTGTCAGCTATCGCGAAGACCACAGCTTTATCGGCATCTATGATATCCAGGAAAAATCGATTAGCTGGATTTCTCCTTCGGTGGACAGGGACGGATATCCGGTCTGGTCCCCCTGCGGCAAGTATCTTGCTTTTATTCGCTTTCCAGGGACAGGGTCTGATTCCTTCAGGGAAGGAGATAAGTTCTGGCTGATGGTGGCAGATGTAGAGAGCGGCCAAGCCCAGGTACTCTGGGAGTGTCCAAACAGTACCGGAGGCTTCTCCCAGTATTATCCGGCTAAGACTCTCCGCTGGGCCGCTGATGGCTACCTGGTTTTTTACTCGGAGCACGAGAAATGGATGCATCTCTATTCCATATCTATCAAGAATAAAAAGCTCATCTCCCTGACGCCAGGAGAATATGAGGTGGAAAACAGCTTCCTCTCTTGGGATGGAAAAATGATAATTTTCAACTCCAACTCCCAGGATATCGATCGTCGTCATCTCTGGTCGGTGTCTGTAACCGGAGGGGATACCGAACTGCTGACCCCTGGGAAAGACATCGAATGGGCACCTGTTTTGACCGTTGGAAGCAAAGACCTTGTGTTTTTGTGCTCCACTGCCTTCCAACCCGCGGCTCCTGCCGTTATAAAATACGGTGGGAAGGAAAAAAGACTCATCGCCCCAGAGATGATTCCTGAAGCGTTTCCTATGAAAGATCTGGTTGAGCCTCAACAGGTCATCTTCAAAGCTCCGGATGGACTCAAAATTCATGGTCAGCTTTTCCTTCCCAAAGGAGCAAAAGCGGGCGATAAGCGTCCAGCCGTTATTTTCATGCATGGTGGGCCCATTCGCCAGATGCTTCTGGGGTGGCATATGCGTGGGTATTACCATAATGCCTATGCACTGAATCAATATATGACTCATAAAGGCTATGTGGTTCTCTCCGTTAATTATCGTTCTGGAATAGGTTACGGGTATGATTTCCGTACTGCCCCTAAGCAAGGCCCGAGAGGAGCTTCAGAATACCAGGATATCGTGGCTGCAGGAAGGTACTTGCAAAACCGCCCAGAAGTCGATCCCAACAGGATTGGCCTCTGGGGAGGTTCTTATGGAGGCTATCTGACGGCTTTGGGGTTGGCTCGTGATTCAGAGCTCTTTGCTGCTGGCGTGGATTTGCACGGCGTTCATGATTGGTCGCTTCGCGCTCGAAGACGAGACGGAGGAGGATGGGATATTCGAGGCGAAGATTTAATGAGCCAGGCGTATCAATCTTCTCCTGTAGCTGATGTCGATTTCTGGACATCTCCAGTCCTTTTTATCCACGGAGACGATGACCGCAACGTGGATTTTGTCCAAACAACAGATATGGTCCAGAGACTCAGAAAACTGGGAAAGGCTCATGTGGAGCTACTTATCATACCTGATGAAGTGCACGGATTCCTCCTGCACAGGATATGGCTTAATGTCTACAAGGCAGCAGCAGACTTTTTTGACCGCTTCCTGAAACAGTGATGTGATATCGTTAAACCTAAAATGCGTTTTTAAAATGCCGTATGATATATTCACCTCTATCCGCTTTTATTAAGGAGAGAACATCGAAGCGGCACTCCACCTCCATGATTTTATGAAGAGCAAGAAAGCCCTGGGCAATCTTTCTGATCTGTTTCTGCTTAGCTGGAGTGACTGATTCTTCTGGAGAGTAAAATTCCCGGCTCCTCCTGGTTTTCACCTCTACAAAGACCAAAGTGGCTTTGTCATAGGCGATGATATCGATCTCTCCTCTAAACAGACGGAATCCTTGAGCCACGATTCTGAATTTTTTTCTCTCCAGATAATGCAAGGCAGCTTCCTCACCACACCGACCGAGACTGTAAGCAGACTGTGGGTCCTCTTTCATGAGAAAGTCCTTCCCTCAACTTTATGACGTTGAGAAAGGCTTAATTAACTCAGCTTACTCTACTAATGAATCTCTTATTTTTTTATCCTCTTCCACCGCACACCATTTTTTGTGTCTTCGAGGATGAAGCCTTCCTTAAGAAGCTCATCGCGGATTCTATCGGCCGATTCATAGTTTTTATCCTGGCGTGCTCTTTCTCTCTCTCCGATTTTTTCCCGGATTTTCGCGGGCAATTCCTTCTCCTTCTCTGGAGGAAAAACTCCCAAAATTTCATCCACGAATTGCACCAAAGAGATGGTCTCTTCGGCGTCTTGCTTGGAAACTTTTTCCTTGGAGATCAGGATGTTTACTTTTCTGATCATTCCGAAGAAAGTAGACAATGCCGCCGAGATATTCAGGTCGTCGCTCAGAGAGTTGACAAATCTTTGCTTGGTCTTCTCCAGTAGGCGGGAGATATTTTTGTTTCTTCCTTCCTTAAAGGGATGGTTTTTCAGTTCGAAGACAAAGTCTTTGATCCTTCGCAGTGAGGCTTCAGCTTGATCGAGTGCGGAAAAGGTGAAATTGAGCATTTTTCGGTAGTTGGTGGAGAGGAGAAGAAAGCGGAGAGCCATGGGGTCAATATTTCTGCGGAGCAGATCTCTGAGGGTGAAGAAATTTCCCTTAGACTTGGACATTTTCTCCCCCTCAACGATGAGGTGGCGGCAGTGGAGCCAGTAATTGACAAATTTTTTTCCAGAATAAGCTTCAGACTGGGCAATTTCGTTTTCGTGGTGAGGAAAAATGTTGTCCACACCTCCACAGTGAATATCGAAGTGCAGGCCCAGATACTTGGAGCTCATTACAGAGCATTCGATATGCCAGCCTGGCCTGCCCTCACCGATCTCTGTCGACCAGAAAGGTTCTCTCTCCTTTCGTTTTTTCCACAGAGCAAAATCCTGAGCATGCTCTTTTTTATATTCGTCGGACTCGATTCGTTGACCGGGCTTGAGTTTTTGAAGATTGATTTTTGAGAGCCTGCCATATTCTGGAAATTTAGAGATGTTATAGTAAACAGAGCCATCTTTCTCGTAGGCATAACCTTTTCCGAGAAGTCCTTTGATCCATTCAACCATATCAGGAATATGCTCTGTGGCCCTGGGATAATAATCGGCTTTCAGGATGTTTAAAACTTCGATATCTTCGAAGAAGGCGTGGATGTATTTTTGGGTGTATTCAGAAAGACTTACATCCTGCTCATGGGCACCTTTTATGGTCTTGTCGTCCACATCTGTGATGTTCATCACGTGAGTCACTTTGTAGTCAAGAGCAAGGAGGAATCTTTTCAGGAGGTCTTCAAAAATATAAGCCCGAAAATTACCGATATGGGCATAGTCGTAGACTGTAGGTCCACAGGTGTAGAGCCGGACTTCCCCGGGCCTTATGGTGTGAAAAGGCTCTTTTTTCCCGCTCAGAGTGTTGTGGAATCGGATCATGAGAGCATATTATTAAAAATATCAAACAATCGAGTCAACTCTTTTGAGGACTAAAAGGGATTAAATTGACCATGGAAAAAATTTGTGCCATAATCCCTTACCCTGATAGGAAGCGTTGAGATGAAAAAGCATATCGGTATCCGAAGAGAAGACAAAAACCAGTGGGAAAGACGTGTGCCTTTGATTCCAACTCATGTGAGAGAGCTTATCCAGAATCATCCTTTGGACATTTCACTTCAGCCCTCCGCTATTCGTGTTTTTCCTGACAGCGATTATGAGCGGGAGGGCGCCAAAGTTGAGGAAGACCTCTCATCATGTTCTGTCATTTTTGCTGTGAAGGAAATTCCTCTCTCTTTCTTTGAAAAGGGAAAGGTTTATGTCTTTTTCTCTCACACCACCAAGGGGCAGCCGCATAACATGCCCATGTTGAAGAGAATGATCGATCAGGAATGTACACTGATCGACTATGAAAAAATCATTGATGATAAGGGGAGAAGGCTTCTGTTCTTCGGGAAACAAGCCGGTCAGGCAGGAATGATCGATACCCTGTGGGCATTGGGCAAGCGATTACTTCAGAAGGGGAGAAAAACTCCTTTTGTGGGGATTCAGCAGGCCCACAGATACGAAAGCTTGGTTGAAGTCAGGGAAGAAGTTAAGAAGGTCGGATGGACCATTGCCCAGCAAGGTCTTGACCCCTCGCTTATTCCACTGGTTTTTGGATTTGCTGGCTACGGCCATGTCTCACAAGGAGCTCAAGATGTATTCGACCTGTTGCCCTTTGAGGAGATTAACTCGGAGAAACTCTTTGCATTTTTCGAAGAGAGGAATTTTCTCGCCAACAGAGTCTACAAGGTTGTGTTCAAAGAGCAGCATATGGTCAAGTCCCGATCTTCAGATCAAAAGTTTGAACTTCTGGACTACTATGGTCATCCGCAAAAATACACATCTGTCTTTGAATCCTATCTTCCTTACTTAACAGTCCTTATGAATTGTATCTATTGGACTCCGCGTTATCCGAGATTGGTGACCAAGAAATTTCTTAGGAGAACCTGGGAGACAGAGGATCTGCCCCGTCTTCGGGTCATCGGCGACATTTCCTGCGATGTGGAAGGATCCGTGGAGTGTACGGTCCATGTCACAAATCCTGGGAATCCCGTCTTTGTTTACGATCCTATAACGGGTAAGGTTACTGATGGGTTTGAGGGGAGGGGAGTGGTGGTTATGGCTGTTGATAACCTTCCTGCCGAGATATCTTTGGAATCATCTTTGGCTTTCAGCCAGGCATTAAAGCTGTTTGTTCCTTCTATTGCCCGAGCAGATTTTTCAGGGGATTTGGCTCATTGCTCCCTCCCGGCTTCTGTTAAGAGAGCGGTCATCCTCTACCGAGGAGAATTCACCTCTGATTACCAATATATGAAAAAATTTATTAAACCATAAAGGAGTTACAAGATGAGTAAAGTATTGATTCTTGGCGCAGGCCTGGTGGCCAGACCTTTAGTGCGCTACCTCCTTGAACAGCCGGATTTTGAAGTGGAAGTAGCCAGCCGTACAGTAAGTAAAGCCGTAAAACTCATAGATGGCCATCCCAAAGGAGTAGCCAGGGAACTTAACTTAAAGAATGAAGAAGGGCTTAGATCGGAAATCGGAAATGCCGATATAGTCATCAGCATGGTGCCCTATTCCTTTCATCCTAAGGTTGCCAAATACTGCATAGACTACAAAAAGCACATGGTGACCACTTCCTATGTCAGCGAGGTGATGAAGAACTTGGATGGCGAAGCCAAAAGGGCAGAAATCATCATCTTGAATGAGTTGGGGCTGGATCCAGGGATCGATCACATGGAAGCCATGAGGATTGTCAACGAGGTGGAAGAGAAAGGAGGAGAGATTATAAGTTTCACTTCTTATTGTGGTGGTTTGCCCGCACCCGAGGCAAACACTAACCCCTTTGGCTATAAATTCTCTTGGAGCCCGATAGGCGTATTGCTGGCCGGAAAAAACTCGTCCCGTTTCCTCAAAGACGGCGAGGAGATATTCATCCCACCTGAAAACCTGTTTGCTCATTATGAGCTGATTCCCATCGAGGGGTTGGGCGAATTCGAAGGATATCCAAACCGCGATTCCATTCCTTATATCGATCTCTACGGTATCCATTCCACAAAAGCTATGCTCCGGGGGACGCTCCGGAACAAAGGCTGGTGCTCAACCATGAAAAAAGTAGGGGAACTGGGCCTTCTGAATGAGAGAGAACAGGATTGGACAGGAATGACCTTCAAGGATTTTCTGAGAACTCTGATGAGTGAACCTCCAGAGAAAGATGTGAAGAAAGCCCTTGGATCTTATCTCACCATCGAGGAGGATTCGGATATTATCAAAAGATTCGAATGGCTCGGCCTTCTCAGCGATGAGCCCCTTCCTTTGGAGAAAGGATCTCCCCTACAGATACTTGCTGCAGTGATGTTAGAAAAGCTTCAGTATGAGGAAGGCGAAAGGGATATGATCATCCTCCAGCACACTTTCATTGCTTCCTATCAGGATGGCAAAAGGGAAAAAATAACCTCAACCCTTATTGATTTCGGCGTCCCTGACGGAGATTCTTCTATGGCCAGAACAGTGGGACTTCCTGCAGCTATCGGAACGCGTCTCATCTTGGAAGGAAAGATTAGGCGAGCCGGAGTCCACATCCCTATTACTCCTGAGATTTATGAGCCCGTCCTCAAGGAGCTTAAAGATTTGGGCATCGCCTTCAAAGAGAAGAGAGAAGAGGTTTCATAAAAGACCGCTTAGAACATTCCCAAAAACATTATTACAAAGGTATAAGAAAAAAGATTTTTTCCTTCCACTGGATTTCCGTGATAGCTAATAAAAGCGATTGTATAAAATATCTTCACTCATCACGGGAATGGAAATGCTACTCTTTTAACTTAAAGATTTGACAAAGCCTGGGCCCCATCCTATTCTTACTTTAAGGAGGAGAAAGTGAGAAGAAAGGCTGCTGTAGCTGGCTACTTCTACCCCCGGAGAGAGAAAGAGCTTAGAGAAATGATCTCAAAGATGGTTCTCCCCGGCCGAGAAAAGAAGAAGAGCATCTGTGTTGTCTCTCCTCATGCAGGATTCATCTATTCTGGTCATGTGGCGGGAGCCGTGTTTTCTTCGGTTGATCTTCCGCGTCGATATGTCATATTAGGACCGAGCCACAGGGGTATTCGGTCTCGCTTGGCCATGATGAGAGAAGGAATCTGGGAGTCTCCTTTTGGGGATGTATCCGTAGATACTCAACTGGCTGACCTTATCAGGAATCACTCTGACTTGATCGAAGAGGATAGCACAGCCCATCTTCATGAGCATTCTCTCGAGGTTCAACTCCCCTTCATTCAATACTTCAGAAAGGATATCACCATAGTTCCCATCTGTATTTCCTACGAGGCCGCTTATCAAGAGCTTGAAGAATTGGGGCGGGCGATCGCTCTGGGCATCAAAGATTCCCACGAGGATGTTTTGATCGTGGCCAGCACAGATATGAGTCATTATGTTGAACAAGAGGTGGCACGAAAAAAGGATTTTCTTGCCATTGAGAGGATTTTGGATCTTGATGCCAAAGGGCTTTATGATACCGTTGCCCGGGAAAACATAAGCATGTGCGGTTTCCAGCCCACAGCATCAGCCGTATTTGCCTCCAAAGAACTGGGAGCCAGGAAAGCAGAGCTGGTTAAATACCAGACTTCCGGAGATGTCACAGGGGACTTTCATGAAGTCGTAGGTTATGCAGGGATCAGAATTCATTAATGTCTTTGATGGTTTAAAAGGATGAGGGCTGGGGTCGTCAGTACGCTGATTTTCCCCAGCCATTACCCCTCTCATATTCCTTTTTATAGCCATCATTTTTTATGTGATTATAACTCCTTTCCTTATTAATAACGATAGGTAGCATGGAGTGCCCTCCCGCAACGCCCGTAGCGGAAGGGCCCCACTGGGTGATGAATGGAGCGAGGACGGACAGGGGACGCCCCATGACAGGACTCATCATAAAAAAGAGTATGGCCAGCACAGAAAAATGATGCTTACTCACCCCTTATCTGATTTGACAATATTTTAGGTTTAATGCTATAAGTTTTCTCTGTAGGAGAGAAAGTGAAGAAGACATACCTGAGGGAAAAAGACAAGAACATCCTCAATATCATAGTAGAGAGCTATCTTAAAGGAGGAAAACCCATAAGCTCCGCTTTCATTGCCCAGAGGAGCAAAACATCTATCTCTCCTTCCACGGTGCGCAACATCATGACTAAATTGGAAGAGCTCGGCTTTCTCCTTCAACCTCATACTTCTGCTGGGCGTGTACCCACGGATAAAGGCTTGCGATTCTATGTCAACAGCCTTTTACAGGAAGCTCTTATTCCGGAAAGACAGGTGAGCCTCCCTCCAACAGATTTTTACCTGGAAAGAGGCGATTTCAATTCCTTACTTTCCCAGGTTTCTAAGATCTTAGCCGAATTTTCAGATAATCTGGGCTTTGTTCTTTCTCCCAGAATTTCAAGGATAAATTTTCATCATATTCGATTCATAAAGATATCCGAACAGAAGGTGATGATTATTCTGATCACCACTTCTAACCTGGTCATAACAGAAATCATAGAGACGAGCACCTATTTCACTCAAATAGAGCTGGACAGGGCTTCCGAGTATATCAACACCCATTTCAGAGGAAAAAATCTTCTTTTTATCCGCGATTATCTCCTGTATGAGTTGCCTGATTACAAAATTAAGTATGAGAGTATCATCCACAAATTGTCCACTCTGCTCAAAGCATATATATACCAGGAAGAAAGCGAAAACCGCATATTCCTGCAAGGAGCTTCAAAACTCCTGGAAAAACCGGAATTCTTTGATATGGAAAAGCTGAAATCCCTTTTTCAGAAATTCGAAGAGAAGGCCAAACTAGCTAAACTTCTCTCCGATTTCATCAGTCTGGACAAAGTGAAAGTCTTGATCGGATCCGAATTAAACATAGCCGATATCGCCGATTGTTCCTTGGTCCTTTCCCATTACGGCTATGACAGCCATGTCCTGGGCTCCTTGGGGATTATCGGTCCAAGGAGAATCCCTTACAGAAAAATCATTCCCTTAGTGGATAGCGTAGCAAGGAAGCTGAGCCAAGCCATAAGTTTCAGTCAGTAAGGAGGAATGATGGCAGGTAAAACCAAGAAAAAGGAAGAAAAGCACGAGGAAGTAGAGATAGAATATATCACAGATGAAAAGAAGAAATCCGAAGCTGAAGAGGATGAGCTCAAGGCACTCCAAAATAAGCTGAAAAAGAGAGAAGCAGAAAACAAGAATATCAAGAATGAAATGGAAAAGCTTAAGGATAATCTACTCAGGCAATTGGCTGAGAAAGAAAATCTGAGAAAGAGATTAGAGAGGGAGAAGAATGATTACTATGATTATGCTCTTAGCGAATTCCTGAAAGAGCTTCTGGCGGTTTTAGATAACTTTGAAAGAGCTCTGGAGAGCGAAAATGAGGTGAATGGAAAGAGCTTTCGTGAAGGAGTGAAGATGATCCACAAACAGTATCGAGATCTCTTGATGAAGCAAGGAGTGAAACCCATCGAAATCAAGGAAAATAAATTCGATCCTCATCTCCATCAAGCCTTCATTATCGAGGAATCCGAGGAGGTAGAAGAACCAGTGGTGAGTGAGGAGCTACAGAGAGGATACATGCTCCACAGCCGACTTCTTCGTCCCTCTCTGGTCAAAGTCATCGTTCCCAAAAAGGGCAAGTCAACATGAGTCAAGTTATTGGTATTGACCTGGGGACAACCTATTCCTGCATAGCTTACTTGGAAGGAAATACACCCAAAGTCATCCCCAATCTCGAAGGTCAATCTGTTACTCCTTCTGTGGTGAGCTTTACCACTTCAGGAGAGAAGCTGGTCGGAAATCTGGCTCTCAGACAGGCCATAACCAATCCCGAAAAAACCATATTTGCCATAAAAAGGTTCATGGGGAAGAAGTATGATTCTGAAGGTATAAGAGGAATGATAAGTAAAATTCCTTATAAATTGACTGAAGCCTCCAACGGGGACATCATGGTGTCGGTCGACTCCAGGATTATCAGTCCCCAGGAAATTTCCTCCATGATCTTGTCCTATTTGAAGAGATGTGCCGAAGATTACCTCGGGGAGGAGGTGATAGATTGTATCATTACGGTCCCAGCTCATTTTGACGACCATCAGAGACAGGCGACCAAGGATGCAGCCCATATTGCCGGTTTGAATGTTCTTCGTGTGCTGAATGAGCCCACCTCGGCCAGCATTGCCTATGGCTTTGACATTAAACATGAAGCTACCATAGCTGTCTATGATATGGGCGGCGGGACGTACGATATCACTTTAATGGAGATCAATGAGGGAATTTTTAATGTGTTAGCTACTAACGGAAGTTCTGTTCTGGGTGGCGAAGATTTTGACAGACGCATCTTGGAGTGGCTGATTGAGGATTTTAAGAAGGAAAATGATATCGATCTCAGTGAGGACAAGTTTGCCCTCCAAAGAATAAAGGAAGCGGCCGAAAAAGCAAAGAGAGAACTTTCTTTCACTCTTCAGAGCGAGATCCATCTTCCCTTCATTTCTTCAGATAAGGCTGTTTCCAAACACATCAAGAAGACTCTCACCAGAGCAAAGCTGGAAGAATTGACCCATGATCTTGTGGATAAAACCTTCCCTCCCATCGAGGAGGCTCTCCAGAACAGCAAGCTCGACCTGGCTGCCATCGATGAAATCATCCTGGTCGGGGGACAAACTCGTATGCCACTGATAAAAAAGAAGATAAGCGAATTTTTCGGAAAAGAACCTGTCCATAACATCAACCCAGAGGAGATTGTTGCCATCGGAGCAGCGATCCAGTCAGGAATTTTGAAAGGCATGACAAAAGAACTGGTCGTTCTTCTTGATGTCACTCCCATCTCTTTAGGGATTGAAACGGAGAACGACACTTTTGTCAAACTCATCGAGAAAAATACGACTATTCCTTCCAAAAAGACCATGGCATTCACCACTGTGGAAGACGATCAACGGCGAGTGAAGATCCATGTTCTTCAGGGAGAAAGCGAGGTAGCTTCTCAGAATAAATCCTTGGCCAAGTTCGATCTAGTGGGAATAGAACCTGCTCTAGCCGGTGTTCCCCAGATTGATGTGACCTTTGCTATCGATGCCGATGGGCTGGTCAGGGTATCTGCCAGAGATGTGGCGACAGGCAGGGAACAGAGGATCGAAGTCAGGCCTTCTTCTGGACTCACCAAGGAAGAAATCGATGATATCATCGTGAGGACTCGAGGAGAGAATTCATCGTTAAGAGAGAAATGAACAAAAGAGACTATTATGAAATACTCGATATCCCGCGGAATGCCTCTTCTGAGGAGATAAAAAAAGCCTATCGCAGGATGGCTCTCCAGTATCATCCTGACAGGAATCCAGGCAATAAAGATGCCGAAGAACAGTTCAAGGAGGCAGCCGAAGCCTACAGTGTTCTGATTGACCCTGAAAAGAGATTGGTTTATGACCGCTTCGGCCATGAAGGGATGCGGGGAGAGGGATTTTCCGGATTCGATTCTTCTCTATTCGAAGATTTCGAGGATATCCTGGGAAACTTTTTCGGCTTTGGATTCGGAAACATCTTTGGAACAGGCACTCGAAAAAGAACCCATGTCCCCAAAAGGGGGAGAGACCTAGCCCTCGAACTTGAAGTCACCCTGGAAGAAGCGGCTTTTGGGGCGGAGAAAGGGATCAAGCTCAACCGAATAGAATTTTGTCCCACCTGCCATGGGTCGAGATTGCGTCCAGGAACACAAAAATCTGTCTGTCAGAATTGTCAGGGCAGAGGACAAGTTCGCTACCAGCAGGGATTTTTTACTGTTTCCCGAACCTGTTCAAGCTGTGGAGGCACGGGAGAAGTCATCACAACTCCATGCGATGATTGCGGGGGTGCCGGAAAGGTAAAAAAGAGAAAAAACGTACAGATAAAAATCCCCGCGGGAGTGGATGAAGGAATTAGACTCAGATTAGCAGGAGAAGGAGAAGCGGGAGATCCCGGAGCAGGACGAGGAAACCTTTATGTGATCATTCGTTTGAAAAAGCATAAGTTTTTTCATAGAGAAAGAGACAACCTCTACTGTGAAGTTCCTATCTCTTTTGCCCAAGCTGCCTTGGGAACAACCATTGAGATACCCACTTTGGAGAAGAATGAACTTCTCCAGATACCACCTGGAACTCAATCGGGTACAGTCCTTAAAATAAGAGGAAAAGGGGTAAAAGGATTGGATAGCCATAAGAACGGAGATTTATTTGTGAAAGTGAATGTCAAAACCCCTGAGCACTTGACTAAGGAGCAGAAGGAACTTCTGCGGAAATTTGCACAGCTAAGAGGCGAGAGTGCTGACACCATAGACAAAAACATCATCAGTAAAGTCAAAAACCTCTTTAACTAGAGAAGAACTTGACCTCTAACCGATTTTTTATCGAGAAACCAGAGATCGATTCTTCCTGTATTTTCCTTTCCGGAGACGAACACCATCACTTGAGCCATGTGGTCAGGATTAAGACTCAGGAGAAAGTCTGGCTCTTCGATGAACAAGGAACAAGCTATCTGGCTCGAGTAGAGGAAATAGGGCGCGAGAAAACTCGGCTTCTCATCCTGAAAAAGGTGACCCAAGAAAGACGCCGATTGAACATCGCTTTAGGCCAAGCTCTTTTGCGATCGAAGAAAATGGAATTCATTATCCAGAAGACGACAGAATGGGGAATTGCCCGTTTTATCCCAGTGGTGACCCAACGATCATTGATCAAAACCCAGACAAGGAGCGACAAGAGAATAGAAAGGTGGCAGAGAATAGCAAGGGAAGCCTCCAAGCAGAGCGGGCAAGTTTTTTCCCCTTCTATAGAGGCTCCTGTTCCTCTGATTCCATTTCTCAAGGAGAGAAAAGAGAAGATAAGGCTGCTGTTGAGCGAAAACCAGGGAAAAGCTCTTAAAAACATCCTCATTCAATATCAAGAGAACGTACCCTCATCTGTGCTCATATTGGTTGGTCCTGAAGGGGGCTGGAGCGATGAGGAGGAGCAGGATATTTTGAGTCATGGTTACGAGGCTGTCACTCTCGGAAAACAGATATTGAGGGCAGAGACTGCCGCCCTGTCCAGTGTGGCCTTGATTTCTCATTTTTGGAATAGGTGAAATGTTTCTCCAGGGACAGAAAGTCGGTAAATATGAAATTCTGCGTTCTTTGGGGAGCGGTGGCTTTGGTTCGGTCTTTCTGGCTAAGGACACATGGTTGAACATCAAAGTGGCCATCAAAGTCCCCCATAAACAGAGTCTGGAACTTTTTAAACTCCTCAAGGAACCCAGACTGCAGGCAGCCTTGAATCATTCCAATATCGTACGGATGATCACCGCAGAAAAGCAGAATAAGGTTTTTTTCATGGTCATGGAATACATCAAAGGGAAAACACTGGAGAAAATCCTGGATAGAGAAAAAATCCTGGATCTGGGGAAGGCCATAGACTACATCACCCAAATTTCCTATGGCATAGCCCATGCCCATAACAATAAAATAATCCACAGAGATCTCAGACCATCCAATATCATTGTCTCAGAGGAAGGGACAGCAAAAATCACAGATTTTGGAACATCAGTCTGGCTCAGTAATGTTCCCTATGCCTCAACAAGGATCGGTTCGCCTCCTTACATGGCCCCTGAACAGTTTTTAGGAAAGGCCACTTTTTGTTCGGATATCTACTCCATCGGTTGCATATTTTATGAGATGCTTATCGGCCATCCTCCCATCATTGATCCCGATCCATTTAAGATCATGGAGAGAGCTCAGGATGGAAAGATCACACCTCCTCGTTTAAAGAAAAACACAATCCCCAGAAAAATCAATGAAATCATCATGAGATGTCTTTCTGCTGATGTGGAGAACAGGTATCAGAGGACAACGGAAATCATAAGAGAACTTTCTGCTTTCAAGGGACACGACGCCAGAAAATCGGAAATCGAGGATATCATGCGACGAATCAAGGCAAGGGAACGGAGTGTGACTCCTCTCTGTTGGAATTGCCGGAGACCATTACCCTATAAGGCTAAAAATTGTCCTCATTGTGGAGAGAGAGTGTAATGATGCTTACTGGGGTGTGGAGTGAGTTTGACTTGACCGGGTAATTAAGATAAGATGATTGGCTCATTTCTCTCAAACATCAATCGTCTAATTACAATCGTATGTTTTTTAATATCTTATCATCAGGAGTTATGAATGAGTCCTTTTAACGAGAATGGAAAAGTTTGGATGAATGGAAAATTGGTTCCTTGGAAGGACGCCCGCATTCATATCGCTTCCCATGTCATTCATTACGGAACTTCTCTATTTGAGGGATTCAGAACCTACTCCACTCCTCAAGGATCTGTTATTTTCCGCCTTCAATCTCACACGCAAAGGCTTTACAATTCCTGCAAAATGTACCGGATGGATATTCCTTATACCCAGACCCAATTTAATCAGGCTGTGGTTGAGACCATAAAGGCCAACAAACTCAAGTCTTGCTATGTCAGGCCTATCGTCTATCGCGGTTACGGGAGTCTGGGCGTGGATCCCTTTCCAAATGCTGTGGATTGTGCTATCCTAGTTTGGGAATGGGGGAAATACTTGGGAGAGGATGCCTTGGAGAATGGAGTAGATGTACGGGTGTCTTCCTGGCAGAGAATGGCTCCCAACACATTCCCTGCCCTGGCTAAATCCGGGGCGAATTACATGAATTCACAACTGATAAAGATGGAAGCCCTTCTGGATGGGTATGCGGAGGGGATCGCTCTCAATGTTAGAGGGCATATCAGCGAAGGAAGCGGAGAGAACGTTTTTGTGGTAATCGACGGCATCCTCCATACACCGCCACTGTCCTCCTCGATTTTGCCAGGAATCACCCGGGATACTGTCATCACTTTAACCAAAGAACTGGGCATTCATTTCGTCGAAGATACCATTCCCAGAGAGATGCTCTACATCGCGGATGAGGTCTTCTTTACAGGATCTGCAGCCGAGATCACACCCATTCGCTCCATCGATAAAATTATTATAGGGGAAGGTAAGAGAGGCCCTATCACCAAGAAACTTCAGGATGAGTTTTTTGCCTATATCGATGGAGAAAGAGAGGATAGGCATAATTGGCTTACTTATATCTAAATTTAAGGGGGAATCATGGACATTGATGAACTTTTGAAAGTAGCCATTGAGAGGGATGCTTCTGACCTCCATTTGAAGGCTGGGAATCATCCAACGGTCCGTATTCATGGACATTTAAAGCCGCTAACCAATTTTCCCAAACTGACTCCCAGGGATACTTACGAACTCTCAGATCAGATCACCAATGATTATCAAAAGGAAAGACTCAAGAATGATCTGGATTTGGATCTGGCATATAGTCTTCCCGGGTTTGGTCGATTCAGAGGTAGCATTTATCATCAAAGAGGCACGGTCTCCATCGTGCTGAGGATTATTCCTATGGAGGTCAAAACCATAAAAGAATTGAATCTGCCCGAAGTTTTGGAGAGGATCTCTCTCGAACAAAGGGGATTGGTTCTGGTCACAGGGACTACCGGCTCCGGAAAAACCACGAGCTTGGCCGCCATGATCGACTATATCAACTCTCATCGGAAAGAAAATATCATCACAATCGAGGATCCGATCGAATACCTCCATCGGGACAAAGAAAGTACCATCAGTCAGCGGGAGGTCGGAGTGGATGTGATGGATTTTGCGAGGGGGCTGCGGGCCGCATTGCGCGAAGATCCGGATGTCATTCTGGTGGGTGAAATGCGGGATTTGGACACCATCTCGACAGCCCTCCTGGCAGCAGAAACAGGGCACCTGGTCATGAGTACCGTTCATACCCTTGATGCGCCGGAGACCATCAACAGGATCATTTCTGTTTTTCCTCCCCATCACCAAAGACAGATCAGGTTTCAGCTGGCCAGCATCCTCAAAGCTATTGTATCCATGAGACTTATCCCTATCAAAGATCTATCGGGTCGGGTACCAGCTGTGGAGGTCATGATTAACACTTCTTATATCCAGGAGTGTATCCAGGAAAGAGAAAAGACCGTCCTCATAAGGGATGCCGTTGCCGCTGGAATCTCTCAGTACGGGATGCAGACATTTGATCAATCCGTATACATGCTTTACCAAGAAGGGCTCATCTCTTATGAGCAGGGATTGAGATACTCATCCAGCCCTGATAATTTCAAGTTGCGAGTCATGGGGATTCGTGCTGCCTCGGATCTGGCTCTAGAAGAAATGGAAAAGGAAATGGCTCAAATTGACCGAGAACGCAGAAAAAGACCCGAAGTAAGAGAAGAAGGAGAAGAGGAAGAGCCCGGGAAAAAGGAAGAGAAATAGAGCCGTAAATGAGAGCTCAGGAGATAAGAGAGACTTTTTTAGACTTCTTCGAGAAAAAAAAACATAGGATCGTCAATAGTTCATCCCTACTGCCGAAGGAGGACCCCACCATTCTCTTCACTAATGCGGGTATGAATCAGTTCAAGAACATCTTTCTGGGGCTTGAAAAACGCAGTTATAAGAGAGCTGCTTCGGTGCAGAAGTGCATGCGGGTGAGCGGAAAGCATAACGACTTAGAACAGGTGGGGAAGACCAACAAGCATCATACCTTTTTTGAGATGCTGGGAAATTTTTCCTTTGGTGATTATTTTAAGAAAGAAGCCATCGAATTTGCATGGGAGCTGGTTACAGAGATTTATAAAATTGAGAAAGAGAGGATTTTCATCACCGTCTTCAAGGAAGATGATGAAGCTTTTAAGGCTTGGAACAAGGGAATTGGAATCACTTCTGACAGAATATTTCGCTTTGGTAAGAAAGATAATTACTGGGCCATGGGGGAGACCGGCCCTTGTGGGCCCTGTTCGGAAATTCACTACGACATTGACTCTGCAGTGGAAGAAGGAAACCTCTCCACTTTGATCGAAAAGGGAAGCGATCGTTTTCTGGAATTATGGAATCTAGTTTTTATGCAGTACTATCAGGATGAGAAGGGCAGGCTTCATCCCTTACCCTCACCCTCCATCGACACCGGAATGGGACTGGAGAGGTTGGCTGTCTGTCTGCAGGGAAAGAGTAGCAGCTTTGAGACAGATCTTTTTACTCCTCTCATCGAAGCGGTCTGCAATCTTTCACAGAGAGAATTTCCCTCAGATGAGGAAGGAGACATAGCGGTAAAAATCATCGCCGATCACATCCGGGCGATCACCTTCTTGATCGGAGACGGCATCATGCCCTCCAACGAAGGTCGAGGATATGTGTTGCGCAGGCTGATTCGGCGGGCTTATCGTAACGGCAATCTGCTGGGGCTGGAAGAACCCTTCCTCTACAAAATGGTGGGAGTAGTCTGCGATGTTATGAAAGATTCTTACCCCGAGCTTCTCTCTTCGGCCACCTACATATCAAAACTTTGTCTTTCTGAAGAAAGCCGCTTTTCCGCCACTCTTGCTTCAGGCTTACGCACATTTCACCAGTATGTCGAACGGACAAGAAAAGAGGGGAAAAGAGTCCTTACCGGTTCTTGGCTTTTTAAACTGTATGATACCTATGGGTTTCCCCTTGATCTTTCTCAAGATCTGTCCGCTGAAGAAGGCTTTGGAGTCGATGAGAAAGGATTCCACCGGGAACTGGATGAACAACGCCAGAGGGCACGACAAAGCTGGAAGGGAGAGGCCTTCCAGAAAGGCAAGCAAATCTATGAAAAGTTCAAGAGTCTTTCAGTGAGGTTTGTGGGCTATGAAAAGTGTGAAATCCTTGAGTCAAGAGTGATGGCTCTCATCAAGAACGCAACTCATGCTTCTGAACTCAAGCAAGGAGAAAAGGGAGAGGTCATTCTGGATAAGACACCATTCTATGCGGAAGCAGGGGGCCAGATTGGGGATAAAGGCATACTGAAGAATCCTCATTTTTCCGGAGTAGTCAACAACACCTATTATCCTATTCCTGAATTAATCGTTCATAAGATCGAAGTTCTCTCTGGTAAAGTCAGGGTTAATGACAAAGTAGAAGCCTCCATCGATATCTCCCTCCGCAATGCCATCAGTTACAACCACACTGCCACCCATCTTCTCCACGCTTCCCTGAGACAGATCCTTGGAGATCACATCAAACAGGCAGGTTCGCTTGTCTCTCCCACCAGATTGAGGTTTGATTTTACCCATTTCTCTGCCTTGACACCTGAGGAGTTAAGACAGGTTGAATCGTTAGTAAACCAGAAAATCAGAGAAAATATCATGGTTAAAACAGAGATCACAACCCTGGAACAAGGGCTGAAGAAAGGAGCTGTGGCTATCTTTGAAGAAAAATACGGGGAAAAAGTCAGGATGGTGACCATCGATGAATTCAGCAAAGAGCTCTGTGGCGGGGTGCATGTTCACTCTACAGGAGAGATCGGATTGTTCAAGATCGTTTCAGAATCCAGTGTGGCAGCAGGAATGCGAAGGATTGAAGCCCTCACAGGGGAAGAAGCGCTAAAGTACGTCCAGGAAAGCGAATATCTTCTGAACGAGATCCAACACACCTTAAACACCTCAAAGAAAGATCTCCTTCATCAGATTGACAAGTTAAAAGACGCCTTGAAGGAAAAGGAGAGAGAGAGCAGGGCCTTGCGGCAAAAAATGACATCTTTACGGATAAAAAAGGAAGTAGAAGAAGTCAAAAAGGTCAAAGGGATATCAGTTATCATCAAGCGCGTGGAAGGATTGAGCAATGCCGAACTCAGAGGGCTAGCCGATACTCTCAAGAAAAAATTAGGGACAGGAATAGTCATTCTTGCCACCACCTCAAACAGCAAAGTTTTCCTGGTGGTCTCTGTCTCTAAAGATCTGACAAAAAGATTCAGGGCCAATGCCTTTATCATGAAGATCGCTCCCGCCATTGGGGGTGGAGGAGGAGGCCGGCCTGATTTTGCCCAGGCTGGAGGAACAAAACCGGAAAAGCTGGATCAGATTCTTCAGGATATTCCAAAAGAATTAGAAAAAGCGATTGAATTGAGTAAAGAGCTTTGAATAATAAAAATAATCGCTTAAATCACCCTAAAAGAGGATTGATTTCAAGCTTTTATTGTGTCAACATGAAATCAGTCGATTTTGATGATGAAGAAGAAGGCTTTTTGCGCTCTGAACATGCTGCTCTTAGGATTTTTTCTTCTTTTTTCTCTCTCTGATGGGAAAGCAGAAGATAAATCCACTTCACTTCTGGAGAACAGGTACCACGGGATCGTCAATACAGTAGCAAAAAGATATTATCTTCCTCCCGAGCTTATCCATTCCATCATCCGTGCAGAGTCCAACTATGATCCCTTTGCTATTTCACCCAAAGGAGCCATGGGGCTCATGCAGCTCATGCCCGAGACGGCAAAAATCTACAAGGTGAACAATGTGTTTGATCCTCAGGACAATATCGAAGGCGGGGTCAAGTACCTGAACGACTTGATCAAGCTTTTCAACAGTGACACGGATTTGGTTTTGGCTGCCTACAACGCCGGCCAGGAAGCTGTCAAGAAATATGGAGGTATCCCCCCTTACCCAGAAACAAAGAGTTATATTAAAAACGTGATGCGCACCTACTCAAGGCCAACCATAAAAACGAAGACAATCATTTATAAATTTTACGATGAATCTGGGAGGTTGGTGCTGACTAACATACCTTATATCTATTCACTTCAGAAGAAAAAGAAAGAGTGAGGAGCCTCTTTAGATATATCCCTTGACCAAAAAGTTGCGGGGAATAACCTCAAAAACAGCAGGTAGTTTCCCCAGTTGTTCTCCGTCCAACTCAATCAAGATATCTTTGTCTCCTTCTTCGGGATAGGCTTCAATCCTGCGTCCTCGAATCAGAGTAATTCTAGGATGGGAAAGATGAGAGCCTGTGTAGATTTTCCAGACATTCCTGAGGAATTCCATGACCTTCATCCCTTTAACCAAGACCACATCGAACAGTCCATCGTCGAGCTTGGCTTGGGGAGCGATCTTCATCCCTTTACCGAAAATACGTCCGTTGGACACCGTCCCTATCAGATATTCCTCTATCGGTAATTCCTCTCCATCGATCTTTATCCTCACCCTCTTGTTTTTGTATGAAAAGAATGTGGAAAGCAAACACCGGAGGTAGGAAGAGGCTTTGCGTTTCATCCTGTTCTCGTTGACTTTTTTAACCACCTCACCTCCGATGCCAAAATCGGCCACATTCAGGAAGTATCTTTCCTCTCCTTCGCCAGAATGATTCCTGTAGTGTACTCTTCCTATGTCTATCCAAGAAGAGGGAGCTTGAGTGATCACCCTCAGGGCTTGCCTCAGGTTGAGAGGGATGTTGAGGCTGCGGATAAGATCACAGCCAGACCCAGAGGGCACGATTCCTAACACAGTATCAGGATTGATGATTCTTTGGTTTTCGTAAAAGCCGTTGGCGATTTCGTTGATAGTGCCATCGCCGCCTACTCCTACGATGAGTTCTGTGCCCTCTTTTATGGCATCTCTTGATATTTCGATTGCCTGAAGAGGCTTTTCTGTGAATTCATACTTGAATTCCTTGAGAAAAGTCTTAAGGGCTTCCCTAATCTGGTTCCATCTTCTTTTGGTTCGTCCCTTGTTCGATTCAGGGTTGACGATCACCCGAGTCTTTAGGAACATCTATTGCTCCTTCTTGTGCTTGAGTGGTTTTCTTGCCAAAAATTGAGATACCGATGATCCCTCCCAAGGCTCCCAAGATGGAAAAAATAACGGCGGAGATTAAAAGTCCTAGCATGAACATAGAGGCAGAAGTTTCAAAAGTGCCTTTCTCCATCCATCTCTCCCAGCCAGAGGGCATTTCCTCTGTATACTCGGCAACTCTTTCCATAATCCTCTGAACAAAGGCGCTGTTGATGGCATGAAAGGGAATGCTGATGAAGGCATCCACAACCGCAGCTATGACTCCAGCAAAAATACCAACAATTGCCCCGTCCCCGGCAGTTAAAGCCACCGGAGAGTCCTTGACCAGCATATAGGAGGCGATCATCGCTCCCCCAATAATCCACAAACAGCAGAGGCAGTTAACAAAAGGAATTGCTGAAAGGACTCCTGCTACTGCGCCACCGACCAAAGCAGGGGCCAACATACCAGGCTTTTGCGCGTTCATCTTTCCTCCTCTATTGGTCGTTTTTCTTATTCTATTTTGTTTTCCTGCTCAATTTCAAGGAATATTTTTGTCTGGATTGCATCTTCATTTCCATGATAGCTAATGATGAGGGATATAATCAATCAGAGCGGCGGTTCCCCTTCCATCCTCGCCAAAGACCCTCCCACCCTTCACTATGGGCTTCGGATGGACAGGAACCGCCGCCTCACAACATGACTGGATGAAATATTTTCAATTATCACGGAAATGGAGATGCGAAAATAATCATCAACAAATTCTCAACAGTCAGGCAAGCTTATGAGGAAGTCATCCGGAGGCGAGCGGGCATGGTTCCTCGAAGAGGAGAGCGAGCCGAGGAATAAGCGGATTTTCCTCGCAGGGGAAAATCAGCGGGCTGACGAATCAGCTTACCTGACTGTCCCCAAAATCATCACGGAAATGAAGATGCTTGCTTTTGCCTTTCTTTTTGTCTTTTTATCGTTAAAGTGATAAGCAAATCCGATATTCCGGCGATAAAATAGAAGGGAAGTATTACTCCCCAGATGAGTCCAAGGACAAACCTTGGCCAGTTTGGGGTGGTCCAGAGATGAATAAAATTTCCCAGGGTATCAATCCCAATGGGGATAGTGACTAGGAAAAAGGAGCGGTTGGAAGGCAGGCGGAGGGAGGAGAATCCGTTCAAGAGGGGAAACAACAGCAGGCCTGCTAAAAATCCAGAATAAATGCCCAGACAACGGGCACAGACAGCAAGGGGATAGCCAAAGCAGAAGAAAGACCGACCTGGAATCTGATGACAAAGAGGTGAAAAGAGGGCATAGACGTACATATCCAAAGAGGAGGATTGACTTTTTAAATAAGGAGCAAAGAAGATTCCTCCTATCCAGATAAGGGTCCCAGCGCAAGTGAAGAAATAGACCAACCGAATTTTCTGAGTTTTCGTCGATAAGAACTTTTTCCCCATTAATCTGCCTAGCGCAGGCCTCTCCATCTGAGAAAAGAGAGATATCCTATCAGGATGAGAAAGTTGATGGTGATTACCGACCAGGACATAAACCTGGCGTAGAATTCTCTCCCTAGAAGATCGTAGAGGGAAAAGGCGACAATGGAGAAATTGAGAATGAGAAATCCTCTCCAGAATTTGGAATAATCAAAGAAATGAACGGCACAGATCATGACACCTAGAATTGAAATGAGAAGGGTATAGTCCCAGCCGAGAGGCGAGATGAGAGGAATCAAGACGAGGAGGATAGAACAATCCAGAAGTAAAGCTTCTTTTCTTCCCTTTCCTTTCAAAACAAGAATCAAGAGCAGAAAGGCGAGTAAGCTCACTCCGGTAGCGAAGACTAAAAGAGAGAGTTTTTGATTTCCAGTCCATTTCATGAGCATTCCCAGGAAGGAGATATTATCTTGTGAATCGAGCAGAGAAGGGGTGGAGTGGGAAAGCGATGAAATCCATTCCCGAAGCACTCTGATATTGCCACTGAAACCGTAGAAAAATGAAGGAACAATCAGGGAAAGAGCTAGAAAGATCAATCCGCTCAATAAAGATTTCCATTTTTTCTTGAGGATAAGGTAAGGAAGAAAGATCAAGGCATAGGGCTTGAGCGCTGAGGCCAATCCCCAGATGGCTCCTCCCCAGCAGGCTGCCCGGGAGGGGGGAAATTTTTTTTCTTCAGAGATAAAAGTCCAGATCATCAACACCAACAACATGGATATAAAAGTATTGATCTGCCCGAGCTGTAGCTCCCGTAGAAAATACCGGGCAAGGATCAGAAGAGGGAAAAGAGTATAGAGGAAAGATCTGTGTTGGATATGACAAAGATTTCGACAGAGCAAAATGAGTAAGAAGGAGGAAAGGATGATTACCACATACCAGATCGTTTTGGCTGCGGTTAAGGGAATAAATGATAAGGGAACATACAAAAGAGCCGAAAAAGGGGAATATTTGAATTGGTAATGCCCGTCTTCGATCCGGTAGAGGGTTTCTCCTGAACTCAGTCTTTTGCCTGCTTTGTAGTTGACTTCGAAATCGACCATCTCATCCTTGATCCTGATAGAAAAAACCAAGAAGAGAGTAACGATTCCTAAGATAATCCAGAAAAGAGAAGACCTTTTCGAAAGAATCACTTTTCCAAGCTACCGGAGCTTGAAATTTTTGTCAAACCAAAAAGTGATAAAAAATCCTCCCACTCTTCACAATGGGCCTCAGATGGACAGGAACCACCGCCTCACTACCAAACTGGATGAAATATATTTTCACTCATCACAGAAATTGCGATGCTATCTGTATTCTTAAAGAATTTGACAGAGTCTTGTTTAACATGTAAATTTGTTTTAGCCATCTGTGATCTATCATAAGGTTTAAAGGAGGAGTTCTCATGAAATTCAATGCAAGAAAAGCAATGATCGCCTTTACCCTACTTTTGTTTTCATCCTCTGGGCTTTTCTCACAGGTAATGGATTCCTCATCAGTCATGGAAATGAACAAGGAAGGAATTGTGTCCTTCGTCACCTATGGAGAGGATAAGGTTGTGATATCCAGGGCCACAGGGTTTGCTATCGGCCAAGATGTTATGATTACAGCCTATCATATGGTTAGTGCAATCGCCTCAGCAGAGGGAAGAAGTTATGAAGGCAAGAAAGTCAAGATCGAGGGCATTTTGGGTGTTGACAGGAATTTTGATATCGCCATAGTAAAAATAAAGGGGAAGCTAACACCTCTGAGTATGGGAAAATCTGAGGAACTGGCTGCGGGGAAAAAGGTTATCGCTCTGGGAAGCAATGAATCAGGAGATGTTATCTTCTCTGAGGGAGAGGTTAGGAATTTTCTGAATCTCTCAGTAACAGAAAGAGTCATCACCACATCTCTTGCCGTGCCAGAGACTTTTTGTGGAGGCCCGCTTTTGGATATGAACGGGAAAGTTATGGGAATGATCATCTTTTTGGATAGAGGATCAAAATTTGTCCTTCCCTCAAACACGTTGATAAAGCTCTCCAAACAGGGGAAAGAGACCAAATTCAAAGACTGGAAGTACGAGGATTACTTTACAACTCTGGAAGGAGCTTCTCTTGCCGGACGAGTGTTTGCTTTGATGGATGAGACGGGGAAAGCACAAAGGTTTTTGGAAAAAGTCACAGAACTTAACCCGCAGGACGTTGAGGCTCATGCTCTTCTCTCTTCTGTCTACACAAAAGAAAGAAATTATGAAGCTGCTATTTCCTCCTTCAAGAAGGTCATTGAACTGGATAATACTCGCGACAGTGCTTATTATGGTTTAGGAATTGTTTATTTAAGGACGAGGAATTACCAGGAGGCTATTTCCGCTTTGGAGAAGGCGGTTGAGCTTAATCTTGGCAATAAAGAGGCCTACTCCTACATAGGAAACGCCTTTGAAGAGCTCAGGGATTTTGCCAAGGCAGCCGAAGCTTATGAGAAGTATGTGGTTTCTTCCCCTGAAGACCCCTGGATGGGTTATCTGCGTCTGGGATTGAACCGGATGGAATTGCAAGAATATGAGAAAGCGGCCGAAGCCTTCCTTAAGGCCTTGGAAAAAAAGCCTCAAGATATCAAAACTAACTACAACCTGGCTCAAGCCTACCAGAATGCGGGCCATTACGAAAAGGCAGAAGAAATTTATAACAAACTGGCTGAGCTCAATCCTGAAGATGCGCCTGTTTATTACAGGACAATTCTCATGATGTATGATCAAGCGGGGCTGCAAGACCAAGCTATCGAGGCTGCCAGGAAGTTAATTCAATTGAACCCAAATAGCGAAATCAATATCTATAATTTGGGAATCATGTTTATGAAGCTGGAAAGGTACGATGAAGCCGTCCAGACGTTTCAGGATGTGCTGGCCATCAATCCCAATTATGAGTCATCTTACTATAACATCGGATTTTGCTATTCCA
>CAYSCW010000007.1:65487-91512 GCA_964429795.1 uncultured Eubacteriales bacterium
TTGAGTTATGGACAAAGCAACTTTAATGGAAGAACTAGTTGCTGGCTATAAAGCCAAGCATCAACAGTCAGAGAAGATCTTTAACAGAGCATCTCAATATCAAATCAGAGGCGGAAGCCACAACCTCCGCTTGTTTGATCCTTTTCCCTTCTATGTCTCCCATTGTAGCGGCTCTCGGATCAGGGATGTCGATGGTAACACCTACGTTGATTTCTGGCAGGGACATTTCGCCAATGTATTAGGGCACAACCCAAGGTTCGTCCTCGATGTCCTTAGGGATTATTTCCAGAGTGGCCAGGGATTGGCCACAGGATTTCCCGAGGCTCATCAGGGAGAATTGGCGGCCCTCATCCTTGGACAGATAAAAGCTGAGAGAATCCGTTTCACCACCAGCGGAACACTGGCCACTATGTATGCCATCATGTTGGCCAAAGCTTTCACTCAGAGGGACCTGGTGATGAAAGTGGGTGGAGGATGGCATGGTGCCCATCCCTATGTCCTGAAGGGAATTTCCTCTTATGAGCGAGGGCTTAACCAGATCGAGTCCGCAGGTTTGCCAGCCGGAATGGATGCCATGATTCTGGTTTCGCGGTTCAATGATCAAGAAGATCTTGAGCAAAAATTCAGAGACTACGGTGACCAAGTTGCCTGTTTTATCATAGAACCCTTTATTGGAGCTGGAGGTTTTATCTTCGCCACAAAGGAATACCTTCAAAGAGCCAGAGAACTCACTCTGAATAACCGTTCCCTCCTGATTTTCGATGAGGTGGTATCAGGATTCAGGTTTCATCCGGGTGGGGTTCAGACATTGTACGGGATCAGACCAGATTTGACAGTCTTAGGCAAGGCCATAGGAGGTGGGATGCCTCTCAGTGCAGTTGCCGGCAGAGAAGATGTGATAAGACTCTGTGGACCGGAGGCAAAGGTAGAGAAGAGAGTGAAGTTTGATGGGGGAACATTCTCTGCTCATCCTGCCGCCATTCTGTCAGGAATCACCTCTGTTCAATATCTCATCAATCATGCTTCGGATATCTATCCCAGAATAGGCAGGCTTGGGGAGAAAGTCCGCACAGCCGTCGAAAAAATCTTCTCAGCACACGGATTCCAGGTAAATTGTACTGGTGGAGGAAATGCCATCGCTGAGCATAGCTCTCTGGTGGGAGTCCAATTTCTCCGTGGCAATGCCAATCGAATATCTTCTCCTGAGGAGGTTTGGAATCCAGAAGTCTGTGATGTGGAGATGAGAGAGAAGATTTTTAAATTGGCCATGCTTGAGGAAGGCTTTAACATCTTCCACGGTTATGGTGCAATTTCTTCGTCTCATACCAATGAGGAAATCCAAGCGTCTTTGGATGCGGTGGAAAGGGTCGCCCAGAGGTGGGAAAAATACAATATCCCACAAAGATAAGACCTGTCACTATTTTTATAAGGTCAGTATATATCTGGTGCACTTGTTAAGGGGGAACGCAGAACGGTTTCCCCTCCAAGGTTTATTCAATGAGGAGGACCTGTTCATGGAAAAAATCAATGTGCTCATCTATGGATGTGGCGTTATGGGCCGCAAAATCGCTGAGGCGTTGGATGAAAAGACGAGTATGAATGTGGTCGGTGCTGTCGATATCGACCCTCAGCTGGTAAACAAGGACTTGGGAGAACTTTTCGATCAGCCCAAGATGACGGGTGTAATCATCCAAAGCGATGCCAATAAGGTCTTCTCAAAGGTTAAGGCGCAGGCTGTGGTGCTCACGACTTCTTCCTATCTGAAGCAAGTCTTTCCCCAAGTCACGCAGTGTTTGAAGGCAGGCATGAATGTTATTTCCACCTGTGAAGAGCTTTCCTATCCATGGAAGCGGGAGCCTGATCTTGCCCGGAGCATCGACAATCTGGCCAGAGAAATGAAAGTGACTGTTACCGGAACAGGAATCAATCCCGGTTTTTTGATGGATACATTGCCTCTCATCCTCACTGCTCCCTGTCTCAAGGTTGACTCTGTTAGAGTCACCCGTATGATGGATTCCTCCAAAAGGCGTATTCCTTTCCAGAAAAAGATTGGCACAGGTTTGACGCACAAAGAGTTTCAGCAGAAAATCCAAAATAAGGATATCACCGGCCATGTGGGTCTTCTGGAATCGATTCACATGATCGCGGCCGGGTTGGGTTGGGAACCCATAGAGGCTGTGGAACTCCTTCCAGAGCCGATCATCGATGAGGAGGAAACCCAGACTGGCTTGGGCGCGGTCAAGCCCGGAAATGTGATCGGTCTCACCAGTGTGGCTTTCGGGAAAAAAGATAACCAGGAAAAGATCACTTTGAAATTCAGCGCAAACGCTGCTGTGGACGAGGAATATGATGAAATTATCATCGAGGGAGAGCCCAGGATCCAACAAAAAATAATAGGTGGGATTCACGGTGATATCGGGACCGTGGCTGTAACCATCAACACCATTCCTAAGGTGGTGGAGGCCACTCCAGGTCTTATACTGATGAAAGATCTGCCTCCGCCCATAGCCACCTCATAAGAGAAGTGAGAATCAGAAGAACTAGAAAGGATGAGGAAAGCAAAAGGATTTATCGACTCTTGAAGATTTTGTAGATTCCCAGGCTCATAAGGGGAAGAAAATAAACCACAAAAAAGCCCCAGCTAATGCTTCCGTATCCTTTGGCTATCAGATTAATCAAGCCAAAAGTGGAAAGTCCCAAACTCGCGCCTAGCAGGATAAGAGCATTCACTGGTCTTGCCCAGGCAGGAAGCTCTTTTCCTCTTGATCGAAGTGCGGACCGAATCCGCTCGTTGACTGCATGGATAAAGCCAGTACCGGTTTCAATCAAAGTTCCGAAGAGGACCAATTGATACAAAATGAGCAGAGGGAAAACACATGTCTTTTTAAGAACATAGATGGCCGGGACTTCTTGAGGAAGGATACCCGGATAATGACCGAGTACAGCCACATAGAAGAGAAACCCTGGAAAAATACCGATGAGTCCTCCGATGAGCCCGGCAGAGAAAGCCTCTTTTCTTGTCTCGATATGGGGAAGACAGAAGAATACAGCGGGGATGACTCCCATGTTGTAGAGAGCATACTTGAAACCTCCCAGAGCCCATTTGGGAAGTACCAGTGCCTCTCTAAGGTTGGTTCGAATCTCAGGGCCAAATTTGAGGAGAGCCACCACTAAGAAAACAGCGTAGATAAGATAAAGAACAAGCGACCAGCTGGAGAGGAACCTTTCGATCAGAAGACTGCCCTTAAAGGTGAGAAAGCCTATGGCTGCCAGTATGATCGTCACTCCCACAAGATAGGGAAGACCGAAGTTATCTTTAAGCAAGACTCCAGCCGCAGAACCGATAACAGCCAAGACGATGAACAACAGAGCCAGATAGAGAATCTCAAAGATCACCCAGAAGCGGCCCATCAGTTTCATGAAGAATGTCCTGTAATCATAAGCCCGGAATTTTCGCGAGAATTCGAAAGTCACAGCCAGAAGCACAGACCACAAAAGCGTGGTGACTAGAAACATTCCAAGGAGACCTCCCAGGGGGCCGTAATTAAGAAAATATTCGACCAGCTCACGTCCTGTTCCATAGCCTCCTGCAATCACAACTGATTGAAAAACAAAGCCGGGAAGAAAGTATTTTTTGAACACTGGAGATTCGAAGAAGAGCATGATCTTTTCTAGAGCGATCTTCGGTTTTTATAGCTGAATATCATTTTTGATTCAGCCTTGTCAAATGTTTTGAAGTCAGACTTCATTATGCATGGATGATCGGTTCCCCTCCATCCCTGCCAAAGACCCTCTCATCCTCTACTATGGGCTTCGGATGGACAGGAACCGCCGCTTTGTTACCTAACTGGATGAAATATCTTCACTCATCATGGTTTTGGAAATACTTGCATATTGAAGACTGCCTTGACAAAGATGTCGCTGAGATTGACAAAAATGATTGAATATGGTATTAAATAGTATTAATTAATCCTTCATCCAAAGGTCAATCACGTTTCGCTCATGCCCATGCATTGCATCGATCAGAGCCATCTTAAGATTCATCTTATATCTTGAGAATAAAATAGGGGCAGGTGGCGAAATTGGCATACGCGCTAGGCTTAGGACCTAGTTCCTGTTGAAGGAGTGCGGGTTCGAGTCCCGCTCTGCCCACACCTCCATTTTACTGTAAAGGAATGAGATCAGGAAGGATGTACCAGGCGAGATGAAGAGTATTGTCAAAAATTTAAGTGAATGGAAAAGAGAAATCGATGTTGAGGTGGATACTGAAGAGGTCAGGGAGGAGTGGGAAAGAATCCTGCGCCGGTATGCCCAGCAGGCCAAGATCTCAGGATTCAGACCTGGTAAGGCTCCCAAGGATATGGTCAAGCGCATGTTTTATGCCGAGATAAAAGAGGCATTGGTGAATTCTCTGGCTCCCAAAGCGTTAGAAAAAGAGCTGCAATCCAAAAACCTCAGGCCTATCGGGGCACCTGTGGTCAATGAACTCCATTTCAAAGAAGGAGAACCTTTGCGTCTGAAGGCCCAGTTTGATATCTGGCCGGATATCAAACTCCCAGAGTACAAGAATATCGAAGTTAAAAAGAAAAACATCTCTGTCTCAAATATAGATATAGAGAAAGCTTTGGAAGAACTCCGGTTAAAGGCAGCCCAGTATGTACCTGTGGAGGGGAGGGGAGTGGCGGAAGGAGATTATGTGATAGCTGAAGTTAAAGGAAAGGACATCATTGCCAAGAAATTCCTTCCTACCGAAAAGGTAGTCGTCATTACAGGAGACCGAGGCAATGAACCCGTTTTGAATCAATGCTTGATCGGGCTAAAGCCGGAAGATAAGTGCGATTTTGAGATCATCCATGATAAAGATCACCAGAATAAGAAGCTGGCTGGGAGGAAGATTGCCTACAATCTCAAAGTTATTTCCATAAAAGAAAGAAAAGTACCTGAGATAAACGATGATTTTGCCAAAGATCTCGGCGAACATGAAAACCTGAAATCTCTGAAGAAGGAGATTAAAGAGAATATTAGAGCTGCAAAAGAGAAGGAGATAAGAAGCGAGATGGCTCTGGAAATCATAAAAGAAATTTACCAAAGATCACCTTTCGAAGTGCCCGAGACCTTACTTGAGCAGGAGTATGGGACTGTGATGAGAAGGATCCTTTCTTCTCGACCCCAGAAAGAACTCAAGAAGGAGGAAGCAGAAGAGCTTAAGGAGGAAGGGAGAAAAAAGGCAGAGCAGAATATCCGGAATCATTTGATCTTGGAAAAAATTACTGGGCTGGAGGGAATAAAAGTCTCTGATGAGGAGGTGCAAGAAGAATTAAAGGCCATTGCCAAATCCAACCAATTACCATTGGCAAAGGTCATCGAGACCTTCAACCAGGAAGGAAGGCGCGATGAACTGAAAGAGACGCTGCTGTTCAGGAAGGCGGTTGACTTTTTGGTTGATAACGCTATAATAAAATAAAAGATTTCCTATGACATTAATCCCCTTAGTTATAGAGCAGGATGGAAAAATTGAACGCGCATACGATATTTACTCCCGCCTCCTCAAGGACAATATCGTTTTTATCGGCTCGGAGATAAACGATGATGTGGCAAACCTGGTCATCGCTCAACTTCTCTACCTGGAAGCTGAAAAACCGGAAAAAGAGATCTCACTCTACATCAATTCGCCCGGAGGCAGCATAACCTCGGGCTTAGCCATTTATGATACGATGCAGTTCGTCAGTCCCGATATTGTGACCATCTGCGTGGGCCAAGCGGCAAGCATGGCCGCTGTGCTGCTTGCGGCTGGGACTCCGGGTAAGAGGTTTGCCCTTCCCAATGCGCGAATCGTCTTGCATCAGCCCACTGGGGAATACCATGGACAAGCCTCAGATGTTGCCATTCAGGCAAAGGAGATCCTTAGGATTAGAGAGAACATTCATCAGATTTTAACCAAGCATACCAAACAGCCCAAGGAAAAGATTCAAGTGGATATCGAAAGAGATTTTATCATGACTCCAGCTCAGGGCAAGAATTACGGAATCATTGACGCGATTATAGAGAATAGGGATCAATCCAAGAAATAGGAAGGTTTTTCAGGTATCTTACCCTTTTTAAGAGCTTATCATGGATGATAGTTACCAGCAAAAAGTGAGAACCGCAGCCAAGTGCAATTTCTGCAACCGCACCCAGTCTCAGGTGCAGAAGATGATTGCCGGCCCTGGAGGAGTTTATATCTGTGACAATTGTGTGGAAGTTGCTCATGCTATTATTTTTACAGAAAAATTTGAGGAAAATAAAAAGCAGACGCGTTTTCCCGTTCCCTCTCAGATCAAGAAGACTCTGGATGAGTATATCATCGGGCAAGAAAAGGCTAAGAAGAAGATTTCCGTGGCTGTCTACAACCACTACAAGCGTATAAACTTTAAGGGTCAATTGGATAAGGATGTGGAACTTACCAAGAGCAACATACTTCTCATCGGTTCTACAGGTACTGGAAAAACTTTGATGGCCCAAACCCTGGCCAAAATATTATCTGTTCCTTTTGCCATAGCCGATGCCACCTCCCTCACAGAAGCCGGATATGTGGGTGAGGATGTGGAGAATGTGGTCTTCAAGCTATTCCAGTCAGCCAAAGGTAACATCGAGAAGACCCAAAAAGGGATCATCTACATCGATGAGATCGACAAGATCAGCCGCAAGAGTGACACTCCTTCCATAACCAGGGATGTTTCGGGCGAGGGAGTTCAGCAGGCATTGCTTAAAATCATAGAAGGAACAGTTGCCAATGTTCCGCCTCAAGGAGGACGAAAACACCCCTACCAGGAATTCATTGCTGTCGACACAACAGATATCCTGTTTATTTGCGGCGGGGCTTTCATCGGTCTGGATAAGATCATGTCTCAAAGATTAGGAAGAGCGGAAGTGGGTTTCAAATCCGATTTTGCCTACAGAAGGAAAGAGATAACAGAGGAGATGTACGATCATTTAATTCCTCAAGATTTGATCAAATACGGAATGATTCCCGAACTGGTGGGGAGGATTCCCGTTGTGGCTGCATTCCAGGACTTAGGGGTTAGAGATCTGGTGGATATCCTCACCAAACCCAAGAACGCCATCATCAAACAGTTTCAGAAGCTTTTTGAGATGGAGGGCGTGAAACTTGAGTTCACCAGAGAAGCTCTGGCAACCATTGCTCAGAAATCGATCGATAAAAAATTGGGTGCGAGAGGTTTACGGAGCATCATCGAAGATCTGATGCTGGATATCATGTTTCATCTTCCCACCACAAAAAAGACAACCAGGATCAAGATCACCAAAAGGATGGTGGAGAGGAATGAACTCGATTTTCAAAGTTTAAAACAAGCTGTTGGAGTGTAACCCATGCAAAACATTAGTGATCAATCGGAAATGATCAAGAACATTCCCTTGATTCCTTTGAGGGATTTGGTTGTTTTTCCTTCCACTCTTGTCCCTTTCATCATTGGACGCTCATCCTCTATCAAAGCATTGGAGATGGCTGTCGAGAAAGACAAGATGATCTTTTTATCGGCTCAGATGGACGCTTCTGTGGACGACCCCACTCCTAAGGATATTTACTCCATGGGGATTATTGCCAAGATCATCCGAGCAATCAATATGGACAACAAGAACGTCAAGGTGATCGTTGAAGGAAAAAGAAGAGCACGGATTATCGAATATCTCAGCACTTATCCATTTTATCAAGTCTTGGCCAAAGAAATTAGGGAGATCGAAGTCCACAGCTCAGAAGTCAGAGAAATCCTCAAACGGGTGTTGACTCTCTTTGAGGATTATCTCAAACTTAGCCAACACACTAATTTCGAATCTATCGTTCCCGCTTTGAAGGATAACAGTCCGGAAAGGATTGCTGATATCATCGCTTCTCACCTTTATCTGCCTCTGGAGGAAAAGCAGAATCTGCTGGAGACCATCAACACCATGGAGAGGATGCAAAGGTTGAATTTCGTCTTAGAGAACGAGATTCTAAAGGTTCATTCCAAACTCAGAGGAGGGAGCGGCAAGAAACAGACCCGTCGGAGAAGCCCCTTCCTGGAGCCGGGGCAAAAAGTCTTTCCTCCTGGCTTAGGGTACAGGAAGGAGGATCAGCCCAACGAGATTGAAGAACTCAAGAGCAAGGTGGAAAAGGCGAAAATGCACAAGGATGCAGAAGAGAAAGCCTACAAAGAGATCGAAAGATTAGAATCCATGCCTCCCATGTCTGCAGAAGCAACTGTCTGTCGCAATTATCTCGATTGGCTTATTTCCTTGCCATGGGAGAAAAAATCGAGAGAGAAAAGAGACCTAAAAAGGGCAGAACAGATACTGAATGAGGATCACTATGGATTGGAGAAGGTCAAAGAGAGAATTTTGGAGTACCTATCCATCCGTCAACTGGTGAAAAATCCCAAGGGAGTCATCCTTGGGTTTATCGGTCCTCCTGGAGTAGGGAAGAGTTCTCTGGGGCGATCTATAGCTCGAGCCACAGGGAGAAATTTCGTCCGTCTCTCTCTTGGTGGAGTACGTGATGAAGCTGAGGTCAGAGGACATCGCAGAACCTACATCGGCGCCTATCCGGGAAGAATTATCCAGATGATCAAACGGGCGGGGACAAAAAACCCTGTCTTTCTTTTGGATGAAGTAGATAAGATGAGTGTGGACTTTAGAGGGGATCCTGCCTCAGCCTTGATGGAGGTTTTAGACCCTGAGCAGAACAACACCTTCTTGGACCACTACATCGACACAGATTTTGACCTTTCACAAGTGATGTTTATCGTCACCGCTAATATGATAGAACCTATTCCCAGGCCTTTGTTCGACAGGATGGAAGTCATCCGTATTCCCGGTTACACAGAGGATGAAAAACTCCAGATCGGCAAACAATTCCTCTTACCCAAACAGATAAAGATCCACGGTCTTAAAGAGAATAACCTCAAAATATCGGATAAAGCCTTCATGAAGCTCATTCGCCAATACACTCGAGAAGCTGGAGTCAGAAACTTAGAGAGAGAAATCACATCCATCTGCCGCAAGGTGGTCAAGAAAGTGGTGTCCAAAGGAAAGTCACACCAGGAATCGGTCACTCCCAAAAATCTGGAAAGATATCTGGGCATTCCTCGATACAGGCGGTATGAGATCGATAGGAAGGATGAGGTGGGGGTGGCCATCGGTATGGCATGGACCGAATTTGGAGGAGAACTTCTCACTTTTGAAGTGACCAAAGTGCATGGCAAAGGGAACTTTATGCTTACCGGCCAGCTCGGAGAAATCATGCAAGAGTCGGCCCAAGCCGCTTTCAGTTATGTGAAAGGGAAGATTTTTGAGCTAAACATAGCCAAGGATTTACATAAAAACTTCGACATTCATATTCACGTGCCCGAGGTTGCTACACCCAAGGAAGGTCCCTCCGCAGGGATAACCATCGCCACATCTATTATTTCTCTGTTGACAGAGATTCCAGTAAGCAAGAAGGTGGTCATGACAGGGGAGATCACCCTGAAGGGAAGAGTGCTCGCTGTCGGTGGAATCAAAGAGAAACTGCTGGCTGCCCACAGAGAGGGCATTCGCAAAGTCATCATTCCCTTGGATAACAAGCCTGACTTGAGTGATATTCCTAAGAACATAAAGGAGAATATGGCCATCCACTTTGTTGAAAGGATGGACGAAGTCCTGGAGGTTGCCTTAACCAAACCCTTGCCTCAGAGGCCAAAAAAGGGGAAAGTTCCTCTATCTGCAGAGCTTTCTGAGAGGCAAGGTACAGGAGAAGGCCCCCAGGAACCTCCTCTAACTCATTGATTTCAAAAGAATAAAGATATATTTTCATCAAAATCACATACAAAGTATTAAATTAACAAAAAAGAGGTAAAAAAATGAAAGAGTACAATTTAGCTGAACTTGAAGAGAAAGAAACAGCTCAACTAAAGAGGCTCGCTTCTCAATTTGGTATTTCTGATGATGAGACAGAAGATTCCAACAGGCACAACCTCATATTCAAGGTCTTGGAAGCTCAAGCCAAGAAGAACGGCCTGCTCTTTTCTGAAGGAGTGCTGGAGTGTCTCGATGATGGTTTTGGTTTCTTGAGAGCGCCTGAATTCAGTTATCTGCCCAGCCAAGATGACATTTATGTTTCTCCCTCACAGATAAGAAAATTCCAGCTTCGCACTGGAGATACCATTTCTGGAATCGTCCGGCCTCCTAAGAACGGAGAGAAGTACTTTGCTCTTATTAAGATCGAAGCCATCAACTTTGCCCATCCAGATTTCGTTCTCGATGCCAGAAGAAATATCCAATTCGAAAACTTGACTCCTTTGTATCCGTTTGAGAAAGTCAAGTTGGAAGACGGAGAGCGCAAGAATCTCAATGCCCGAGTGATGGATCTGCTCACTCCCATCGGAAAAGGGCAGAGGGGCTTGATCGTTTCTCCCCCTCGCGCCGGTAAAACCACACTGTTGAAGACTATTGCCAAGTCGATCGAAAAGAACCATCCTGAAATTTTCCTGATTGTCCTTCTAGTAGCAGAACGGCCGGAAGAAGTCACCGACTTTCAAAGGAGCATAACTGGAGAAGTTGTGGCTTCGACTTTTGATGAACCTCCTATTCGAAACGCACAGGTGGCCAACATCGTGCTGGAAAAGGCCAAAAGACTGGTCGAGATCAAAAGAGATGTGGCAGTCTTACTGGACAGTATTACCCGATTGGCACGGGCCCACAATGCCATCATCCCTCCATCTGGGAAAGTGCTCTCGGGTGGAATCGATGCCAATGCTCTGAACAAGCCCAAGAAGTTTTTCGGTTCAGCCAGAAAAGTGGAGGAGGGAGGAAGCTTGACCATCATCGCCACTGCCCTGATCGATACAGGAAGCCGTATGGATGAAGTCATATTTGAAGAGTTCAAGGGAACAGGCAACCTGGAGATCAACCTTGACCGGCGTCTTGTGGACAAAAGGCTCTTTCCAGCCATCGACATCAGCCGCTCTGGGACCAGAAAAGAGGAACTTCTGATCAATGACAATGAGCTGAATCGGATCTGGATTTTGCGGAAAGTATTGAGTCAGTTGAGTGAAGTAGAAGCCATGGAGTTATTACTGGAAAAATTATCCAAGACAAAGAAAAATTCGGATTTCCTGGGGGCCATGAGCAAGGGCCTGTGATGCATTCCGTTTTCCTGCGATCCTTCCTCTTAATTTCTCATCCCATTTCATCCTTTTAAGTCCTTCACATAACCTTTATGTCTTTTTCTATGGAAAACCCTGCCGCTCTTACGCACCAGCCGTTTTATCTGAAAACCATGGTGTAAAGCCAGTAGAGGAAAAACAGGACATAAACAGCGAGCAGAACCCAGGCGATAATCGAGAATGTTTCATTGAGGCGCTTGAGGAAAGGGGAGTGTTCCTGTTTTCTACGGTTGATCCTGGAAATGATATAGACCAGTGCCAGAATCGCCAGGAAAAACAGCCATTTGCGCATCAGAAACCGGACTCCTCACCGACCATACTGAGACGGTCAAAGGCATTATTAGAGAAAGACCGGTTTTAGTCAAGGTTTCACCTATTCCTAAAATAAGAGCTTGCTCAATCAATAAAGGCAATGATAAAAATATATCTTCTTTGGATAAGGCCATGGGTGATTATTATCAAGACAAGCTTTCTGCCGAGAGGCTAAAACGATGTTATGAGATTGCCTCACCCCGGGTTCAACAGTATTTAAAAGCCGAGATCGCTTATGCCTTGGAAAAGATTCATGCTGGTGACATTGTTCTTGAACTCGGATGCGGATACGGGCGAATACTTCCTGCGCTCGCTCAAAGGGCCGGAACAGTCATCGGTATTGATACCTCTCTTGCCAGCTTAGTTCTGGCGGGCAAGATGCTCGTTGACATTTCCAATTGTCGCCTTATGAATATGAACGCAGTGCAGTTTGCTTTTAATGATCGAGTTTTCGATTGTGTGATCTGCATTCAGAACGGGATTTCGGCATTCCATGTGGATCAGAGAGACTTGGTTCGTGAAAGTGCTCGTGTGACCAAACCAGGGGGGAGAGTTTTATTTTCGAGCTACTCTGATAAATTTTGGGAAGAAAGATTAAAGTGGTTCGAAAAGCAGTCAGAAGCCGGACTCCTGGGAGAGATTGACTACGGAAGGACACGAAACGGTGTCATCGTGTGTAAAGACGGCTTCACGGCAACAACAGTGCGACCAGACGAGTTTCTAGCATTGACTGGAGAGTTGAACCTCGATACGCAGATTGTCGAAGTAGATGAGTCAAGCGTATTTTGTGAGATTATTCTTCCCAGAAGCTAAAATTAATAAAATTGACTTCCCTTTTTTCACTGATATGAGTTAATTCACTGACAATCCGCCGACTATCTCTTGGGATATGGCGACCGCTCAGGCTTTTTGGGAGGATTCTTCTCCAGTTCCTCGAGGATAACTTCTATGGCTTTTTCAAGTTGGGCGTCACGGCCGGCCATATAATCGACAGGCAGTTCCTCAACTTCAATATCCGGAGGAACACCCACATTTTCCACGATAAAGCCGTCTTCGGTCCAGATAGCGATGTTGGGTGCCGTCACATAACCGCCGTCCATCAGAACGGGAAATCCGAGAACTCCAACCAGACCACCCCAGGTCCTCTTCCCAACCAGCTTACCGAGCTTGAACTTGCGGAACATCCAGGGCAGGAGATCCCCCCCAGAGCCGGCCAGCTCGTTGATCAACATCACTTTTGGACCCAAGATGGAGGCACTTGGTGTTCTTATGTCTTCACCGTACCGTGTGTTCCAATAACAGGTTAAGGGACGCCTGAGGATATCAATGTAGTAATCTGCTACCTGGCCGCCACCGTTGTACCTCTCGTCGATGATGATGGCATCCTTGTGAGATTGAGGAAAAAAGTAGCGCTTAAAATAGGTGTGTCCTAGGGTGGCGGTGTTCGGGACATACACATAAGCAACACGCCCATTCGTGGCCTCATCGACTTTTTTCAGGTTGCCTTCTACCCAGTTGCGGTTCCTCAGAGCATATTCGCTTTTGAGGGGTACAACCTGCACTGTCCGAGCATTCGCTCCATCGGGATCAGGGCCGACTGTGATCTCGATAATTTTCTCGGCCGTGTTTTCGAACAGGCTGAATAGGTTTGTCGGTGGTCTGAGCTCTTTACCCTGTACGGCCAGCAGGTATTCGCCTTCCTTGACATCCACGCCAGGCTCGGTAAGCGGCGATCTCAGCTCGGGATTCCAATTCAGTCCTCCGTAAACCTGCTTGAACTGGTAACGTCCATTGGCGATCACATAGTCCGTACCGAGGAGACCTCCGGGCACACGTTTCGGTTCATCTAAGAAATCACCGCCCCCGGTTCGATGATGACCGACAGCTAGCTCACTGCACATCCACTGAATCAGCCTGTTCAGGTCGAGGCGACAAGACAGATGAGGAAGAAAGACCTCATATTTTTTCTTCATCTCCTCCCAGTTTACGCCATGCATGTTGGGATCATAAAAATAGTCGCGGTTGATCCGCCAGGCTTCATAAAAGATCTGTTTCCATTCCGCTTTCGGGTCGATCAAGACCTCGATAGCCTCTGTATTGATTTTTCCTTCTCCTGGCTTGAATGGCTTGCCGGCAGATGCGATGCCCATAGTGTTTCTGGTCCAGTAGAGTATTTTCTTATTATCGGCAGAGAGTTTATACCCATTGATCCCTGCGACGAGAGTCTCAGTTTTGCGTTTCTTCAGGTCGAACATGTTGAGCTTGGCCTCATTTTCAGGAAACCTGGAGCTGTCGGGGAGGGATTCGAGATAATAGATCTGCCCCTCTTCTCCAGCCTGGAGGTTGAGATAACTTCCTGCCGGGACGGGAAGTGCGACAATTCGGTGATTCAACCCTTCAAAGTCGACAGAAAAACTAGGTTCTTTCTTGTCCTCCTTCTTTGGCTTTTCTTTCTCTGCCTTTTCCTCATCCTCTTTTTTCTCCTTCTCAGTTCCCTTTTCCTCATCGCTTTCTTTGGCCAGGGGAGAGGGAATGTCTTTCTTCAATACCGCTAAATAAATGGAACTGGTCATCCGCATATCAGCGTTGGACATGGCAAACCAATGTTTCACGGGTCCCGCATCTGTCGAGGCGAAGAAATAGAGATATTTCCCGCTCTTATCGAAAACCGGGTTGATGACCTCACTCAAACCGTCCGTAACTGGAAAGGATTTATCCTGTTCGATGGAATACAGATAAACCTTCTGTATATAGGCTTGGGTGTTCAGGGTGTAAGCAATCCATTTGGAATCCGGAGACCAGACAGAGCTGATGGTTCTCAAGTCCTCCGGTCCATACATGTACTCAGATCCAATTTTCTTGACCACACCGGTCTTCAAATCGATCCAGTACAGCGACCAGGAATTATCCACAAAAGAGATTTTCTGATTATCGGGTGACCAGACAGGCGTGTTGTAAAAGCCATTCCCGTCTATTTTGAACTTCTTGGGCTCGCCCTTTCCATCCTGGCTGACGAGATGAAGCTCATACTCTCCCGATTCATCGGAAAAATAAGCGATGCGTTTCCCATCCGGAGACCAGGCCGGAGAACGCTCGTGGGCACCAGGCGTATTGGTGAGGATACGAGGATCCCCTTTCTCTGCAGGCACAGTCACGATCTCTCCGCGAAACTCCAGTGAAGCTCTCGCCCCAGAAGGAGAAATATCGGCATCACGGATGTACCGGAAACCCTTATCATAGCGCGGTCGAACACCAAGCAGGTCAGAGGCAACTCCGATAGTCAGCTTTTGACTCTGGGCAGACTTCAGGTCAAAGACATGCAGATGGGCGGCCTGTTCGTAGATAATCTTTCCCCCTTCAGCAGAGACAGACAGAACAGGAAAGTCATGATGATGGGTAAGCTGTTCGATACCTTTGGTGTCCACATCAAAGGCAAATAGGTTAAACTCACTGTTTCGGTCTGAAAGAAAGTAGATTTTATTCCCCATCCACACGGGGACAAAATCATTGCAGCCTCCGCCGGGCTGAGGGATCTTCTCCACGGATTGATCGCTGAATGAATAAATCCAGATCGTGGAATGGGTGCCCCCTCGATAGCGCTTCCACTGTTGGAAGGCTTCAGGCAGCGGATTGTAAGCGATGCGTTTGCCATCTGGAGAATAGGAGGCGCGGAAAACCTTTGGCAGTTCGATCAAAGCCGGCATGCCGCCATCGAGTGATGCTGTATAGAGCTGAAAGTTACCTCTGGCAAAAGCATTGCGCATAGAAACGAAGATGACAGCGGAACCATCCGGGGTAAATCCGCGCACGATATCGGGACCAGGATGCCAGGTCAAGCGCTTGGGGACACCGCCTTCAACAGGGACAACATAGACATCCACGTTGCCATCGTATTCGCCGCTGAAGGCGATGAATTTGCCGTCAGGAGAGAAGGCTGGATCAGATTCAGAACCTTGGACAGACGTCAAGCGCCGGACATTGGTTCCATCGATATCAGCCACCCAGAGATCGTTTGCATAAAAGAACGCAATATTCGTCTCGCTTATAGCCGGCTGGCTCAACATCTTGGTATCTTTGATGTCAATACCAGAGGAGATGGCGAGCGGCAGGAGAATGATAAAGGCTAAGAGTGCAAATTTTTTGGATTTTTTCATGTGTTCCTCCTTTTCTTTATGATTAATGTGCCCTCCGCATATTGTGGAAGCTGAGGTGAAGTTAACATCTGGATTTGGGTCTTTGTAGACCGGCTTAACTAACGTTCCCAGCGGACTCCGTATTTTTTGATGATCTTAAGGCCTTCCTCGTCTTCTTCGTAAGAGTAGACTTTCCCATTTTTCCAGACACGGATATCCATCTTGGACGGAAACCTGGCGATATACACTCCCTCGGTGTCGAAGACATCGAATATAAACTCGTCTTTATTTTTCCCTTTCTCCCATGTACGGACAAAGATCCGGCCATCTTCATCCAGAGTGAAGGATTGGAAAGGTGGAAATGTCTTGGGAAATTCGAACATCTCACGCACGTTGACTGCGCCCATGTCGGGGATTCTTTCCAGTATTTCTTCGATATCTTTTTCGGTGACTTTCTGCGGCTCATAGTCCTTTTTGATGCTTTTTACATGTTCTCCTTCAGGAGTGTAAACTTTGATTTCGTAGTCGAGGTTCCGGCTATAGTAGATGTTCCCGGAGCTGTCGAATTGATAGGCAGAGAGCATGTCCATGAAGTTCATTTTATTCCCTGATCCTGGAACTGGAATGGCAAATTCGATTTTATCGAGAGGAAACAGGGATTTCAGTTCCGGATCGAGTTTTTTGATCTCGAAGAACAATTTCTGTCCCTCAACCATCATTTCCCTTCCCATGAAATTTCCTTTAGGACCCATGAGGAGCGCGACCAGGGCCATCCTGTCCGCTAAGGATATATGCTTGATGTAAGTGCCTTCCAGAGTAAAGTAGACCAGCTTCCTTGCTGTGGCATCCTCAATGATCAATTTGTTATCGGGAGTGAGATGGATTCCGGCCGGCATATCCAGCTCCCCCGGGCCTTGACCCTGTTCACCGAACGAGCGGACAAACCGACCAGCCTCATCAAACACTTTGATTTTGCGGTCTTTAAAATCGAGGGCATAGATGGTCCCGCTGTCGTCCACGACAAAGTTGGAGACCTCAGAGAATGATTTATCAGGGTCATCCGACTTGCCGATGACGCATTCCAGCTCAAAACTGACTCTGGAGGGAACGCCTCGGGGAGGCTGAGGTTTTTTCTTGTTCTGGATGATTTTGACTTTGTCAACGGTTTTGACTTTTTGTCCTTCGGTGTAGGAAATAAACCCTATGATCAGAAGCAAACACAGCATCAGACGGATAAAAACTTTCATGACACACCTCTATTGATTTATATTATTATACGGAATTTTATTCAATGAGTTTAGAAATCTGTCTATATATGCCTTTATCGTCAATGTCGTCCTGCAGGTTTTCATGTTCTCCAGTTCGTTCCAAAAGCCTCTATTTGCCGGGTTTATTTTGCACTCAAATCTTTAACTTTTTTTTGTTCATGTTTTCCTCTTTTTCTTGTTTTTATCCATTACGGGGATAATATGAAGATGAAAATTACTTGAATTGGCTCAGAATCTCTGTGGTTGATCCATTGTTTCCATATCATTTGGCGTGATTATTTGTTATGATAATCGGAAAAATTGAATCAAGGAGGCAACATGGCAGAAAAAGCTCCTCAACCCGTACCGGAAGGAATGCATACTATCACCATTAACCTCTGGTTTAATGGAGATTGTAAGGAAGCAGTTGATTTCTACAAAAAAGCTTTTGGAGCCGAACTCGCCGCACCCCCTGTCCCCACGCCCGATGGCAAAGGGATTATGCATGTCATGCTTAAGCTGGGAGATTCGCATCTTATGATGGCGGATGCCTGGCCCGGAAATTGGGAACAGGGACCTAAAGAAAGCGCCAGTGCCAGTATGTGGCTTTATGTGGATGACTGCGATGTTCTCTATAATCAAGCCGTTAATGCTGGCTGTGAAGTGTTGGAGCCGATGATGGATGCGTTCTGGGGTGATCGAAACGGCAAGGTGAGAGATCCCTTTGGACATTGCTGGTCAATTGCCAGTCATAAGTGGATTTTCACAGAAGAGGAAATGCAGGAACGAATGCAGGCGTGGTTGAAAGGAAGGTCTCAATGAGACAGAAGACAAAGTTCCTGCGCACTATTTATGTTTACTTTACGCTTGTGCTTATTGGCTTGGGATTAATGGTCCTGATAGCCGAGGCACAAAAAAAGATCACCTCTCCCGAAGAGTTCTTTGGCTTTCAGCTCGGCAGCGATAAAAAGATCGTACGCTGGGACAAAATTGTCGAGTACTTCGGGCTTCTGGAGACAGAAAGCGGAAAGCTCAAGGTCGTCGATATGGGTCCATCCACCATGGGCAATCCCTTTCTACTGGTCATCATCTCCTCTCCAGAGAATCTGGCTAACCTGGACCGGCTGCGGGAAGTGAATGCCAAGATTAGCAATCCGCGAGGAATCGAAGAGACAGAGATTAAAAAACTAGTCAGCGAGGGCAAGGCAGTCATCTGCCAGTCCATGAGCCTGCACGCTACCGAGATCGGGGGCACCCAGATGGCGCCTGAACTGGCCTATGACCTTGTAAACAGGAGTGATGAGGAGACTCAAAGGATCCTGGACAATGTTATCTTCTTCATGATTCCATGTTTCAATCCGGACGGCCAGATCATGGTTACCGACTGGTATCGAAAGACCCTGGGCACAGAGTATGAGGGCTTGAGCCTTCCCTGGCTGTATCATAAGTATGTCGGTCATGACAACAACCGGGATGCCGACCACATCAACATGATCGAGTCGGTCTACGCGGCCAAGATCATGTACCGGGACTGGGTCCCCCAGGCCTACATCGATCATCACCAAATGGGAAGTTACGGGGCCCGGCTCTACGTCCCTCCTTACAGCGAGCCCATCCGTCCCTACGCCGATGCCCTTATCTGGCGGGAGCATAGCTGGTACGGCGCCCACATCGCCTACAAGCTGGAGGAAGCAGGTAAAAAAGGCATCCTCAATGCCGCCCAGTTTCCGGGCTGGGGCCATTTCGGATGGCATTGGATCACTCCCTTCCACAACATCGCCGGGATGCTCACCGAGTCGGCCAGTGCAAAACTGGCAACGCCTATCTATATCCATCCAGAGCAGCTCCGGGGCCGAGCCCTTCAGTTTCCGGAATATGAGGCCCAGAGCACCTTCCCCAGCCCCTGGCCAGGCGGCTGGTGGAAGCTCCGGGACATCGTCGAGCAGCAAAAGATCTCGGCCTGGGCGCTTCTGGACCTTGCGGCCAGGAATAGGGAGACTGTACTCTGGAGCGCCTACCTGAAGGCCAAACGGCAGACAGAACGGGGCGCTGAGGGTAAGCCCTCGGCCTACATAATCCCGACTACCCAGCACGATCCGCTGACTGCAGTGAAGATGGTCAACAAGCTATTGTTATCCGGCATCGAGATCAAACAGGCCCGCAAAGAGTTCATCTCCGGCGGTGTGATCTATCCAGAAGGCTCATTCCTCATCTCTCTGTCGCAGCCCAAGATGGGCTTAATCAGGAATTTGCTCGGTCGGACTCTCTACCCAGACGGCGAGTGGACCAGAAACAAAGATGGCTCTCCCCTACGGCCTTATGACATGGCAACGCACACCATGAACGAGTTCATGGGTGTCCGTGTCGACCCGATTGACGAAGCGGCAAGTGGTGACTTCCAGATAATCGCCGGTGAAATCCCGGTCTCAGGGGAGATCGCGGCAAGTGGTTCGGAATATGCGCTTGACGGCAGATTGAATGACAGCTTCAAGGCGGTGAACTTTCTGCTTGACAAGGGAGTAACAGTACGCCGGGCCGACAAAGCGACCACAGAGCTCCATCCCGGAGATTTCATCGTCTCCGGTGCACCGGAAGATATCCTCAAAAATGTGGCAGAGCAGACAGGAGTAGACTTTACGGTGTTGCAAGGTGAGTCAGAGGAAGGAACCCACGCGGTCAAGCGGCTGCGTGTCGGTATGTATCAACGCTACTGGGGCGGCAACATGGATGAGGGCTGGACCCGCTTTCTTCTCGAGCAGTTCGCGTTCCCCTACACGACGCTTATGGATACTGAAATAAAGAAGGGTGGCCTCGACTCAAAGTATGATGTCATCATCCTTCCCGACGACTCCTCAGGCATGATCACCGGTGAGAGAGTCAGATCCTGGGGAGGCCCCATGCCAGAATATCCCCCCGAGTACCGAAGCGGTATCGGAAAAGAAGGTATTGAGGCGCTTAAAGCGTTTGTGGAGAAGGGAGGGACGCTGGTCACTCTCGGTGAAGCATGTAGCTTCGCCATCGAAAAGTTCGGGTTGAGTGTACGCAATGCAGTGGATAATCTGAACTCAAAGGAGTTTTTCTGTCCGGGCTCGACGCTCAAGGTGACCTTCGACAACAGTCATTCGCTGGCCTATGGAATGCCGCAAGAGGGCCTTGTCCTCTTCTGGTTCAGCCCGGTATTCGAGATCACCCCAAGCCAGCACAACGAACGGTACGAAACCATTGTCCGCTACATCGACGGGGATATCCTTCAGAGCGGTTGGCTTATCGGGGAGCAGCATCTATCCAGGAAAGCGGCCATGGTCTCTGCCGAACTTGGCAAAGGCCAGGTAGTTCTCATCGGATTCCGGACCCAGCATCGGAGCCAGACCCATGGCACATTCAAGCTGCTCTTCAATGCCTTGATGCGCTGATACTGGGATTTCTGGTCTGACAAAGTACTATCATTCCTTTTTTTCTTCGGCAGCCAATGACCGGCTGAGCAGGGAAAAGGCAAAGCCCAGCCGCCGCGTCAGGTAGCTGCCAAAACGACACTTTATGTGGGGACACCATTTGACAGAGCCTGTAAAGTTGTTATATGAAAAGAGCTTAGCAAAAAGGCTTCTTGATTGAATAAAAGCCAGGAAGTTGTCTTCCTCGTTCCCAGCTCGGCAAAAATTGAAAATCTCGGCATACGCGTGCAAAACAATGAGCTCACCTCATCCCTCTTCCACAGGCCCCCAGATCCTTTTATCGTCCCACCTGAGAGGTTTGTGCGCTTCCAACTGGCCTATGAGGCAGATTTTTTCCCTTCTGTATTGTACTTCCGAGGGTTTGAGAGTAAGAAACATATAGATCTTTCTCCATTAAAAAAATGAGAAGGGAGGAGTTATGACCAAAAAATTCATATTCATCGTTTCTATCATTCTCATTTTTCTTCATCTGCATGCGAATACAGAAAAAACCCAGGCAGATACCGCAGGCAAAGCGCCTGTTGTTCCTGTATGCCGGGAAGATAATCTGCTGAACCCGCAGATGAAATGGGAAGTCTGGGACAATCCCGGTGCACGTAAATCTCCCAGCCAGTGGCGTCTCCAATTAACCGAACTCTCAGGGATCAAAAACGAGCAGAATAAAGCTTCTTCCCTGCTTCTTACCGGTGAGAAATCCTGGGGAAATTACGCTCTTCAGACAAACTGCATCCACTTCGGGGACGGAGGAGATGAAGGAATTACCTTTGGTCTTATCTTCGGTTATCAGGACCCTGAGCACTACTATTGGGCGGGATACGACACTGAAAAAGAGAGCTTTGAGCTTTCCTGCAGAACAGCCGACGGATTTGAGGCTCTCGATTCTGCTCAGCTCGAGTTTCCAAAATACGAGGATATTCCCCTGAGGGTTGATTTTTCAGGTTCGCGTATCCGCTTCAGCATTAAAGAAAATACACTATTCGATGTCGATGACGGCCGCTATAAGCAGGGCCAATGTGGTTTAGCCGTATCCAATCTGCAATCAGAAAAAGTTCTCTTCAATAGCATCAGTGTAAAATCCATAGCTCTTGAATCCCTCGCGGAGAAGCCTTTGCAAGATCTCCTTTCTCTCTGGAAAGGAGCCAAGCTCGTCTCTCCAGAGAATGAAAATCTTCTGGCCCTCATCGACCACAAGATGTCGATTGAAACGAAAAAAATTGACAGCGGAGGCGTATTTCCCCTGAGTTTAAAAGAAGTGACGCTTCCCTACGAAGCTGTCTTTTCTCTTCCCGAAGAAAAAGAAGGAGAAATCCACAAGATCGGCATTCAACTGGGCGACATGTGGTTTCCGGAAAAAATAGAATTTCTCATTTCCTCAACAGGAGCAGAAGGTTTTCAATCGGCAGGAACATTTCAGATAAAGCCAGAAAAGAACAGCTACCAGGAATTTGATATTCAACCTGTCAAGGGAAAATTTTTAAAAATAAAGATCATCTCTTCCGGGCCAAGCGGAGTCGATCCCACTCAGGAAAAACTGTGGATCGAAAATATGGGAAGGTGGATTTACATCAATGAGATATTCGTTTATGGACGATATATTAAAGGGCCAGCCAAATCTCAAACACAGATTCCTGAGGAAGAAGCCGCGGAGATTCCGGAAATCTCCTTTTTCGAGGATTTTAAATCCGGCAATCTCGACAACTGGAAAATTTTGGATGATCCTGAGGCAGAAACCCAGAAAAGCGATTGGGGATTTGTCCTCACAGAACTTTCTGGGATTTCTTGTGATCATTCAACAGAAGAATCAGCGACTTTGCTCCTGACTGAAAACAAGGACTGGGAGAACTGCACATTTTCTGTTAAAGTTTGCCCCACAACCCGGAAAGGGAGTCTGGGCAGGTATTTCGGCCTTGTTTTTGGCTATGAAAACGCCGATCATTATTACCGCGTGGGGTACAATAAAAGTGATGACCGGTACGAGCTCACGCTCTTTTCACCCCAGGGCCTTGAGCTTCTCGCCTTCGCCGAGATGGAGATTCCTGAGGATATAATCGGAAAATGCATGGATGTTCAGGTGATGTCTGTTTCAGACCGCATTCTCTTTATGGTAGACAGTCAGGTTGTCTTCGACATAGAAGACCGCCGCTCACGGAAGGGAAGAATCGGTATTGAAGCATCGAGTATAACTCCTGTGGGCCAAACTGGCGGCGGAAGCTATCTCTTCACTGATTTCAAAGCAACCACCCTTGATCCAGAAAATCCTCCAGAAAAAAAGCTTGAGGATCTTTTGGTGTATCAACGAGGCGCAGCAGTGATTTACCGTTCTTTCCCTCCGCCGGATTATGAATTCAAGTGCATGATCGATCATAGCCTTGGCGGAAGAGAATACAAAGTGAAATCTTATCATCTTGACCTCACAGAAGCCAAACTTCCTCAGGAGGCGGTATTCTGTTTTCCTCAGGGGAGATTTGCGGAAATTCATAAAATCGGGCTTCAACTCGGAGAGGAGAATTTTCCCAAGGAGATCAAATTCTCTATCTCAAACTATACTCCCGAATCGGGATTTGAACCGCTGGTGACTATAAGACCTGAGCAAAAAGCCGAAAGCTACCAGGAGTTCGGTGTACCCCCGACCCAGGCAAAATACCTGAAAATGCAAATCAGCGAAGGCTTTAATCAGGAGGAGATCGAAATCGTGGAAGTTTTTGTCAAGGGATATTTCAAAGAGAGAGGATCGCAGAGGACTGCTGAGGATATGAAAAAAGAGGCCCAGCTCCAGGAAAAGGAACCTAACAACACTCTTCAGCAGGCCCAGAGCCTCCCTCTCAGCACGACTTTGGGAGGAGAAGTTTCTCAAAAGGATCAGGATTTCTACCGGGTATCCCTGCCCGACATCAAAGACGAGAAAGTGGAGATCTCCTTCACCAAATTCGGGATCGTGACTCCCCGATTCGTTTTACAGACAGAAGAAGGACTGGACATTTCGCCCTCTGAAACGCGGGCAACAGGGGATATCAATGTCCTGACTTATCGTCTGGAGCCTGGGGATTATTTCTTGAAGATCACCCAGCCTGAGATTTATGTTGTGCTTGTCTATGATGACAGCGGCAGTATGCGGGTGAGCGTCCCCGTAGTCAAGCGCGTGCTCAGAGGATACCTGGGAAACCTGAAAGCCGGGCTGCAGTTAAAATTGATGAAATACACGGATGATGTCTTCATGCTCTCTGACTTCACCCGCGATCCCACTCAGCTCAAAACCGCTGCAGAGAGTAAGGTCATAGGCGCTGGGAATACGGATACTTTTAAAGGGCTTATGACGGCCATTGATGAGATCAAGGTCAAAGACGGCAACAGGGCAGTGATCGCGGTCCTTGACGACCTGGTGAGCCAGAGAAAGTCCAGTGAATGGCTGCTTGATTATATCGAGCTCTGGGACGCTATTCTGGATACAGGGGTTATCTTTTCCATCATCGGTGTCCAGCCTGGCTGGCACAAAAAATCAGATTATTTCGGAAATACGCTCAATCAAATCTTCAGTGAAATCGCCTTTGCCACTGGAGGACAGTTCTATCATTCACCCTCTGATGAACAGATTGAGCAGAGTGCCAGGACAATCTTCGAGCAATTCACTTCAACTGTCCCTTACCTGGTCATGGCAGAACTGAAGAAAGAGGTAAAGCCAAAGCCAAAGAAGAAAGAGGAAAAAAAGGTCAAAAAACAAGGCTCTGTACAGATACTTTTCGAGGAAGGAGCGGAAAAAACGACCATCAATAATGTGGAACTGATCCTGGATGCTTCAAACTCGATGTGGGGACAGATTCAGGGAGAAAGCAAAATCTCGATCGCCCGTAAGGTGCTGGAGCAGATTATCACAGGTCTTCCAGAGGGGATGCGAGTTGGCCTGCGTCTTTACGGCCATCGTTATTCCCTGAGAGACAAGCGCGCCTGCCAGGATACAGAGTTAGCGATTCCCATCGGACCCCTCGAAAAGGACAAGATGATTGAAATCATCAATTCGATAAAGCCCAAGGGAAAGACACCTTTAGTCTATTCAGTTCTTCAGGCAGCAGAGGATTTTGCTGATATCGATAAGGGAACTATCATTCTCATTAGCGATGGGATCGAAAGCTGCGGGGGCAACATTCATTCCATAGCTCCTTCGCTTAAAAAGTTAGGACTCGATCTCAGGTTACACATTGTCGGATTCGGCATCAAGGAGGCCGACGCCCGCGATGAGCTTGAGGCAATTGCCGGATCATCGAAGGGAAAGTATCTTGATGCCAAAGACTCAAAAGAGCTCTTCACTTCTCTTGAAGAGACCCTGCGGGTAGAGTTTGCTATCGTTGATGACAAAGGCGAGGTCAAGGCGAGCGGTTTTGTGGGAGGAAAATCCGTTGAAATCATGGAGGGCTCCTATACGCTTCTCCTGATGCTGGCTCCTGAACCTCTCGAGATGACAATCACTGTCAAAGCCGATGAAGTACTTCAGCTAACACTTGTTAAAGAGCAGGAGAAATGGATGATCCGGGAATGAAAGAAGAGGAAACATGAAAAAAATAAAAACAGCCATCTTCCTTGTTGTTGCTCTTTCGTTTCTCTTTATTCTATTCAATACTTCCAGAGGAGAAGACGCAGGACCGGACTTCAAGCGAGAGCCCTTGCCCACAGAGGCCGATATCAGTCTGGCCATCGGACAGCTCCAGAGCATGTTCGAGCAGCTCGAGGAAGTTGAAGGTGATCTCGACAAGAAGACTTTCGATCCCCAGGCTGTCGTGGATGAGATAGGAAATGATCCAGAAGCACTTTTTCGCTGGGTGTGTAGACAGACATACCTTGTTCCCTATACTGGCTCCCTGCGCGGGCCTCGAGGAGTGTTGATGGACCGGCTGGGAAACAGCCTGGACCGGGCTCTTCTTCTTTATGAGCTTTTGGATCGGGCAGGCCATGAAGTGCGGCTGGCCAGAGCAACACTTCACAGAGAACAAGCAGAAGAGCTTCTCGATAAACTGGAAAAAATCCTATCTTCAGTTTCTTATCAAGACATAAGGCCTCAGCCCCAGACGGCTGATGGTTTTGCTGATGAATTCGCCGCAAAATACCAACTGGATAGCTCTGAACTTAAAAAAACTCTGAAGAATGAAAAGGAAGAGCAGGCACGTATTGCAAGAGAAATCCGTAAGCGAGCAAAAAAACAGGCAGCAGCCATAGCCGAAGCCATTGAAAAGTCAGGAATAGAAATGATTGCAGATGATGAGAGTCTTAAGCTCGAAGCCCTGCAGGATCATTGGTGGGTGCAGTGGCAATCAGAGGAGGAGGCCTGGGTCAATATGGATCCTTCTCTTCCTGATTCTCGCGTGGGCCAGGCATTCGCTGAAGCGGAGGCCTGGTTTGATCCTGATGATCTAGATGAGGAGCATTTCCACAAGGTGCACATCCGGCTTGTTATCGAGCAGTGGAAGAACGGAAAGCTCTATGAAAAGTCTGTGCTTGAACATACCCTGCAGCCCTACGAATTTTTCGGTGAACAGATTGTCGTCCGCCATTATCCATTAGACTGGCCCCTGGACAAAGATCTATTTGAGGAAAAGAATCCCCTTCAAGGCCTGAAAAACACACTTCTCAGTCAGAAAGCCTGGGCGCCCACCCTGAATATAGGCTCTGAGGAAACCGTGGGAATCCTGTTTGATGAAACTGGCGAGTTGATCAA
>CAYSCW010000007.1:91612-96010 GCA_964429795.1 uncultured Eubacteriales bacterium
TCACCAGCTCGCTATCCGGAGAATTTATCGAATATCTATCGATTGAAAATTTGCTGCACAACAGAGACCTTCTTCTTGACCTCCTTCCCCAGTTGAATGAGCTCGAACCGCAAGAAGCCCTGGCTCAAATGGCCGAGATCACACCGCAGCCTGGAAAGGTTTACGACTTTGCTCTGGCCCGCAGTAAATTCGTGTTGGAAGACGGGCTTGTCTTCCTGGATCAGCCAAACATCTTAAGCTGTTATTCAGGAGTGGAGCAGAATCCCAAGGGAGATCTCCTGAGATTCACCCGGCTGGATATTGTTGAAAACGATGTTGCGGTTGTTGACCACAATCCGTTTCAAATCCGTTTGAAACAGGGTGTACTGGACACCAATATCGAAGCCTTCTTGGTCGGACCCGATGAGAATGCCCAAAACACAAGCGTTATCTTTGCCGAGGATAAGGACTGGTTGATCCTGAAAAATCAAGAGGAAGAGGCTTACAGAAGCCTGGAACTGGATCCCGATTCCTGCGAGCGTATCCGGCAGGACCTTGAGCAGGGCTATATCATACTGGCTCCGAGACGGGCTGTTGAGATTGACGGGCGGGAATGGGTGACCTGGTGGAGGATCAATCCTCGAACAGGACAAACTATCGGCGTCGGCGGACATGGCTGGGGGCAGGCGATCGTGGAATATGTGGAAATAGCCCAGACCATGATCCAGTTGAAGCTGCAGATAGAGGCTTACGTGGGGATTATGGAGTGTGTCGTGAATACCGCAGCCCTTGCCTTGGCCGGAGCGGATATGAAAACGGTCTACAAGTACGCTGTAAAAAAATGCATCTGGAATAAAATTTGCGGCTATATGATGAAGCAGCTTACAGGATATTTCCTTGCTGAGACGCTCTTTTCAAATTTCATCGCAAAAAAAACAGTTGGCTGGATCTCGGGAAAACTATGCAAATCGGCTCTGAAATGAAACAGAATAGAAAGGACATTCCAAACTAATGCATAGAAAAAGAAGATGAAAGTCATCTTGAAAAATGGGTTTTATTTTCTTTTGATAGCTGGACTCACCTGGATATCTGGGTGCCGGGGACGTGCACGGATTATTCCTCCGGCTAAACCTTTGCCTGCAAAGGAAAGGCTCGCTCGGACAGGATACACCGTCCAGGTAGGAGCCTTCACCGTTTTGGGCAATGCCCGCAGGCTGACACACGAGCTGAGCCATAAAGGCTTGAATACTTATTACTTCAGGCATGAGTCAGGGCTCTATAAGGTCCGCTTCGGAGACTTTCCCTCCAGCGAGGCCGCCCGCCAAAAAGCAGAAAGCCTGATCAGCGATTCCGTGATCAAAGACTATTTCATCGTTAAACCCGAAGATTATGCTGTTTCTAAGCAAAGTTTGTTCGGTGAGGATTACTTAAGAGACAATCTTATTGCTACAGCAGAAAGTTTTATCGGTGTGGAATACTCCTGGGGTGGGGCATCAACTGATGATGGCTTCGACTGCAGTGGCTTGACCATGGCGGTCTATCAGATGAATGGCCTCAATCTGCCGCGTACCTCAAAGGAGCAGTATGATGCCGGCGCAGCAGTAGGCAAGGACCAGATGATGAAAGGTGACCTTGTCTTCTTCGTCACCTCACGGAGTCAGAAAATCTCCCACGTGGGAATTTATATCGGGAATGAAGCGTTTATCCATGCTCCGGGAAAAAACAAGAAAATCCGGAAAGACTCTCTTACCGACGGCTATTTCAGGAACCGTTTTGCCGGAGCCCGGACCTATCTCAAATAATCACCTCCGGTTCAGTCTTTTTCCTCTACATCTTGTTCAACCTGAGCTAATTCATCCTCTTTAATTGACTTACAACCGTTTTTTTGACAACGGTTTTATATACCTAAAGATTGAGATATCACGGTAAGTTCATACGTTATATAGACTGAACCAGAAGCGAATTCCTATAAAGCAAAAAGGTAAAATTTTAGAAAATATGCAACTAATTATTAGTTGCAAACTCAATTGAAAAATGATATAGTGTTCATGACCAAACAAGAAAAATTATTAAAGAGATTCTTGTCTAAGCCCCGAGATTTTACATTTAATGAGTTGAGGATATTATTGAGAGGATTCGGTTATCAGGAAATCAAAACTGGAAAGACTTCAGGATCGCGTGTTGCTTTTTTTCACGAAGGCATACAACATATTATCCGCTTACATAAACCGCATCCAAAGAACATCCTGAATAGATATCAACTTGATTTTATAGAAGAGGAATTGAGAAACCGGGAGGTCCTGAAATGAAGGATATTCTTCATTATAAAGGCTTCATAGGATCTGTTCATTTCAATGCTGAAGATGAATGTTTTTTTGGGAAGATCGAGGGGATCGACGATCTAGTGACCTTCGAAGGCCAGAATGTTAAAGAAATAAAAAAAGCTTTCCAAGAGGCTGTGGAAGATTATAGAGAACTCTGCAAATTAACAGAGAAACCTATGACTAAATCCTACAGGGGAAATTTTAATGTACGGATAACTCCCGAATTGCATAAAAAAGCAGTCCAGAAATCATTATTGTTGGGGATATCATTGAACCAGCTTGTTCAAAAAGCGATCGAGAAAGAGGTTAAAGATTTCTCTTCTAATATGTAGCGGACTGTGTTGAGGGTCTGAAAGGTTGTGAATTGATCCGGCAGTATGAGAAAAGAGGAAGCTTCCATGAAGTGTGAAAAACAAGTTGACACTCTAAATTGACTTGACCTTCCTTCACTCTAAACGGTTTGACCAACTTACTAGGGATGGGTGTTAAGCCTGCTTTTTCAGACTTACTGACATCCCAATTCGAATGACTTCCGATAATATTTAATGAAAATGAAAACTTGGCCTTATTCGTATCTCAAACTGTCCACAGGATTGGCACAAGCCGTTTTAATGGTCTGAAAAATAAAAGTGAATATTGCTATCAACATCGTGATAAAACCGGACAATAAGAAGACAATCCATCCGATATTTGCCTTATATGCAAAATTCTGCAGCCATTTGTTCACTATAAACCATGCCAGAGGCCAGGCAACGATATTGGCGAGTATAATCCATTTGATAAATTCTATGGAGAGCAGTAGTACAACACTACCCGTTGAAGCGCCAAGCACCCTCCGGATGCCGATCTCTTTAGTCCTTACCTCGGAAGTAAAAGATACCAGGCCAAAAAGCCCAAGACAGGCAACCAGAATTGAAAGAGATGCAAAGATAATGAAAATATTCTGCATTTTCTTTTCACTTTCGTATAGCTGATTAATGCGATTATCCAGAAAGCTGTATTCAAACTGTTCTCCGGGGAATGCGCCTTCCCATTTCTTTTGAATAAAATTCAGAGTTTTCCCGATATCGCCGGGCATAATTCTGACTGAGATTGCGCGAATATAGTTTGGATAAAGGAATAGTGCCATAGGTTCAACTTCCCTTCGGAGAGATTTAAAATTGAAATTTTTTACGACACCGACAACTTGAGCTGGACTGTCCGAATATCCCCCTTCCAGCTTTTTCCCGACTGCTTCCTCAGGTGTCCAGCCGATTCTTTGAGCCGCGGATTCATTCAGAATTATGGTTCCTTCTGTATCTGTGCTGAAATCTCTTGAAAACGCCCGCCCCGCAATGACCTCCATCCGGTAAGTTTCTACATAATCGTAGTCGCTTGAAAAAAGAATCATGCTTATGGGTTCATCTGATTCTGGAGGATTGACGTGACTATTGCTGTAATGGGAATCGGCGGGAACCTCGGATGATGCAGATGCAGATATGATCTGAGGATTTTGCATAAGCTCGTTCCGGAAGGCCCTATAATTTTGAGCGATCTGCTGGCTTCTTACGGGAATGATAACCACGTTTTCCTTATCAAAACCCAGAGACCGGGTCTGGATGAATCTCATCTGTTTATAAACAGTGAACACTCCAACAATCAGCATGATGGAGATGCTGAATTGGATGATAACCATGTTCCTGCGAAAAACAGACTTTCCACTTGATGCAAGCGGACCTCCCTTTAAAACTCCGGCTGGTTCGAATCTGGTCAGATAATAGGCTGGATACAGACCAGCTAATACGCCAACGGCAAAGGTTGCTCCCACAAGAATGATCAGATTCTTTAGCTGTAAAAAGACTGATAGCGATAGATTTTCGGCGAAAATCCCGTTATAGGCCTGAGTGAATAGTGAACTCGTAACAATCGCAAGAAAAAGGGAAACAAAAGCCAACAGCACAGACTCCTGAATAAACTGGACTCTGAGCTGGTGTTTTTGGGCCCCTATAGTTTTGCGAAGGCTCACTTCTTTGGCTCTTTTGCTGGCTCTGGCCGTGGACAAATTCACGAAATTCATGCAGGCGATGATCAGGATAAGGACGGCAATACAGGAAAA
>CAYSCW010000008.1:0-3710 GCA_964429795.1 uncultured Eubacteriales bacterium
AGATCAAATGAAACGGAACGTTTAAATAGGCTGGGAATAGAGGGCAAAGGAAAAGGAATATTCCAAACAGAAGAAAGAATTACAGAGATACCTTGATTTTGAAAAAGGCTAATATCAGAAAGAGAAAGGACAGAAAGGTTAATACGCCACCCAGATAAAAAGTCCAGGGTCTATACAAGAATCTCAATTCATGTTTTCCTTTTGGGATAAGGACAGCTCTTAAGGCGCCAAAAGCGGGGTAGATTTTCACCTTTTTCCCGTTTAAATACGCTTCCCAACCAGGATAATAGGCATCGCTCAGGATGAAAACCCCGTTTTCCGAGGTCTCGATCTCTGTCTTTATATAATTGGCCCTGTAGTCGATAAAGGTAATACTGGATTGACCCGTTTTGCCTATCTCTGGATTCTTGGGAAGATTTCCTTCAATCAAGGCAGTGTTTTTATGGATTAAAGGATCTCTTCCCATGATTGTTATGGCTTCGTCCAAGTCTTTAACTTGTTTTATGCTGTAAAGCATGAATCCCCTCTCCAAGGCTTTTTTGTTCAGGTAAACAATCGCATGATGGGAAAAAACCTCTTCGTAGGGAGCAGCCTCAAAATCAAGGGAACCCGAGGATTTTCCAGGGCTGGAATTCTCGGACGATGTTTTTTTTATCTTATTATAAGTAATCCTGAGATCACCGAAAAAAAATGCTCTGTCATTCTTGTCCTTTGCTTGAGGATTTCTCAAGGCAAGAACGAGGATAACATCTTCTCCTGCATACTTACTCAAATTGACCTTTAGATTGAAAAAATCGCGATCTCTCTCGTTGCCGGCCCCATATTCACTGTGGAAAACGACTTCCTCCCTGCCTCCCTGTTTAAGGGAGATGGTTAAAATCAATTTGTTACCAGGGTTCTCACCACCCCTCCAATCGAAATCAAACGCTAATGCTGTTGATTTCAAGAAAATATCACCGTAGGGAAGACAAACCGGAATTTCTACTGAGGAATCAGCCAACTGTTGCCATCCCCAATGAATATAGGAGTATAGATTACCGCGATGAGTATACTGCATGGAGGGATTATTCATTAACGCTTCTATTTTATGGGCTTTCGCATAATCAGGGTCTATCACTATTGCGTCTTCGACAGATTCTGAAATCAAGTATTTGGTGTTCAACAAGTCAAGGTAGGGATTCGACCATATTTCCTCCTTGCTATACGTTTGACCCATACCGCTGCTAAATTTATCGCTTATGAGTTTTGACAGTAAAATCGTTGGCCGCTTCTCCCGAATGGCAAACATCCTATTGATAGCAGGAATAGGATAGGCCAAATTGCAGTTAGGCATCAGTGTCCCTCCGATTCCAATTGCCCGAAAGGGCTGTTCCTGCTCCATGAGAAATTGGGTATAAGGAGCCTTGTCATCGATTTTAAATCTCTCTCTATAATATTGATGATTATTCAATCGAAGTTCAAAAACCACCAAGAACATTAAAACGATTACAGCCCCATCTGTTATGACTTTGCGGCTGTATTTCGCTCTGATAATGATTAAAAAAGAGCCAGATGCAATGAAAAACAGGAATACATAAAACAATATTTGGCCATTATCTGCTGCTTGAAAAAAAAACTTCCCGGAGATGCTCTGAAAAATGAAAAAGGGGAGAACACAACAAAATGAGAATAAGAACAATCTGATATTCCTGGTCCTTGTCTTTTTTATATCTTCTAATAAATACGACAGGGAAAACGCTGATATGACAGAGATCATATAATAAATGAGAGAACTGTATTTTATGTAATTTATATTGTTCAGCAGGGGTAAAGTTCCAATCCAATTTATATAGAAAGCGCCGTTGATTTTGCTTATCAACAAGAAGAGCAGAATAAAATGAAAGGCCACTATCTTTTCCCCAAGCCTCCACCTTTTTCTTGCTAGATTGAAAAAAGCATAGAACACAAGGGAAAAGACAAGATATCCCAGATAATTCGGGCCTTGGAACATCTTATTTGGATATAATATCCAGGTCAGAAATTTCTTAAGAGATAAGCTTTCGGTTACCCCTGTCAAACCCCCTATTCTGCTGCTGAGAGAATTCCTCCAGAATTCAAGAAAAGGGACCAATTTGAGAGAAGACAATAATCCACTCATCACAAGGCCAGCAAGATAAGAGAGAAAAAAGCTGATCTTTTTCCCCAATTCCAAGTCTTTTTTTATCAACACAAGAAAGACAAAATAGATGGTGACGAATAGATGAACAAGAACAAACTCGTTCGGATTTCCGCCGTAAAAGGAACCAGCACTGCATAAAATGAAGCCCAAGAGATATCTTTTATTGCTCGAGAATAAAAACTTGGTCAAAAAATACATCATCGGGGAAAGGAACATGATGACATTGATTTGGTCCATATCCACAAAAGCATGGAAATAAGAGTTAAACATGTAAAAAGAAGCCCCTGCTGTGGCTACCCAGAATGAGCATCTGAACAAGCGAAGCAAAAGAAAGAGAAAAAATCCCGATATAAAAAGTCTCAACAGCAAGAACAAATCGTACATCATTAACGATGGAAATAGCTTGAAAAAATAGATGGGAAGAAAAAAAGTATAAGAATTCATATCCGCATTATACGGCCTGCCCAACCCGCTGTACGGATTCCACAACGGCAGCTGAAATGTTTTCAGGTAGTGATGTTCCAAATAAGCAGAAGGCAAATTGATTTGATTGGATGCAGCAGGGTCAATAGTGGCAAATTTTCGGGCTACATGCCAGTATGTTCCGGAATAATGATATTGACCCAGTCGATAAGATCTTTCCATAGTAGTCATAAAAGAATTCCCTCGAATAACGACAGAATTGTAGTAGATCACTAGAAGGAAAAGGAGAATGAGGGAAGCAAAAATTTTTTCCTTCAACGAAATTGCTCTACCTCCTTAGAAACTGCAGTGCCTATCCCGTGGCTCTGGAATATTATGAATTTTCTCACCTGAAACACAGATAAAATTATAATCGATAAATAGCTTTTGTAAATGCCAATCTTTTCCACCCATAACCAGCGAATGATGGCTCAAGTTTTTTAGCCTTCAGTGAGAATCCTTCTTGATATTTGAGAAATTTTGATTAAAATTATCTATTCGACTTTGAGATACGTCCTTCAAATTGATATATCAGGAAAGATGACTGACAATAAGCCAGAAGCTCAGGTAGAGAGTTTACCATGACCCTGAAAGTTGGCATAATCGGGCTTGGAAAAATGGGAATTCTCCATGCCGCTCAGCTGAAAACAATCAAGGATGCAGAAATAGTTGCCTCTGCCGATGTCGAAAAACAGCTGGGTCGATATTCCAAAAATCTCAGCCCTGCTACTCCCTTCTTTTCAAACATAAAGAAGATGATGGATTCTGTCCCGATGGATGCTGTTTACATTTGCACTCCCGCATTTACCCATTTTGAAGTGTCTGAACTGTGTTCAGATTATAAAGTCCATCAATTTATCGAAAAACCCCTGGCTGAATCACTCGACTCGGCAAAAAGAATATTGGACTTGCATAATCCTGAAGAAGTAATCCTAGCCACAGGATACTCTTTTGCCTTTCATCCTGTTTTCCAGAAAGTCAAAGGATTGCTCGAAAAAAAAATATTGGGAAGAGTATTTCGTGTCAACGCCTCCACTTTTATAAGTGTGGTCCTCAAAAGACAGTCAGGTTGGCTTTACCAAAAAGAAAA
>CAYSCW010000008.1:3810-7996 GCA_964429795.1 uncultured Eubacteriales bacterium
GGCTCAAACCCTTTTGATGGTGTGAGCTACCTTTCCAGAGCTCAAGCTAAAAGCTACTTGGAAAAATTCAGTGATGAAGATGAAGTGTACCGAGTTGTGGAGGCAGCTCGAAAAAGTGGATTGGATACAATCACCTGCGCTTATAACGAGAGAGTTTTAAAAGCACTGGAGAAAATTCCCAAGGAAAACAGGATGAAAGTCATTCCCGTCGTCCCCAATGCCTATGAATATATTCGCGAATCGAGCAGCAAGGGATTGATAGGATCAGTCACATCAAAATTGAAGCGAACAGAGACTTTTGAAAAGGTCAAGTTTATCATAAAAGGCACTTCTCATATAAAGGGAATCATTTCCAAGGATATCGAGGCTCTGATCAGAAGCATGCTGGAGCTTGAGCTCGCTCCCTTTCGAAAATTTGATGTTCCAGCAGTCATTCTCCACGGCCATATCGCTGACTTAGCCTTAGTCAGCGACAATAAAAAGGTCTTCCAGGTCTATTGCAATTTCATCCGAAATTCTTTTAAGTCAGAGCCGTTTATTGCCACTCATAACTTTGGGAGGTCTTTGCCCAAATACGAGGAATGGAACCTCGACATCAGTGGTGTTCACACCTCATTCAACAAAAAAGGATTTATGATGAGACCGTCGGCTTCTGTCTGTGAAGAATTATTGGAAAAAACGAATAAATACATCTTAGCCAAAAAAGTTATGGCTGGAGGCACACTCCCTCCTGAAGAAGCCTTTGAATACCTAAAAGGGAAGAATATACCTTCTGTCGTCATCGGCTTAGGCAGTGTTCAGGAAGTCTATCACACTGTGGCCGTAGCCAAATCATATCTTGAATAGAAGAGCTGAAAGGACGCTTATTCCTAAGTATCTTTGAAATATTTCTCCTGAAGAACCTTTATAACTCCATCAGGTTTGATCATCTTGAGACATATATTATCCCTGCACCGGGTATCCTTATTGGTATAGACATTGAGACAAGGACTGCAGGATAAGTTCGAGTAGAACGTATAATTTTTATTTCCTGAGTGACCATAAACCTTTGGCGATTCTGGACCAAAAAAACTGATGCTTGGCAATCCACAGGCTTCAGCAAGGTGCAAAGGGCCGCTGTCATTCCCCAAATACAGATCGCTCACCTTCATCAAAGAAATAAGTTCTTTCAAGGATATTCTGCCGGTGAGGTTCAAGACTCTCTCCCTCTCATTTGAAATTATCTTTTCCAAGCGAGATACATAGGCCCTTTCTCCTTTCCCGCCGATTAGAATTATCCTTACTTTTTCCCGGCTGAGCAAAAAGGAAATGACTTGTTGAAAATATTCAAGTGGCCATTTCCTGATACTCGACATCTCGCCAGCATTGATGTTGACCACAACGAGAAAGTCTCTGTCCACATCCACCTGTTTTCTTTCCAGTAAATCCAAGACTGCCTTTTTTGAATCCGGGCTTTCTTTCAAATCCATCAATTGTTTCGTATCGGCAGCAGGTCCTATATTCAACAATTTCAGGAAATTGCGATACTTATCGATAATATGGGTTTCGTTCTCGTAAGAGACAATTCTGTCACAGAGCGTTTTTCTGTATTCATGTCTTCCACCAAAACAGAGCATCATCTTTGATCTGGAAAGAGAGGATAAGAGGAGGGAAAAATTTGAAAAAAATTCCAGATTAAAAACGACATCATAGTTCTGTCTTCTGATTTGGCGAATAGTTTTAATCAAAGATAAGGCAAATCTCATCAGAGATTTCTTCTCCAAGAAAAAGATTCTGTCGATGAGAGGAACAGACTCACAGATCTCGATATTATCCGAGAAAGTCAAAAAATGAATCTCTGTTGAAGGAGAATTCCTTTTTAATTCACCCAGAAGAGGAGTTGTCATAAGTATAGAACCAAACCCTAAGAACTTAATGATCAGAATTTTTTCGAGAGCCTCGGGGAGAGAGGATCCTATTTTATCTTTGCTTCTGAATTTCCGAAGAAAGGCAAGCAAATGACAAGGGAGAAATCCCACATAAAAATCGATTCTCCGCATCGAAGTGAATTTCATTTTATCCTGGCATCCTCTTCTTTCACTCTATTTAACCTTTCAGAAAGGATATACAAACTCAGCAGAGAAAGAAACGAAATGAACCCTATCAATACTAATATCTTGAAACGTGTTGACACCCGGAATTGAAAAACAATTTCCCCTTCTCCCTCCTTTACGGCCACTCCCCTGAAGATGAGGTTTGTTTTGAGAACCTTCCTCTTCTTCCCGTTAACGGCAACAGACCAGTCTCTATTATATGCTTCAGGAAAAGTGAGTATTCCGTCGCTGTTCGCTTGATATCTATAGATAATTTTGTTCGGTGTGTAGGCCATAATACGAGTGAAGCAGGACATTCTGTCTTTGTGCATTAATCTTAGCTTTTTATCACTCTCGATATAAACATACCTTGAGTACTCCATGGTTCTGACTTTCCTTATAATACCTTCTTTATCTGCAGCCATAAAATATTCCGGCTTGCAGAAAAATATTCCTTTATTCCTCTTGTATAAATTATTTTCATAAACTTTTCCATCCAAGTTGCTGTAGACAAGCTTATAATAAGGAGGAAGTCTGTCGCCTTTAAACTCATAACGAAAAATAAGATACTTCACCCCCATGAGCTGAATAAGGGAGGATGAAAAATCAGTGGAGGGGGAAGAAAGAGCAGGGGCTGTTGGTGTCATGAATGATTCTTCCGAAAACGTATCGACAATTAAAGCCTTGTGGTCGGGATGGAAGAATTGATGGACAATTTTTTCTCTTAGACCATAATTTCCCAAGGTACCGTTAGTGTTAAAATTTGAATCGAAAACCAAAATTCCTTCATATTTTTTTAAATTTCTTTTCAAAAAATCAACAAGAGGTACATCCACTTCCGTTATGAAATGGATTCTCTTATTGACCGCGACGTAACGACGGTTTTGTATTACCGTCTCAACCGAGACTAACAGGAGCAAAAAGATAAGGGAAAAAACCGCATTCTTTTTTAACCAAATCGATGATTGAAAGGCTAAAATGACAATTGAGGCGAAAATAAAGACAGGATAAACCTTATGATATTTTGTTTCTCCATTAGAGACTAAAGAAGTCATTGCAATCAAACTCAAGGAGAGAAACAGGATCCCAGTCACTGCCAAAAAAAGGTGTTTTCTCCTTCTATAAAACCTCAAGATTTTGCCATATGTCTGTAGAAACAATTCTAAGCCTTTGATCCCAAGGATCACAAGAAGAAAACAGGTCATGCTTTGCAGTCTAGAAAGCGGAGAGGAATTCAAAACAGGAAGCTTACAACTAATCTGGTAAAAGGGGAAAAGACCAAACATGGCCATGGAAAATGGAATGAGTAAAAGGAGAAAAGAGAAATAATCTTTTTCTCTATCGATAAATTTTCTCGAAAATTTTCTGAATTTAAGGGCCAAGATGATAAGCCCCGAAATCAAAAAGAGGATCAAAATTGAGCTAACATATGGTCTAATCTCTGGTGTTATCTCCCAGCCGTAATAAGAGGGAAAAATGATATTTTTAAAGTATTTAGGAAAAAGATAGGGGACTTTACCGATATGTCGATAGGAAATGTCAATGCTTCTTCTGATGAAAATGGAATAGTACAATGAGAGGAAATGAAACGAGACGATCATCATGCCTAAGAACCAATAGAGCGATGTCTTAAGGGCCTCTTTAACCTTGGGGAGAAACCTTCGCTTATCAAGCACATAGAAGAGAATTAAAAAAAGCCCGATCCCATAAAAGGAATATCCGGCTACTGGAAGAAAACCTGAATAAATTATAAGGCCACTCCAGAGGGCAAAATAAAACAAAAACTTCATCTTCTTTGTATTGAGGTAGCTGATCAGAAAGAGGAAGAAAAAGGGGATGTGATAGGAAACGGAAGATTGAGGACCATGCAACCAGCCGATTACGAAACCAGAAAGAGCATAGCCGATTCCTCCTATAGTGGCTGCTATTTCTCTGATCTTCATCGCACGCAGGAGAAAATACATCCCCATCATACATAAAAATAATTTCAGTAACACAACAAGAGTAAGAGCTTCAGTAGGCTTTACAATAAATGATATCAACTTTTCAGGGTGATAAGATTGTTCATACTGAGGAACTCCTAATCCCTTGTTAAATCGCCATAAAGGGAAGGT
>CAYSCW010000008.1:8096-81864 GCA_964429795.1 uncultured Eubacteriales bacterium
ATTGTTCATACTGAGGAACTCCTAATCCCTTGTTAAATCGCCATAAAGGGAAGGTCCCTTCCCTTATAGAATGATAGGTATAATTCCATTGGGGTAAAAAAGCATCGAATAAATCACTTGCCCCACCAGTCGTCTCTCTTAACCCTGAAACATATGATAATCGATATCCCGGCCAATGCGTGTACAATGCAAGAGGGTCATACACATAACCTTCTCTAAGAAGTAAAGGGAAGAAAAGTAAGAACAAGACAATAAAAAATATGATGATATACAAATTTTTGTGCAGCAACTTCCTATATTCCCAAGGATTGCAGTTAGATTTGAGATACAGGAATAAGAAAAAAGACAAGAAAAGAAAAAAATATTTACTTATGGAGGATATGCCAGGAACAATATTCACGAGCAATAGAGCGAATGCTGAATAGGGTTTTAGATTTCTAAAGTCGACTCTCTTTTTCTGGATAATAAACCAGAGTATCAGGAGCAGGAAAACAGCCAAGTGGCGTATCCAGTAATAATCAAAAAGGATGCCATTCTTGTTGCTTTCTCTGTGAAAAAACCCTTTATTGAAAAAAGCGATTTCTATGATAAGGCTTATCAAACAAAAAAAAAGAAGGAGCAATAATATCCTCGAAAAGTCAGCTCTCAATTTTTTTGAATTCATGATTTGCGCGATATTCAAAATTATAAATTGTTTTTAATCCTATAAAATAGCAAATATTAAGTCAATATATCCGGAATGGAGAGATGCCTCCCTATTCTGAGTCAAGTCAGTTGCTGCTGTCGGTTAGCATTTCATTGAGATAATCCGCCCTCCTCTTATGGGTATTCTTAATGACCACTCTTTGGCAAGCACATCATGCCATCATTCCTATTTCTTGCATTGACAAATTAAAAAGAACTTTTTAAAATCACCTAATTCCAAGAGAAAACTTGTTCTTTCAGTCGAATCTGTGTTTGGCAGAAAGAGTAATGAGTGCCATCAAGAATGAGGAAGGAATGAAAGAGGTTGGGAAAAATTCTTGCCTCTTCCAGAAATGGATAATACCAGTTCTCATCTTACTATTCCCTACGTTGATTGGGAGCCAGTTCGCGGAAAGAAATATTATCTCTATCCCAGGAAAAGAAGGTTCTCCTTACTTCGATCATCAGGGGAACCTGAACGTTGTTTATATCAATTCAAAGGGAAGAATAGGTTTATCTATAGCAGAAGAGGAAGACTATGCCGAAAGGATCACCACCCAAGAGATCGACTATGTCAATCATGTCAATTTTGTTCGGGCTAAAAAAGATAAAGCAGGGAAAACATGGATAGTCTGGGAAGAGAGAGAATCTGGAAAAAGTGATATCTACATAGCTCAGTTAAGAAATAAAAAATTAGTCCATCCGACAAGGGTAACAAGCAATCAAGAAGGGTTCAATTTTTCACCCTGCATAGATTTTTCCTATGGAAACGATCCCTGGGTGGTGTGGGTCAATTATTTCCAGAGAAAGTACTTAGTCCTGGTTAAAAATTTAAGCACAAATCAAACTTGGGAGATAAATTCTTCCTTAACTTCTTCAGCTCTTAGTCCTCAAATTGTCATCGATGGAACAGAAAAAATCTGGATATTCTGGGTTGGGCAACTCCGAAACCGTGATGAAATCTTGTACACTTACTTCGATGGCCAAAGATGGATCAACCCTTTAAGCCTGAATCAATATTCTGATGTTCCCCATATCAATCCTTCCATCTCTCTAGATTTTAATGGTTTTCCTCATGTCGTATGGAGCGCATATGATGGAGATGACTACGAATTGTATTATTCATACTGGGATGGAAATAGATGGATAGAGGAAAAAAAAATCACCAACAACCACAATATTGCTGATACCTCTCCCTCCATCTCTTTATTTTTAGGCACAATTCCTGTTGTTGTATGGCAAAAATCTCAAAATGAGAAGAATGAAGTCTGTTTAACTTACAGGATGGATGATAGATGGATCTCCGAGGTCATTATTTCCGAGGAAAAAAGTATAGTTAATCCCCTGAAAATCGTTTCTATGGATAGTAGAATTGGAGTCGTATGGGAGGTTGAATCAGAAATTAGAGCCAGATTACTCCATTTTTATGAACTGTATGAGCCTTTCTTTGTAAAGGAAGGAAATATCCACTCCCCTAGAATTCTTGCCTTGGATGAGGACAAATACATCGGCTTTGGCAACAGCATCACATATGGAACCATAGATAACATGCCAGCTCCTGAGAAAGGGTATATTCCACGATTAGAAAACCTAATCGATGAGAATATAAAAGATAGCCAAGTCATAAATCGCGGGGCAGGTAATGAAAAAACATCCGCAGGTTTAAGCCGTATCAATTCTGTAATAAACGAAGACCAAGCGCAAACAATATTTCTTATGGAAGGCATAAATGACGTTAAAGATGAAACGACCTCCATGGATACAGCAGCTTTCAACTTGAGGAAAATGGCTGAAAGAGGTCTTGGGTTGGGAATGGCTGTCTTTCTAGCCTCTTTAATTCCAAAAGATCCCTGGGAAGGAATGATAAAAGAAAGAGCATTGGATCTCAATGAAAAGATTAAATCCATAGCTTCTGAGCTCAACATCTATTTTGTCGACCAATTTCAGGCTTTCGGTGGTATCCACTCAGGTATTCTCTACAGTGATGCAACACATCCTAATGAGCAAGGTTACCAACTGATGGCTAAGACCTGGTATGAGGAACTTGTGGATACCTTTCCTTCTATAGATATTGATCCCACCTCCCTTTCCTTTGAAGCAAAAATTGGAGAATCAAACCCCTCGGCCCAGGTTTTCAAAATAAGTAACTCCGGGGCAGGAAAACTCTATTATCAAATCAGTGTCGATCAAGATTGGATAAACCTCTCCCCTACAAGCGGTGACTCGAGAAGGGAATGGGACGAAATCGAAGTTACGGTGGATATTTCCAATTTGTCCTGGGGAAACCACCAAGGCCAGGTGACCATCACTGCTGAATACGCTCCTAACAGCCCCCAAATGGTTACAATCAATCTGTTCATCGCCAGCCCGATTATTGAACTGGACACACACTCCCTTTCTTTTGAAGGAATAAAGGGAGAATCAAATCCCCCGCCAAAGATATTTAAAATAAGAAACTCAGGAGAGGAAACCCTCAAATATCAAATCAGTATCGATAAAAAGTGGCTAAACGTCTCGCCTGCAAGCGGAGAGTCTGATGGCGAATGGGATGAAATCGAAGTCTCGGTAAACATTTCAAACCTCTCTCATGGTAACTATCAGGGTCAGGTATCCATATCGGCTGAAGACATACCCGACGGTCTTCAAGTGGTCACAGTCCACTTGACCGTTCTTGGTCCGACTGTCGGGCTCGACACAGCCTCCTTTTCCTTTGAAGGAATAAAGGGAGAATCAAACCCCTCGCCAAAGGTATTTAAAATAAGAAACTCAGGAAAGGGAACTCTCAAATATCAAATAAGTGACAATAAAGAGTGGTTAAACGTCTCGCCTGCAAGCGGAGAGTCTGATGGCGAATGGGATGAAATCGAAGTCTCGGTAGATATCTCCAGCCTTTCCAGAGGAAGCTATGAGGGGAAACTGATGATCACTGCTGAGAATGCTTCCAACAGCCCGCAAGTGATCACAGTCCATTTGACTGTCTACGGTCCGGAGATCGGACTGAACAAATCTTCTCTATCTTTTCGAGGCGTTGCCGGGGAGGCTAACCCGCCCTCACAAGGATTCAAAATAAAAAATTCCAAAGAGGGAAAACTTATATATCAAATTAGCGTGGATGAGGACTGGATAAGCGTCTCCCCCGCCAGTGGGAATTCCTCAGGAGAGTGGGATTTCATCGAAGTTGCGATGGATATTTCCCAGCTTGGGGAGGAGAGCAATCAAGCTCAAATCATCATCACTGCCTCTGACTGCTCAAACAGCCCTCAAATCTTGAATGTCTCCCTCCACATCCAGTTCCCTCCCCTCTTTCCACCCTCGAATTTCAGCGGAGAAAAGAGAGAAAACAGATCTTTATCTCAAATCGAATATATCAATGTCTTGACTTGGGAGGTCAATCCCCAGAATAAATTTATCCAAAAATACAAGATTTACCTTTTAGAAGACGGAGAGAGAACCTTATTAGGCGAGACAGACACACAGACTTTCCAATACTGGCACCGTAAGGTTGAAAAAGACAGAGTGTACAGGTATGAATTGAGGGCTCAAGATGAATTTGGCAGGGAAAGCGCCCCAGCTGTGACAGAAGTGAGATAGGATGAAAAGCAGAGGAGAAAGATTGTTTTTCGCTTTAATCGGCTGTCTTCTGCTTTCCTCAGTGATGAAGGCAGAGATCGCCCGGTTGGGAATCAGCGGAAGTTATTTCTTCCCCTCGGAAAAAGTATTCAGAGACATCTACGGTCCTGGGGGGGAAGTTGGCCTTGATATCGGCAGGGCCATCTGGAAAAATATAGAGTTCCATCTGGAGGTCCAATATTATACCAAATCGGGAAGTCTGACTTTCACCCGAGAAAAAACACGGGTGAAAATTCTTCCTCTTGGTGCTCACTTAAGATATGTCTTCCTCAAGAAGGGACTTCACCTCTACGCAGGAGCAGGCCTCTCCTACTGTCTCTTCCAAGAAAAGAATCCTATCGGCAAAGTGGATGACGGTCGATTGGGCCTTTCGGCAAGGATTGGAGGATATAAAAAGATAAAGGGTTTAAAAAAATTTATCAAACACTTTATAATTGACGCATATGTCAGCTACCACTACTGCGAAATAAAACCGGCTGAAGTCAAGATTGACATCGGAGGTGCAGATTTCGGGATGGCTCTGGGATTTGAGTTTTGAAGCCTTAAAAGTGAGATGAGGCTACGTGTTTCACTTGAAAATTTCTTCCAAGCAAAATAGTATGATGTAAGGAACGCCATGGAAACGTCAGGAATCATCATCGCCTTCGCCCTTGCTGGCGTTCTCTCCTTTCTCTTGTCTTTTTTCTTGTTGAAATTTTCCTCCATCAAAAAAGACTTCAACCAACAAAAAGAGCCAGACTTCAAAGAAAAGAAAATTCCACGAATGGGGGGGATTGTTATCGTCATCTCCATGTTTACCTCCCTTCTCGCCATGCGCATCGCGTTCAGCCACATCTTTACTGCTATCGATGAAAAAGCCAGCTACAACCTTTTCTTCTTTGCGGCCCTTATCATATTTATCTTGGGGATATACGACGACCTGAAGGGTGCCGATGCCTTTAAAAAATTCTTTTTTCAGGTCGTCGCCGCCATCCTGATCTATTTCGGCGGATTTCAAATCGCAGAAATCAGCATCCCCTTCATAGGAACTAAGAGTTTAGGGTTTTACTTGCTCTCCTTCCTGTTGACCACCTTGTGGGTGGTAGGCATCACCAACGCCGTAAACATCATGGACGGCCTTGACGGTCTGGCAGTAGGGGTGTCTTTCTTTGCAGCCCTCTCTTTAGGAATCCTAGCTTTGCTCTCTTCTCAATACCACGTTGTAGTGATTATCGCTGTTTTGCTGGGAGCCATGATAGGATTTTATCCTTTTAATTTCCCCAAGGCTAAAATCTATCTTGGAGACTCGGGGAGTATGGTGATAGGCTTCATCCTTGCAGTTATCTCCATGGCCAAGATTCACCGAAAAGTCTCCTTGGCTATGGCTCTGATGATTCCCATCATCATTCTATTCCTCCCCATCCTGGAAACTCTGGTCACCATCATCAGAAGAGTCTCCAGGAAACAGAATATCTTCATCGGAGACACAGATCATTTTCATTATCGCTTTTTAAAGAAGGGTTTCTCTGAAACCAAGACCACGTTGCTGCTGATCTTTATCTCCTTCCTCTTCTCAACGGTAGGAGTCCTGTTCAACTTCATTCAAACTCGGCTCAGGCTGCTGTTGTTCCTTCTTGTCTGTCTTATCGGCTTCCTCCTCCTTCATTATCTGGGTTATTACAACTTGTTCTCCATAAAAAAGAGACAGGCTCCGGGTGAATGAAGGAGAGAGAAGGCATAACTCAAGTCTTTATGATAATCCCTTGGAGAGATATTGGGTGTGGTCGTCTTCGAACTTCTCGAAAATTTACCTCCTTAAACCCATAAGCGGATAAAACAAATAAATCGATGAAAAGGCAGATCACTTTCCTGTTGATCGCTCTGATTCTTGCCGTTGGCCTCTACTGCTTTTATTTAAAATATGTTCCCTTGGTCAAACCTTTTCAGACGGCCCTCTTGCCCGTTCTCCTTTTCGCCTTCGTCCTGACTACCGTCAAGGTGCGCACAGGAACGCTTTTTTTTATCTTCTCATTCCCCCTGATCAACAGTCTTCCCTATCTTTTCCGCATCTTTGAAAACATCCCCCATGCGCCCACTTCCTTGGTTCTCTTTCTGTTCTATCTCCTGGGTTGGCTGGCTCACCATGTCCTTTATCCCTCAAAGCCTTTCCCTAGGTTGTCTGTCTTCCGGCCTATGACCCTTTTCTCTCTGATGATCCTTATTTCAGCAATCATCACTCTTCTAAGATATGCCAATTTCTTCCCCTTCTTATCCGATCATGTCTACGAGCTCGCTACCAATGTCCACGGTGTGACCGCCGGCGGGGCCATGATGAGCGTGATCTTTCTTTCACTCAACTATCTCACCGGCTTTGCCTTCTTTTTTATCCTCCTCAATACCATAGAAACGAGGGAAGATATAAAGCGAATTCTGGTCGTCTTGCTCATCAGCACCTCCATCGCCCTCATGGTCGGCTCTTATCAGCATCTCCATGATCAAAGCTTCGGAAACACCCCCATGCGAATCAATGAATCTCTTATAAATGCGACCTTCAAGAATCCTCTTTCTTTCGGAGCCTATCTGTCCATACTCCTTCCCCTTATTTTGGCAGCCGCCATGGCTTTCAAAGGTACCCTCCGCCTCTTCTCCTTCCTGCTTTTTTTCTGGGGTCTGCTCATTCTCCCCCAGACAGGCTCAAAAAGCGGCCTGGCGACCGTTTTTCTCTCCCTTCTTCTCTTCTGGATATTGGCGCTCAGCAAAGCAGCGGTCTGGAGGAGACTAAAATCACTGTCTTCCAAGAAGGTCCTTGTCTCTGTGATCATTTTTATTCTTGTGGCGGCAGCCCTGCTTCTTTTCCTCATCTCCTTTAAGGATTCAGAGGCATACAAACGGTTGACCCAAAGAGAGTATCCCTATGGCGGCTTGGAAGAGGCCATCCGTATCCGGTGGCACAGTCAGTGGAGAATGGCTGTTCTGATGATGAAACACTACCCTCTCTCGGGAGTAGGAGTGGGGGCTTACATCATCGAGCTTCCCAATTATGCCCTTATGTATCAAAGCCCTTACAAAACATGGACAGATTCAGCAGAGAATTATTTTCTTCATGTGGGTTCGGAGCTGGGAATAGTGGCTCTCGTTTTCTCATTGTGGATCTTTTGGGAGATCTTTAACCAAATGAGAAAGGTTTTGGGAGAATCTTTTCCTCGCTCCAGGTGGAGATATATTCCTATCGGGCTTTCCTGCGGAATTCTCTCTCTATTTCTTCAATTTTTCGCTCACACCTATATCGGGAGCTTCGAAGTCAAGTACACATTCTGGCTATTGGTCTCGCTCATCTTCTCTTTTCAATGGGTCAAAAAAGATGAGATGAAGGGAGGTCTTTTCAGCAAAAAGGCAATGATTGCAGCCTCTCTCCTCCTTGCCTTTTCCCTTGGAATCCATCTGTGGAACTCCACTCATTCTCTCTCCTTGAAGAGGCGGACGGAGCAATTCCAAATCCAGCAAAATTTTGGTCTTTACAAGAAAGAGATAACAAGGGATGGAAGAGAATTTCGCTGGACAAAGCACTTCGCTGGCCTGACGATAAAGATCGAAAAGCCGGTCATGGAAATTACTCTGCATGCTTCTCATCCCGATATAGAGAGAAATCCAGTCAAGGTCAAAATCTTGTTAATCGAGGACTTCTTCAAAAAAAAGAAGGTTTTAGACCAGGTTATCCTCAAGGAAGGAGGGTGGAACACATTTATCTATCATGTCCAGGAAGAAGTAAACAGAGAAGTCCTCTTGCTTATCCAAGTTTCAAGAACCTGGAATCCTTTTAAATCCAGAGGAGTCCCAGACTCTAGAGACTTGGGGGTGGCTTTAGGGAAAATCCAATTTAAAAGAGCAACCAAATGACCATCAAGAGCCCTTTAAAATTCAGCACCAGGAAAATTGTTGAACTGACTTCTCTGGTGCTCATGTTGCCCTCTTCAATTGCAGTGGGACTGTTTCTCGGCTACTTCTTGGACAAACTCTTTGGAACCCAGCCCTGGCTGCTTCTCCTGTTCACTGTTCTCGGCATAGTCTCTGGATTCTACAGTCTGTTAAGGGGCTTGAGTAAATACAAAGATGTATAAGAAAAAGGGGGACGGTCTTCCTCTTGGAAAGGGGACCGTCCCCGATGAAGAAAAGATACTGAGGCGAATTCCTGGCGAAATCCTCCTCCTTGCATTCCTCATAGCTTGTGCCTCACTCATCTTCTTTGGCAAGTTCACCTCACTTTTCCTCTTTGCTGGAGGAGTCCTCTCTGCTTTAAGCTTCTTCTGGCTAAAAGCATCCATCACTCGATTTCTCATTCCTGATAGAAAGAAAGCGGTAATGTCTTCGATCGTCTTCTACAGCCTCCGACTTCTGTTGATTCTTGCTATCTTTTCTATTATAATCATCTTCTTTTCAAAGAGAATTGTTGCGTTTATGATCGGTTTCTCGATGATCATTCCTATTTTTCTCGTTGAGGGTATTCTCGGACTAGCCAAGATAAAAAAATGGAAGAGCTAGAACACAGCTTATTCATCGTTGAACTCTTCAATAAAATCTTCGGGAAACCGCTCGCTTTTCTTCTTGGCCTGGTGGGAATCGAGGTCAAAAATCCGGAAAACCTCGTTCCTGATTATATCGTGATGTGCCTCATCGCCTCACTTCTTCTCATCCTCTTCCTGGGACTTGCGACTCGCAGACGCCACCTTGTTCCCACCAAACTCCAGAGTACACTCGAGCTCATCATCGAAACCTTCGAGAGCCTTCTGGTAGATATTATCGGAGAAGAAGGAAAGAAATATCTCCCCCTGGTCGCCACCATCGGCCTTTTCATCCTTCTCTGTAATCTGCTCGGGCTCGTTCCTGGTCTTATGGCCCCCACCAGCAAACTGAACACCACCGCTGGTTGCGCCCTGGTGGTCTTTGTCTACTATCACTGGCAGGGAATCAAATCCCAGGGCTTTTTTAAATATCTCAGACATTTTACTGGGCCCATTCCACTCCTAGCTCCGCTTCTGCTTCCCATTGAAATCATCAGCCATTTCTCCCGTCCTGTATCTCTCTCTATTCGACTCTTCGGAAACATATTTGCCGAGGAATTGCTCATCCTGATTATCGCCTCCATCATTCCTTTCTTTCTCCCCCTTCCCTTCATGGCTGTAGCTATCTTCACCTCCATCATTCAGGCTTTTGTGTTTGTCCTTCTATCCTGTATTTACATTGCAGGAGCCGTGGCCCATGAAGAAGAACATTAATTTAAAAAGGAGGAAGAATGAGAAAGAGTCTTAAGCCTCTGGCTATACTGTTCTTTCTTATCGCTCTGACAGCCACTCCTCTTTTAGCTCAAGCAGAAACCTTTAATGCTGCCAAAGCTCCCCTGTTTAAGCTTTCCATAATCGTCGGCGGAGCCATCATCACTCTTGCCTCGGCCGCAGGAGCATTCTGCCAAGCAAAATCCATCAGCAGTGCCTGCGAGGGAATCTCTCGCAATCCAGCCGGAGCCCCCCATATCCGGTTTATCCTCATCTTTGGACTTGTCTTGATCGAAACGTTGGTGATTTATGCCCTTCTCATCACCATCATCATTCTCATGGTCCAATGGGGCAAATACATCTGAGAAACGTGCTTCTTCGCATTTGATTCAGACAATGAAGTTTCCCGCCTTCACCATCCTGAGCACGACCACAAAAAGATTCAGCGAAGACAGATGCGGAAACTTCGCCATCATCATCTCTTACTTCGCCGTTCTCTGTGCCATCCCTCTGGTTGCCCTGTTTGCCTTCATAACTGCCAGGATATTTGGAGGTTCAGAGATAGCTTTTCGCAGTCTCAACATCTTCTCTGAAGAATTCTTCGCCCAGCTCGACCCTAATTTTTTCACCAGGATTCAGGATCTTGCCCGGAACATTACCAACCTGGGCTGGTTCGGACTGGCTGGTTCCTTTGTTGCGGCCAGTTTCCTTTTCTCCAACTTGATCTACTCCATAAATTTCATCTTTAAGGCCACATACCAGAAATCGTTTCTCTACAATCGGATCATGGAATACCTTATCATGTTCATCATCGGGATCATCATGCTGATTTCCCTCTCCATAACCGCGGTATGGACGGCTGTCCATCGCACTATAAGGGAAAGCCAGATCGTTGCTGCGCATATCAATCCAAAAATCGTCTCCCTGGTGGACAACTTTCTGATTCAGTATCTTATTCCCTTCACTTTGACTTTCCTAGTTCTCTTTTCTCTGTATAAGTTTATCCCAGAGATTAAAGTGCATACTCGAGCAGCAGCGTTGGCTGCTTTGATAAGTGCCTTTCTCTGGGAAGCTTTTAAGCGGCTCTTTGCTTTTTATGTGGCCCACTTCTCGGCTATAGGGATCGTTCTATCCAGATTTCTTCAAGGAACTCTGACCTCCCTCATTTTCTTCCTTCTCTGGATTTCTTTTTCCCTGGTGATTCTGCTTTGGGGAGCCGAGTTGGCTGCCGTCATAAACGAGAGAATCGATGAGAAAGCTGCCTGATCCCCCCACTCTATCCGTAGAGGAGCTTGCCCGGATACTGGAATGTCCGTTTGAGGGAGAGGGAAAAACACCCATCCAAGGTGTGGCCAGCCTGGAGAAGGCAAAAAAGGGAGACCTGGTATTTGTTGCTCATGGGAAATACCTTCCCCTGTTGGAGAAAAGCGGGGCTTCGGCTGCCATCATCCCTGTCCAGGAAAATTACAAGAGGATCCCCATCATAAAATCGGAAAATCCCTACCGCACTTTCATCAAAGCAGTTGGACTTTTCTACAAACCCTACCGTCCTTTGCCTAACATCCATCCTCAAGCTCTCATCTCTCCCTCGGCAAAGATTGGAAAGGATGTCGCTGTGGGCCCTTTCTCATCAATCAGCGATGAGGTTGAGATCGGTTCGGGCACGGTCATCTTCCCTCATGTTATCATCTATCCCAGAGTCTCCATCGGACAGAATGTGATTATCCATTCTCAGGTCTCCATCCGGGAAGGAACCAAGATCGGAAACAGAGTGATTATTCACAACGGGTCTGTCATCGGCTCTGACGGCTTCGGCTACCTCAAAGAAGAGGATCACTCTTACTGCAAGATACCGCAAAAGGGCATCGTGGTCATCGAGGACGAAGTCGAAGTGGGAGCCAACACCACCATTGACCGAGCTGCCTTAGGAGAAACAATCATCCGGAAAGGGACCAAGATCGACAATCTGGTTCAGATCGCCCATAACGTCGAGATCGGAGAAAACACAATCCTGGCCGCACAAACTGGAATTGCCGGTAGCACCAAAGTGGGCAAAAATGTCATCATGGGCGGACAGGTCGGCGTATCCGACCATGTGACCATCGGCGATAACGTGATTGTGGCCGCCGGAACCGGAATCGCCAAAAGCATTCCTCCAAACTCATTCGTCGGCGGAACTCCCCACATGGATATCAAAGAAGCACGAAAAGTCTGGGTGCTTCTTCCACAACTTTATGAGCTTTTCAAGGATGTGAAGAAATTGAAGAAAAAACTGAAGGAATTGGAGTCAGCCCTTCTTAATTTCCATAGACAGAAATAAGCGGCTGACTTCATCCGTTCTCAAAAGATCAATACATGTCCCTGATTTCCTCAGCCATGCGCAGAATGATCCACGACAAATTTCACATGTTTATGAATAATGCAGGTTATATAATTTATAAAGGTCTGACCCCTGTGGACTCCAAATATTCATTGACAGAGAGGGCAGCGACCACCCCTGTCCCCACTGCAGTGGCCATCTGTTGTGGACAAGCATTGGTCACATCGCCGGCAGCGAAAATCCCGGGTTGAGAGGTAGCCATGGATGAGCGTACTTTTATCTGACCCCATTCATCTAAATCCAAAAGGCCTCTCACAAGCCCCGAATTAGGAACTGTCCCGATAGAAACAAAAAGCCCATCCAGTTTTAGCTTAGAAGTTTTGTTTGTCTTGACGTTTTTCACCGTGATCGATTCGAACTTGTCCTGGCCTGAAATATCCTCGACAAAAGTCTCCCATAAAATCTCAATCTTCTGGTTAGAGAACACTCTTTCCTGGTAGATTTTTTCACCGCGGAACTGACGGCGGCGGTGGATGAGTTTTATTGAGCGGCAGAATTTCGTCAATAAGAGCGCTTCTCTTAAGGCATTATCTCCTCCCCCCACCACTGCAACATCCTTATCTTTGAAAAAGGCTCCGTCACAAGTGGCGCAATAGGAAACCCCCTTTCCGGCAAGCCTCTCTTCTCCCTCCAGACCCAACTTCCTGTAGACAGATCCCGTGCAGACAATTACCGCCTGGGCAGGGCGCTCTGCTTTTCTCCCTACCACGATCCAGAGATTGTCTTTCTTGTGCATCTGGGTGATTTCGTCGGTAGTGATTTCTGCCCCAAATTTTTCGGCTTGTTTCCGGAAATCGTCCATCAACTGGAAGGGAACGACACCATCAGGAAAACCAGGATAGTTTTCCACAAAATCCGTAAGGAGGATCTGCCCTCCAGGCATCCCCTTTTCTACGACCAGCGTCTTTAGCCTTGCCCTACCTGTATAAACGGCGGCGGCCAGACCAGCTGGTCCTGCACCTATGATGACCACTTTGTGGGTTTCATTCATAAGTGTTTGGATATCACCTCGACAATCTTTTCCCGGGGAAGAGCACCCACTATGGTTTCTTTGAGTTCCCCATCATTAAAGAAAAGCAGAGTGGGAATGCTCATGACTCTGTATCGGGATGTGATCTTGGGGTTTTCATCCACGTTTAACTTCCTGATCTTTATCTTGTCCTTATAATTTTGAGCCAAATATTCCAAGGACGGAACAACCATCTGACACGGAGCACACCAGGTGGCCCAAAAATCCACCAGAACTGGAAGCTCACTCTTCAAGACCTCTTCCTCGAAGGTCCTATCGCTGACGCTGGTGAAATCTTCGGGCAATCTAGCCTCCTTTCCTTATTTCTAATGCACTTCGATAGAGTTTCGCATATCTTCTCGCTGCACCCTGCCAGGAGAAATTCTCTTTAAGACCGGCCTTTATGATCTTTTTCCAGACAGCGGGCTTAGCATAACAGGAAAGTGCTTTTTTCAAGGCTTTAACCAGAGACTGGGAGGAATACTCTTTGAAAACAAAGCCGTTCCCTCTCATGGTTTTCGTATCATAGGCCTTTACAGTTTCTCCTAATCCCCCGGTGGCCCGAACCACTGGCACAGTCCCGTAGCGGAAGCTGTACAGCTGATTCAACCCACATGGCTCATACAGGGATGGAATAAGAAAAATGTCTGCTCCCGCCGCAATCTTATGGACCAAAGCAGGATTCAGCTCAAACTTAATGGAAATTTTTCCAGGATAGCGATCCTGGATGGTCAGGAACTCGCTCTCGTACTTTTCATCCCCCTTACCCAGGATCACAAGACCCACATCCATATCCATGATCTTATCCATGGCCTCAATCAGAATATCAAAGCCCTTCTGAGAGCTTAGGTAGGAGACCACACCGATGATAGCTGTCTGAGGAGGGAGGGAAAGCCCGAATTCCTGGATCAAATCTTTTTTGCATTCTTGCTTGGGCCTTAAATCAGAGGGAGTGTAATTGGCCACGATGTAGGGATCGGTTTCTGGGTTCCAAATTTCGTAGTCCACACCATTGCGAACACTGAAAAAGACATTCTTGCGGCTTTCCAGGACATCCTTTAACCCAAAACCATGCTTCATGGTCAGGATCTCTCTTCTATAAGAATAACTCACTGTGTTGAGAATATCGGAAAACAAAAGGCCTGTTCGGAGAAAATTGAACTTACCGTTGAAATCCAAAGGTCGGGGACTCAAATCGTTCCAGTTCAATCCCGCCAGGGAAAGAGCCTCGGCCGGAAATTCTCCCTGATAGGCGATGTTATGAAGGGTGAGGATGGTAGCGACCTTTTTAAAATGATTCCTGTTGGCGTAATGGGTTTTCAGGAAAACGGGAATGAGGGCGGTGGGCCAATTGTTACAGTGAATCACATCCACAGGCATCTTGGTCTTCCATAAAAACTCCAGCACGGCTCGGTTGAAAAAAATGAATCTTTCATCATTATCCAGGTATTCTCCCTTGCCCGTGCCGTAGATATTCTCTCTCCAGAAATACTTGGGATTTTCTATAAAATAGATATTATACCTTCCTAGCTCGCTCTTGTAGACTTGGGCTTTAACTTTTTCTTCCCCTATAGGGATCAAGATTTTCGTCTTTACCAATTCTTTGGGTAAGGACTCAATCTCCGGTCGTCTGTATTTGGGCATGAAGACAGAGACATCCATACCAAAGGAGGCAAGATACTTGGGAAGCGAGGAGGCAACATCTGCCAATTCCCCCGATTTGGCAAAGGGAGAGACCTCGGCTGAAACAAATATCACTCTGATTTTCTGACCCATGGAAAGTGATTATAATAATACCAGGTAAGAAAAATGTCAAATAAAGGGGCAGCATGGTATGCATCTCTATTTCCGTGATACGAGAACCAATGAAGTATGGATAGGTGTAATGAAGACGAGGTCCTGTCCGTCTGAGCCGCATAGTGGTGGGTGGGAGGGTCTTCGGCGAAGATGGAGGAGAACCAACGCTGTGATTGATTATATCCCTCATCAACGGCTATCACGGAAATAAAGATGCTTTTTCAATGAGGTGAAAGCATTCTAAATCCGTGATGAAACAACAATCAGGCAAGCTTTTGAGGAAGCCATCCGGAGGCGAAGCGGGCACGGTTCCTCGAAGAGGAGAGCGAAGCCGAGGAATGAGCGGATTTTCCTCGCTGGGGAAAATCCGCGTGCTGACGATTCAGCTTGCCTGATTGTTCTCAAAATCATCACGGAAATGAAGATGCTTCTGGCAGTCCATTATTCGGCCCAACCCAACTTCTCTTTTACCAGGTCGAAATAGTTCCTCTTTGGAGAGGAAATAAGACGAAGCACAAAATCACTCAGTCTGACCTTGACCACATCGTCCTTAATCAACGGATTTCCCCTCTGGCCATCGAGGGTGAGATAGACCTCCTCCCCTCCGGTCAGAAGCTGAACCTTTATGGTTAAATCGGAGGAAATGACCAGGGGCCGGAAGGAAAGGGTATGAGGACAGATAGGAGCAATGATGATGGCGGGAATATACGGCTGAATGATCGGTCCACCGGCTGCCAGAGAGTAAGCTGTCGAACCAGTAGGAGTGGAGATGATCAGCCCATCCGCCCGAAGTCTTGCTATTTCCTTCTCTTCTATCCAGATTGTGCATTGAATCATTCGCGCCAGAGCCCCTTTGTTGATAACCACATCATTGAGACAATAATAGGCTTTTTCTCTGAAGGATGCCTCCAGCATCCGTCTATGGCTGATGATCTCTTCGTTTCCTTCCAGGAAAGCATCCAGAGCCAGATACATTTCGGAAAGAGGAACTTCAGTCAAAAATCCGAGCTTCCCCAAGTTCACTCCTAACACAGGCACATCCTTTTGAGCTGCCAAGTGGGCAACACTGAGGAGAGTTCCGTCTCCACCAAGGACAACTACAAGGTCGACTCGTTCCGGAAGCTCTTCTCTCGGATATCCTTCTTTTTCCCTCAGCTTTTGGGCAGCCTCCTCCTCCAAAAAGCACACTATGTCCTTTTTTGCGAAATAACGAAGGAGTTCTTCTAGTATCTTCTCAATTTGAGGAGCATGGGGCTTTATCACAAACCCTACCCGATGAATTTTATTCATTCCAGACAACCTCCCAGATTGATCTCTTAACCTTAGCCAAAGATAAAGGGCTCTCTCCTAGAGACCAATAAACGAAAAATTCCTGGTTTCCTTTCTGACCACGCAGAGATGTCTTGATCAAGCCTCGAAGCGCGAATCCCATTCCAGAGGCCTCTTCTTCTATCTCCTCAAGCACCTCTTGATGCAAGCGCGGGTCCTTGACAATCCCCTTTTTCCCTACCTGCCCTTTTCCCACTTCAAACTGAGGTTTGATGAGAGCAAGCAGTTTCCCCTCTCCAAGAAACCCTTTAACAGCCGGCATCACCTTGAGTACAGATATGAAAGAGAGATCCATGGTGACGATACCCAAGGCTTCCGGAAAATCGGCTTTTTTCAAATAACGGGCATTCTTTTCCTTGAGAATAACCCGAGGGTCTTCTCTCAGCTGCCAATCCAGTTGACGGATGTCCACATCCACCGCATAAACCCGCACGACTCCCCTTTGGAGAAGACAATCGGTGAAGCCCCCAGTGGACGCTCCCAGATCAGCCGCCACTTGACCTTTAACCGAAACACAGAAAGCATCAAGGGCTTCTTCCAGCTTCAGCCCTCCGCGGCTGACGTAGGGCATGGTCTCCTTGATCAAAATGTTCCCGTCCGGGTCCAGCCTCTGCCCAGGTTTTTCCACTTTCTGCCCCTCAGTATAGACCATTCCTGCCATGATCAGGGCCTGGGCTTTATGCCGACTCTCGACCAAACCTCGAGCGACCAGGATCTTATCGGCTCTCTCCTTTTTCATCGGGAGCTCTTTCTTTTTCCCTGTAAAAATCCAAAATTTGACAAAAAATCCCCTCTTCATCCAGCTGGTATCTCTTCTTTATCTCATCTACGCTGCCTAACGGGTATATCTCCAAAGGAAGACCGATGCTTTTGAACCGAACGTCGCACCTGCCTTCTCTGTCCAGAAGTTCACGCACCGCACTACCAAACCCACCTGTTTTTACTCCTTCTTCTACAACTATGATCCTTCCTCCGGGACCAGCAAATCTGAGTATCATCCTCTCATCTAAAGGTTTGGCAAACCGGGCATTGACCATCGCTAGACTTATCCCTTGCTGCTCTAATCTCTTTGCCGCCTTCAAAGCAGGATAAACCATGCTTCCCAGAGCAATGAGCAAATCCTTACCCTCTTTAAGCTGTTCACTCCGACCCAACGGAATCTCTGTGAAAGTCTCATCAAGAGTCACTCCAAAACCCATCCCTTTCGGAAAGCGAATAGCCGCAGGATGGGAGAAGGAGAATGCAGATTTCAGCATATGCTGCAATTCATTCTCATCTTTAGGGGCCATAATAATCATGTGAGGCATATGCCTGAGGTAGATGATATCGTTTATACCCTGATGGGTAGCTCCGTCAGCCGGGACGATACCCGAGTGATCGAGAGCAAAGATGACAGGAATATCCATCAGGCAAACATCATGGTAGATTTGATCATAAGCCCTCTGAAGAAAGGTAGAATAGATGGCGACCACAGGTCTGAAGCCGTTGAGGGCCAATCCGGTGGCAAAATCGACAGCATGTTGCTCAGCGATACCCACATCAAAAAACCTATCAGGAAACCGGGAGGCGAAAGGGCTCAAGCCCGTTCCCTCCGGCATGGCGGCCGTTATGGCAACAACCTTTTTATCCCTTTCAGCAAGGCGCATCAGGCTTTCCCCGAAGACAGAAGAATACGTCGGTCTTTGGTCTGTGGAGAATATTTTCCCTGTTTGGAGATCAAAAGGGGAGACACTGTGATACAGACTCGGATTCTTCTGCGCAGGAGTGTATCCCTTTCCCTTCTGGGTGACACAATGAACGAGTACCGGTCCTTTCGAGGACTTGGCTTCCTCAAAGATATCCATGAGAGAGGAAAGGCTGTGTCCCTGAACCGGCCCGATATATCTGACTCCCAATTCTTCAAACACCAGACCGGGAAAAAATATCTTCTTGATTGCCTCTTCCACGGCCCGGGCAACCTTGATCATCGGCTCTCCCACCGCAGGAATGACTTTGAGTACCGATTTTGCATGGTCCTTCATTCTCAGGTAGTATCGCCCTGAGACAAGATAAGATAGATATTTGGATAATGCTCCCACATTATGGGAAATGGACATTTCATTGTAATTCAAGATAATAATCAATTTCTCTCTGAGGTGACCGATCTGGTTTAAGGCTTCCCAGGCCACACCGCCAGTCAAGCTTCCGTCTCCGACCACTGCGACCACATGGTAATCTTCCTTCATTTTGTCACGGGCCACCGCCATACCCAGGGCCGCCGAAAGTGCTGTAGAGGCATGACCTGTATTGTAGACATCGTACTCGCTTTCTTCCCGGCAGGGAAAACCACAAATTCCTTGGTATTGACGGAGAGTGAAAAATTCTTTTTTTCTTCCGGTGAGTATTTTATGGGTGTAACATTGGTGTCCCACATCCCACAGGATCTTATCCTTGGGCGCATCAAAGACATAGTGAAGGGCCAAGGTCAGCTCCACCACCCCTAAGTTTGGAGATAGGTGCCCGCCATTCTTGGAGACCACCTTCAAGATCAGTGCCCGGATTTCCCTGGCTAGTCGAGTCAGATCCTTCAAAGAAAGTCCTTTTAGATCTCGGGGGCTATCGATTTTATCAAGAATTTTAACCATTTTCATTCTCCGATTTCTAGAAGTCTCAAGGCCAGATAACGGAGTTCCTCAGATTCCAATCCGACACCTTCCAAGGCACGAGTTGCCCTCTCGATATAAACTCTCAGCTTGCGCGGAGCCTCCTTGTCTCCAAATAACAAAACTGCATCGGGTCGAGGCGGATGATCTTTAGAAGAACCTCTGTAGGAATCGATGATGTCGTCTCTTATCTGAAAAGCCAGTCCCAGGTTCCTGCCATACTCTTCCAGGGCTTGAACCTGGGAAGGTTCAGCATCCCCTAAAATCGCTCCCACTTTGAGAGAGGCAATGAGAAGCGAACCTGTTTTTTTCAGGGTAAGCTCATAGTATTCCTCTTCTGTCATCTCACAGGGAGAAGAAGAAATATCCAATGCCTGTCCGCCAATCATCCCTTCCACACCTGCTAGGCGACTGATTTCACTGATAAGTTTTTCTTTCTTTGTTAAGCACTTCTCCTCCACGGGAGCCTTAGCCATAACTTCAAAAGCCATGGTCAAAAGGCTATCTCCGGCCAGAAGTGCAATATTCTCCCCAAAAGCCTTATGACAGGATGGCTTTCCCCGGCGAAAATCGTCATCATCCATGGAAGGCAAATCATCGTGAATAAGAGAATAATTATGGATGAGCTCAAGGGCACAGGCAAAGGGAAGGACAACTTCATGGGAAACTCCAAAGCATTCTCCAGAAGAGAGAGCAAGCAGAGGCCGGAATCTTTTTCCTCCGGAAAAAACGACATATCTCATGGCCTGGTCAATCAGGGAATCTTCTCGAGAAAGCAGCTGCTCAAGGTGTCGATCGACAGCCTTCTTCTTCTGTGTCAGCTCGTCTTCAACTCCCATGTATCTTTAAGCTAGAAGGGGAGATTATTATCCTCTCCTCCACCAGAAGATTCGTCTTGTTCTCCAGTATCTTCTTCTCCTTCAAGTTGAAAAGGTTCTGCTTTGACCTGCCCCTTTTCATCCTTGAGAAGGATCTCGACTTTCTTTTCCGCCTTTTCCAGTTCTTCCCTTAAAAACTTGGCCAGCTTCACTCCCTTTTCAAATAAAGACAAAGATTCGTTCAAGGAAAGACCGCCCTTCTCTAATTTTTCGACGACCTTCTCTAGGTCTTCCAAGGCTTTCTCGAAACTCATTTCACTCATTTTTTCTCCTCCACGATGTGCGTTTGAATGAGTTTGGATCTGTCCACATCCTTGACCACACAAGAAAATTCACCTTTGTAGAAAGAAACCATTAGCTCTTTCTTCTCTTCAACCTCCTCGATGCGCCTGATAAGATGTTTGCCTCCATCACGCCAACAGAGTGTGTAGCCTTTTTTTAGTATATTCAGAGGGCTCAGGTCGTGCAACTGGATTGAAAGACGCTCCCATATCCCAAGAAGGTTCTGAAGAATGCCTTTCAACACATTTGCCATCTTTTCTTCCAGAAGAGAGAGCCTGGCTTTACTCTCTGCAATGTGCTGGCCCTTAGCTCTGATAACATTCCAGGCACTCGTCTCCAGTTCATCGATTTTCTGGTGGAGGTTGAGAAGTCTCAGTTTAAAATTCTGAAAAGTCCGATGTTGAGTGAGGCTGAAAACTCTGTGTGTTTCCTCTTGAAGAGAATATTTCTGCTGGTGGATCATCCTCTTCTCCAAATTGTCGATGCGTTCCTGGAAAGCCGGCTCCTTTTCAATCACCATTTCCGCTGCCACAGATGGAGTGGAAGCTCGGATATCAGCCACAAAATCAGAAATGGTAAAATCTATTTCGTGTCCAACCGCTGAGATAATGGGTATGGGACACCGAAATATGGCCCGGGCCACCTGCTCCTCATTGAAAGCCCATAGATCTTCTATGGATCCTCCTCCGCGGCCGACGACGATCACATCCACATCGGTTTGCCCTCCAAGATAATCAATGCCCTCAACGATCTCTTGGGCTGCCCCCTCTCCCTGCACTCTTACCGGGTAGACCAGGATATGGAGTCGGGCAAATCGTCTTTCCAACGTCCTGAGGATGTCGACGATAGCCGCTCCTCGGGGAGAAGTCACCAAGCCGACTTTTTTTGGTAGCAGAGGAAGTCTTTTCTTAAAACGAGAATCGAACAGTCCCTCTTTCTTCAATTTCTCCTTGAGCTGCTCAAAGGCCAATTGAAGAACTCCTTTTCCTTTGGGTTCCACCAGATCGACCAGAAGCTGGTATTCCCCCCTGGGCTCATACACATTCATCCGACCGCGACAGATCACCTGGAGGCCGTCTTCCAACTCAAAGGGGACCGCCGAAGCTTCGGAACGGAACATCACTGTCCGCAACTGGCTCATCTCATCCTTTAAGGTGAAATAGAGATGGCCGGAGTGATGGCGGTGAAAGTTGGAAACTTCCCCTTCCACCCAAAGAAGGGGAAAGGCACTTTCTAACTCCAGTTTTACCAGCTGAGTGATTTCAGATACCGTGTATATTCTGTCGGGTTTAACCAGATGCTCTCTCTTCACTCTCTTCCTCGATGATGCTCTCTCTCTCTACAGAAAGGGCCTTGCCGCTTTCTGTATCCACTTCCACCACCGCAACCGAACAGAGGATGCCATCCTTTGCCGGTTCGAAACGCTGAGGACGGGCGGTGAGGAAACGGTCTAAAGCCCTGTCTTTCCGGATGCCGATCACGGAATTAAAGGCTCCGACCATACCGATATCGGTGATGTAAGCTGTTCCCTGAGGAAGAATCCTCTCATCGGCTGTAGGCACATGGGTATGGGTTCCCATTACGGCTGAGACCCTTCCATCCAGGTACCAGCCCATGGCTTGCTTTTCAGAAGTAGCCTCAGCATGGAAATCCACCACCACCATAGAAGTGACCTCTCTTAAGGCTTTAACTTCCCTGTCGGCAACTCTGAAGGGACAGTCAATGGGCTCCATAAAAACTCTTCCCTGAAGATTTAAGATGCCAATCTTTCTGCCCTTTTCATCTTTGAAAACATAGGTCCCTTTCCCTGGATTCAGAGGGGGATAATTCGCCGGACGCAGCAACCTTGGCTCTTTCTCCAAATAGGCGATGCCTTCGCGCTTGTCCCAGATGTGATTTCCAGAGGTCAAGACATGAACCTGGGTCAAGAGCTCTTGACCCACTTCTTGCGTGATGCCGATGCCTCCGGCAGCGTTTTCTGCATTGGCCAAGACAAGAGAAGGGGTATGTTTGTTTATGAGAGAAGGGAGGTATTTTCCTAGTGCCTTCCTTCCCGGCCTTCCGATGATATCCCCCAAAAAGAGAATTCGGATCTTATCTGGCATATTCAACAGCTCTCATCTCCCGAATAACAGTCACCTTGATCTGGCCCGGATATTCCAACTCATCCTTGATTTTCTTGGCGATTTCTTTTGCTACTAAAGCGGCCTTATCATCAGATATCCTCTGACTCTCGACAATGATCCGGATCTCTCTTCCCGCTTGAATAGCGTAAGCCTTGGCCACCCCTTCATAGGAATGGGCAATCTCCTCCAACTTTTCCAACCTTTTTATGTATTTCTCCAGAAGTTCGCGACGGGCTCCAGGCCGAGCAGCAGAGAGGGTGTCAGCAGCCTGAACCAAAACCGCCTCCACCGAAGAAAACTCCACGTCCCGATGGTGGGAAGCAATCGCTTGGATAACAGCATCAGATTCTCCATACTTTTTGGCGTTCTCTACACTCAGCTCCGTATGGGTGCCTTCAACTTCTTTATCCACAGCCTTGCCGATATCATGAAGAAGCCCTGCTCTCATGGCCACGTTTACATCCGCATTCAGTTCCCTCGCCATAACAGCCGCCAAATAGGCGACTTCTTTGGAATGTTGAAGCACATTCTGTCCATAGCTTGTCCGGTATTTCAACTTGCCAAGTAGCTTGATCAACTCTGGATGGATGTCTTGAAGCCGGAGTTCGAGCACTATGGACTCTCCTTCCTGCTTGATTTTCTCTTCCAATTCTTTCTTGACCGTCTCCACGACTTCCTCGATGCGGGCTGGATGAATCCTCCCATCCACCACTAGCTTTTCAATGGACAGTCGGGCCATCTCTCGCCGGATGGGATCAAAGCTGGAAAGAATCACGGCCTCAGGAGTGTCATCAACGATGATATCCACACCAGTGGCCATCTCCAGAGCACGAATGTTTCGTCCTTCCCTTCCGATGATCCGTCCTTTCATGTCATCAGAAGGAAGGTCGACCACTGAAACAGTAGTCTCCACAACATGTTCGGCAGCCGATCTCTGGATTGCCTGGCTGATGATTTGACGCGCCAGAACCATGCTTTTCTCTTTGGTCTCTTCTTCGATCCTGCGGATAGCCTGCACAGCCTCCAATTTAGCATCTTCTTCCACCTTGGCAGTCAACATGCTTTTGGCTTCTTCCTTGGTCATATTCGAAATCCTTTCCAACTCCTCCACAGCCTGCTTCTTCAATTCTTCACATTTCTTTTCTTTATCTCCAATTTCTTTCTCTCTGGTATAAAACATTCGCTCCTTGGAGGAAAAATCCTTTTCCTTTTTCTCCTGGATTTGAAATTTACGCTCCAGATTTTCTTCTTTATGGACCAGTCTCCTTTCCATCTCATTGAGCTTTCTACGTCTGTCCCCGGTCTGCCGTTCAAAATCAGACTTGAGATTTAAGTATTTCTCCTTAGCTTCGTTAGTAACTTCTCTCTTTATCTCCGCGGCTTCCTGCTGAGCCTTTTCCAAGATATTTTTAGCTTCCTGCTGAGCCTTGAAAATGGAGCGTGCTCCATAGGTTTTTTTGATGAGAATGAAAACGATAAACCCGCTCAAAATTGCGGCTGCAATAATGCTAATCAAAAGGGATGAATTCACTTTGACCACCTCCTTCGATGGTACGTCAAAGGAGAGGAAAGTCAGGAGGATCTTAACGGATGATCACTGTATTCGACTGGACACTGGAAAGGGGTTTAAATAAGGGAACCGCTGCGCGCAGAAGGAAATAAGGATTTTTTCTTTGTTTCATTTTCAAGCCTAGGGTACCCTTTATCCCATCTATTATCTTGTTTAATTCAAGTGGCTTCCTCAATATTCTTGTATCTATTCTCATTTTTCAAAAAGTGAACCTCCAAACTTTCGATTTCACTCTCCATATGGCCGATGACTTCGTTGAGTTGATCCAATTTTTTCTGACACAAGAAGTATTCGTCGGCAATGTTCAAGGCCGCAAGGACTGCTATCTTCAGGATATCAACGGATTTGGATTTGACCGCAACTTCTCGCATTTTTTGATCAACATAAGAAGTCAAATGGCTTATATACTTTTCATCCTCTTCTCCTTTGACTCTAATCCTGTATTTTTGTCCGTAGATTTCGATTTCGATGATTCTGTCGATCATATCCCTAGCTGATCAATCTGGCCGATGATGGCCTCTATTTTTTCTTTAATGATTTCTCTTTCCTCTTGGAACTTCTTTAAGCTTTCATCAAGCTTCGAAGACTGTCTGGCCTTCTCCTCCAGCTTCTTCTTATCGGCCCTCAACTCACTCATCTGCTGCTTGAGTTTCTTATTCTCCTCGGAAAGCTTGCTTATGTACTCTACGACCTGAGAAATCTTACCTTCAAGAATTTTAATTCTTTCTAATTCACTTGTCAATTTTCCCTCCTTCTCTCAATTGAAATTTAAAGCTTGCCTTCAGAGTTTTGATAGCTTTCTCCAGATGCTTATCAACTTCCTCAGCCAACAAAGTCCTTTGGGGATGGCGAAAGATGAATCGGAGTGACAAACTGACTTTCCCCTTTGGGACGGAGGATCCAGAAAAAATATCATAAAGATCAAACTTTTCCAAATAAGGGATATCGAGCTTTTCTACTTCTTCCTCTATCCTCTGATAAGGAATATTTCGGTCAGCAATTAAAGACACATCACGGGTGACGCTGGGATACCTGGCCACAGGAGAGAAGCGGAAGCTCTGGGGCTGTTTCTCAAAAAGTGTATGAAGATCAAGCTCTGCGGCCCAAACCTCCTCTTCTAAAGAATAAGAATGAAGGATATCCCTCTTGAGCAATCCCAAACAGCCAACCGGTTCTCCTTTATAGTTGAGGGAAAGAGCATATCTTTTTTCGAAAAAAGGGTGATCCTCTTCCTTGAAGTTGTAGGGCTCGTATCTCAGGTTTTCCATAAGAAATTCGCAGGTTCCTTTAAGATGAAAGAAGTCTGCCTGTTCTCTTTTTCCCTGCCAACGAGGGGCATCGATATAGCCTTGGGTGATTAAGGCAAGAGAGAGTTGTTCCTGAATTTTTTCCTTTTCCCAATAATAGACGTTCCCGATTTCAAAGGCTTGCACTCCTTCAGCATCTCTGTTTTTGTTCCAAAGAAGACTCTCCAGCAATCCTGCCATCAGTGTAGTCCGAAGAAATGAAGCCTTGGAGGAGACAGGGTTTCTGATCTGGACAACCTTTTTTCCTGTTTGAAAGAGAGGCTCTTTTTCTGGATCGCAAAAACTGAAATTGACAAACTCATCATATCCTTGATGAAAGAGCAGCTCTCTTATTTTCTCAATCCGTTTCCTCCTGGGATCACAGACAGGTTCTAACTTCTGCAAGGGAGGAAACTCGGATGGAATCTTATCATATCCGTAGAAACGGGCTATCTCTTCAACCATGTCTGCTTCCCTTTCGATATCCACCCGAAAAGATGGAATCTTGGCCCGGTAGATGCCTTTGTTCTCTTCTTTAATATCCACTCCCAGAGCAGAGAATGTTCGAAGGACAAATTCCTTATCCATCTCCAAACCAAGAAGCTCTGCAATGCGGTGGTCGCGGAGAACGAGTGTTTTTTGACTCTTTGGCTTGGGATAGACATCCAAAATCCCCTGAGTGGCCACTCCTCCCATTTGAGTCAGAAGCGAGGCGGCCATGAGCGCAGCCTGAGGAGGAAAAGAAATATCGGCTCCCCTCTCAAAACGATAAGAAGCATCTGTGGAGATTCCTGTCTTATTGCTTGTTTTTCGTATAGAAATAGGATCAAAATAAGCACTTTCTATGAAAACATGGCTAGTGGTTTCAGTCACTCTGGATTCCTCACCTCCGATCAACCCAGCCAAGGCAACAGGCTTTTCCTCATCAGCAATGACTAGCATCTCAGGAGAAAGCCCGATTTTTTTACCCTCCAGGCTCCAGAGAATTTCTCCTTTTTCCGCATTTCTGATGATGATTTTTCTCCCCCCTATTTTTTCCAGATCAAAAGCATGAATAGGATGGGAGGTTGAGAAAAGCACGCAGTTGGTCACATCGACGACATTGTTTACAGGTTTAAGGCCCATGGCTTCAATCTTCGTTTTCAGCCACTCCGGCGATGGGCCAACCTGGAGGTTCTTGATGACTGTCCCACAGTAGCGAGGACAGAGATCGGCATTCTTAATCTGGATATCCACAACCTGGGAAGTCTGCTCTTCGCCCTCTGTCAGAGGCCAGTTCTTCTTCTTGAGCGATAACTCCAGGGCAGCAGCCACCTCTCTAGCAATACCCAAATGGCCCAGAGTATCAGGACGGTTAGCGTAGGTCTCGATATCCAGGATGATATCCTGGTCGATTCCCTCCCAGTCTTCGACCAGCAACCCGATCATATTCAGCTTTTCTACTAGTTGGACAATGGGAATATCTACCTCTACATATTCCTTGAGCCAGTTCAAACTTATCTTCATTTGAGTGAAAACTGTCTTATAAATCGGAGATCATTTTCATAAAAAAATCTCATATCCGGGATATGATAGGCAAACATGGCTGTCCGGTCAACTCCCAGACCAAAAGCGAAGCCAGAGTATCTTTCAGGGTCGATGTTGACGTTTTTGAAAACTTGAGGATCGACCATTCCCGCTCCCAGAATTTCTATCCATCCTCCGCCTCCGCAAACGCGGCATTCCTTATCTTTCCCTCTGCAGACGGTACATTCGATGTCCACCTCGGCAGATGGCTCTGTAAAGGGGAAAAAACTGGGGCGGAATCGGATTTTGATTTTCTCTGAAAAAAGCCTGCGCAAGAAGTGCTCCAAATTGCCTTTCAGATGAGCAAAGGTGATCCCATGATCAACCACCAACCCTTCAACCTGAAAGAACATGGGCAGATGCGTCGGGTCTGGGGTTTCTTTACGGAAGACTTTGCCGGGAATGATGATGCGGATTGGAGGTTTTCTTTTCTCCATGACCCGTATTTGAACAGGAGAAGTATGGGTGCGAAGGAGCAGATCATCATTTATATAAAGAGTATCCCAATCATCGCGTGCAGGATGGTGAGGGGGAAAGTTCAGTGCTTCAAAATTATAGTAATCCGTTTCAATTTCAGGCCCCTCCTCGATGGAAAATCCCATGCCCAAGAAGATGTTCTCGATTTCCTGCTGGAAGAGAAGAATTGGATGAGGGGCGCCCCAATATTTTTTCCTTCCTGGAAGGGTGAGATCAACTCTCTTGGAAGGTTCTTCCGGTCTGGATAACTCCTGTTTAAAATTCTGAAGTTCCGCCTGAATGTAATCTTTGAGCTCATTAAGATACCTGCCTACCTCAGGCCGCTCTTCAGAGGTAAGCTCTTTCAGCTGGTCAAAGAGAAGGGTTACACAACCTCGCTTACGACTCAAATAGAAATTGCGGATCTCTTGAAGGCTCTTCTCATCTTTAACTCGAACGATATCCTCATTAAAGGTCCTTCTGTATTCTTCGATCTTATGTTTGAGATCTATCATGGTCCTCCGCTTCTTACCCCAGAAAGACTTGGCGACTGAATTCGGCCATCATCCTGCCTTAGGATGCAGCCTGCTTGACTCTCTCCACTATTTGAGAAAAGGTTTGAGGAGCATTGATGGCCAAATCTGCCAGAATCTTCCGGTCAAGTTCAATATTGAGTTTCTTAAGGCCATGGATAAAGCGATTGTAGGAGAGTCCGCTTTTCTCTGCTGCTGCCTTGATTCGGATGATCCACAACCTTCGAAACTCACGTCTGCGCACACGCCTATCTCTGTAGGCGTAGAGATAAGCTCTCTCTACAGCTTCTTTAGCTGTGCGGTAGTTATGGCTTCTGGCTCCCCAATAGCCCTTTGCCTGTTTGAGAATTTTCGCTCTTTTCTTATGTCTCTTGGTTCCTCTCTTTATTCTTGCCATTTGACTCTCCTGATTTTAAATACTTGCGCTATGCATCGTGTACTTCAAACATCATAAGGAAGCATCTTTTTGATTCTTTTTATATCGGAGGGACTGATGGTCGTCTTCCTGCCCAATCCCCTTTTTCTCTTCGCTGACTTCTTGGTGAGAATGTGGCTTTTGTAGGCCTTACTGTGAACGATCTTCTTCCGTCCTGTTACTTTGAACCTCTTCTTTGCCCCCCTGTGCGTCTTTAGTTTTGGCATCTTTTCCTCCTGATTTCCCGGGACTTAGCATAGCCGATACAGCCCAGGGCTGAGTGCGGATATCACCATCCTGATGACCTAGTCCCTTCACATCCTCGAACACTCTGTCTAATATCTGCTGAGCCAACTCAGGCTTGGCTTTCTCTCTCCCCCGAAGCATCACTGTGATCTTGACCTTATTGCCTTCCTTCAAGAAACGTTGGACATGTCGAATCTTGAAGTTGTAGTCGTGAATACTGATTTTTGGTCTGAATTTTATCTCTTTGACCTGAATCTGCTTCTGGTGTTTTTTGGCTTCATGGGCTTTCTTATGCAATTCATAGAGGTATTTCCCGTAATCCATGATGCGGCAGACCGGAGGATCAGCCTGGGGTGCCACTTCAACCAAGTCCAAATTCCTCTCGCTGGCCAGATTCAGAGCTTCCGAAAGAAGGAAGATCCCGAGCTGCTTTTTATCTTCGTCGATGATCCTTACTTGCTTTGCGTTTATCCTTTCGTTTATCCTATGGGGCTTCGTTGACCTCACTCGTCCAGGATAAAAACTCCGTCTTCTGATGATTGACCTCCTTTAAAGATTAAAGCTGAATGTTTTAGTTTTGTCCATTTCTTTTATTTTTTCAAGGATTTCATAGGGGTTGACTTCCCCTTTATCTCCAAGAGTATGGATCCTCAGGGATGCGGTCCCTTGTTTGACTTCTTTGTCGCCAACAACAAGAATTATGGGTATCTTTTGGGTTTCTGCGTCCCGGATTTTGTATCCCACTTTTTCACGCCGTAAGTCCTCTGCGGAGCGTATTCCTTCCTCCCTGAACCTCTTTCCCAAAGAAACGGCATAATCATTATGTCTGTCAGCAATGGGTATGATCATTACTTGGACTGGAGCCAGCCACACAGGAAAATTTCCTTTATACTGTTCGATCAAAATTCCGAAGAATCTCTCCAGTGATCCCAAGAGAGCCCTGTGGATGAGATAGGGCCTGTGAGCCATTCCATCTTGACCAATATAGCTCAAATCAAACCTCTCAGCTAGGTTGAAATCCAGCTGGATAGTTGTGCACTGCCAAGATCTCTGAAGAGCGTCCTTGATCTTGATATCGATCTTAGGCCCATAGAATACACCCTCCCCCTTATCTACCTCGAAATCGAGGTCCACATCCGCCATGGATTTTCGCAGAGCCTCGGTCGCTTTATCCCAGTCTTTTTTCAGCCCACAATACTTCTCTGGACAAGTGGAAAGGAAAACAGCGTACTCTCGAAACCCGAATGTCTTCAGAATCCTCAAGGCCAAGGCAATGACTCTCTTGACCTCATCCTCCAGCTGGTCTTCTCTGCAAAAGATATGAGCATCATCCTGAGTGAATCCTCTAGCCCTCATGAGCCCATGAAGGACGCCGCTTCTCTCATAGCGATAAACTGTGCCCAGCTCTGCCCAACGCAGGGGAAGATCCCGGTAGCTTCGCTGTCTTGAGTTGTAGACCATGATATGGAAGGGGCAATTCATGGGTTTCAACTCATACTCTATATCTTCTATCTGGAGAGGAGGGTACATCGCTGTGTAAAATTCTGTATGGCCGCTCCGTCGCCAGACATCCAGCTTGGCTAGATGAGGAGTATAGAGGAAGTCATAGCCATCCTTGATATGTTCTTCGTACCAATAGTTCTCGATGATACGCCGGACCGTAGCTCCTTTGGGATGCCAGAGGATCAATCCAGCCCCCAAGTCTTCATGAAAACTGAAGAGATCGAGTTCTGGCCCGATCTTGCGGTGATCCCTCTTCTTGGCTTCCTCGAGCAAAGACAAGTGATTCGCCAAGTCTTCTTTCTTGAAGAACGCTGTTCCATAAATTCTTTGCAACTGCTTACCCTTCTCGTCCCCTTTCCAATAAGCCCCAGATACAGAAAGAAGCTTGAAATGCTTTGTGTGTTTTGTGGAGGGAAGATGAGGGCCCAAGCAGAAATCGATGAAGTCTCCCTGCTCATAGCAGGTCACTTCTTCTCCGCCTTTTTCCTCAATCAGCTCCACCTTAAGCTCCTGCCCAAATTTGTGGAAGAGGCGGAGGGCTTCTTTCTTGGAGAGAATCACTTTCTTGATAGGAATATCGCCCCGGGCAAACTCCTTCATTTTGGCCTCTATGGAGGCCAGATCCTCGAGTGTGAAAGGTTTGTCTCGTAAAAAATCATAGTAAAAACCGTCTTCTACAGCCGGCCCCACTCCCGTCTGAGTCCCAGGAAATAGCTCTAATACAGCATGGGCTAAAAGATGGGCAGCACTGTGCCTTAAAATCTCTATGGCCTCTTTAGAATCTGAATAAACCCATTGAATCTCTATATCCTCCACCACTTGTGTTCCCAATTCAACGATCTGCCCATTGACCTTTGCCAGGAGGGGCTCAGGAGAAAGTTTTAGACGAACGCAAAAATCCGAAAGCTTTGTTCCCTTTTCGATGGTGTGAACAGACCCCTCGGTCCGAACCTTAACTAAATTAGCCATGAATTTTGTATGTATTCAAAAGTGAAGGCCAAACGACTCTGGCACGTGTGTTCTTTTCCTCCTGAATACCTTCTCCTACAAAAATGGTAGGCGCGGAGGGTATCGAACCCTCGACCTCTTCCGCGTCAAGGAAGCACTCTACCACTGAGCTACGCGCCTAATTTATCAGCTAATAGTTTAATCATTTACCCCCAGAGTGTCAACATAAGGGGATCAGCAGCATCCTTATTTCCCTGACAGTTTCAACAGCAGTCAGGTAAGCTGAGGAGGAAGTCATCCGCAGGCGAGCGGGCATGGTTCCTCGAAGAGGAGAGCGAGCCGAGGAATAAGCGGATTTTCCTCGCTGGGGAAAATCCGCGGGCTGACGAATTAGCTTACCTGACTGTTACCGCATCACGGTTTTGGGGATGCTTTCGGATCAGCAGAGCAGTGATTCTTTCTCTTTTTTATGAAACCAATAAACCTGTTCAGAAAGGTTGGCCCCAGAGAGAATGTCCCCAGGAATCCTTGAAATATTCCCAAAAAAGAATTATAAAACTTATGTTTGATCCCAATGATTGGAATTATGTCAGACTCCCATGATAATCTGCCTGCAATCAAGCAAGCTGTCCGTATCTTCAACCAGATTGGATGCGATCTGGTGATCCATACCGGTGACTTTGTGGCCCCTTTCGCTGCCCAGGAGCTCAAAGCTCTTTCTTGTCCGGTGAAGGCTGTCTTTGGCAATTGTGATGGAGAAAAAGAAGGGCTTAGACGAGCTTTTCACTCCGTGGGTGAAATCAAAGATGCTCCCTTCATCTTCAAAAACAACAATCTCGTTTGTCTGATTACACATATGCACACCTCTGTTTATGACTATCTTTCCTCTGGCAATTACGATGTCATCATCTTCGGACACACCCATAAACCTGAGATCAGAAAAGAGAAAAAGACATTGCTTCTTAATCCGGGGGAAACGGGAGGCTGGCTTTCCGGGAAAAAAACGGTCGCTCTCCTTGACCCCAAGAGATTGAGTGCTGAAATCATTCCTCTGTGAGTGATTCTTGATATCAAGAATCGAATCAGAGAAAAAAGAGCTAAACCATGCCTCGAGGCATAGACAGACGACAAAAGCCGGCCTGGCAGAAATTCCGCAAGCCCTTGCCTCCCCCCTCCAAACCTCAATCCTCTAAAAAAAGATCCAAAAGAAAAAAATAATCCTCATCAAAGAAAATAAGGTGCTTATCCAGAAAATGCTAAGCATCTCTATTTTCGTGATGAGTGAAGATATTTCATTGAGTGAGGTAATGAGGCGGCGGTCCTGTCCATCCGAAGCCCATGGTGGAGGGTGGGAGGGTCTTTGGCGAGGATGGATAGGAACCGGCGCTGTAACTGATGATGTCCCTCATCATTAGCTATCACGGAAATAGAGATGCTTACTAGAAAATGCCCTATGTTGTGAGCCAACCGCTAATCTGCTATACTAATTTTTTTTTGGACTAAAGAAAGCCAGTTACTCGTTAGGAGTCAAGAAGATGAAAAACGTGATCATCATGGGAGCAGCGGGAAGAGATTTCCACAACTTCAATGTTTTTTTCAGAGATAAAGAAGAATTCCGCGTTGTGGCCTTCACCGCGACCCAGATTCCTGATATTGAAGACAGGAAATATCCCTCTGTTCTCTCCGGAAAACTCTATCCAGAGGGAATCCCCATCTTCTCAGAGGAAGAACTCTCTTCCTTGATCAGAAACCTGGAAGTCGATGAGGTCTACTTTTCCTACAGTGATGTTTCTCATGAATTCCTCATGCACAAGGCCTCAGAGGTTCTGGCCGCCGGGGCAAGCTTCACCCTCCTGGGTCCCAGAGAAACGATGATTAAAAGTAAACGGCCTCTGATCTCCGTCTGTGCCGTACGTACGGGCTGCGGAAAAAGTCAGACCAGCCGTAAGATCGCCCTCCTTCTCAAGAAAAAAGGAAGAAAGGTGGTGGTCATTCGCCATCCCATGCCCTATGGAAATTTAGTCAAACAGAGGGTTCAGCGTTTTGCAAGCTATGAAGATATGATAAGAGAAGAATGCACCATCGAAGAAATGGAGGAATATGAGCCCCATGTCAAGAGCGGCATTGTGGTCTATTCCGGCGTAGATTACGGAGCTATTCTTGAACGAGCTGAAGAAGAAGCTGATATCATCCTTTGGGATGGGGGAAATAACGATTTTTCCTTCTACCAGCCCAAGCTTGAAATCGTAGTTGCCGATCCCCATCGAGCTGGCCATGAAATCCTCTATCATCCAGGCGAGACAAACTTCAGGAGAGCTCACGTCATCGTAGTCAACAAAATAGATAGCGCCGAGAAAGAAAAAGTTGATCAGGTGCTGAAAAACATCAGAACATTCAATCCACAAGCGACCATCATCCGGGCCAACTCTTCCATCTTTGCGCCAGAAGGAAAAGAGATTACCGGCAAGAAGGTCCTGGTCATCGAGGATGGCCCCACCCTGACCCATGGGGAGATGCCTTACGGAGCCGGTGTGATCGCGGCCATAAAATACGGAGCAGCCCGCATCGTCGACCCCAGGCCCTACGCTGTAGGCAGTATTAAAAAGATTTTCTCTAAGTATACCCATCTGGACAGAGTTCTTCCGGCCATGGGCTATGGAAAGGAACAAATCGAAGAGTTGACCCAGACCATCGACAAGGTCGACTGTGAGCTTGTGGTGGGAGCCACACCCATCGACCTTTCCCGGCTGATCAAAACCAATAAAAAAATCATTCGGGTCACTTATGAGTTGGAAGAAATCGGTTCTCCCAATCTCAAGGAAATTCTTCAAAACTTCTGATGAAAAGAAAAATCGCACTGATCGCTTTCGGAGGGAATGCTATCCTCCCTGAAAACCAGAGAGGGCTGCAGTCTGAACAAGCGAAAAATGCCCAGAAAGCGGCTCGTCTAATGATCCATGTGGTCAAAAAAGGATACGATCTGATCATCGTTCACGGAAACGGACCCCAAGTGGGAAATCTCCTCATGCAGATGGAGGAGGCCATCAACAAGATCCCTCCTTTCTCTCTGGAAATCTGCGACGCCATGACAGAAGGGAGTATGGGATATATGCTGGAGAGGGCTATCATCAACGAACTCCGCAAGAATTCTCTGGACAGGGAGGTCGCCACTTTGATCACCCAAGTAGTTGTGGACAAGGAAGATACGGCCTTCGATAACCCCACTAAACCCATCGGTCCTTTCTACACCAAATACAGAGCCCAGATGCTTGCCCGCCAGAAAAAGTGGAAGATGATTGAAGATGCAGGCCGGGGCTATCGCAAGGTGGTCCCTTCACCTAGACCAATAGATGTTGTTCCCAAGAGAGTCATCCAAGATTTGGTTCACTCTGGAAAGATCGTCATCACTGCGGGCGGAGGAGGAGTTCCCATCATCATCGACGGAAATGGCCTTTTCCAGGGTGTGGAGGCTGTCATTGATAAAGATCATGCAGCCAGCCTCATCGCCAGCGAAGTCAAGGCTGATCTGTTCATCATCTTGACTAACGTGGATCGGGTCTATCTGAATTATGGCAAGCCCGATGAAAAATCTATAGACGAGATGAGTGTAGACCAAGCCCAACCTTACCTTGACCAGGGCCAATTCCCGCCTGGTTCTATGGGGCCTAAGATCCAAGCAGCCATCGACTATATACATCATGGGGGAAAAGAAGTTATTATCACCTCTGCCAACCATCTCAAGGCCGCTCTCCTTAACCGCTCGGGAACGAAAATCAGAGAGACCCTCTAGGAGGATGTGATGTTAGAGGACTTTTTGACTATCCATGATCTTTCACTCTATGAATTCAATCAAATCTTGGATCTCACTTTAAAGGTCAAAGAACAGCCCCAGCGCTACCGCAATAAACTCAGAAATAAAATACTGGCCATGATATTCGAAAAGCCCTCCTTGCGCACAAGAGTGACTTTTGAGGTGGGAATGCTTGAACTCGGAGGAGAAGCTATCTATCTCAGCCCTTCAGATATCCAACTGGGAACGAGAGAAAGTCTCTACGATGTGGGCAAGAATTTGGAACGTTGGGTAGATGGTATCATGATCAGAACATTCGCTCATGATAATGTGGTCAAGCTTGCCCAAGCAGCTCGTGTACCTGTCATCAATGCTTTAACCGACCTTCTCCATCCCTGCCAGGCCCTGGCAGACTTTTTTACCCTCAGAGAAAAAAGGGGGGATTTGAAGAGCCTTAGGCTAGCTTACATTGGGGATGGGAACAATGTCTGTCACAGCCTTCTTTTGGCCTCGGCAAAAGCCGGATGTGAGATGATGGCGGCCACTCCTCCTGGATTCGAGCCAAACCCGGAAATTCTGAAACAGGCTGAAGAGGATGCCCAAGAAACAGAAGCCCGTTTTCACCTGACCAATGACCCCCAACAGGCCGCCCAAGATGCCGATGTGATCTATACCGATGTCTGGGCTTCCATGGGACAAGAAAAAGAAAAGGAAGAAAGGGCCTCTACTTTCACTCCCTTTCAAATCAACAAAGAGTTGATGGCGAGGGCCAAGAGCGACGCTGTTTTTATGCACTGCCTCCCTGCCCACAGAGGAGCAGAGGTGACAGATGAAGTCATCGATTCTTCACAATCCATCGTTTTTGACCAGGCAGAAAATAGACTTCACGTTCAAAAAATCATTATGCTATTATTATTAGGGAAGGAAAAGAATATTTAACCATGAGTCAGGAAACAAAAATCACCCAAGTGGCAGAAAAAGAACTGGATTTCATAGAAAAGGAGTTTACCAAAACCCAGGAGCCTCTTTCTCTTGAGAAACTGACCGAGAAGCTTGCCTTCCAAAAAACCAAATCCCAACGTGCCCAGGAAGTCAAGGTCTACAACCCTTATTGTCGGTATGAAGTTGGAGACTATATTTATAAAGAATACGACGAACCTTTGACGGTAAGTAGCAAAGGAGCAGAGCATTTTAAGGAAGGGCTTGTCCTCAGGGTGATCAACAAAATTCCCTATGAAAGCTTCAACTGCGAGATGCTGGAAGTCGATTATTCAGGGGGAGGGCCCTTCCGCAAGCATATAGAGTACATGAAGAAAACCAAAACCCAGGTTCTCCTCCCCAGCAATCTGGAAGGAAAAGCCGAGATCCCTCAGATTCTTAAAAAGGAAGAAGACCCAAGACAAGATCAACTCCCTATGACAGAAAAGGACTTAAAAAAACTGAAGAACAACCTTAAATCGGCTCTCTCCAAATCTCCCCTCTTTTTCAACTGGAACGGCTATTGGCAACTCAAAGATAAACAAGCCAAAATCGAGGAAGACAAGATTAGGGAAATTGAGAATCATCTCTCTGAGACAAGACAATCTGCAGAAACAGCGGAATTGATCAGCCGCTTTTTCAAATTAAAACCCGACCAGGAAGGATTTTCTCTCCATTGCATCAGTCTCAACTCTATTTTAGAAAAAAAACACAAAAAAAATTTTATCTATGTCTCACCCCAAAACTGGGGAAAATGGCATCTGAAACAGACTCTTAACTCCTTCCTCGAAAAGCTCCCTGTTTCATCTCCCAAGGCCAAACTTCCCCCATTTGATCAAGAAAACCCGGAGGAACCGAAAGCTCAGCAGGGACTCCCCTTAAAGGTCTATTTGACCTGGAGAGAGATCTTATCAGGAGGATTGAAGGTTTCTAAAGGCCTCGATAAAGAATTCTCCTCAGCCAGAGAATACATATTCACCGATGAAGAAGCCGGGAAAGACTATACCGTTTATTACTATCCCTCTGTTCATCTCTTTTTGGGACTGAAGGAGTTTTATGAAAGCAACAACACGCCCCAAGGAGCGAGCTTAACTTTAGAGAGAAAAAAAGACACTCACTTCAACTTCTGGATCAAAAAGTCGAAGAAAAAGCTTTTTGTACTGAAGATGACTTATGATCCAGAGGAAGATAAATTGACAACATCAGGAGAAGAAGCTTTTACCTTTGCCCTGCCCAACAAGATCATTCACCTCCAAAGGGAAACTCTGAACAAGCTCTTCTCTCTCTACGACCGTAGGGATGGCTTGAGCCTTGAGCAACTTCTGGTCCTTATTTTTGAAAATTTTGGTGTAGGCACAGACAAACGCTCCCTCCACTTCATGAGAGCCTATCATCTGGTCGACATCTTGAAGCGAACCACAGAGGAAGATGTGGAAAAGACCCTGCTCAATTCTCCTGAATTCAAAAAAACAGAGAAAAAGAAGGGAATTTTCCTCTATGAGGAAAAAATAAAAAAAGAAGAGGAAGAAGCCCCTCCGAAACCAAAAGTCGAGGAAAAAATAGAAGGGCCTCCCCCAGAGGTGCCTCCAGTGGCCCCGCTCGAACTCCAGGAGATGAGAAAGGAAGAGGTGAGAGCAGAAGCTCCTTCAGTCACCGAAGAGGTGGAGATAAAAGAACCGGAAATCCCAGAAAGAGCCAAACCACTAAAGAAGGAAAAAGAATTCAAGAAAAAGAGATCGAAGATAAGGATGGAACCTGAGAAGGATTTCCGAAGGAGAAAAGGCGAAAGAAGGATCATTGAAGAAAAGATCGAGCTGGAAGAATCTGAGCAGGAAGCCCTGATAGCCATAAAGGCCAAAGAGAAAAAGGAGATAGGAGAGAAAAGAGAAGAACTCAGGCCAGAGGAAAAGAAAAAAGAATATAAGCCTTCTGCTCCTGAAGGACCGGTCTTTGGCCTCTTCGCTGAAAAGCTCAAATCAGCTTTAGAAGAAAAGAAAAAGAAAAAAAAGAAAGAATAAATCGTTCATAAGATCTCTCGCACAGGCCCATTTCTCCGCGTCACTCCCAACTGGTCGAGCAATTCCAGAAGAGGAATAGCGTATTTCCGGCTTAAGCCCGTCATCTTCTTGAATTCTGAAACAGTCAGCTCCTTCTTTCCAGAGCTCTTGATCCGGGAAATGAGCTCATCCAACCATTGGGAATGAATAATGAATCCTTCCTTTCCCAACACAATTTTCTTTCTCTCCACAAGGAGAGAGAGTAAGCGGCTCAGTTTCTGAGGTGAAATCCCTATTGATTGGCTCAGTTCTTCTGGGGAACCAATCTGTAAGGCTCCGCACATCTCTTCCAGCTTTCTCAAAATCTTTTCATCCCAGAGAGATAAAGTCCGCTCAAAACCGTATAGAGCTGCTCTCTCTGTTGATGCTACTACCTTATTTTCTTTGGTAAGGCGATGGATAGCCAAGGCAAGGATTTTCCGATCCACACCGAATCTCTTCATGAGCCTGTCCCAAGAGACACCTTGTTCTTGTGGATGCCTCTCATGAAAGGCACTAAGATATTTCAGTATTCTTTGACAGAGAAATTCAAAGCTAGTCTTGGAAAGGAGAAAAAGGGGAGAGAAGGAAAGAATCTTCAACACTCCTTTCTCCTCCAATCCTTGGCTGAGAGAGAGGAGTTTAGCCTGACTTAAAGAAGAAAATTGAGCAAGCTCTCTTTCCTTAACTCCCTCCAAGCCTTTTTCCTGGACAAGGGCAGCAAGCATTTCCCACTCCCCTCCCAGAAGTTTCTGTAAAAAGATGATCCTTCTCTTCTCCTTTTTTCCTCTAATTTTCTCTGAATGGAGGAAAAGAACTATCCCTTTGCCCAAAAGGCTCTTTCTTTTAAGCTCCTTAACCTCAAATCTGTCCTTCCATTTCAGAGGAAGTGGGTGGCTGGTGTGGACTCTGACGAAATGCTCATCCTGCTTCGTTCTTCGAGCCTGGGGATAGAAAGAGAATGAGGCTGAAACCTTTGTTTTTTTAAAAAGAATTTGAGCATCAAGACTTTCCCCCTTCTTTCGAGGTAAAAAATCGACTGCCGCATCAAAACAGGCCGTCTCCATGCTCATCTCTCTTTACTCTCCTGAGACAAAGTCAGGGTGATTCTTCTCGATATAGGGTCAACAGATGCTAAAGTCCCCTTCAATCGCTCTCCTAATTCAAACCGTCGGCCAGAACTTCTCCCCACTAACGTCTTTTCTGTTTTGCGGACATAATAGTCTTGCCCAAGATCAGAGAAAAAGATGATTCCATCGACAAAATACCTGTCCAGCTCTACAACCAGTCCTGCCTTGGATATATCCACTATAATCCCGTCCACTTCTTCTCCCAGTTTTCCTCTGAGGTGCCGGTAGATTTTCCATTCCAAAAGATCTCTTTCGGCCTGATCAGCCCTCCTCTCCTGCTGAGAACAGAGAAGAGCCAGAGAATCAAGTTGCACAGGGTCCGGTCTCTCCCCTCTGATCACTGATTTCAAGATGCGATGAACAATCAAATCAGGATATCTCCGAATCGGAGAAGTAAAATGGGTATAGTCACTTTTGGCCAGCCCATAGTGCCCCCTGTTTTCTTGGGAATAGGAAGCGAGTTTGAGGCTTTTTAGAACTTGAAGGTTTACGAATTTCTCCCAAGGCTTTCCCTTGGCCTGAGACAAGGCTTCCTGCAAATCCCTAGATTTAATCCTCTTTGCTTGGGGAAGAAAGATGCCGAAATGGACCAGCATCTCTCGAAGTTTTCTCAAATCCTCTTCTCCGGGTTTGGGGTGAACTCTGAATATCAAGGGAATATTTCTTCCTGAAAGAAAAGAAGCCACTGCCTCGTTGGCAACCACCATGAATTCTTCGATGAGTTGATGAGCTTCGTTCGGTTCAAAGGGAAGGATGGAAACTAGATTTCCTTCCACATAGACAAGCTCAGGCTCGGTTAGATCAAAATCCAGGCTGCCCTTCTCATCCCTCTTCTTGCTCAGGATGCACGCCAGCTCCCTCATCAACAGCAAATCCGGGAGGAGTTCTTCATGTCTGCTCAGCTCCTCTCTATCTCCTTCAAAAATCTTATAAACAGACTGATAGGTCATGCGAGCTTTAGTCTTGATCAGGGAAGGATGAAAGGTCCTGTCTATAACATTCCCTTCTTGGTCAATCTCCAACACTACAGAGAGAGTCCGTTTTTCCTCTTCCGGCTTGAGGCTGCAAATGGATGTAGAAAGCTCCTCAGGCAACATATGAAGAGTCCGATCAGAAAAGTAGACGCTCGTCCCTCTCCTTGTGGCCTCCTTATCAAGGAAGGATCCCAGCTTCACATAGTGGGAGACATCGGCAATGTGAACCCCGAGGAGAAAATGGCCGTCTTCTTGCCTTTTCACGCTCACAGCATCGTCAAAATCCCGGGCATTCTGGCCATCGATTGTGACCGAAATCCAATCCCTGTAATCCACTCTAGTCTTTCTCTCCTCATCCGATATGCTAGGCAGAAGAATCCTGGCTTCCTCCAGAGCTTCTCCTGAAAAGGAAGAAGGCAGGTCGTACAAGCGGATGACAGTTTCCGTATCTACACCGGGCTGGTCCGACTTGCCGAGCACATCCGTCAAGTGCATGGTTTCTCTTTCTACCTCAACAATCATACCCGGCTGAGGCGAAAATTTTGGGGGAATGATAATCGGAACTTCCTCAGAAAAAGGCCTTTCCAAAGGAAGAAAAAAGGCATTCCCTGCCCGTTCCCTGTAGAGACCTACCACCTTCTTCTTGGTTCTCTCCAGGATACGAATGATTCGACCTTCTGGCTTTCCTTTCCTTCCTTTCCTTCTGTAGTAAACTTCAACCAGATCTCCATCAAGGGCTCCTGCAGAATAAGGAGGAGGGATAAAAATATCCTCTGAGAGTCCTTCTTCAGGGCTGACGAACCCGTATCGCTTGGAAGAGGAGATATACCTCCCTCTCACCATGTGAGAGCGAGGGACCATAAAATATTTATGTCTTATCCTGAAAACCATCCCTTGGTTTTCCATTCTTTCTAAGGTCTTTTTTAGCTGGGATTTCTCTCGAGGAGCAAGCTGAAGCTCTCTTCGAAGCCTTTCCAATCCCAGGCCCTGCCTCCTCTTGCGCAACACGGAGATAATCCTATCAACCATCTTTATTTCTTGGGGTCATGCCTCATTATCCATAAATACACAGGACGATAACAATGTCCCTTGGCTTCCTTTGATGACGGAGCCTGACCCCAAATCCTTTTCAATAATAAAAAAGAGAAATATATGGTATCTTGTGTCTTTCTCTCAGTTGCTTCACCCCTTTTATCTTGCTGGTATTCAGCTGATCCACGTTCTCTCTCCTGTCTGTCTCGGCGTCTTTTTGCTCTCTTCCCCCTTGTTCTTTCTGAAGAAATTTTTCCACAAGAAGCCTTTCTACCTCCTCATCGAGAAGCTCCAGCCTTTCCTCCTCAACCTGGCTTTGGGAGAGAAGCTCATAAGCCTGAGAGTAGACGTCTTTGAGGAAAGTGACTGGAATCGGTAGTATCTTTAAAAACATCTTTACCTCGGCCCTAGCTTTCTTTCTCTTATCATCACTGTCAGGTTTACTCTTCCTGCTTCCTACCTTTCTCTCTTTATATTGCTGGAAGGCCTTGACAACTTGGGGTTGACAATAAGAGAGAGAAAGAATTTTGCTCTGTTTGTGTTGCTTAGATCCACGGTTTCCAAAAGACCTTGTTATCCCCTCCATAACCACTCTCAGGGGAATTCCCATCTTTTCCCAACGGGTGATAAGGTCAAGGTCTTTTGAAGAGAGAAAAAAGGGCGAACCTCGATGCCTAAAGAAATGGCGGCCGATTGTCTGAAAATACTCACTTCTCTGATTGTCTTTAATCTTGGTCATTTTCCTCGGTCAGCAATTGCTCCTTTCTTTCAACATATCCAGCTAGACTCATGAGAGCATCAATATCTACATTCTTTCCTGCAACCCTTATTCCTCATTAAGCTTATAAATAATCCTCAATCCTTCAAGCACCAGATTAGGTTCGTAGAAATCGATGGATTCTATCTCCCGATACATGAGAGCCGCCGTTCCTCCAGTGGAAATCACTTTTGTTTCTTCTCCCAGCTCCTTTTTCATTTCTTGGATTATTGCAGAAACAAGCCCGATATACCCGAAGTAAATCCCGGATTGCATGCTCGCTACAGTTGTCCGTCCTATGGCCTTCTTAGGCTTCCTGATCTCTATACGAGGCAGCTTAGCTGTTCTCAGGTAAAGGGACTCAGCGGCAATCTGCATTCCAGGAGCGATGGCTCCCCCCAGATATTCTCCCCTGGAGGAGATAGCATCAAATGTGGTGGCCGTACCGAAATCGACCACAATGGAAGGCCCCGCGTACTTGGAAAAGGCAGCCACCGATGAAACCACACGATCCGCCCCGACCTCGAGTGGATTCTCATAGAGAATAGGCATTCCTGTTTTCAAACCAGGCCCGACCTCAAGGGCCTTGACTTGAAATAAACTTCTGGACAATTCTTGAAAGACAGGTGTCAAAGGAGGAACAACACTAGAGAGCATGACTGATTTCACCTCCGTTTCTTCCAAACCAGAAAGAGAGAAGAGACTCATGAGGGTTATTCCATATTCATCGCTTGTTTTTTCTCTCTCTGAGCGGATCTTCCAGTGCTTGACCAACCTGCTTCCCTCAAAGACACCTAAAGCAATGCATGTGTTCCCAATATCTATGGCTAAGAGCATATGATTCCTCCTTTATTTATGCCTGACGATCTGTGTCTCACCAGAGAAGAAGACTTTCTTTCTCTCTGCTATTTGGAGGACGAGTCTTCCCTTCGAGTCAATTCCCTTGAATATTCCTTCAAATCTCTCCTTCTCCGTGGTTGCAGCCACTTTCTTCCCCGGAGACAAGGCTGAGTTTTTCTCAAAAGAGCTGACGATCTGACGGTCTTTTCCTCTTAAGAAATAATCATACCAAAGATTGAGGGCTGACCACAATTCAGGGAGAATCTCTTCCCTCCGGATTCTTTCGTTTTTTGCCATTTTGATAGAGACCGCTTCCTTACGGATCTGTGCAGGAAAATCCTCTGGATCATGATTGAGGTTAAGGCCTATCCCCAGAATTACATAGCTCAGTCGGTTTCCTAAAAAACAGCTTTCACAAAGAACGCCCCCCATCTTTTTCCCTCTCCAAATCAAATCATTGGGCCACTTGAGCAAGATCTCAATGCCGGTTGAATTCAACAAAGCCTTCCTCACGGCTAGGCCAGCAGCAAGAGGAAGAAGAGAGATTGTGGACCTAGGGGGCCGGAGAATGACCGACATGTAGAGGCCCTTATTCTTTACCGAAAACCAGCCTCTTCCCATCCTCCCTCTGCCCTTTGTCTGCTCATCAGCGATAACCACTGTTCCTTCCTCTTCTCCAGCCAATGCCAATTCCTTGGCCAGATCATTGGTGGAAGAACAGCTTCTAACCCTGTGGATTCTTTCTCCGATATTCATCCGGCTCAACCCCTTGAATTTAACTAACGTGTCTGGATGTGCCTTCTCCCTCAATGTTCATCTGTCATTGATCGAACACAAAAGCATCTTCCGTGATGATTTCGAGGACAATCAGGCAAGCTGATGAGGAATGCCATCCGCAGGCGAGCGGGAATGGTTCCTGTCCATCCGAAGCCCATAGTGGCGGGTGGGAGGGTCTTGGCGAGGATGGACAGGAACCGATGCTCCGAGGAATGAGCGGATTTTCCTCGCTGGGGAAAATCCGCGTGCTGACGATTCAGCTTGTCTGATTGTTGCCTCATCACGGATTTCAAGATGTTTGCATCCAATACTTGAAAGTTAAAATCCTTCACTCTTTGCCGGAAAGGGAAAGAATATGTTCTAAGCTCTCCCGCAATTTGTTCTTCTTGTTTTTGAGGTTGCGGAGTCGATCTTCTGTTTCTTTGACAACTTCATGAGGAGCACGGCTGAGAAAATCCCTGTTTTGAAGCCTCGTTTCAATCTTTGTGATCTCTGTATCTGTTTTAGAAAGCTCTCTCTCCACTCTCTTTCTTTCCTGATCCAGATCAAAGATATCCTCTTCAAGGGGAATCCTGATCTCCCAGGAACCAGCCATCCCTTTTAAAATCTTCTTCTCTGGAGGAAACTCATCCCAGGTGGTGATGGTTGCAATGTAGGATAAAGCCTGGATATATGTCTGATGGCGGCGAATGAGATCCTTCTCCTCTTTCCTCTTGACCTTCAGCCAGAGATCCATTTTTTTCTTGGGTGAAATTCGATTTTCCGCTCTTATGGTGCGGATGCCGATGATCGCTTCTTGAAGATGTTTCATGTCTCGCTCGGCTCTTTTGTCTCTGAGATCATCTCTTGCCTCTGGGAAAGGAGCAACCGCCAATGCTTTCTCTTCTCGTGGGAGATGGTGCCAAATTTCCTCTGTGATAAAGGGCATGAAAGGGTGAAGAAGCCGCAGGATCTGGTCTAAGGAGTCGACCAGCACAGAAAGACTGGTCTGATTGTTTTCCTTAAGGCTCGGTTTCACCAGCTCGATATACCAATCACAGAATTCATGCCATATAAAATGGTAGATCTTATCGGCTGCCTCATAGAACTTGTACTTCTCTAATGCCTCATTCAGCTCTCCGGTGATTTTGGTCAGTCGGCTCCGGATCCATCTGTCAGCCAAAGTCAACTCATCCTCACGGATCTCCAGTTCATCCTCTTCCATATTCATCAACACAAAGCGTGAAGCATTCCAGATTTTGTTGGCAAAGGCCCGATAACCTGCCATCCTCTCTTCTGAAAGACTGAGATCCATTCCCGGAACAGCCAAGGCTGCCAGGGTGAAGCGCAATGCATCTGTTCCGTATTTGCCGCTCATCTCCAGCAGATCGATAATATTTCCTTCGGATTTGCTCATCTTCCTCCGTTTAAAATCTCTCACCAGCCCGTTGATGAAAACGTCCCGAAAGGGAATATCTCCGGTAAACTTAAGCCCCATCATGATCATCCTGGCCACCCAGAAAAAAATGATATCAAACCCAGTGGACATGAGATCAGTGGGGTAGAAGGTTTCTAAATCCACTGTTTCTTCAGGCCAACCCATGGTGGCAAAAGGCCAGAGAGCGGAGCTGAACCATGTATCCAAAACATCTTCATCCTGGACAAGGTTGGTGCTTTGGCATCTTGAGCACTTCTCCGGCTCCGCCATGGCTACCATCACTTCATCGCAATCCCGACAATACCAGGCAGGAATTCGATGCCCCCACCAAAGCTGGCGCGAAATACACCAGTCGTGGATGTTGTACATCCATTCAAAATAGGTCTTTGCCCAGTTAGGTGGTATGAAACGGATTCTTCCCTCTTCCACCACCCTAATCGCCTCTTTAGCCAAAGGCCCTACTTTCACGAACCACTGCCATGAAAGATAGGGTTCGATGATGGTTTGACACCGATAGCAGTGACCGATGGCATGTTCATAATCTTCCACCTTATCCAAAAGATTCATCTGGCGGAGTTTGGCAAGGACCTTTTCCCGGCACTCGAACCGGTCCAATCCCTTGAATGCCTCTCCAGCCTCCTCTCTCATCCTTCCTGATCCGTCGATAACGCTCACCTGTTCGAGATTGTGTTCTTTTCCCAGTTCAAAATCCACAGGATCGTGGGCAGGCGTGACTTTCACCGCTCCTGTACCGAACCCCTGCTTCACCCTCGGGTCGGTGATGACGGGAATCACTCGGTTCACAAGGGGAAGACGCACTTTCTTCCCATGTAATTTCTTGTACCGACGATCATCCGGATGAACTGCAACTGCCGTATCGCCCAACATGGTCTCGGGGCGAGTGGTGGCCACAACGATAGTCTCATCACTGTCCACAAGGGAATATTTAATATAATAGAGTTTGGCCTTCCGATCTTTATGTTCGATCTCGATATCGGAAAGAACTGTCCTGCAGTGAGGGCAGCGATTCACCAGATAATAATCTCTGTAGATCAAGCCTTCCTGGTAAAGATCGACGAACACGCGCCTCACTGCGATGGAGAACTCCTCATCCAAAGTAAACCTTTCTCGACTCCAATCCAAGGAAGCCCCCAACCTCTTCAGCTGATGAATGATGAGACCCCCATATTTCTTTTTCCAGTCCCAGGCCATCTTAAGAAATCTTTCTCTTCCTATTTCTTCCCTGGTCAGTCCTTTTTCAGCTAAACTCTGCTCGATAACATTGTGAACAGCGATACTGGCATGGTCTGTCCCAGGAAGCCAGAGGGTATGGTAACCCTGCATACGCCGCCAACGGGTGATGATGTCAGGAAGGGTAAAGCAAAGCGCATGTCCCATATGAAGGGATCCGGTGACATTGGGAGGGGGAAGAACCATAGAAAATCTCTTCTCTGAGGATGAAGCTTTGGGTGTAAAAAGACCTTTCTTGATCCAAAGACTGGACCATTTCTCTTCTACAGGACTGGGGTCATACGCTTTCTTCAGAATGTGTTTTTTCTTCATTTTCAACTCCAAATGACTGAGTTCAGCTGAGAAGAATGGCTGCTGTTCTGTTTAATTTCTGAGAGAAGAAATGGCCTCAGCAGCCGATAGCAAGGCCAGCAACCAGATTTTATATTTTAAGGGAGCATAATATCAAGCCCTCGGGGCTCGAACGCACGTGGAATCATGCTTCACTTTCTTCCTTTATCTCATCGAGTTTTTTCCGAAGCCAATCCTTCATTTCAGCAAGAAGTTGAAACTTCATCCTCTTTTCCAGTTCTCTTCCCATATCCAAGGTTTCCTGCTTTACCAGAGCCCTGATTCTCTCATCCAGATCATTAACCCCTTCCTGGCTGGAAAAGTCGTCTAAGAGTTGCTCTTCTGGTAGGGAGAGAGGATCCTCTTTTTTCTCCATGAGATTCCGCACCAAGCTGACCAGCCCCCCCGAATTAAAGGGCACTCGAAGAATGGCATCATAATCCAATTCAGCAACTTTTTCTTGATCAACAGGCTCAAAGACTTTCCTGAGAAGGATCACAGCCGTTTTCCTGGAGATCTTCTGGCTCTTCCAATCCTTAAGGGTCCGGGACTCTGATCTCGAGACCAAAGAAACACCGACCAGAACCACATCGGGCTTCATCTGATGGAGCTTCTCTAAAAACTCCCCCATTCCATGATAAGTATAGAGCTCAAAATCTGGAGACGAGAGAGACATCCTGACGGCTTTCTTAACAGTCGGACTGTCCTCAAGAAGAATCACTTTGTAAGCCATCTCAGTCTTTACACTTCAGTATTCAACCAAAACCGAGCCTTCCCCCAGTAAACCTTCTATATTCTTGGCCAATTCTTCGGTGGGGGAAACGCCTTGAATGTCGATGGACTGAACCACCATCCGGTAAGAATGAGGAGTCTCCAGCTCAAAGAAAACAGGACACTCTCCTCTGTTCTTATCGAGCATATCTTTCAAATCCATAAACACAGATTCTTCAATCCCGGGGAGAAAAATCCTCAAGACAACTCTCTTTGCCTGTTTGTGGAAGGCTTCCTGTAGAGGCATGATTTGATTGAGGTGAATTCGCCGGCTCTCTCCCTCTCCTAAGAACCTCCCTTTGATCCAGACAAGGACATCTTCTCTGAGGAATTCAAAATATTTCCGGTAATTGTCTGGAAAAACGACCACTTCAATACGACCGCTCAGGTCTTCAAGGATGAAAGTGGCCATTCTCTCTTCTTTCTTGGTCTTGAGAGTCTTAAGCACGGAGATGATTCCAGCGACTCTAATTTCACTGTCAAAATCCTTCTCCTCATCCAATTGATTGAGGGAGTGAGAAACAAGTCGCCTGAGACGGTTTCCAAATTGGGCCAGAGGATGGCTGGTGATATAGAATCCTAAGGCGTCTTTTTCGTAGGAGAGGAAAAGGCTCTCATCCCATTCCCGCATCTGTTTAATCTCGGCAGGAATAGAGGGGGGCTCAATCTGGCGTCGTCCAAAGAGAAGATTCTGCTTAGAGGACTTGATCTTTTGCGTTTCATGGGCATAGGCTATCATTTTATCCACCAGGTGAAAGAGCTGGGATCTTTTCCACTCTAAGGAATCGAAAGCCCCGGCTTTGATCAAGCTTTCGATCACCTTGCGGTTGACTACCTTGGGGTCACCTTCCTCAAAAATATCAAATGGAGAGGTAAATTTACCTCTCTTTTCTCTGGCATGGAGGATGGCTTTGACCGCTCCTTCTCCTACGTTTTTTATGGCTGAAAAGCCAAAACGGATATTATCTCTGGAGACTGTAAAATTGAAATCGCTCTCGTTGATATCAGGAGGAAGGACTTTGATTCCCATCTCTTTGCATTCGTTTATATATTTGACTACTTGAGAAGTGGCACCCCTCTCTGCTTCTGAAGTCAAGAGGGCGGCAAGGAAACAGAGGGGATAATGGGCCTTGAGGTAGGCTGTCCTGTAAGCCAAATAAGCATAGGCAGCGCTATGGGATTTGTTGAAACCGTAGCCAGCAAAGTAATTGATCTGCTCAAAAATCTTGTTGGCATTGCTGGCGCTGATGCCTCTCTTCCTGGCTCCTTGAATAAACCTCTGCTTCTGGGCCTTCATCACTGCTGTTTTTTTCTTTCCCATGGCTTTGCGCAGGATGTCTGCTTCAGCAAGGGAAAACCCGGCCAGCTCGGTGGCAATCTGCATCACTTGCTCTTGATAGACGATGATTCCCTTTGTTTCTTTAAGGATGGGTTCCAACTCAGGAAACTCGTAGCTAACTCGTTCCGGATGATTCTTTCTCTTGATGAATTCATCGGTCATCCCGCTCTTCAAGGGACCGGGGCGATAAAGGGCATTGAGTGCGAACAAATCGCGGAAAGTTTCAGGCTTGAAATTGCGGAGCAAGTCCTTCATCCCCGGGCTTTCAAATTGAAAAACGCCATCGGTGTTTCCCGATTTGAAAACTTCAAATGTCTTTTCATCATCAAGAGGAATATTCTTCAGGTCCAGCTTTATCCCCTTGTCTCTCTCCACCAGTTCAATGGTATCCTGGATCACTGTCAGATTCCGCAATCCCAACAAATCCATCTTGAGCAGTCCGAGGGCTTCGATATCCTGCATCGGGAACTGAGTTGTGATTTCCCCCTTAGCCGACTGGTAAAGTGGCATGAATTCTACCAGCGGCTTAGGAGCGATGACGATTCCCGCCGCATGGATGGAGGGATGTCGAACCTGCCCTTCTAATTTTTGGGCAATGGAGAGCAGATGAGCAATTTTAGTATTCTTATCTCTTAACTCCTTTAACTGGGGAATATTCCTTAAAGCTCCTTCGATAGTGGCCTCTGGACCGAAGGGAGGGATCATCTTGGCGATCCTGTCCACCTCAGGAAGAGGCACTTCCAGAGCTCTTCCCACGTCTCGCACGGCCTGGCGGGCCGCCATGGTCCCAAAGGTAATGATCTGGCATACGTTCTGTCGTCCGTACTTGCGAGTCACATAGGCCAGAACTTCATCTCTCCGTCTCCCACAGAAGTCGATATCGATATCGGGAAGGCTGATCCTTTCCGGGTTCAAGAATCTCTCAAAAAGGAGATCATACTGAAGGGGGTCGACATCGGTAATGCCCAGGCTGTAAGCCAGTAGACTGCCCGCAGCCGATCCTCTTCCTGGCCCCACCGGAATCTTCTTGGACTTGGCCATCTGGATGAGATCCCAGACGATCAGGAAATAGCCCTCAAAGCCCCTTTCTTTGATAAGCTCCATTTCCTTATCCAGCCTTTCTTCATAATCATGAAGATCGGGGATCTCGTCCTTTTCTCCTTTTTCGCGGAAAAACTCCATCTGGGATTGGAATCCCTTCCTGACTACTTGTTCAAAATACTCTTCAACAGAAACGCCTTCCGGCACCTTGAATTGAGGAAGGAAATAACCTGAAGAAGGAAAATCAAAATTGCATCGAGAGGCTATCTCCACTGTGTTCTTGATCGCCTCTGGAAATTCTTTAAACAGAGAGGCCATTTCAGCGCTCGATTTGAAATAAAACTCGTTTGATCCAAAACGGATCCTGTCCTGATCGGTTACCCTTTTATTGGTCTGGACGCATATAAGAATATCGTGAGTTTCTGCATCCTCCTTGCCGAGATAGTGGCAGTCATTGGTGACAACGAGAGGAAGATCTAGCTTCTTGGCCAAGGCTGCGAGCAGGGGTTTAACCACTCTCTCCTCCTTGAGTCCGTGATCCTGAAGCTCAATATAGAAATCTCCCCTTGGAAAAAAAGAGGCATATTCTAAGGCCGCCCTCTCTGCTTTTTCCTCTTCTCCCAACAACAAATAATGGCTAATCTCTCCCTTAATGCACCCTGAGAGCACGATGAGGCCCTCGCTGTACTGAGCCAGAAGCTCCTTGTCGACCCGAGGTCTGTAGTAGAAGCCCTCTAGATAAGCCTTGGTGATGAGCTGAGAGAGGTTTTTGTAGCCCGTTTCATCCTTCACCAGTAAGATCAGATGGTAATGGGTAGGCTCTCTCTTTTCTGCCTTCTTATCGAACCTGCTTTGGGGAGCCACGTAGAGTTCGCAACCGAGGATAGGCTTGATACCTCTCTCTTTAGCCCTCCTGAAAAAGCTCACCGCTCCAAAAATACTCCCATGATCAGTTAGCGCCAGAGCTGGCATCTTGTTTTTCCAGGCCGCCTCCACTAAAGCGTCTAGGGAGAGAGCTCCATCAAGGATGCTGTACTCGGAATGATTGTGAAGGTGAATGAATAAAGGATCCATCTTTTTCTCTTAATAAATGAAATTTTTCATCTTGAAAGATTCATTCCCATTCGATCGTGCCGGGGGGTTTGGTGGTGATATCATAAACAACCCGATTGACTCCACTGATTTCGTTAACAATCCGGTTGGATATACAAGCTAAAAGCTCTGATTTGGCCGGATACCAATCCGCAGTCATCCCATCCACGCTCCGCACAAGGCGGATGACCACCACACTCTGATAGGTGCGCTGATCACCCATGACTCCAACGGACCTTACAGGCAGCAAAACAACAAAGGCCTGCCATAACCGGTCATAAAGCCCGGCACGCTTTATCTCCTGGAGGAGAATCTCATCAGCCTCCCTAAGAAGATCGACTCTCTCCTCTGTGACTTCACCGACGATCCTTACCGCCAACCCAGGCCCTGGAAAAGGATGCTGGAAGATAAATTCCCTCCCTACTCCCAACTGCTTAGCCAGCAGCCTGACTTCATCCTTGAAAAGTTCTCTAAGGGGCTCCACCAGCTTAAACTTCAGATTCGAGGGTAATCCTCCCACATTATGGTGAGATTTAATCTTAGATGAAGGCCCCTTGACAGGGTTGCTCTCGATCACATCAGGATAAATGGTCCCCTGTGCCAGAAACTCAACGCCTCCTAACCTCTCTGCCTCTTTCTCAAAAATCCGGATGAACAGCTCTCCGATAATCTTTCTCTTTCTTTCCGGTGAAATCACTTTCCTGAGCTTCTCTACAAACATTTGCGAATAGTCAACACCCAGGAGGTTGAAAACAAAATGCTTCTGAAATTTCCCCATCAAATCCTGATACTGGCTTTTCCGCAACAGGCCATTATCAACAAGAATACAGTAGAGATTATCCCTTACAGCCCTGTGCACGATCAGGGCTGTCACCAGAGAATCCACGCCGCCACTTAGTCCGCAAATGACTCTTTTCCCTCCGACCTGTTGGCGAATTTCCTCTGTTTTTCTCTCAACAAAAGACTCCATGTGCCAATTATGCCTGAGCTTTGCCTGGGAAAAAAGAAAATTGGCCAGTATCTTCTTTCCCTGTTCGGTATGGATAACTTCCGGATGGAATTGAACGCCGTACAGCTTTCTCTCTCTCCATTCAATCGAAGCTGCTGGACAGTTAGACGTCCTCCCTGAGATAACAAAACCAGGAGGGAGTTCTTCCACGCTGTCCCCGTGGCTCATCCAGACTTGCCCTCCATTCTTTATTCCCGCGAGAAGTCCTTTCCTGTCGAGAATATTCAATCGGACAAACCCATATTCTTTCTTTGAGGAAGGAGCGACTTTTCCGTTCATAAGATAGACCATCAGCTGCAAACCATAACAGATGCCCAGTAAGGGAATCCCCATCTCGAATATCTCGGCAGAGATAAGAGGGGCATCCTTTTGGTAAACACTCTGAGGGCCTCCAGAAAGCACCACAGCGGAAGGCTGTTTTCGTTTTATCTTGGAAAGGGAAAGATTATAGGGAACGATTTCGGAATAGACACCCAATCCTCTTATTTTTCTGGCAATGAGCTGCGTGTATTGTGAACCAAAGTCAAGAATAAGGACACTATCCATGTTACGATTTTAGCAGAGGAAAAAGGCATTGTAAACGCCTTAGAAAGTATTGAACAGAAGCATGTACGCTTTTGAATTGACTTCATCTCTGTAATTTCATATAGTTTTCTCTAAAATGGAATGGGAAAGTCTCGCTCAAGAACTCACCGTTAAAACACAGTCAAAGATCGTCCTTCTGGTGATGGACGGTTTGGGGGATCTGCCTGAGAAGGGCAAGACTCCCTTGGAGGCCGCACGGACGCCCCATCTCGACTCCCTTGCTGCCAAGAGTGTATGCGGTCTTACAGATCCTGTCTTTATGGGAATTACCCCAGGAAGTGGTCCCGCCCATCTGGCTCTTTTTGGCTATGATCCTTTAAAACACCTCCTCGGACGAGGAATCCTTGAAGCCCTGGGGACGGGAGTGGATGTGGGAAAAGAGGATCTTGTGGCCAGGGGCAATTTTGCCACTCTGAAGGGCGGCCTGATTGTCGATCGAAGAGCAGGAAGGATTCCCACCAGCAAGAATGAAAGCTTGTGCCAGTTGCTCAACAGCTCTTTGAAAAGGAAAGCAGACATAAACATCACCCTTTATCCTGGAAGAGAACACCGTTTTGTAGCGAAATTCAGCGGAGAAGCCCTTTCTGATTCTCTTACCGATGCTGACCCTCAGAAAGAAGGAAATCCTCCAGTCGACACTCGTCCGCTTTCTCCAGAAGCAGAGCCAACAGCTAACATAGTGAACGACTTTATCAAGGATGCGACAGAAATTCTAGGCAACTCTATCCCTGCCAACACAGTCCTACTCAGAGGATTCTCCCAGACTCCCTCCATCCCCACCATGAACGAACTCTATAAATTGAACCCGGTCGCCATCGCTCAATATCCCATGTACAAGGGCCTGGCAAAACTGGTAGGCATGACCATCATCTATCCCAAAGAAGGCTTAGGCAACCTGTTTGCTTCAGTGGAGCGGAACTTCGAAGATTACGATTTCTTCTACGTTCACGTCAAAAAAACAGATTCAGCGGGTGAAGACGGAAATTTTGAGGCTAAGAAAACAGCCATCGAAGAGGTGGATGACTATCTTCCACGCCTTACGACCCTTGAACCAGAAGTGCTGGTGGTTACCTCAGATCATTCCACGCCGTGCCGCCTCAAATCCCATTCCTGGCATCCCAATCCCTTCCTTCTCAACTCTCAGGCTTCTCAGCCGGACAGAGTGAAGGTTTTCTCAGAGAGAGAATGCAGCCAAGGCTATCTGGGGCGTTTTCAAGCAATCTATGCCATGCCTTTGATGCTGGCCCATGCAGGAAAGCTCAAAAAATACGGAGCTTGAGAAGAACGGTCGAATTGACACAAGACTATATATCTTATAGAATTAATAGATTATAGGATGGATCTCAAAAAAATATCCCTGCTGATTCTGTTTCTCCTTCCAACCCTTTTCTCTCTCTTATTCCCTTCTGATGGAGATGACCCCAGAATAGAGATCTACAATCTCCGTTCCTACTCTCACCCTTCTTATACACGGGTTGTAGTCGACGTTGGCAAACTGAGAGAATACAGCTTCAACGAGCTCCACAATCCTGACCGCATCTATGTCGACATCTACCAGGCTAAACTGAATCCGATCCTCCATGGAAAAACCTTCCTGGTCCAGAACGCCTATCTCGGCCAGATACGCATCGCACAAAAAACCTCTTCTACAGTCAGGGTGGTGGCGGATTTGAATTTCCAAAAGGTCAAACGCTATCGGGTCTGGCACCTCTTTGATCCGTTCAGGATCATCATCGATATTTATCCTCACCAAGCGGCGGAATCACCTTCAGGAAAACAACCTCAACCTCCGCAACCAGCCAAATCCGGCTACAGCATGGTTCGTCAGCTAGGCTTAGGGATTCAGAGAGTTGTCATCGACCCTGGCCACGGGGGAGAAGATCCCGGTTGTATCGGAAAAAAGGGCCTCCAAGAAAAACAAGTCGTCCTCGATGTGGCCCACAGACTGAAGAATCTTCTGGACAGAAAAGGCGATCTGGAGGTCATACTCACCAGAGAATCGGATATCTTCATCCCCTTGGAGAACCGGACGATCATCGCCAACCAGAAAGAGGCTGACCTCTACATCTCTATACATGCCAACGCCAGCCGCAACAAGAAACGCTGCGGTGTGGAAACCTTCTACCTTAACTTCAGCCAAGATCCCTCCGTCAATGAAATCGCAGCGCGAGAAAATGCCACCTCCACCAAAAACATCAGCCAGATGAAAGATATCATCACCAAGATCGTCCGCAACAGCAAGATCGTCGAATCCAAGGAGTTGGCAGAAAAGATTCAAATAAACCTAGTAGACACTCTTTCCACAAGGTACAAAGATGTCAAAGACTTGGGAGTCAAAGGCGGCCCTTTCTGGGTTCTAATAGGAGTGGATAATGTGCCTTCCGTTCTTGTGGAGATCTCACACTTGAGCAACCTCACCGAAGAGGCAAGGCTTCGAAGCCCTGAATACCGACAGCAGGTGGCCCAGGGAATCTATGAAGGCGTCATAGATTATTTACACTCTCTGGGAAAAGGATAAAAGACGATGAAAAGGAGAGCATTCCTCAAAGAGGTCACCAGAGGAAGTCTCCTTCTCGGCCTCAGTCCTTCTCTCTTTGCCCAGGAAAAAAGTTTCCCTGATCTTACCCTTGTTCAAGGCGACTCACCTGGGGCCATCACCCGGGAAGCGATCCTGGCGCTGGGAGGAATCAAGCGTTTTATAAGCAAAGGGGATGTGGTCGTGGTCAAGCCAAATATCGGCTGGGACAGGGCTCCTGAACAGGCAGCTTGCACAAATCCAGATGTGGTCAAGACTCTGGTGGAACTCAGTTTTGAGGCAGGAGCCAAAGAAGTCAAGGTCATGGACAATCCATGCAATCCAGCTCAAAGAACCTATGCCCGCTCTGGCATTGCTCAAGCAGCCAAAGATGCAGGGGCAAAGGTCCTCTTTCCCAACCGCCATCGGCTTAAGAAAATGGCCCTCCGTGGAGAATGGCTCAAGGAATGGGAGGTGTTCACAGACTTTGTCCAAGCCGACAAGATCATCAATGTCCCCATTGCCAAGATCCACAGTCTCTCCAGGTTAACCATGGGGATGAAAAACTGGCTGGGCGCCCTCGGAGGAAACCGCAACCAACTCCATCAGAGGCTCGATCAGGCTATGATCGATCTCTCAGCCTTCTTCAAGCCCTGCCTGACTCTTCTCGATGGTTTCCGTATTCTCATTAGAAATGGGCCTCAAGGAGGGAGGCTCTCCGACGCTAAACTATTCAAAACCGTAGTCGCAGGTGTGGATTATGTGGCCGTGGATGCCATGGGAGCCAGTTTCTTCGGCATCGACCCTGAACAACTGCCCTTCCTTGAAGTGGCCCATCAGAAAGGATTCGGCCAGATCCATCTGGAGCAGTTGACCATTGAAAAAAGAACGGTCTAAGAAATACAGGATCATCCAAGCCTTCAGAATCCTCAGTCAGGCTATTTTCTTTAGCCTCTTTATCTATCTGCTGCTACAAACCCGTTTCCCAGGAGAGGATTACATAGGACAGGTAGAGACCTTTTTTCATTTCGATCCTCTCCTTGCTCTAGCCACCTTTATCGCCTCCCGGACTGTTTTTTTCTCCTTCATCTTTGCGGCCGCAACCATTCTGATCACCTTTGTTCTGGGACGAGTGGTCTGTGGCTGGGTTTGTCCTCTTGGCACTATCCACCAATTTTTTTCCTTTATTTTTAAAAAAGCAAAGCTCCTAAAGCCGAAAAAAAACCCTGCTGGTCCCCTATCCTGGAAATATTACTTTCTGATATTTCTTCTGGCCAGCACTCTTTTAACCCTTGATCTTGTGGGAATCTTCGACCCTCTATCGCTTCTCTATCGCTCCTTTGCAGGGAGTGTGCTTCCCGCCCTCCGATACAGCTTCAACGCTCTTATCGATCTCTTTTATAAGCTCAAGCTCCTCAGCATCGGAGACAGTCTGGTCCAATTCCTGGAAAGGTTGGCCATCAACACCACCTTTTTCCAAGGATTCTTCATCGGAGCGATCTTCATCGGCCTCGTCCTCCTCAACCTAACAAGGGAGAGGCTCTGGTGCCGTTATCTCTGCCCCCTGGGGGCCTTCTTAGGTCTTATCTCCAGGTGGAATGTGCTGAAGCTGCGAATTGACCCTCAAAGATGCATAGAATGCAGGCTGTGCACCATCCATTGTCAGACAGAGGCCACTCCTTTCCCTAACGAAGAATGGAAAAGCTCTGAATGCGATTATTGCTTTACCTGCAGCTCGATCTGCCCTACTGACGCCATCCGGTTCCCCTTGAAACCAGCTCCTGAAGATGTGAAACAAGTGAACCTTTCTCGAAGAAAACTCATCTTTACCTCTCTTCTGGGAGCCATTGCCGTCCCCTTTTTCCGCTTCTCTCCTTCTTCCCGCCATTCCTCGCCCAAGCTGATTCGTCCTCCTGGAGCTTTGCCCGAAGAGAAGTTCCTCCAAAAATGTGTCCGCTGTGGAGAGTGCATGAAAGTCTGCCCGACAAATGCCCTCCAGCCTGCCCTCTCAGAAGCAGGTCCCGAAGGTCTGTGGACACCCATGCTCGTTCCCAAAATTGGTTACTGCGAATACTATTGTTCCCTCTGTTCCCAAGTCTGCCCCACAGGAGCCATCAAGGAGCTCACCGTCCCAGAAAAGATCAAGGTCGTCATTGGCACAGCATGGGTGGACAAGAACCGCTGTATTCCATACAGCATGGGGACTCCCTGCATTGTTTGTGAGGAACATTGTCCCACCTCTCCCAAAGCCATAAAACTGGTCAATGCCGAAGTGAAACTTCCCGACGGAACCATAAAGAGTCCCGCATGTCCGGTTGTGGTCATCGACCTCTGCATCGGCTGCGGAATATGCGAGAACAAATGCCCGGTGGTGGACAAGCCCGCTATCTATGTGACCAGCGTAGGAGAGAGCCGGTCAGACAAAAACCAAGTTCTGCTGGATATCTTCTTGCCAGAAGAGCTGGAGTAACCAGAAGTCCCTCCAAAAATCACGTCATCATCCAATCTCAGAAAGACCTGTGCTGCAAAGAACAGAGAGGCTATAATCCTCGCGAGAGTCAGAAAGGGAAGGAAGGATCACGGTGAGATAGAGAAACTTTATTTTTCAATAATCCTAAAGAAGGGTTCCCTATTGTGCCTTCTTCAACTCTTCTTTCAGATAGGGAATTACCTCGAAAAGATCTCCCACCACTCCGAAATTTGCCACCTTAAAGATGGGCGCATCCGGGTCTTTGTTGACAGCAACGATGTACTTGGAGGAACTCATTCCAGCCAGATGCTGTATGGCCCCTGAGATCCCGAAAGCCATATAGAGAGTAGGAGAGACCGTTTTTCCAGTTTGGCCAACCTGATGCTGGTGGTCGATCCACCCTGAATCAACAGCAGAGCGAGAAGCCCCAATAGTAGAGTGGGGCAGAAAAGGAATTAAATCCCGGAGCAGGTCAAAATTCTCAGGACCTTTCATCCCCCTGCCTCCTGAAATCACGATGTCCGCCTCTGTCACATCCAGTTCGGCCCCTGCTTCCTTGACCAGCTCCTTAACCTGAGCTTTAACCTGATCTTCGGGAATGAGCACATCCTTACGGACTACCTCTCCCTTGTCTTCTGAGGGTTCAAGCAAAGGGAAGACGTTCGGCCTGAGGGAGACAATTTGAGGGGAAGACTTCAACCTCAATGCTAAGAAAGCCTTCCCCGCATAAATCGGCCGCGTCACTTCTAGCTTCCCATATTTGATCTCGATCCGAGTGCAATCCGAGACTAAGCTCACTCCAAGTTTTGCGGCAAGCCTGGGAGCCAAATCCTTCCCCATGGAAGTTGCCGAGAAGAAGACGATCTCCGGTTTGACCTCATGAATCAGAAGGGAAAGAGCCTGGGCAACCGCGGAAGGGGAATAATGGCTGAGGAGGGTGTTCTCCAAGAGATAGGCCTTTGAGGCCCCATAGGGGAAGACCTTGTCAATCAGGCTTTCCAGATTATGTCCGGCCAAAACAGCCGTAGCTTTTGTATGCAGAACCTGAGCCTTTCTACTCGCTTCAGAAAGAGCCTCCAAGGAGGATTTCTTTATTTCACCATCTCTGACTTCCATGAAAACGAGAATCATTCTTTCCCTCCTTCTAGATAATCTTGGCTTCTTGATGGAGAAACTCCACCAATTTTTTGGCAGCCTCGGCCGGTTCCTCCTCGATGACTTTTCCTGTTGCTCGCTGGGGTGGACTTTCCATCCTGGCGATCTCTATCTGTAGAGCAAGATCCTCTTGGCTAAAATCTAATTCCTGCAGGGTTAAGACAGGTATCTCCTTCCTCTTGGCCATCATGATTCCCTTCAAGGTTTCATACCGCGGCTCGTTCAGCCCTTTTTGAGCACTGATGACTGCTGGCAAGGAAAAGTAGACTTTCTCTAAAGCTCCTTCAATCTCGCGCTGAGCAACGCCCTGATTGTCTTCAATCTCCAATTTGGTTACCACATTCACCTGAGGCAGGTTCAAAAACTCAGCCACCATGGAGGGAACCTGGGCATTGTCCACGCCCACTGCCTGTTTACCAAATAGAAGCAGATCAAAATCCGAAAATTTCTTCTTTAACGCTTGAGCGATGATCTTGGCTGTTCTTAAACCATCGTAGGTCTCTGGCATCTCGTCCTTCACCAGCACGGCCTCATCTGCACCCATGGCTAAACATTTTTTCAAAATAACCAAGCCTTCTTCTTTTCCAACTGAAAGCACGGTGACCTTGCCTCCCTTTGCCTCACGCAACCGGAGCGCTTCTTCCACCGCATACTCATCGTAGGGATTCAAGACAAAATTGAGCCCTTCCTCAACGATCGAGTTGGTCTCGTGGTTTATCCGAATCTTGGATTCCGTATCAGGAACCCTTTTGACAAAAACATAGATATTCAATGAAACCTCCTTCCAATTTTTACTCCAATCATGCGCTGAATGAAATCCAACAAGCCCTCAGGTGAAAACCTCGCTCAGAGAAAGCCATCCTCTCCTAAGGGCAACCGAGAGAAGCCAAAAATCATTAAGGCTTCAAAGGCTATTATGCGCAATGGCCTGACCAGAAAATTGGGCCTCTCTGCCATGCTCCTCCCGGGATGTGCTTATGGCCTGTGTCGGGACGAAAATCGTCCATTTATGCTTATTCTTCTTCGAATTTCTTGAAAAGAAGGACTCCGTTTGTCCCCCCAAAGCCAAAGGAGTTGCTCAAAGCATAATGGATTTCTGCTGGACGGGCTTTGTTGGGAACATAATCCAAATCACATTCTGGATCAGGAAATTGGTAATTGATGGTCGGAGGCATGATCTGGTTTTTGAGGCAAAGAGCTGTAATGCCTGCTTCAACTCCTCCTGCTGCCCCCAAAAGGTGCCCCATCATGGATTTTGTGGAATTGATCCCGATTCTGGAAGCATGTTGGCCGAACAACCTCTTGATGGCCAGTGTCTCGATCTTGTCGTTAAACGGAGTCGATGTCCCATGGGCATTTATATAATGGATTTCTTCTGGATCCACCCTCCCATCCTTCAGAGCCCTCTTCATGGCCCGATAGGCTCCATCCCCATCAAGGCAAGGCGCGGTCACATGATAGGCATCACCACTCATGCCGTAGCCTACGATCTCTGCATAGATCCTGGCATCTCGTCTCAAGGCCATCCCTAATTCTTCTAAAATGAGGACACCCGCCCCCTCTCCTATGACGAACCCATCCCTCTGGGCATCAAAAGGCCGAGATGCTCGGGGAGGATCATCATTTCTGGTGGAAAGAGCTCGCATGGCGCAAAATCCAGCAAGCCCCAAGGGCGTTATGGGAGCCTCGGCCCCGCCTGCAATCATGATGTCGGCATCGCCTCTGGCTATGATGCGAAAGGAATCTCCCACAGCATGTGTTCCTGTGGTGCAGGCTGTAGCAGTAGCTGAATTTGGCCCTTTAGCTTTATACCGGATAGAGACCTGACCAGAAGCCTCGTTGATGATGGCCGAGACCAGAAAAAAAGGAGAGACCCGGCCCGGCCCCTTTTCAAGCAATGTCTTGTACGTATCCTCGATAGACCCTATCCCTCCAATTCCTGAGCCTATGTAGACGCCACATCTATCTCCTTCCAGCGAAGAGAGTGGATGCCCGGAATCCTCAACCGCTAACTGGGCCGCAGCTATAGCATACTGGATGAAATTGTCCATCTTCCGGACTTCTTTTTTCTCGATAAATCTTAGAGGGTCAAACTCTTCCATTTCACCGGCTATCTGAGAGGTATAATCTGAGACGTCAAACCGCGAGATGAGCCTGATCCCGCTCTTACCTGCCAACAGAGCTTGCCAATTCTCCTCCGTTCCCACACCCATTGGGGAAACCAGCCCAATCCCGGTCACCACCACTCTTCTTAGGGACAAAACCCTTGGAGAAAGGGGAATTTTTTTCATGAAGGACTGAATTCTTCTTTTTATTTTTTGGAAAGGCAGCCTAAGACATAATCCATGGCTTTCCCAACTGTGGTCAGCTTTTCTGCTTCCTCATCTGGAATATCCATGTTGAATTCGTCCTCTAGAGCCATGACCAACTCAACTGTGTCTAGAGAATCAGCCCCCAAATCGTCGATAAAGGAGGCTTCTTCTGTCACCTGATCTTCGCTGATACTCAGCTTATCGGCGATGATGGCCTTTATTTTCTTCAACAACTCTTCTCTTTCCATAATCTTTCCTCCTCTTTGATTATATTTCTCTTAAATGCGGTATTGAACCTACATGTACAATCCGCCGTTTATATTAATGACTTGTCCTGTTATATAAGAAGCTTCATCAGAAAGAAGGAACTTAACCACATGAGCCACCTCTTCGGCCGTGCAAAATCTTTTCATAGGAATGAGATCCAAGAAGGTTTTTTTCACTGAATCAGAAAGCTTCTCTGTCATTGAAGTGGCCACATAGCCGGGAGCAACGGCATTGACAGTGATTCCCCGAGAGGCCACTTCCCTGGCCAGCGATTTTGTAATGCCGAGGACTCCTGCCTTGGATGCTGAATAGTTGGCCTGTCCGACATTTCCCATCAGTCCAACTACAGAAGAAATATTAACTATCCGCCCATAACGTCTGGAAATCATGTGGCGAATAACGGCTCTGGAGAAATTGAAAACCCCTTTCAGATTGACCGCCAATACGGCATCCCATTCTTCTTCCTTCATCCGCATCAGCAGGTTATCCCTGGTTATTCCTGCATTATTGACCAGATGGTCTATTCCCTTGTGGGCTTCGATCGCCTTCTTGACTACCTCTGTGGCTTCTTCCATCTCGGAGACATCCATTGGATAGATAGAGGCTCTGCCGTTCTGATCTATGATCCTTTCCGCCACATCTTCCAATCCTTCTTTCTGGATATCAACCAGGATGAGCTCAGCTCCTTCCTTAGCTAAAGCCAGGGCTATGGCTTCCCCAATCCCTTGGGAGGCTCCAGTTACCACAGAAACTTTCCCTGAGAATAACATGTTAATCCTTCATTTGCCCAGAATATGAGAGCCAGCCGTCAGCTCATTCTGAATCTTTTCCTGAACCTTGTTTGTCACAAAGTCCTTAGCCATCCTTATCGCGTTCTTGACAGCATTGGGATTAGACCGCCCATGTCCGACGATACAAACCCCCTTCAAGCCGAGAAGATGTGCTCCTCCATACTCGGAGTAGTCCACTCTTTTATAAAGCCTCTTGATGTTTCTCTTCATCAAGAAAAAGCCTATCTTGGAGAAGAGATTCCTCATGATCTCATGGCGGGCCATGTTGAAAAAAGTTTCGATAACCCCTTCGCTGACCTTTAGGGCCACGTTTCCCGTAAAGCCATCGCAGACAATCACATCTGCCCTACCTGAATAGATGTCCTTTCCCTCCACGTTACCGATGAAATTCAGTGGGGACCCTTTAAGCATCTCGAAGGTCTCCTTTGTCAGTACATTTCCCTTGGTATCCTCCTCTCCTATACTCATCAGGCCTATACAAGGATTCTTCAAACCTAGAATGTTCTCCATGAAGACTTGACCCATGACCGCAAATTGTACCAGGTGATGGGATTGACAATTGACATTTGCCCCCACATCGATGAGCAGCGTCATCCCCTTTAAAGTGGGGACGAGAAGGGCTAAAGCCGGCCTTTCCACCCCCTTTAATGATCCGATAACCTTCCTAGAGATATAGACTACAGCCGCTGTATTGCCTGCACTTACGAACGCCTCTGCTTCGCCGTCTTTGACCAGTTGCGTTCCTACCCGAATGGAGCTCATTTTTTTACGCCGGAAAGAGAGGAGCCCTTCTCCCATACCGATGGTTTCAGAGGCATTGATTATGGTAATCTTGGCCCGAGATGGAGAGGCCTTCTTAAACTCTTTTTTTATGAGCTCTTCGACACCGACGAGAAAGACTTCGATCTGATGATCATGAGATGCTCGAACAGCACCTTCCACGATAACTCTGGGCCCGTAATCTCCCCCCATGGCGTCAACAGCGACTCTCATTGAAACCTCTCTTGATGGTTATTCTTCTGCTCCCTCGATCACGGGTCTCCCTTTATAAAACCCACACTCTGGACAAGCACGGTGCGGGAGCTTCGGGTTCCCACAGTTGGAGCATATAGCAAGAGGAGGAACAGAGAGAGCCTGATGAGCCCTTCTTTTCATTTTTCTGGAATGAGAATGTTTTCTCTTGGGATTCGCCATTTATCTTTTATCTCGAATGAATATTTTCAATTTCTCTAAGCGTGGATCGCTCTTCGTGCTGACGCAGGAACATTCTCCATTCCTGATAATCTTGCCACAAACAGGACAGATCCCTTGGCAGCTTTCAGAGCATAAAGGCTTGACCGGAAAGGTCAAGTTTAACTGTTCTAGGACGACTTCCTTGAGGTCGAGCTTCCGGTTAAAGTAAAGAAATCGATCCATATCGTCAGGGATCAACTCTTCCTTCAGCTCAAAAAGCTCTTCGGGCACATAGACAAGATCAAAACGGGAGTCTATGGGAAATTCGAATGGAACCAAGCAGCGGCTGCAATTGAAGCTGAGCCTTGCCTTGATCCGCCCTTTTATGGAAATCTCTTCCCCGATTTTCTTAACGGTCAGATCCACGCGGGCAGGTTCTAGAAAAACCACACTTTCCTCGACCAGTTCATCACAAATAAATTCAAACTCTTCCGAGACTATTAATCCTTCTTTTGGTAATCGATCAATATCTATAATCATTGCTTCTCTCTAAAAGTCTCCCTATTATACCATCTTGCTTCTCTTTGTCAATAACGGCCCCGGGCCTTTTGCCCCATAAAAAGAAGGGTTTGCTCCCTTGATATATTGAAAGTTAAGAGTATAATAATGGATTGAAAAGAGGAAATCTTTATGCGCGGATTCAACTCGGAAATCGAGCACAAAGGCGTCAGGATCCACATCCAAACACAGGATAAAGGAAAAAAGGCTCATTACATCGAATCCATCGTTTATGCTTCTGGAAAGGTTCTGGCCTCTCGAAAAACCTACTACACATCCTTCCTGCACCATCCTGATCTTGAAGCAAAAACCCAGGAAATCGTCAAAACCCAACACTCGCGGATTGTTGAAGAAGTCTCTGCTGGTCAATTCGACCACCTCTTAAGATCGGAAGAAAAACCATAAGACATTCGAGAAGAAACGCACTGTGATGCCTGCGACGAGAAAGGAAGCAAAGCTCGCCCTTTAAATCTCAGCTAAGGATAGAATGGCAGAAAAAAAGCTTTTTCTCATTGACGGCTATTCTCTTCTCTATCGCTCCTATTACGCCATCAAGCAACTTTCCACTTCTAAAGGATTTCCCACTAATGCCATCTATGGTTTCCTCAATATGCTCCGCAAAATCAAAGACAAAGAAAAACCTTATTACTTGGGTGTCGTTTTTGATGTTAAGGGGCCTACCATTCGCCATAAAACTTACAAAGAATACAAGGCAACCCGCAAACCCATGCCAGAAGACTTGACCATCCAACTCCCCGTGGTGAAAAAAATCATGAAGGCCATGAATATCCCTTCCTTCGAATTCGAAAATTATGAAGCAGACGATGTCCTGGGAAGTTTGGCCAAGCAGGCCTCTTCCCAGAATGTCCAAACGGTCATCGTCACCCACGATAAAGACCTCTTCCAGCTTGTCAACCAGGGCACCACAATCTATGATCCCGTGAAAGAAATCCATCTAGACAATAAAAAGGTCAAGGAAATATTTGGTGTCTTCCCCCATCAAGTTGTTGATGTTCTCGCCTTATGGGGAGACCCCACCGACAACGTCCCCGGAGTGCCTGGAATAGGAGAAAAAACATCCAAAACACTCATCAATCAATTCGGCAGTCTGGAGAATCTGATCAAGAATCTTCCTCGGTTAAAGAATCCCCGCTTGAGAGAAAAAATTGAGAAGAATTTGGACAAGCTTCGCCTTAGCCAGCAGCTGGTGACTATTGAAGAAAATCTGTATTTCAAATTCAAACTGGAAGACTTCGCACCTTCAGAGCCGAACCATAAAGAACTTTTCTCCCTCTTTCAAGAACTGGAATTTTCTTCCCTTCTTTCAGAATACTTGGAAAAAAAAGAAGAAAAGCAGAAGAACTACACAACACTTCGAGAAGAGACCGACCTCTGCCGTCTTATCTCAGAAATAAAAAAAGCCAAATGCGTCTCCCTTGACACAGAGACTGACAGTCCATATCCAACACAAGCCCGTCTAGTCGGGATGTCCTTCTCCACAAAGCCTCACCATGCCTTCTATCTTCCCTTGCGCCATGACTACCAGGGTGCGCCAGGACAGATTGCCATAGAAACGGCCGTCGCTCTTCTCAAAGACACCCTCAGTGACCCGAAAATAAAAAAGATCGGACAGAACGTGAAATATGATTATATTGTACTCCAAAGAGAAGGTCTTTCTGTAAAAGGAGTCGATCTCGACACCATGATCCTTTCCTATCTTCTGGAACCCAATTGGGGAAAGCATAATCTGGACAAGCTGGCCTTAACTTATCTCCATGCAAAAACCACCTCTTACAGTGAGATCGTCGGCAAGGGAAAAAAAGAAGTTACCATCAATTCTGTTGACATCGAGAATGTAGCTCCCTATGCCTGTCAGGATGCTGACTTCACTCTCCAACTCAGCTCAATACTTTGGCCTAAGGTCCAAGAAAAAAAGCTGGACAAACTCTATCGATCGATCGAGCTTCCTCTCATCGAGGTTCTTGCAGATATGGAAATGTGGGGAGTGAAAATAGATGTGCACGCTTTAAAAGAGCTTTCCTCTGAGCTCGAGCAGGAACTCGACCAATTGAAGAAAAAAATCTTTCAAATCTGCAATGAAGAATTTAACTTAAACTCTCCTCAACAATTAGCTCATATTCTCTTCGAAAAAATGAAGCTTCCTCCCTCCCGCAGGACCAAGGTTACCAAGGAGCATTCCACCGACTTTAACACCCTTCAGGAATTGTCTCTGAATTATCCCATTGCCCGCCACATGCTTGAATACAGGCAATTGGCTAAATTAAAATCCTCCTATGCAGACTCGTTGCCTCTTCTTCTCAATCCCTTGACGGGAAGAATTCACACCTCCTATAACCAGACCGTAACTGCCACTGGGAGGCTATCCAGCAGTGACCCTAATCTCCAGAACATTCCGGTCCGAGGGGAACTGGGTCGACGATTCCGTCAAGCCTTTATCCCAGAAGATAACCATCTCTTTCTTTCGGCTGATTATTCCCAAATCGAACTCAGGGTTCTGGCTCATCTCTCTGAAGACCCTTCTTTAATGGAAACCTTCCTCAAAGACCGCGATATCCACCAAGAAACAGCCAACCAGGTTTTTGGTGATTCCTCTCTCTACCCAGAGGATCAGCGGAGGCGGGCCAAGATCATCAATTTTAGCATCATCTACGGAGCCTCGGCTTTCTCTCTGGCTAAAGAGTTAAAAACTTCCACCTCCGAAGCCCAGAAATTCATTAATCTTTATTTTGAGAAATTCCCCAGGGTGGTAGAATACTTAGAAAAACGGGTCATGGAGGCCCAAGAGAAAGGCTATTCTGAGACCCTTTTCGGAAGAAAACGCCAGGTTCCCGAACTCCGTCATAGGGAGAAATTAACTCAACAGGCAGGGAGGCGGATTGCCCTGAATGCCCCCATCCAAGGCACAGCCGCAGACCTGATGAAGAAGGCTATGAACGATATTTGGCGTGAAATCAAGAAGAGACACCTCAAATCAAAGATGATTCTTCAAGTGCACGACGAGCTTGTCTTTGAGGTCCCTGATGAAGAAAGAGACGAGATGGAAATGATGGTCAAGGAACGGATGGAAAGGGTTTTTCACCTCAAGGTGCCCTTGAAAGTTCATCTGGGCTGGGGAATCAACTGGGCAGAAGCCAAATAAGTCAGATCTTCTTCTGATAGATGCGAAAGCGTTTGTAAACCTTGCCTCCCATCCTTTCCATCTCAGCCCTCACTCGTGTGTTCGTCTCCATCTCATGATGGGTATCAATTATCTCTAAACCCGCTTCATGAGCGGAAAGGATCATCTTCGTCCCCATAAGGACATCCAATCCACGCCCGCGATGTTCCTCCTTGATAGCGCCCAACAACAAGTCCAGCTGTTTGGTTTTCTTGGCAGCACGAAGTATCTTCAAAAATCCAAGGGGAAAGAGCCGTCCCCGCGCTTTCTGAATGCCCTCAGTTAAATCTGGCATGCCTACGATAAAGGCAACCACCTCATCTCCCTTCTTCACAACCTTGACAAACCGGGGGTCGATCACGGGTAGATAGCGCTTGGTTAAAGCTGCCATCTCTTCTTCATCCAGCGGGGCATAGCCATAGATATCACTCCCCACATAGCATTCATTCATCAGATGGAGTACAGAATTTATCCAGGGCTTTAGCTCCCTTTTTTTCTTGAATTCCAAGATGTCAAATCCGCCCCTTTTCTTCACCCTCTCGTAAATCCGTCTGTAAAACTCTGGAAACTCCCGAGGCACATCTATTCTGTAGACGAAATAATCCACCTCTTTGCTGTATCCTCTCTTCTCCACAAACCGAGGCATCCATTCAAAGTTATAATAGGTGGCGATTGTCGGCCGATTCTCAAATCCTTCGATCAAAAATCCCTCTGGGTCTTGATCTGAAAATCCGTAAGGACCTACAATCTTGTTCATCCCTTTCTTTCTAGCCCAGTCATCCAAAAAGTCCAAAAGGGCATTCACCGCTTCTTCATCCTTTTCTGTTTCAAGGTAACCAAAGCGTGCTGTTCTCTCTTTCTTATACTGGTTATAACGAGAGTTTATGATGCCCATAACCCGGCCCACAGCATCTTTTCCTCTGAAGGCCACAAGCAAAACAGTGTCGCAATAAGAAAAAGCCTTGTTCTTCTTAGGATTGAAATATTTCTTTTCATCCATATAAATTGGAGGGACCCAGTTTTTGTGGTAGGTATGGATCTTCTTGGGAAGGAAGATAAACGCTCGCAAATCTCTCCGGCCTTTTACTTCTCTTATATCAACAGTCATGATTAAGCCCAGCTCTAATTGCTTAATTCTTTTCCATTCTACCATATATCCTTTTTAATAAAAACAAATACGGATAAGCAGGACAAATCTTTCTTGTCAGTCATAAGTTTGAATCGTAATCATGGAAAAAATAATTTACCAGCCAACCGAGCAATCATTTCCAAAAACGTGATGAGTGAACATATTTCATCCAGGTAAGTAATGAGGCGCCGGTTCCCCTCCATCCGAAGCCCATAGTGGAGGGTGGGAGGGTCTTGGCAAGGATGGAGGGGAACCAGCGCTGTGACTGATTATATCCCTCATCTTTAGTTATCACGGAAATGGAGATGCTTCCACCGACCAATAGAGGGTTGACAATTCAGATGAAGAATGACTAAACTTTATCTTCTGTTTTTCTGAATTATGTTATCCTTACCAGAATGAAGGTCAAGACTTTTTCTCACGGAATTCATCCCCCTGAATTCAAAGATGCAACAGCCCAGAAACCCATCCAGGTGATGCCTCCTCCCCCGAAGGTTATCATTCCTTTCCTCCAGCATTTCGGAAACCCTGCCGAACCTTTAGTCAAAAAAGGAGAAGAGGTCTTGCTCGGCCAGAAAATAGGAGAAGGAAAACCACTCTTTTCAGCGTCCGTTCATTCCAGTGTGTCCGGAAAGGTATTAACCATTGATCATAACAATCATCCTCTCGGTCGCTCTGTCCTCTCGGTAACCGTTGCCAACGATGGCCAAGACAATCCTGCCTCTTCTTCCAAAGGAACCAAGCCCCCGTTTTCCCTTACTCCTGATGAGATTCGTCAAAGGGTGAAAGAGGCAGGGATCGTGGGACTGGGTGGGGCAGCCTTTCCCACAGCAGTGAAACTTTCCCCCCCTAAAGACAAACCCATCGACACCGTGATCATAAATGGTTGTGAGTGTGAACCGATGCTTACAGCCGACTATCGGCTGATGTTAGAATACTCTGATGATATTCTCAACGGCGCCGAGATCATCCGCCTCGCGGTCAAAGCAAAGCGGCTTATCGTGGGAATAGAAGACAATAAAAAGCGGGCTTTTGATCTCTTTAGAGAAAAAATCAAAGAAAACACCACAGAAGTGGCTCTTCTTAAGACAAAATATCCTCAAGGAGCTGAAAAAAACCTGATCGCGGCCCTCCTCAACAGGGAGGTCCCTCGTGGGGGCCTTCCCTTTGATGTGGGAGTTGTGGTCCATAATGTGGGAACCTGCAAAGCCATCTGGGATGCTCTCAACCTGGGAAAGCCACTTTACGAGAGGGCTATAACCGTATCTGGCGATGGCATTGAAGAGCCTAAGAATGTCATGGTTCGTATCGGAACACCATTCCAAGAGGTTTTGGATTTCTGTGGAGGACTCAAGGAACGTGCTACCTTGCTGGTAATGGGCGGCCCGATGATGGGATTGGCCCAATGGTCGTTGGATGTGCCTGTTATCAAGGGAACTTCTGGTCTTTTGGCCTGGGAAGCCCCAGCACCAGAGATGGAATACACCTGCATCCGTTGTGGACGCTGTATCGACCACTGCCCGATGGGACTTGCTCCAACTCAGCTTACGAAATTTGTTAAATTTGACCATTACGACGAGGCAGAAACCTGGGGCATTCTCGATTGTGTAGAATGCGGCTGTTGCCAGTATTCCTGTCCCGCTCATATCCGTCTTGTCCATTGGATCCGTCTGGGAAAAAACAAGGTCATGGAAAAAAGGAAAAAGCGAGGGTGATGATAGACACAGGGTTCATCCTCCAGTCATCTCCCCATTTCAAAGACAGAGACTCCGTCCCCAAAATCATGTATGCGGTGGTTCTCAGCCTGATACCGGCAGCTCTAGCCTCCCTCTATTTCTTCCGAATCAAAGCCTTAACCCTTCTTCTCTGCTGTGTGGCTACCTGTTTGGTAACAGAAGTCGTAATCCTTTGGATAAGAAAAAAGCCTCTTCATTCTGTCTGGGACGGCTCTGCGATTATCACCGGCCTCTTGTTGGCTATGACGCTACCGCCCTCTCTTTCTCCAGAGTTGGCTGTGATTGGCGCTGTGGCGGCCATCGTTATAGGTAAGCAGGTTTTTGGCGGTCTAGGCCATAATATCTTCAACCCAGCCCTGGTGGGAAGGGCATTCCTGCAGGCAGCTTTTCCGGTGGCCATGACCACATGGATACCCCCAGTCTCTTTGAAAATCGACACCGTAACTTTCGCAACTCCTCTGGCCAATCTTAAATTCCAGGATGCTGTGGCCCAAGGAACACTCACCTCCTTGAAAGACCTATTTTGGGGGAACACTGGAGGCTGTCTGGGAGAAACCTCCTCCATTGCTCTTCTAGTAGGAGCGCTTTATCTGCTCCTCCGCAGGGTGATTGACTGGCGGATACCCGCTGGAATCCTTATCTCACTTACCGTCTTTACTGGAATCTTTTGGATGTTGAGACCGGAGAGGTACGCTTCTCCCCTTTTTCATGTCCTCTCAGGAGGACTCTTGATCGGAGCATTCTTCATGGCGACAGATATGGTCACATCCCCTTTCACTTCCCAGGGCTCCTGGATCTATGCACTGGGTATAGGACTGATGGTTTCTCTCGTCCGCCTCTTCGGTGGATATCCAGAAGGAGTGATGTATTCCATTCTTTTCATGAACGCTTTCGTCCCCCTTCTCAATCGATACACCAGGCCTCGAATTCTGGGAGAAAGGGGGCGCCGTTGAATCTTTTCTCCAGGATGATCGTGGTCCTGACATCTGTCGGACTTCTTTCAGGCGGGTTCCTGGCAACCGTCGGGCTTCTGACCAAAGATCGAATAGCCGCCAATAAGCAAAGAGAGACAGAAGAGGCGATTTTATCTGTTGTGCCTGGAACTGCGTCAAGCAGCAAGATTTACGAAGAAAAAGACCTCTCCATCTACGGGGGAAGTGACAAGGCTGGCCAGCTTATAGGCTTCGCCATCCACGCCTCTGGTGTAGGCTTTCAAGATAAGGTAACACTCATGTTCGGGACAGACCCAGCATTGACAAGAATAAACACCTTGATTGTCCTCGACCAGAAGGAAACGCCCGGACTGGGAGCAAAAATCACTGACCAGGAATCTTTTCTTAAATACTGGGAAAACAAAGATTGTTCCAAATCCCTTTCACTGCGCAAGCCTCCAGCAACCTCGCTTGATGATCTGGGATCCGCAGAAGTAAACACCATCACCGGTGCCACCATATCCTCGGAAGCGGTGCTCAACATAGTCAATATGTCTTTAGAGAGACTGAAAAGGCTAAAATCAGAAGGAAAGCTGACCAGAGAGCAGGGCAATGCCAACTAGAACCATCGGTCAAGAATTTATAAAAGGCCTCTGGCAGGAAAATCCCATTTTCCGTCAATTGCTGGGCATGTGTCCCACCCTTGCTGTCACCAACGCCATGATCAACGGCTTGGCCATGGGGCTGGCCACATCTTTTGTCCTCATATTCAGTTCTCTCGTCGTCTCCTCTATAAAAAGACTTATCCCCAGGCAAGTGCGTATCGCATGTTACATCGTCATCATCGCCTCTTTTGTCACTATAGCCGACCGTTTTCTCGCTGCCTTTTTCCCTCCTCTTTCCAAGAGTCTGGGACCTTATGTTCCCTTGATTGTGGTTAACTGCATCATCTTGGGCCGTCAAGAAGCCTTTTCTTCTAAAAACACTATCGGCCGATCTCTGTTCGATGCCTTTGGGATGAGCGTTGGATTTATCATCGCTCTGCTCATTCTCAGTGCCACCCGGGAGATATTAGGATCAGGCACTTTTTTTGGGTATCAAGTCATGGGGGCATGGTTCAAGCCCTGGATCATCATGATCCTTCCTCCAGGAGCCTTCATAGCACTGGGGTTTCTTATCGGACTAGCCCTTCTCATCGAACACAAGACTAAACGAGGGAGATAAAAGTGGAGCTCGTTGCCCTTCTCATTTCTGCCATCCTCATCAAAAATTTTGTCCTCCATTACTTCTTGGGCATCTGTCCCTTTCTGGGTGTCAGCAAAAAGCTCGATTCGGCCCTTTCCATGGGATTGGCGGTCACCTTTGTCATGACCATCACCGCCGTTGTCTCCTGGCTGATCAACCATCTTATTCTTATCCCTTATTCACTCGACTATCTCCAGATCGTATCCTTCATCCTGGTTATCGCTTCCCTTGTCCAGCTGGTGGAGATGTTTATCCGGAAGATTAGCCCTCCTCTCTATCAAGCCCTTGGGATCTATCTGCCTCTGATAACCACCAATTGTGCTATCATGGGTTTAGCCTTGTTGGCTGCCTTAAAAAATTATAGTTTCATTGAATCCGTTGTATTCGGCGCTGGATCGGGGATTGGCTTCACTTTAGCCATCATTATCATGGCAGGAATCCGTGAACAGCTCAACCTGGCCGACGTGCCAGAACCTTTAAAAGGAGCAGGGATTTCTCTCATTGTAGCCGGGATCATGGCTCTCGCCTTTTTTGGCTTCTCAGGGATGATAAAGTAATGGATGTCTTAGTTCCTGTAATCACCATGGCTGGTCTCGGGCTTCTCTTCTCGGTAGGACTTGTCTTTGCTTACAAGAAGCTTCGTGTGGAGGAAAATCCAAAAGTAGAGAGAGTCTCTGAGATACTCCCCCAGGCAAACTGCGGAGCATGCGGCTACTCTGGATGCCGGGCCTTTGCTGAAGCGGTGGCAAAAGGAGGCGTCTCCCCTAACAGCTGCCCGGTCGGTGGCGAGGAAGTGGCAAGCCAGATTGCTGATATTTTAGGAGTTAAGCCAAGCGAGTTTGTCAAAAAAATTGCCCGTCTTCACTGCCGAGGAACTTGCGAAGCTGCTAAAGACAGAGGGGTCTATGTGGGCATCTCCACCTGTTATGCCTCTCATCTGGTCGGTGGGAATAAACAGTGCTCCTACGGCTGCTTGGGCCTGGGAGACTGTGTAAGATCATGCCCCTTCGATGCCATATATATGGGGAACGACGGTCTTCCTGTTGTTATCGAAGAAAAATGCACTGCCTGTGGAAGATGCGTGGATGCATGCCCCAGAAACCTTCTTGAGCTTCATCCTCTCAATCAGAACATCATGGTCTTCTGCCGCTCTCAAGATAGAGGGCCTTTCGCCAGAAAGGTCTGTAAGAATGCCTGTGTCGCCTGTGAGATTTGTGTCAGGGCTTGTCCCGATGCTATAATAATGGAAAACTATCTGGCAAAAATTATCGACTACAATAAAATCGCTCCTGAAAAAATACCCGAGATAGAGAAATGCCCCACAGATGCGATAGGTCGGATCAAAAAGGAACATGAAGGATAGTGGTTTTGTTATTTCGGCCCGGGCGGATCTTGCCGAGGTAGATGTCCGCTGTCTCGTTGATGCTTGTAATCATTGCTCGGCCAAAAGCCTATGCAGCAGCGGTCGCCCTTCCAAAGGACGATTAACGGTCAGAAATCCCCTCCATGCCTCTGTCGGGGATGAAGTAGAGATGGAGATTCCAGAAAATCTTTATAACCGCGCTCTTATCATTATCTTTTCTACTCTCCTTTTAGGCTCCTTGTTAGGAATTGTAATCGGCTATTTGGCAACTGCTTTCCTCGCCCTTGATTCTCAGCAGTTGATCATCATCGGATTCATCATCGCCCTTTTTGTTTCTGTTTTTGGACTCGCAGTTTATTTTCGCCACAAAAATAGACTTTTTCTCTATCCAGTCATAACTAACATCCTCCATAAAGGAGACCATTATGGATAGGCGTCATTTCTTTCAAACTCTTCTTCTCACCCCCTTCCTGAGTTCCCTCCTTGCAAATTCCAGGCCATCAAGCCACCAAAGCCATATCTGTTTGATTACAGACAATCCTCAGGATCTTCTCTGGATCATCCTTCAAAAATTGGAAAAATTTCATTTTATGAAGGAGAGGGACTTTTACTTTTCAGGCCCTTCTCCATTCAATGAACCCATCCAAAGAAGCCTACATGCGAGAGGTTGGAAATACCTCCATGATTCTATGTGCACCTCTGTTGTTATATCTTTCCAGTCTCTCCTCCTCCCTACAGCCCCTTCTTTTACCCTTATAAAAGAAGGTGATATATTAGATATTCGATCTCTTGGGCTTGATTCCCTTTGGAAAAACATGAGGAAAGACAGCCAAAGATCTTCTCTCACGACTATTGCTTCTTTCGGTAAGAGAAGCCCTTTCCTTACCTTTGGCCATTGGGTATCTATTTACTCAGACGGAAAACAGCTGGATAGTCTTTCTCTAAATAAGAACATCACAAAAAGCTATCATACAAAAACAGGCTTTGTTACAGTGAGGGTTAAAGGTGGAAAAGCCTCTGTTTTGGAATCTTCCTGCCTGCACAAAGTCTGCTGTTCATCGGCACCTGCCTCGCTTTCCGGAGAACACATCATCTGTGCGCCAAATCGTTTCTTACTCAAAATAGACAGATCTAGCTTGGTTGATACCTCCATAGGCTGAAAAAATCTTTTATCTTAAGTATAAAAAGATTTGATTTTAGCGGTTGGCAGGAAGGTGGCTGGAGGAGGAATTACCAAAGGCATTTTTATAGATAAAGCTTCTTAAA
>CAYSCW010000009.1:0-80301 GCA_964429795.1 uncultured Eubacteriales bacterium
GTCTGTTAATATAGTCTCAGCGCTAACGACTATAGAAAAAAGTGAAGAAGGCAGCAATAGCATCGAAAAAATTCCTGTCTATGGCATCTACCCCAGGAATCAGGAGATGTTTTATATAGAAAGAGAGTAGATATGGAGTAAAAAAGATTGCCTAAACAGCGGTAAAAGTCGTCAAAAGCCTTTATTATAAATAAAGATTGCCTAAGATCTTGGCTGTTGTTTTCAATGAGGGAGAATGGATATAATTAAGTCTCCCTCATATTCTGGTAAATATCGTTGAAAAAATCTGCTCTATGGGAAATTTTCTATCTGATCGAACATTTTCATTGAATTATGAAAAGAGAGCGCGATGAAAGTTAGCTATCGAGTCAAACGCAATCTTAATAGCCTGCTCCACTTCTTCTTCTGTCACCCTTACATCTCTGCCTTCAAGTTCTCCAGAGCGCACTTTTTCTAGATATTTCCTATCTACGATACCTAGATTATGCGTAATCGGATGTCGTTTCAAAAAAATTTCATTCAATAATTCAACATCTTTTTCATCAGTCTCCTCAAAAACACTCTTACCTACGATCTTTTCAGTGATCTTTGGAGCAAGTGTAATGTTCTGAAAAAAGTTCTTTATTTTGTTCTTAAAGATATTTTCGATTTCCTCTTTCGGAGTTCCTTTTTCAGCCAAGCTTCTTCTCACTTGATTACGAAGCGCCGCTTCAAAAACAGAAACTGTATCTTCAAGGGCATTCTCAATATCCTTTTGAGCTACTCTGGCACCAAGTTCCTCTTTTCTTCGTTTCGTATCTTTGAGCATCGCTCTGATTACATTAAACTCAGCCTCAACATGAGTGATGAATATATCTCTTCCACAATCAGAGCACCAAGTTGCCAGGCCATACACAGAATGATCAAGACCACAATAATGACAGACAACATCCCTCTTTAAAACCTCCTCTAACGGAGGACTTACATAAGGCAATCTTCCAGGCTTAAGTGATATTTCAATCGAAAAAAATTTATCTCCGTATTTCCTTTTTCCTGAAGGCCCTAAACCAAGGCCGTTTTCAAGCGCTTTGCTTACACCTTCTAAAGCCTCTCTCTTTACTATATCTGTGGCATATCTGATTTGTTCTTTCGATATAAAGCTACTAGGTTCATCTGAATATCTACAATAGGGACAAAAAACCTCAGTTTGATTCTCGGTAATCCCCGTCCCAGGCTTCACCTTAAAATAGCCTGGTGAACAGAAATCATTTGGGCATCTTCTTGCTACTCTTCCTTCTTTGTCTGGCGGCATAGAAATACTCATCTTATACTGATCTGGTCCGATTTTCTTGATATTATGAGGACCGCCTTCTTTAAAAATCTTGTTTGACATTTATGCTCCTAAGGAACAATTTTTGGATGTTTTCCAGGATCATATAATTCATATTGTCCATCACCACAGAGAAACAAAAAGGGCTTTATGTTCTGCCAGCGGTATCTTGCAGGAACCAGATTCACTACAACAGACATTAGATGCTGATATATTGTTTCATCTTCCCAGTCGCCTTTTTCTTTTATTTGGCTGTATAGTTTAGAAAATGGATATATTTCTCCAGGCTTCACTATTTCTCTTATGGCTTTAAAACACGTCTCGCCTTTATGGCCTTTAGGTTTTGGCATTTTAGTCTCCTATTTTCCCATCATTATTTCATGGATCTTCAAATATATATTACCAGTCTGGGATGCATATCGCCTCTTCCTCAACAACAATTGAATCAAATCTATACGACCTTCTAGTACGGCCATCAAATCGCTCCCATCTACCAATATCATCAATCTTCGGCCTGTAGAATGGGCTTTCACGCTATCCTCAGAGAATCCATTTATTGATAAAAACAACCCTAATGTATTTTCAAGCTTCCTTCCTAATTTCCCACTAAAAGCATCCAACTCTTTGGTTGATACAGGTTCCTGTTGCCATCTTGCCTCTAATAGATAATCCGTATTTTCAAAAGTAAATGCTCCATCAATCTGTTCGCCTGTAACCTTAAATGATGCTTTTGGATCCAAATCAAACAGGCTAAATAACTCTTTTAAAATTTTTTCTAATTGATAGCCTCGTTTTTGATGTTCAGTACTGCTTATTAACGAAAAATATTCCTTTTGCAATTCCTCAAGCCTCTCCTTAACGCCTTTAGTTCTTAAAATTTTCTCATGTATGTCTTTTCTACGCTCTTCGTATTTCTTTTGCTCCTCAACCAAATCTGAGTGGCCTTTCATTAAGGCTTCAAGGGCCTTAACAGATTCCTTAGCCTTATGAGCTTTCTTCTTACCATCTTCTAGTCTTTCAAGATGGGAGAAATCGTTTATTTTAATTACCTCCGTCATTAACCGCAGAAGATCATTCTGATAGGTGTCTTGGTGTCTGGAGAGAAAATCAATTAGAACCGTAACAATATTCCTCTTATATTCATTCCAATTCAGACGAGATAAAATGGCAGGCTCACTAATTGTATTCATAATAAAACTACGTAAATCAGACTTGTACCAATAAATGTTCGTTAGCGCTTCCTTCAAAGCATTGATGGCAGCTGGTGCTATTACTTTCTTCCCCATTCTTTCGCTTATTTTAGCTTATCAATACGCACTGAATTAGTCAATCTCTGACAGTTCCAACATAATCAAAATCAAACAGATACGGAATGTTTAAAGGCATCGGAATCTTTAAATTATATATTCTTTAAATCCTTTAAATTCTTAAAGAATTTCTGAACTTAATTTCCTTTCTCTACTGTCGGACTCTCCTCCTATCGCCCCAATTAATTCAATTACACTCTTAGACTTCCTCGATTTCCTACATTACCTATTATCTTGCTTTTAAGTCTTTCTTGGCTATTTCGATTAAGTCATCAAGGCATTCTTTGGTTGTTTTTTGCTCTCCCTCAAGGTACTCAAAAAAGTCCTGAGTCTTCTTGACCTCTCTGATTTCTCTCTGATATTCTCTCAATCTACTGAGGGCTCTTTCAGACAGACTGAAAGCACCAACATCTATAGCTTTAATTATTTCATCAAGCCCTTTCCTAGCCTGGATAAAAAGCTCCTCTTTTCTACTCTCTGGTAGCTCTCTACCCTCTATTGTCGCATCCATAAACTGATCAATATAGGTCTTTGAGTGGTGGAGTGCCTCTATCACTTTTTTGTAGGATTCAACCTTTAGCTCCCACCATCTTTCGGTACGAAATTTTCTCAACGACAATTGCACAGTTATCCAGGCGCTTACAGATGCAATTATTATTCCAACTAATAGCTGCCAAACACTTTCTGGCATAGTTTACCCTCCCATTCAGCCTTCGTAGTATCATATCAACTCTTATCTCCTCGAGCAACAGCTATCTTGAGTCAGATAAGGAATATGCTCAACAAAAGACTCTCTTTCAGACAAAGAAGCAAACTTTAGTTCGCTCTGAAAGAGTCGGGAGGCCTCGGTTCAGCTTCGCTTTGCCCCTCGGCCTCGCCAATCCTTTCTCCGCCGCCGCCAATCCGACAGACGAGGATTCTTCCTTCTCTGCCGTAAGGGAAAAGATTTTCTTAAAGCAGAAGGCCTCGTTCGCAGTAAGGGAAAGTGGTGACACCTAACTCCTCGGAGTCTGGTGTCTGTGCCTAAAAAACTCCACAAAAACCTCTTGAATGGACGATTTTGCACCGATAAGGCGTGGTTTTAGCTTGTTAAATCTCAAGGGTAGTGTTAAATTACAGGGTAAGAAATTAGAATGAATAATTCAGGATAGATAATTTCATCCAGGAGGATTTTGATGAACAGTCATCGTAAAACGTACTTGCTGGGCATTTTAACTTCCCTTTGCCTCCTTGCTCTGCCTCTTGGCTCGCAAGTGGAAAAAGACATTGACCCCAATCTCTGGCAGAAGGCGCTCAAGATTCACGAGAGCGCCATCGTCATCGACACCCACTGCGATACGCCGATGCTTATGCTGGACAGAGGGATTGACATCGGAGTGAAGTCCCAGAAAAATGATGTCGACCTTATCCGGATGAAGGAGGGAGGGCTCGATGCCATCTTTTTTGCGGTATTTATATCCAACGACCTGGACGAAAAGCATCCGGCTACAAGAGCCCTGCAGGTCATCGATGAAATCTACCGCCAGGTCGAACGCTACCCGGACCTGGCAGGAATGGCCTACTCGCCGCAGGATATCCGCAAGCTCCATCAAGAAGGGAAAAGAGCCATCCTGATCGGCATGGAAAACGGGAGCCCTGTAGAGGGAAGCCTGAGGCTCCTCAGAGATTATTATCGTTTGGGCGTTCGGTACATAACGCTGACACACGGCAGCAACAATCCGATCTGCGACTCATCGACGGCCAGGGAGCCGCGATGGAATGGACTGAGCGATTTCGGCAGGGAAGTTGTCAAAGAAATGAACAGGCTGGGCATGATCGTCGATGTCTCCCATATCTCAGATAAGGCCTTCTGGGACGTGTTGGAAGTATCGAGCGCTCCTGTCATGGCTTCTCACTCCTGCGCCCGCGCTCTGTGCCAGAATCCGCGGAATATGTCCGATGAGATGATCAAGGCTCTGGCCCAAAATGGCGGAGTTATCCAGATCAATTTCTACGGCGGTTTTCTGGATGAGTCGATAAGCCGGAAATCCGAGGAGGTCCGGAAAAAACTCCGGCCCGAATTTGAAAAGCTGAGGGAAAAGTATAAAGGCGACGAAGATGCCTACTGGAAAGCTGTGGAAGAACTCTGGAGAGAGCATACTCCGCCTTCACCCGAGATTGATATCCTCATCGATCACATCGATCATGTTGTGAAACTGGTCGGGGCAGACCATGTCGGACTCGGCTCGGATTATGACGGCGCCAGCAGTTATCCCATCGGGCTGGAGGATGTCTCCGGCTATCCTCTAATCACCTACGATCTCCTCAAACGGGGCTACCAAGAAAAGGACATCGTTAAAATCCTGGGAGGCAATTTCCTCCGTGTCTTCGATGAAGTCATCCAGAGGGCGGCGGATCTCATCTCTCAAAATTCACTCAATCCGAAGCAACAGCAGTTCCTTTTCTTACAGGCCTGGTCTCAGCTATAAAGACTCCGATAACGGCCACCATAGCAAACAGAAAACCTCTCCATAACGCTGCAAGAGCAATGCTGCCCATAAGCTGTGCGGCTCCGATCATCTCGCTTCCCTTGTGCACCAAAACCACGGCTTCTAATGTGCTCAGGGCGGCATAAAAAAGGCCGATTAAGGCACCGCAGCCTACTCCTGCAATCAGTCGTCTGAAGAGAAGAGCGCCGCCTGCCCAGTAAGACACGGCTGCAGCCATGAGACCAGGAATCCAGATGGCCAGCCACCAGATGTCACCAAAGCGGGGGATGTAGCCTCTTAGTTGGAAGAAGACGATATCTATGAGAGCAAGAATGGCCGTTCCTGCAAGAGCACATAGAGGCAGATGCCAGTATCTCGGCATCAAACCAGAGCGGAGTTGGCGACGAAGCTTGATGCGTCTCCTTAAACTCAAGGGATAGTTGTAGAAGGAGTCAAAGAGCACATGCTCCAGCAAGGCCCCCCTCTCCCCAAAAACGGGCACGATATGGGCCATCCCTATAGCCCAGCGTCCGGCCATGAAACGGGCAAGATCGGGGTAGCGGTAAGCCATCTGTAAAGGGAAGGCCAGATAGCCGATATACTTGAAGAAGCTTAGATAAAAAGCGATAGTATAATCTTTAAAGTTGCGCTCTTTTAATACCAGAAAAGTGACATACAGTCCCCGCGCGATCGACCCCGGGGAGATGGGTATCACCTGAAAAAACCCGAGGATTAAGCCAGCATGGAGTGAGGCTTGCTGCCAGGAAAGTTCAGGATGCAGCCGGATATAGATAAAAGCCACCAGCACAGAGACAATCTGCGTCACCGGCAGCGTACACACATGAACAGCAAGGCTCTTGAGGTACTTCTGGATGAAGGGCTCCTTTATCTGGGAATTGATGCGCTCAGCCTCTTCACCGCTTAGCATACCTTCCTTTTGCCCCAAAGAAATCAATTCACGCAGCCACTTTTCCCGGACCTCAGCCTTAAAATACAAACGGAACGGCCTGAGAAAAATGTAGTCCAGCTTCTCCAGGAAAAAGCGCCGGTCTGAAAAAAACCGATGCATCCCGGCGGGTAAGATGGAAAGTGGAAGATGAGCAAAATAACGCCAGGGATGCGCTGCCAGTTTGCCGGCCCTCTTTTCATCGACACGGCCTGCCCTGTGCCATCGGATCAAGGCCTCAGCAATGCGGGCTCTCCCTGCACGCAGAAAATAGCTAAGGCTGGTAAACATACGCTTGTAGTGATGCCTATAAACATCTTGACCCCAAAGACCGCGCGAAAAATTTCCTAAAAAGGGGATTAACCCTAAGAACCAAAACACAAAAATCAGAAATCGGCTGCATTTCAACTTCTCGGACATCTCTTCATCGATCATGTTACGAATCTTCCAGCTTTCCACAAAGCCCATCAGGATGGATGTCCGCAGTTTCCGGGCGGTAATCAACTTGAGATGATGGTGGGCAAAATCAGGCAAAGAGTTACGGTAAGATTTTTCCGCTTCCTTAAGCTCCTCAACAGCCTCTTCCATGCCAGCAAAAGACTGGGGATGTTTGCCGACAAAGCGCTCAAGTTTGTCGATGTTTCCCCGGTCGAACTGCACCAGACTTCCTCGCGTTATTCCCTTAAGTATCAGCTTGAAGTCGGCAGGACACATGGGTAAAAAGGGAAGAAGGGCCAGTCCCGCCCTGAAATCGACAGCCACCATCCCTCCACTCGGTTGAAGGTCGCTATCAATCCGCTTGAGAGCATTAGGCTGGCTCTTGAACGTCCACCACTCGTACTGTCTGGCAAGCTCAAAGGCTCCCATTTCATGCGTAAGCTCTACCAGACGGTACATGAAGGCTTTCTTTGCCCTATACTCAGCAGAACCCAAGCCCTCAGCGCTTTTTCCGATCTCCCATCTCAACCTGGCCTCCAGATTGTCATCCACCTCGAACCGCCAGACCCGCCCTTCAATCCACTCGCTTATTTCTCCAAAGCTTCCCAGGGTGGTATCGAGAAATGTGGCATGTATATCCACCACTGCTCTTTCTGACCCGAGTCGCAATTGTGCTCCGCATCGGATAAGCTTCTGCCACAAGGCTCCTGCCCGGGCTGCGGCGGGATTCGACTGGGGCGAAAAAGGCCCTTGAAAGGCCAGGACATAGATCAAATTACGGTACCAGATGGCAAATCTTCTGGGAGGAATGAGAATTTTTAAAGCATACAAACGACCGGATTCCAAGCCGGTTATCGGCTCCTTATCCGGCTCAACATCCAAGAGTCTCACCCGGTAAACCTGGCCTGCATAACCGCCGCCGACAAACTGCTCCACCTCTAGCCTGATCCTCGCCTCTCTTGCCGGGACTAGGCCTTTAGCCTGGTAGGTGAGCTTTGTGCCGGGATCGTAGCGTTGGATACGAAGGGGGCGGAGGATGTGCTGGCGAAGGAAGACTTCCTTTAGATGACGGATGGTTTCAAGGGAATATTCAACTCCCATTCACTCTTTCCTTCTGATTCTATGGAGCATTTGCTTTACCCATCTCGATTATCCCTAATTTATCTAATGAAAAGCTTATAACAGAGCAAAATTCTGATGTCAAATTGAAAGCCCAATGATGCCCAATAAATATCTTGCATTTTTGCGGCAAACCATAATTTTTATATTCTCTTGGAATAAAATCAGGACTTGTGTTGTCTAACTATAAAAAAACCAATGCGAGGTCGCAGATGATAAAAATGAAGAAGCGAGGAATGAGTCTAATTTTTAGTATCGGAATCCTAGTTGTGATGGGGATTCTGGTATTCTCTCTAATCAACTGTGAAAGCATATTTGGCCCCAGTTCAGAAGAAACTACTGAAGAAGATGAAGAGGGAGAAGCTAGAATCATCGTCTACAATAATTATGGTGAGGCTTTAAATATTTATATGGATGGAGAATTTCAGTTTTTGTTGGGACATAAAGGTAATGAAAAAATCCGCAATGTTTCTCTGAATGAACATACATTGGAAGCTAAAAAGCCAAATGCAAATACAACCATAGATTCAGAGACAATTGATGTTACGAGTTATACAGATTATACCTGGACAATTGATGACGCCCCCGATATTAATGTGTCCAACCAATATGGAAAAACATTAAAAATATACATGGATGATACTTATCAATTTGATCTCGTGGACGAGGAAGACAGATGGATTATAGACGTCGCTTTTGGAGAACACTTTTTAAAGGCAGTAAAAGCTGCCGACGGCAAAGAAGTTGCCTCGACCACTATTGATGTCGAGGAGAACAAAGATTATTCATGGGTAATCGAATGACATAATTTATAAACCTATCGAACACCTTTCAACTTCGCAAGATCGATGAAGAGAAGACTTGCCTGTAACGAATAAAGCTTATTTCAAATGAGGATGTGATTCATAGTTTTACAGCAAGATAAATGCGATGAAATCACGCATAAGTTACGCGAAATCGATGATACGAAGAGGAGGAAAGAGATGGTCAAGCGTACAATCAATCTATTGATTATTTTTACCTTGCTTGCCAAGTCGTTGAGTTCAGCTAATTTCAGTATCAGTCTCAATCCTGGAGGAATATGGGCTCTGAATGGTTACTATGATGAAACTGAAAAACTAAAAGACAGAGTGATTCCTGGAGCTGGCTTGGGTTTGGGTCTCAGATATAAAATCACTGAAAATTTCACTATAGAGGCTTGTTACAGTTATAACTGGATGTTTATCAAAAAAGAAAAGAGGCCCGATGCCTATAAGAATGATAAACCTGTTTTTCTCATTCCCATGTATACGCTCAATGGAACAGTTTTTTTATCGACAGGCAAGACATTAGAACCCTTCCTCACTGCAGGAGCAGGCATATTCCCCTGGAGGTTTAGTTCTCAAGTAACGGGAGGAGAATTATGGACAGCACCTGAAAATCCGGATGAAGATTTCTCAAAAACCAGCCTTGGTTTAAACATAGGAATGGGAATAGATGTGTACATCAGCTCGAAGATTTCACTTACAGCAGAGTCAAAATATTATTATATTTTTACAAAAGATGAAGAGAAGTTCGGAACAGACAGTTTTACGAATCAAGGTTTTCTTGGAATCCGATTAGGCCTTACTTACCATTTTGGCAAAAAACAATCACTGGAAAATGAAGGGCCGTAAATGATGAGAAGCAAACAAGAATTGAAAAAGGCATGCTCATCCATCGGAATTTTTATTTTAACAGGAATTCTGGTAATGACATTGATCAGGTGTAAAAGCCCTACCAGCCCCAATGGCCAAGGAGAGGCTGATATCATTGTCTACAGTAAATATGAGGAAACCCTGGATATTTATATGGATGGGAATTTTCTGTTTTCGATTGGATATAAAAGCTCTATTGAGATCGACAATGTCTCGCTTGAGGAGCACGAATTAGAAGCTAAAAAGACAAATACAGACATAGTCATTGATAAAGAGACGATAACAGTCGAAGAGAAGGCAGACTACTCATGGACGATTGATGATCCTCCTGATATAAATGTGACCAATAATTTCGGAAAAACACTAAAAATTTACATGGACAGCGAGTATCAATTCGATTTAGTGGATGAAGAGAATAGATGGATTATAGACGTTCCTTATGGGGAGCGATTCTTAAAAGCAACAAGAGCAAGCGATGGAAAGGAAGTCGCTTCAACCACTATTCATGTTGATGAAAACAAAGATTATTATTGGACCATTGAATGATCTAAAGATATTTGGTTTTGAATTCGAGCCATGTCAATCTTTCGGAGCGAGGATGGTTTGATTAGACAAGAATGAGGGACAGAATGTTTAAAAAAGTTATCTGTTTGCTTTTAGCTTTGCCGATTTTAATTTCAGGAGTAAGGGCCTCTGATTTTCTGGATAAATTTAGTATCAAACTAACGCCTGCCGCTATATTTGCTGTAGATGGCAACTATAGTGACACGGATAAGCTAAGGGAGGTCATAAACATCGGCTTTGGCCTTGGCGGAACTCTAAGATATGAGATAAACGATAATATATATATAGATGCCGGCTACATCTTTAATTGGATGTCTGTCAAGGGAGATAAGAAGCCTTTTGCTTATAAAGAGAAGAGTCCTGCCTTTAATTTACAGATGTTTACTCTTAACACAACGTTTTTTCTTATGTCTGGTTACATGATTGAACCCTACCTTACTTTAGGATTCGGGATTTGCCCATGGAGGTTTAGCGAGGATCCCATATGGGGTGAAGCATGGCCAGCACCCGGAAATCCGGATAAGAGCTTTTCCAATACAAGTTTTGGTTTGAATATAGGGTTGGGCCTTGAATCTTACTTCTTTTCGCTGTTTTCACTCTTTGCAGAGATTAAATATTATTATGTTTTCTCAAGGGATGTAAAAAAGTTTGGAACGGACGATTTTACCCAACAGGATTTTTTGGGACTAAGCGTTGGTCTCATTTATAACTTCAAGAAGAAATGATTGAAGTATCCAGTAAAGGCAATGATCTTCCATGAATTTTTCTTAAACTGCTTTTTGTATATCAGTAATTTATAACAATCAGCGGCATTCGTCTTATAATCTTTCCTGAATTCCAGAGATTTTTAAACCTTGAGGAATAAATCAAGGGATTGAGTTGTCTAATCTATACGAAAGCAAAAATGCCAAGAAATCAGCTAAAAGCACCAAAGGAGGGAATAATAATGATGACAGCTAAAACACACAAAAGAATTTACTCCTTCCGATTACCCATTTGGTCGTCCATTTTAATCATGCTGGTCTTTTTACTGGTGGGATGCACTACGCTTAAGCTTGGCAGCCATTGGAAAGACCGTGAAATATCGATCGATGGTGAGAATAAAGACTGGCTGGGAGCTATGTATTATTTTGAAGATGACAATATCTCTGCTGGTGTCCTCAATGATGAGAGTTTTCTTTATATCTGCATGATCGCTGAAGAGCCTCGCCTGACAGCTCAGATAATGGGTCAGGGATTAACATTCTGGTTTGACCCGGATGGCGGCAAGGAGAAAGCGTTCGGAGTTAGGTTTCCTTTGGGTATGCAAGACAGGGCAGGTGAAGATATTCCGATGGGACCGAGAGAAGAAGAGCCAGATCAAGAAAAAATCAGAGAATTATTTGAGAATTCTCTGACTGAATTAGAGATTCTGGGGCCCAGGAAGGATGAAAAAAAGAGACTCCAGGTTAAAGATTTGAAAGGGATCGAGGTTGCTATCGATCCCTCAGGAGGGTTGCTGGTCTATGAACTTAAAGTCCCGCTCCTGCACAGCAAAGATCATCCTTATGCCATCGGAGCAAAACCAGGAGACGTGGTTGGCATAGGGATAGAGGTAGCCAAGATGGACCTGAGTGCAATAAGAAAAAAAATGGGAGGGAGAGGGCCAGGAGGCATGGGCATGCCCGGAGGCAGAGGAGGAGGAATGGGCGGAGGACCGGGAGGTAGGGGTATGCCTGGCGGTAGAATGCCTCAACTTCCAAAAGAGCTCAAAATCTGGGTTGCTGTCCAGCTTGCTTCGGAAAGCGGCTCTGTATCTGAGTCCCTGTTATAAGAAATGAGAAAACTCATTACTACCATCCTTTTTGTCTGTCTGCCACTCATTCTCTTCAGCGCTGAAGTCTTGGAGAAAATTGAGATTGTGGGCAATGAAAAAATAACGCGAGAGACAATCCTTTACTATCTTTCTTCCAGAGAGGGTGGCGATTATGACGAAGAATTGTTGAGGCGGGATTTTCGAGTTTTGTGGTCGACTGGTTTTTTTTCAAACATCAAGATAGATTCAGAGGAGGGGAAGGAAGGTAAGATTGTGAGGATTGTTGTGGAGGAGAATCCGGTTGTCAAGGAAATTGTCTACAAAACAGGAAAGAAGCTGAAAGAGGATGATATCGTCAATAAATTAAAAGAAAAGGAAGAATACATCCTTCCCTATTCTTATTACAGCCCATATAAAATTCATAGAATCAAACAGACGATAAAGGAGTTATTGTTAGAGAAAGGCCTTACAGATGGGAATATTGATGTTAATTTAGACAAGAAAGGAAAGAATGAGTTAGAAGTCGTTTTCCATATCAAAGAAGGGGCTAGAATCAAAGTGGGCGAGATCGTCTTTGAAGGAACCCCCAGGCTACGCGAGAGCGTGCTCAACGGGGCGATGAAAGAGAATAAGGAGCATGGCCTTATCTCGGCCATAGCCGGAAAAGACACCTTCAATCAGAATAAACTAGACGAGGATTTGTCCAGCTTAAAGAACAAGCTTCAGGAGAAGGGATACATGGAAGCCACTGTTGGTGAGCCAAGGATAGAAGAAATAACAAAAAGATCTATATTTCTGAAGAAAAAGAAGATGAAAAAGATCGTTATTCCTGTTCAAGCAGGTGAGCGATACTCTGTCGGAGAGGTCAAAATTGAAGGCAATAAGCTCATTTCTTCCAAGTATCTGCACTCTCTTCTCAAACTCAAGGAAGGTGATATTTACAGCACAAAAGCGAGAGAAAAAGCAGTAGAGAAGATTGGTGAGACCTACCAAAATATCGGGCACCTCTATGCACAAGTGATGCCGGTGGAACTCCTTGATCCCAAAAGAAAACGGGTCAATGTGACCTTCAACATCTATGAAGGAGAAGGGGCTTATCTCCACAGGCTCGAATTCAAAGGCAATACCTACACCAAAGACAAGGTCATAAGGCGCGAAATTCTTCTCAGAGAAGGAGATCGGTTTAGCTTGGCATTGTTCAAAAACAGCATTTTGCGGCTCAGACAATTGGGGCTTGTAGAGTTGGAGAAAGAACCTGAGATAATGCCTAATCCTGAGAATCCTTCTCAGATTGATGTTGCCGTAAACGTCAAAGAGCTTCAGAGAAACAATATTCAGTTTTCAGCCGGATACAGTGGCTATGAGGGAACTTATGTGTCTTTGAGTTATTCAACGGTCAATTTTTTGGGGGCGGGAGAAAACCTGGAACTCATGGCTCAATACGGAAAGAGGATCAAGAACTACCTATTCGGATTCAACGAACCATATTTTCTTGATTTTCCAATAAGCCTTGGTTTTCAAGTTTATAATCGTTATCTTTATTACACTGGTCTTTACATCCAGAAAAGCCGGGGGATTAATTTTAGTTTTGGGGCTCGAATCAAGGGATTCTGGAGGACAAGCATAACATACGGATTCGAATACCTGGATATCGGTCCTGTTGAGGCAGAAGATGAAGAGTTGAGCTATGTCTACAATCCTTATTATTACGGGAGTTCCTACGGATATGGGAATTATTTTGTCGGTAGTCTCTCTCCGGTCATATACAGAACCACAGTGGATAGTCCGTTGACCCCTTCCAGAGGCACAATGTATCTGGTGGGCTGTAAATTGGCTGGGGGAATCATGGGAGGCGAGATCAGCCTGATCAAACCTCAATTCGAGTGGAAATTCTTCCACCCCATAATCAAGAATCATGTGATCGGCCTTCATCTTGAGTATCAATTCATAAAGCCTTTAGGCAATTCAGATGTGCCTTTCTGGGAGAGATTCTACCTGGGCGGAGAAAGATCCATTCGGGGCTACGACATCTACTCCATCGGACCCCGAAGCGATGAGGGGGTAAACCAAGGGGGCCAAAAGTCCATCGTGTTTAACGCCGAATACATCATTCCGCTGGGAGGTTTTTTATATCCTATTCTATTCTGGGATGTAGGCAATGCATATGCTGAGGATGAAAGTGTGAGTTTAAAAAATCTCTATTCTTCTGCCGGTCTGGAGATAAGAGTGTTTGTTCCCGCATTACGCGTTCCCTTCAGGCTTATTTTTGCCTATAACAGTCGGAAGATCTACAAAGATGATTCCAGCTTTGCTTTTAGGTTTGCCATCGGAACCACTTTTTGAGTCATGATTTACCATTCCTTACGATGATTGGATGGGAAAATCGACTTTCAGAAAATCGGAACATGCCCTCAATTTCCCTTCTTATGAATAGTGCGGGTTAGTAATATTATTGGAAACAGTATTATCGGGAATGGATCGGCCAATCAGGGCTGTTTATTTGTTCTGTTTTTTATCCTCAACGGAAAAAGGCCGAAAAAGGGTGGGATCAAAATCTAAATCGATAATTAGACTATTCAATGATTTTTCTCTGTATCGAGGAAGATCTTTTTCAATTACCGCTAAAATTTCCTTCAGCTCCGGGCTGGCGAAATATTTGAAAATTCCAATAAGCTGCTGATAGTTTCTGAAATCTTCATCTGAGAGATATTTCTCTCGAATATTATCCTTTCCTTTCAGGCATAATTCCTGGCAAAACTGAACGATCGGTTTAATACACTCAGCAGCAAGCCAAAGGGCACGGGGATTTTCCGCAAGAATAGCATGGATTTCAGGAGCATGTTTGTAATAAAACCTCACTAGATTGTTTCCTCTGAGTGTTTTCTTCAGGATATTGTCTCTCGTATATCTGACATACTCTAGCTTTTTTAGCTGGACTGCCCCGGATAGTTTGGCGGGCTCAATAAACGGACAAATGCCTTCCTCATCATCTTCAGGAGGGGGCTCTACAGGAGGATATACCCCCGCAATGAAATCCTTATACGTGTAATAGGCTTTTTTGGGTGTGTAATTACTAGAAACGATACCAAACTGGGGGGCATCCTGCCCTGCGTCATCAATGATCTGGTAGAAGAATATCTTATTGATGGAAGGCTTATATTCAAGGTTTTGAAGAAATTCAAGATAGTAGTCAGACTGTGTGTCTTCCGAAACATCCTTTGTATTCCAGCCTGTTTCTGTGATCCAGAAAGGCTTGTTGTCAACTCCTTCCTCCTCGAGGACCTTGAAGACCGAAGGGATTAAAGGAGCTTGATCCTTCTCCAGCTTGTCAAAGATTCCTGATGGTCCTGAGCTGTCATATATATGATGGGAAATAACATCCAGATGTTCTTTTCCTCCTTTCCTGAATATCTGTCTCATCCAGATATTCCACTTGGAGTTTCTTGAGTGCAGATGAGCCAGGTCAGGACCGACAATTTTGCACGAAGGATCAAATGTTTTGGCTGTTTCAGCGCCGGGGATTAAAATGAGATTCATGTAGTCGTCGACCGTTCCTTTCCAGAATTCTTCGAGATTAGCCTCATTCCACATTGACCAGTATTTAATTTTGTTCTGAAAACGGGAGACGACTTCCTTGATGAAATTCGTCCAGTAGATTTTGTCTGATGGGGGATCGTTCGTTTCACCGCCCGTGCTGGCCCAGGACGGAGTCCCGTGGATATTAGCCAGGATACAAAGGCCCTTTGCCCTGGCTTCATCCACCCGGTTATCCAGTACGCTCCAGTTGTAATGACCTTCACTCGTTTCGATTTGAGACCAGTCGAAATCCACTCTTATCCATTTTATTCCGGCGTCTTGAATCAGCTGGAGGACGGTGGAGTCCGGGACATGGGTATTTATTCCATATGGAGAAGGACATGTCTGGCTCAGAGATGACATACAGAATACACTCAAAGTGAATGTCCAGAGACACAAAAAAACTTTGGGATTGAACAATCTTTTTCGTTTCATCATTAAAAAATTTACAGGGGATGTCTCTTTATCTTCTTTGAAAAAATCAATTATTCAAAATTTCCGCAGAAAGATTTAACACAAGAAAAGTATCGTGTCAATAAAAACAGGCTCTTTGGTGTCTTTCACGCCTAAATCCAAAGTTAAGCTTTGACAACTTTACATGCAGTGTTATAAACTTGCCTAGAAAAAAATACGTTATGGGTACAGAGCAATGAAAGCCAGATTCCCGTTGAAAATTCTATCACCTTTCCTGCTGTTGTTTTTCATTTCAATAACAGCTTTTCATGCTGAAGGGCGTGTAGAATTGGGATTCCATTATGGGAGGTGGCATTTCAACCTAGTCAAGGCATTCTTTGAGGATACCGTTGGAGATTCGCTTCAGAAATATATTTTGGAAGGGGTTCATGAAGATTATCCTGAATTAGAGGAGGAAGGCTACTCTCAATCAATCGGCTATGATTCATCAGGCCAAAATTTCGGTGTCGAGATCAGATTATACCCTGGCGGAAGGAATACGGGTTTCAGCATCGGGCTCTCTGTTGAAAAAACAACAATGAAAGTCAGTTTGACACAGCTGGCTACGCGTATAGAACTTCCAGATGGTACTGTTTACGAGGGGAACTTCAGGGGCGACTTTTTATTCAAGCCCCTGTCTCTCCATCTCAGTCTCCGATGGGATCTCTTCCCAAGCTGGAAATTCCATCCCTATTTCTCTCTGGGTGTTGGTGCAGCTAAGGGGGTTGATTTCGAAAATGCCACGGTTGATTATGATTTCAATTCCAAACTTACCATTGATGGGGAGCTTTTTGAACACTATGAGGCAGAAGGTAAAGAGACAATTGAAACGCTCAATGAAGAACTCAATAAAGTAGACAAAGAGCAAAATCTTCCAAAACTTTTTCCGATTATCCAATTCAACCTTGGTGCTAAAATGGAGTTGACGGAAAAGCTAGCTTTATTTGCTGACTTTGGAATATGGAACGGATTACTTTTTCGCGGAGGAATAGCCTTCCTTTTTTGAATCCTCCAGTCTTACCGCACATGTTTTATAGCATCTCCCTGGCACAGGATCTGCCAGAATTCCAATTCAAACTCAAATAACTATTTCTTAGCCCTTGTTGACTACCATAAAATTACTTTAGCAAGACTATGGAGGACATGTTATGGAAAATAAACAGAAAAAGGGATTAGTGCCGTATGATATGGTATCTCCAGGCTTTGAGGCTATGTACACGGGTGAGAAGTCTTCCTCTCCAGTTGAAAAAACGGAAATAATCACGACTCTTACTACAGATAAAGCGGGTAACATCATAAGAAAATGGTCTGTATTTCCATGGACATGGCCCGGCCAAGAAAAAGACTGGGATGATAACATCAAATATATCAACAAAATGCAGCTCAAACTAGGGCATCTGGATGAAAATTTCCGTCAGATTCGCGCTCACATTGCCAGCCTTGTGCCATGTGATAGCGGATTTCCTGTTACTGTTGACGAGTTGTTAAACGCCATCGGCCGGGGAAAATTAGCTGAGCCCTCATTTCGCATTATCGAAGGCTGGATTCACGGTATTGGCACCGGAAAATTAGCCATACAAACCCGAAAAGCCGGAACAGAGAGGGAAAGACTCGGACATTTACTGTTCGGCTATGTGCTGGGACTCGACAAGTGGCTATTGGGCTTGCCGATGCAGTTTTTCATCCTGGATTTAGGACATATAAACCTGGGGTTTGACCCAAAAAACGAGATACTCCGCGTTTACGCTTATCTCGGTGAAGATAGAACGCCTGTGAAAGAATGGCTTGCTGCCTGTTTATGGAACAACCTTACTTATAACCCTATAGGGGGTAATCCCGGCGGTCTTGTACGCCATAAGGATCTTCTTGATCTTGCTGCCCAGGTCGGCATCAGCGTGCGTGAATGGATGGATTCTGCTAAAAAACATTGATTTAAACAAAGCCAAATCAAGGATTTGTTCATAGAGAAAAGTGAGTTAGCGCGAATTTCTGCTCAGAACCTGAGGGTGACGAATAGATTGAAGGTCAGTCCCATGTAGAGCGATTGAGTTTAACACTTGCCTTGAATAACAGTTTTTTCGGAAAGCTGGAAAGACTTAGTCCCTCTTTCTCCTGGGCGGAGGGAACATTCCTCTTTCAAATCTTTTGTGTCTTTCCTCCTTGTAGTTATCGTATAATTTCTTCTGCTCATCGGTTAATATCTCTTTAATAGCCTGGTCTACCTTCTCTTCGGACTCCAGCATAGGTCTCCATTTCTCTCTAGCTCTATCCATTTCTTCTCGTACTTTTCTGACTTGTTCCCTCATTTCTTCGAGGATTTGTCTGATCTGTAATGTTTGTTCCTCAGTCAACTCTAGCGCTTCTTTCATTGCCCTGAGTTCCCCCTCTAAGTCGTCCGCTATCAAGAAGCGAAACGGCCCCATGGGGGGAGGGCCGGGCAGGCCTCTTTCAAGACGCTTTTTCTGTTCAGGGGTTAGAAGGGGGTCCAATTCTGCTCTCAGCGAGTCAAAGGCTGATTGCAATTCTACACTGAAATTGGCACGGATATCTTCGATACGTTTGGCATGTTTATTGAGGACTTTTCTAATCTCCTTTGATTGAACGGGATCAGCTCCGATCCTTTCCTCGATAAAAGGGACAAAAACATCCGGAGTTCTTTTTGACATGATATTTCTGATACGCTTTTGAACGAGAGCCCTGTTCAGCATCGCTCCGATGATGATTCCGAGAATAAGTGTTGCGATGATAACAAAGGTCATTTTCAGTTTTATGTTCATCTTCTTTCTCCGACTAAAATAAGGGGATAGGAAGAATTTCTTCAAAAGTTAATTCGGACACATAAAACGCCTCATTCATGGTGAAGCTCTCCCCTATACTCAGATTGTATACAATCAGAACAATAATGACGATGGCTGCGACGATGGCTAAACGTTGGAATACGGCTTTGAGCGGCTCAAACACAGAAACCATAGGCCCCCCCTTTTCTTCAGCCACAATCCGGTTCATCACTCTCTCTGCAAAGAATGGTTTGTAGGAGCCATAAGCGCTTTCGGAAACAGCTTTGCGCATCGCTGCAATCTTTTCTTTTTCCCCTCTAAGCTCTTCAGATTTTTCTAGTGCTTTCTCTAGTTGATTCTGTTCCTTTTCTTTTAATTTTTCCTCAAAGGACCAATAAAGGAGCCTTAAGGCTTTTTTGTCCATATTCATCCCCTTTTTACTCATGTTTCTCCCCATATAATGGTGTCAATATTTCTTTAAGCTTCATTTGAGCCCGTGCCAGACGAGAAAGAACCGTCCCCACCGGAAGCTTCAGAATATCTGCTGTTTCCTGTGTCGAATACTGGTCGATCAGACGAAGCACCACAACCGCTCGAAACTTAGGCTCAAGCTTTTGAATGCCCTGTTGAACAATTTCTTTAATCTCCTTGTTTTTCCTTGAATTGTTTGTATCAGCAACGTTCTCGATTAATCCATCAGATTTTGAAAAGAAAAATTTTCGTCGTCGTATACGCCGCCTGAGTTCATTTATGGAAAGATTGATGGCGATCCGGGTGAGATAAGTCCCAACACTCGCTTCTCCTCTAAATTTATCCAGGGATTTATAGAATCGCATAAATGTCTCCTGCCCAATATCTTCTGCCTCAGCACATCTGCCTAACATGCCAATCACGGTTGCCGCCACCTGATGTTCATATCTCTCGATGATCTTCTTAAAAGCGTTTTTATCCCCGTTTCTTGCATTTTTTAGCAGTTCCTGATCGTTCTGTTCTGTCACGCTTTACCACAGCGGATTCTTGTCTTGGAAGATGATCTCTTTTTGTTTCTCTATTATTTTAGACAAGGAAATTATTCATTTTATTCCATCATATCATTTTAAATTATGTATATCGCCGACTACAAGAAAATGTATGTTCTATTTCGCTATAGGTACTGAATGATATTATTCTGGCACAGCTTTGGAATAATTTTATAAAAAAAGCCGGCTGTTGTCAGCGAAAGGGGGGTGTTAATAAGGGATATAGGAGGGGCGGCTCTCCCCAACCGGCAAAAGAGAGCCATCTTTTCGGTCATTCAGTTTTTGTATTATCATAGAAGTGACTCATTTTAACTTTAAGATTACTCCATCATTATCTATACTCTGTGTTAGACAAGGTAATAGTGCATTTTATTCCATCTAAGATGAGAATATTTAAATCGCAGCCCAGATTTTCCCTGAATGCCCCCAAGCCAGAAACCTCGGTTTCGATAAATGAGGATTATGATACACAGCTCTGGCCTTTACAGTGGACATTCAAGAAGATTTGATAGAAAATGAGGCTTGAGATAGAATTGAAAATCACATTTATGTCTCAAACATCCACCAACTTTGGGCCAAAGCCGAAAACTTAAATCTGTTGATAAATTTAATAACAACAAAGTAAGGAGGAAGAATGAATCAGAGAAAATTGGCTTTTTATTTTATCCCATTGATCCTGTTATTCTCATCTTTGTTTCTCTTGCGTGCTGATGAAGGCATGTATCTTTTGAACAAGATCGACCAGAACACTTTGAAAAAGATGAGGACCATGGGATTCGAGCTCTCTCTGGAAGACATTTATAATCCCCAGGGAACAGGGCTGGCCAGTGCTGTGATCAAGATGGGGGCCACCGCATCTTTTGTCTCTCCGAATGGGTTGATTGTCACCAACCACCATGTGGCTTTTGGCGCAGTCCAGAGAATCAGCACCCCAGAGAAAAACTACATCGAGGAAGGCTTCTTATCTCGCACCTTGGAGGAAGAAGTTCCTGCTCCTGGTTATCAAGCTTCTATCCTTCTTTCTATAAAAGATGTCACCAAGGAAGTTTTATCTGCTGTTAAGGAGGAAATGACAGATTACGAACGCCACCAAGCCATCGAAAAGAAGACAAAGGAGATTGTAAAAGAGGCAGAAGCCAAGGGTGATGTGGAATGTGAAGTCCAGGCCATGAATTTCGGGATGCCGTATTTCCTCTTCACCTATTTTAAGATCAAAGACATTCGAGTCGTTTATATTCCTGCTCGTTCCATCGGAGAATACGGAGGAGACATCGATAACTGGATGTGGCCGCGGCACACAGGTGATTTCTCTTTTCTCAGGGCCTATGTCCGACCAGACGGAAAGCCGGCCGAATATGCCAAGGATAATGTTCCCTATAAACCGAAGTCGTATCTCAAAATCTCAGCCCGAGGCATCAAGGAAGGCGATTTTGCAATGATCCTGGGCTTTCCGGGCCGAACATACAGACATGTCACTTCTTATACCATCGAATCAGACATAATGTTCCGATATCCCTTCCAAATCAAAACTGCCCAAGATTTGATCCGTATTCTTGAGGAACACTCCGAAAAAGACAGAGACGCAGCCGTTAAGCTGTCTTCCCTTATCAAGGGCCTGAATAACATGCTCAAGAATAACCAGGGGATGCTTGAGGGATTGGTGAAGACAAAGCTTCTCGAGAAAAAAAGAGCAGAAGAGCAGGCCTTTCTGGAATTTCTGAACAAGAATCCCGAATGGCAGAATAAGTACGGGTCTGTGCTGTCCCGGGTTAAGTCGCTCTATGAGGAGCAGAAAGAAATAAGAGAGAAAAGCGCTTTTCTGAGGTGGATGGGCCGTGGCAGTCCGATGATGAGTTTTGCTTTGACCATCAACAAATGGTCGATCGAGAAACAAAAGAAGGATATGGATCGAGAACAGGGATACCAAGAGAGGGATCTTCCCCGGACAGGAATGAGACTAAAGGTGGCTCAGAGAAGCCTCGTTCCCAAGGCAGATAGAGAGGCTTTGAGCTATTTTCTGAAAAACATCCTGACCCTTCCACCTGCTCAGAAAATCCAGGCCGTGGAAAAAATAGTGAGTAAGGATCCTAGCCTTTCAAAAGAGCAAGCCATCAGCAGATTCTTGGACAGGCTATATTCCGAAACACGGCTTGCATCAGCCGAGGAAAGAATTAAAATGCTTCATCTCCCCAGGAAAGAATTGCTGGCGCTTAATGATCCCTTTATTCAATTTGCCTCTGAGCTGGAAAATGAGAGGGAAGCTCTGAACCGAAAGAACAAGGAACTTTCCGGTGCTTTATCCCGGCTTATACCCCTTTATCTAGAAGGAATTGAGGTTTGGAAAAAGGCAACCCTCTTTCCTGATGCCAACGGAACCCTTCGCCTGAATTTTGGAGAGGTGAAAGGTTATTCTCCCCGGGATGCTGTCTGGTATAACTATCTCACCTCCCTTTCGGGCGTAGTGGAAAAAAACACAGGGAAGGAGCCTTTTAATAATCCCGAAAGGCTCCTTGAAGTTTATCGCCAAGGGGACTTTGGACCCTATATAGACAAGAAAATAAATGATGTACCTGTTAATTTTTTGACCACCAATGACAGCACGGGAGGAAATTCTGGGAGCCCTGTTCTTAACGGAAAGGGAGAGCTGATCGGCCTCCTTTTTGACGGCACCTATGAAGCCATGTACAGCGATTATTATTTCAACCCTGAATTGACCCGGACCATAAGCGTTGATATCCGTTACGTCCTGTTTATCTCTGAAAAAGTGGATAAAGCTCTGAATGTTCTGGAAGAGCTGACAATCATCAAGTAGGGTTCAGAAACCGGCGAGACAGCCGAGGCGCCGCAGATCGGTGACCTTGTTACTTCCTGATTCGATTTTTCATCGGCGGGCGTTGCGGGAACCTTTCTCCTCCGCGGAAAAATTTTCTCTCTTGCAGTCGCTCCTTCATCGCTGCCTTCACAGCCTCTCGCTGCTCGAGTGTTAAAATTTTCTGTATTTCCTCTCTGAGTTTCAATCTCTCTATAAACATCTCATCCTCGTAACCGGACATCTTGGAGAGAACGGCTTTTATCTTTTCATAATCAAGATTCTCTTTCTCCTGCATGAGTTTTCTCAAATTCAGCTGCTCCAGACTGATTTGATTCCTCATCTGAATCATCTTCTCCTCGAATGAAAAATCCAGGCTCTGGATTTTTTCAATCTGACTGTCTGTGACTTTAAGCTCGTCCTTTTTTGCCTCTAAAACCCACAGAATTCTTATCGGTGACCGCCTCGCAAATTCTTCACCTCTTCTCATGCGGCGGTCTGGCTGGGCCAAGCTGCTGGCAGCAAACACAACCACAGTCAAGATAACGACGAAAATCTTGATGCCTCTTTTCATCTTTTTACTCCTTTTTTGATTTCTCAAATTTTTTGTCTTACATAGATTAGACGATTTTTCCGATCATTTATTCCAAAAAAATTAAATGGCCTTAGATTTCAGCCGAGAGGAGGGTCCTTAAAAATTAAAGGCTGTTTTTTCTTCCGGCAGATTAATTTATCCACTTCTCCCTCCCTGTTCTGAATTTGTGCTTGTATCATTAGATAAATCATGCAAACTTTATGCCATATATAACTGGTTCAGGTAAAACTTCTCAGCCACTTTTATGTCCTCTAATATGTACAGATGTCTTAATAAAAGTAAACTCCGGTTACGGTGGCACAACACATAACCAGCCCTCCGTATCAAATGCAATGGATTTGCCTCCCCTTCTGGAAATAAAGTAAAAGCCAATTCTCCATCGAGTTAAAATTATCTCTAAAAGTATATGGATGTATATTGTAGTATGTGAAATGATCCGTCAGATAGCCAAACGTAGCACAGGGAGATGGGGATGTGTTCTTAGCTTATTTGACATCGTATTTTTTCCCGTGCTATAAGATTTTTCGCTGAGAAATAGAGATAAATGATACAGGATGAAAACATTTTAACGGAAAAGAGAGATCGGGCACTTCTAATATTCATCATCATATTGTTGATTTCTCTCATATCCCGGTTGGAGGAGTTTTAGGAATCGGGGCAGGATATGGCATTTCCAAAGTCGTGAGCCTCTATGCCCATTGGAGGACCTTGATCTCAGCTGTTTCGATCATTATTTCTTCCGGCATAGCTGTCTCAGTGGGGTTAACATTTGGGATTTACCCGGCCTACACTGCCTCTAAACTGAACCCGATAGAAGCCCTGCGCTATGAATGACGCTTTGATTCTGTAGATAGAGGGTCTGCTTCTTCACGCTTTAAAAGCCGAAGAGAAGGCCCACAGTCACGTTGAAAGCGTTCTGATTATGGGGATCATCAAAGATAACGCTGTATCGAACATCAAGTCTGGCTCCGAAGTTTGAAAGGAGAAAAAGCTCGATCCCTCCTCCTATATTGGCCACAAAGTTTGAAGCTTTCTCTGGGGGAACAAACTCAATCTCATAACCATATTCGGAAATGTAGGTTTCCTCCTGGGCCACGAGCCTATCCATTCCCACGCCAACCAATAAATAAGGACTGAGACGCCTGCCCAGCAAGCGATAGACAACGTTTAAGCTCAGCGCATAATGCTTGGCCGTATCCGCTTCAACCGTATCTAGATCAGAAGGATCCTCGAGGATTACTTTTGTGGAAAAGGCATAGCGGGCATCCAGCTCAACACCAAGATGGCGAGTAAAAAAAAGAGCCACGGCTGCCCCGAAGTTAAACGAGGCATGGCCAGGCGTCACAGGAAAATCATTCTCTCCCATCACATAATCTTCTTCTTCTCCATATTCGAAGACTTTATACCAACCACCAAAAAGATAAGCCTGGATTTCCTGAGCAGGGGAATGTGCCACACAAACCCCCAGCAGGATAACTAATATCAGGCTCCCCCGCTTTATTCTTGATAATCTTTGTTTTCTCATTTCTAACCTCTCTGTCTTCTACTTTATATGCTCCAGGGCCTCATCAACGGCCCGCAGAAGAGGTGCTGCCGAGATCTTGGTGCCAACAGCATTTTCCATCCACAGCTGGGGGATAATGTTTCCAACCACACACATCCGTTCCATCTCCTCTCCCAGGCTTTTTCCCTCAAGATACTGGCCAATCTGGAAGGCGATGATGTGTCCAAGAGGATAATCAGGAAGATAGAGTGCGCCATCTATCATATGGGAGTAAATAGCCAGAATGGGTTGATCTTTGACCCCGAAAACGTCTGCATAATACTCGTTCCATATCTCTCTGGCGATGGAAATAACCGCTCTTTTCAGGTCCTCGGGTTTCGCATCAGGATGTTCATAAAGCCAATGCCAAGCTTTCATGTCCACCAGAGAGACGCCCATGATCTCGTAAGCGCTCCAGAGGTAATCGAGTGCTTTGAGGTGCTCTCTGTTGACGTCGCGGCTCTCCACCCCCAGCACATCCAGGTCTCTCTCCTGGAAGACAAAGGCAAAGGCTTCGGTGAAGGCTGTGTTAGGAACTCCATGAAGCATATAATGGTCGACCTTCTGCAGGGTAAGAGTCTGCTCCACACAGTGCCCCAGCTCATGCATGGCGATATTAAATCCCTTGTAGTTCATCCCTTTTTTAGGGACTCTGGTTCTCAGGTGGGACATATCCTCCTTCATCTCCGCCCCCCAGGCATGCCCCGCCCCTCTTGCCGGGTCCACCTCTATCTTGGGGGAGATAAAATCAGCCTGTTTCTCTGAAAAGCCGATCTTCAACAGAATACTCCTGAGCTCACTCTCAAAGGCCTCGATGGTGGGATATCGTTCAGCGACCATCCTATCTAGTTCCTCCTCTGCAATCCCGCCTCCTGATTTAAACCCTGGATACCAGATGTCAAAGGGTTCAAGCTTTCTTCCTAGCCTCTGGCTTATGAGCTTGCCCACCTTTCGGACTTGAGGGGAGGAGAGGAAGTTCCGGAAGAGAGCATCCACTTCTTCCTCAGGTATCTCTCTGACAGCCTCGAATTTACGCTTGATATGGGTGGGCAGGGCAGGGTAATAGGGGTCGAGCATCTTCATCCCCTTGAAAGCACTCAGGAAATGTTGGTAGCGGGTATCAGGCTCAGGCTCAGCGGTTATTTCTTCATCACCCTTGTAGACTTTATTGGTGAAAGGATTCCACAAGTACTCCGGGCTGTTGATCACCGCTTGAGGGATGTCCTGATTTATGATAAGCAGCATGACCGCATAGATCATCTTCTGTTTAAAAAAGCCCTGGGGATCGTTGTATCTGGCCTTCAACTCATCCCTGAGTCCCCAGTGGGTGATCAGCTTGAGGTCCTCAGGAAAGTAGGTTTTTTTATCCTTGTCCACCAGTTTTCCCATGTAGACGTTGTATTCCGAGATATATGTGTCTGCTTCGGTCATGACTTGAGATATCTTCTGGTAGACTTCGGCCGGGACACGAGAAACGAACACATCTCCCATCCGGGCATAGGCCCAGTCTTTCCGGCTCCATTCCGCTCCCAGCTCAGTCTTTTCAGAAAGGGAATAATGAGGGAAATTCAACAGGATGAAAAAAGCAATTTTGTTCCGGAAAAGGTCCTCAGAAAGGTGGGAGGACGGGTCGAACTGGCCGAACATCATATCCAGGGGAAGGATTTTTCCCCAGTCAAGATGAAGAGCCCGTTTCAAGTCCAGGAGCATCTTGGTGAAATGTCCGTTTAAGACTTCATAGTTTGTTTCCAGCCTCTGGAAATTCAAATCCAGAAGCTCCGGCTCGGCGACAAAATTCAGCTGGCAGAAGTTTTTGAAATCTTCCAAGGTGCCGTCTTCCTTCTTCCACAGAGAAGCGGCCTGCTCAACACCTTTTTCAATCCGGAATTTCTGTGACTCCCCATATTTTTGAAGAAGAGATCCTCTGACCTCCTCCTTTGTCTTTGCGTCCACAGCTTGCTCTCCCGCTCTAAGGTCAGCCATAGAGAAAACCAAGGCCATAGAAAGGATAAAAAGTATGGGTTTTTTCATCTTGACCTCCTGAATGCTTGTTCATGGCTAAGCCTATTTAGGAAAAAAAAGAATCTCTTTCTTACTCAAAGTGGCGGATTGTTCCCTTTTCACAGAGCCGCTCGTACCTGGAAGGAATCCCATTTATAGCAGAGGCCGAGCCTGAAGTCAACGGCTGGGCTTTTTTCCGCTCACTACGTCCCGCAAATTTTATGCCAAAAGCAGCAGGAAGCCATCAGGTGCCGAAAGGGGACTGTAAGAGAAAAATGGACAGCAACCGCCGCCTCACTTCGGTTTTGGAAATGCTTGCGTCGGCAGAAATTCAATTGACAGGAATTTCCCCAGTGATATAAGCTATAAAAAAAGACAAATGGGGAGAGAAAAGAGGCGGCTGGCAGCGGTCATGTTCACCGACATTGTCGGTTACAGCACGCTCAGCCAGAAAAACGAGAAACTTGCCCTCGAGTTATTAGAAGACCATCGTTTGCTCCTCCGTCCCCAATTCCAGAAGTACAACGGAAAAGAGATCAAGACGATCGGCGACGCCTTCCTTGTGGAGTTCCAAAGCGCCGTCGAGGCCGTTGAGTGCGCGATAGTGATCCAGAAAGAACTCCAGGCAAGCAGTGCCCTTCTTCCGCCAGAGAAGAGGATCCAGGTCCGGATCGGAATCCATGTAGGTGATATCGTCCACCGGGAAGGTGATATCTACGGGGATGGCGTCAACATTGCCTCGCGGATCCAGCCCCTGGCCGAGCCTGGAGGGATTTGCCTTTCTGAGCAAGTCGTGGACCAGGTCCGCAACAAGATAAAAGCACCGATTGTCAGCCTGGGGATCCACAGGTTGAAAAACATCGAGGATCCCCAGAAAATATTCTATGTCGTTCTTCCCTGGCAGGAAAAGAAGCCCCTGAAACCTGTTTCACCGATCTCGTTGCCCAAGGAGAGGAGAAAAAGATGGCTGGTTCCCTCGCTGATCGGAGCGGGGGTTCTCATCGTTGCTTCTATTCTCCTGCTTCTTTTAATTAAGAATAAGATCCTCATTCCACCCGGACCACAGGCAATCCGATCATTAGCGGTGCTGCCGCTCCAGAATCTCTCCACAGACCCGACCCAGGAATATTTTTCGGATGGCATGACCGAAGCGCTCATCACCGAGCTCTCCAAGATCAAGGCTCTGCGCGTTATCTCGCGGACCTCCGTGATGCGCTACAAGAAGACCGAGAAGACTCTCCCCGAGATCGCCAAGGAGCTTAACGTTGAGGCTGCTGTCGAAGGTTCCGCCCTGCTTGCAGGAGATCGGGTGCGGATCACCGCTCAACTGATCAAGGCTGATCCGGAACAGCATCTCTGGGCAGAAGAATACGAGCGGGATTTCCGCGACATCCTGAGCCTGCAGAGCGAGGTCGCGCGGACGATTGCCAGGGAAATCCGGATCACGCTTACACCGGAGGAAAAGGAGAGACTGGCAAGCGTCCACCCTATTAATCCCGACGCCCATAAGGCATATCTCAAAGGCCGTTTTCTCATCAACAAGTTCACAGAGGATGGCGTCAGGAATGGGATGAAATCCTTCAGGCAGGCACTCGTGATCGACCCTGGATTTGCCCTTGCCCATGCCGGCCTGGCAGAGGCCTACGACATCCTGACCTCAGCGGGCTGGATCTCTCCGCAGAAAGGGTGGCCGCGAGTCCAGGAAGAGGCCGAGAAGGCTCTCTCCCTGGACGAGACACTCGGGGAACCACGAGTCCTTCTGGCAGATTATAAATTCCTCGTCGCCTGGGATTTCAAAGCCACAGAACGGGAGTTTCAACGGGCCATCGAACTCAATCCCGGGAATTCTACGGCCCACCAATACTATGCCATCTTCCTTTCGGCAATGGGGCGGCATGATGAAGCGATCGAGGTCAACCGACATGCCCTCGAGCTCGACCCTCTTTCGTTGAGCATTAATCAGAGTATGGGCGCGATTTACCGGTTTGCCCGCCAGTATGACCTTTCTCTCGAACAACTCAAGGCGACCGTCGCGCTTGACCCCAATTTTGCCTGGACTCATTGGTCCCTGGGAGAAGCCTATGTCCGTAAGGGAATGTACGAACAGGCTGTAAGCGAGCTCCAGAAGGCCCTCGATCTGTCTGGAGAGAATATGGCCCTTATCCAGGCGGATTTGGCCTGTTCCTTTGCCCTCTGGGGCAAAAAGAAAGAGGCGCAGTCGATTCTCGAGGATCTTCTGAGTCAGTCCCAAGAGAAGTATGTCTCGCCTTTCAGCATGGCAACAATTTATGCCGCCCTGGGAGAAAAGGATAGGGCTTTTTCCTGGCTCGAGAAAGCCTTTGCGGAGCGGGCTAATAATTTCGTCTTTCTCAGGGTTGATCCCCGGCTGGATAGCCTTCGTCATGATCCCCGCTTTGACGATTTCCTCACTCGGGTGGGACTGAAATAAGAGAAATAAAACTCATTAAACAAGATGGCGAGTGTCTCCTACTGCTCATGATTATGGAGGAGGCCATGAAAGCATTCCTTGCAATTTTCCTGCTGCTTTTGGCAACTGTCCTCCCTTTCTTCGGCGAGGAGGCCATTGTTATCGGCAGCAAAGAGGGAGAGGGATACCTGAATTTCCCCAGACAGGTGGCAGAAGGCCCTGATGGGAATATCTATGTCTACGACATGGCAGATGCTTTCATAAAAGTATATTCCCCCGAAGGAAATTTTTTGAGAAAAATAGGAGGAAAAGGGCAGGGTCCTGGCGAAGTACAGAGAGAGGATGGTCTCACTTTTTGTTTTACTCCTGGTGGGAAATTGTTCTTTGCCGAATATTTCGGCGGCCATCCCTGGATCACCCTTATGGACCTCACTGGACAACTCTATAAAGTTATTAAATTAGAGATGAAGGAATTTTTTGGGGTCGCTGATGCAGTCTCCTTGGAGGATGGAGGCTTTCTGGTGGAATTTGCGTTCGTGGGAAGGCCTGAGAAGAAAAAAGACTATTTTCTGCATCGTTCTCCTCGAGAACTTGTGCACCTTGACTCTCAAGGCCGGATCCTATCCAAGATTAAAAGAACCGAATACCTCACCCGGATTTCGTTCTTAGACCAAGGAGCTGACCTGGAAATCCCATGTGTTCCACTGTTTGCCTGGACTTCCTTCAAAGAGAGCATGGTTCTATTCTCCGACGGCTTGAGCCCTAAATTATATGTCTATGACTATGAAGGCAAGCTGATAACAGAAATAAAAACGCCTCTTCCTGAACCTAATAAGATTACCCAAAGAGAGCTAGATGACTGGAGAGAGAGAAGAAAAGAAAGCATCACGGATAAAATCTGGTATAACCAGTTTGGAAGGGTGATAGAAAAATACAAGAAATCTATCTATGAGAAGATCCCCAATCTCAGCGGACTTTCTCTCACCCCGGAAAGGAACATCTTGATATCAGGACGCTTGGGCGATGAGGATGAGGAGAGAGATTACTGGCTTATTGATGAGGAGGGAAAAATACTGGCTCATACCAGAACGGATGCCTATGGCATAAGAATTTCGCCGCATTTTATCTTCTTTGCATCTAGGGATGAAGAAGAAAACATCTGTATCCACCGCTTAAAAAGAAAAGGAAACGAGGAAGAAGACCTGCTGAGAATCGGACTGTAGAAAAAGAAGAGGAATCAAAGCGGCTTCCAGATGTGCTTCAAAACTTAAACGCAGCAAGAAAGAGCAACCGTCTAGCCCTGCCTTTCAAAGCGGAGATTTTTCACCCGCCCAGCATCCAGCATAAAGGAGGTTATCCTTTTCTCTTCATCCCGGATAAAGCGAATCCTAAAGCTGCGGACAGAAAACCAATCCTTGAGAGTGGGTTGAAGTGAAGGCTTGGGAGCATTCCTGTGGACAAAAAAGAGCTTCCCTTTCTTGAGGGCCAGGCGGAATGTCACCTGGAGTTCCTCACTGTAGTAGTCTCCGACATATTCTTTAAGCTGCTCTGCTGTGGGGTTAACTCTCTGGAAAGATTCATAGATATCAGGTTCCTCCCCTTCAGGGAAGATATGCATCAGCGTGGGTTTTCCTTTCTCCTGCTTTTCAAATTTAATAGCGGCCTGGAAGGGGGCCTTTAACACCTGAAATTCTGTTTCGCTTCGAGCGCCCAGTGGGAACTGCTGGCCAAAAGCATAGAGAATCAACTGATTCTTTTTAAGTAAAATTCCTCTTAAGGTTCCGGTCTTGAGGTCGATGTAATCGCCGACTTTTTCCTTAAGCTTACTCTCTGGAAGCTTCATGAATTCTTTCTGAAGCTTGGCTTCAGGCTTTTCTTCCTCTTTAAAATGATTGGGAAGATAGATATCAGCCACCTGACGGGAAAGCTTCATCGGGTTAAAAGAGCTGAGGTTGGAAAGACAGACCACTGAGAATCTCTGCTCGGGGAAACGGAGAAAGGCGGCCTTGTAGCCTTCCAGCGCTCCTCCATGGCTGACGGTCCTTAAACCTTTATAGCTTCCTATGGTGAGGGCGAAGGCGTAGTCGAGCTTTTCGCCGCTGTTTAAAGCCCCCCCTGTGTGCATCATGTCAATCACTTCTTTGCCACCCACTTTGTGATGGAAGAAGTTCTGGTCCCAGAGAGAAAGGTCTTCCACAGAGGTAAACAAACCCCCTGAGCCAACACAGTCGAAGGTGGATATAAAATTTTTGAACCTCCCGCCTCCACCAGGGAAGTAACCGGAGGCTCTGTTCTTGATCAACCCTTGATAATCATCATGAAAATGAGAGTTCTTCATCCCAAGAGGCTTGAAGATGCTTTCCTCTGCAAACTCTCGAAGAGTCCTGCCGCTAGCCTTCTCCACTATCACGCCCAACAGGAAATAACCGGAATTGCTGTAAAGGTACTCTTCTCCTGGCGCAAAATTCAGCTCCTTCTGGCGGGCGATGAGGTCGAGTACATCCTGTTCATGAAAATAACCAAAAGGAATGCCGGCGATGTCCTCCAGAGTAAGATAATCACGCAGCCCGCTGGTGTGGTGGATGAGATGCCGGATAGTGATCGGTGTCCCATAATCTGGAATCTCCGGGAGATACTTCCGGATATCATCATCCAAGGAGAGTTTGCCCTGTTTGGCTAGCAAGGCTACAGCGAAGGCTACGAATTGTTTGGAAACCGACCCGATATAAAAGATGCTTTGGGGAGTGATGGGAATATCATGCTCCAGGTTGGCCATGCCATAGCCCCGTTTATATATGATTTCGCCGTCTTGGACGATGGCCAAGGCGCACCCTGGTGAATATGGCTTATCCCACGCCGAAAAAAGCTTGTCGACTCTCTCCGTTCTTTGGTCTGCGTAATGTGAAGAGAGAAAAACAGAGAAAAAAAGGATGACAAAGACTATAAGACATCTCCATGATCTGTTCATGGTTGAATTCAACCTCCTTAAGAAAAATGGGTATAACGATTATATATTTCTCAACGCCGTATTTCTACTTTCTAGGCGGGCGCAGCAAACATTTCCGTGTACAATTCCAAAAAAAGATCCAGGCTGTAAGCCATTAAAATGCCAATTTTGCCTAATAAGTATTGTGTCCCCAGATTTAGCTGTGGTATAAGCTAGGAAACAATCGGGTGATAAAACCAAGGAGGTAAATCATGAAAGTCAGGGGAGGAGCTCTTGTGGCCAAGACTCTTAAAAAATATGGGGTTCAGGATGATCTGGATGCTGATGGAGGTGCTTTTAGGAAAAAAGACCTATCTGGATAAGATCCCCCATATCATGAGGAGGCTCAATTCCTGGCATCTGGATGGTTTCCTCTCCTCAGTGATGCTCAAGCAGATCGAATCAAAACTTCACAAGAAGATGGGCTGAAAAAGACATGCTCTCCTGGTCCCTCACCCTAGAGCCTCAAGAAAAAAGGGAAATTCTCATCGATTTTACTGTGGAATATCCCAAGGACGCTCACATCATCGGGATATAAAAGGAATCCTGAAATCAATCGGCCCGTTCGGGAAACAGGTTCATAAGCCTATTCCTTCATCTGCTCCTTTTCGGGTTTTGGAGAGGGTATGGAGATATCGATGGTGTTGACTTCTCCCAGAGTCGAAAGCGGCTTGTCGAAATCCTCCTCCTTTCCCACGACCAGAATCTGGACTTTCTCAGGATGGAGATATTTTTTGGCTACCCGAAGCACATCCGCCTTGGTAACTTTCTCCAATCCTTCCTTGACCCTGTCCATAAAATCGAGGGGATAGCCGAAATAGGCATAGGTCATCATGCGGTTGACGATCTCAGCTCGGCTATCGAAATTGAAGACAAAGGAATTGAGGTACTCATCTTTGGCCTTTGCCAGCTCCTCATCGCTCACTTCCTCCTCTGTCATCCTCTTCATCTCCCCGAGCATCAATCCGATGGCATAGACAGTGGACTCTGATTTGGTCTGTGCTCCACACCGAAAAACCCCAGGATACGTGTATCCAGCGCCGTAATATCCATAAACGCTGTAAGCCAGACCCTCGTCAGTTCTGATCTTTTTGAACATGCGGTCAAAGGAAAGGATGCTGTTCATCACACTCAAGGCAGGATAGTCTGGGTTATTCATCACACCACCGATGTGACCGATCATGATGTGGGACTGGTTGACATCAGGCTTTTGAATGTGATTGACCGTGTACCTATATCCATAGTCGACTTTGGGAAGAGAGAGAATGCTCACATCTTTCCTTTGCCAGGTCTCAAGATTCTTCTTGATCTTGGCTACCATCTCCTGGCTTTCAAAGTCTCCCCAGACAGCCATGATTGTGTTGTTGGGATAAAAATATTTCTGGTAAAAACGAACGATATCTTGCCGGGTGACGGCATCAATGGTGGCATACTCAGGATGACAGGCGTAAGGGCTGTCTCCTCCGTATATGAGCTTCTGAAATTCCCTAAATGTGATCTGGCCGATATCATCATTCCGCCGGGAGATCACGGTCCTCTGCTGGATTTTGGCCAGGTTGATCTTATCCTCCGGGAAGGCAGGGTTCTTCAGGATGTCAGCCAGGATTTCAAAGGCTCGGTCAATATCTTCCTTGAGCACGGAAACGGTGATGTAACCCGAGGTCAAGCCTATCCCTGTAGATATGGTGGCGGCCATGGTCTCAAGTTCCTTGTCCATCTGGTCCCCGTTCATCGATGTTGTTCCACCTGTGCGGAGCACCTGTCCGCAAATAGCAGCCAGACCGACTTTAGAGGGAGGTTCGAAAACAGAGCCGGTACGAACCATAGCTCTCAGGTCGATGGTCGGATACTGATGGTCCTCGACTAAAAAGAGGGTTAGACCGTTGGCCAGCTCCACTTTTTCCACCTTGGGCATTTGAATGGGATTTAGAGAAGGGAAGACAAACTTGTCCTTGGGACTCTTTTGGGAAAATGCAGGATTCCCGCAATAAAAGAGGACAAGAAAAAAGGCTATCACAATAATAAAAACCTTACTGTATTTTCCCATTGTTCTTTCCTTTCTAAGGAATAAATTTTTTCTTTTCATGGGCTAATCTCCTGCATCTATTTTTCGGGGATAATCTCACCCACGGTCCTGTGCTTCTTGACCAGATAAGTGTTGGCCACTCTCTTCACATCCTCTGCTGTAATGGCCCTGATCTCCTCGATCTGGTCAAACAACAGCTTCCAGTCTCCGAGCACCACATCCGCATAGGTGAGAAGGGCTGCCATGCGGGCATTGGACTTCATCTGATTCAGGAGGTTCTTTACGGCATTCCGCTTGAACTTGGTAAGTTCCTCAGGAGTGACGAATTCGCTCTTTATCCTCCCGATTTCCTCATCGATGAGCTCCAGACATTCTGCCGAAGTGTGTCCTTTGGCAGGAACGGCATAGAAGGCGAACAGGTTGGAAAACTTATCGCCGGGAAATCCTGAAAGGCCCACGGCCGTTACCGCAACCTTCTTCTCCTTGACCAAAACCTGGTAAAGCCGGGAGGAACGCCCCTGACCAAGGATGTTGGCCAAGGCTTCCAGGGGAGCATTGTCTTTGTGGCATGCGCTGGGAGTATGGTATCCGACGACGATTATAGGCTGGGATACGGCTTCCACAGTGACCCGTCTTTCCCCCCATTGTTCGGGCTCTGTGGTTCTCACCGGTTCAGGCTTAGGACCGCTGGGAATGCGGCTAAAATAGAGGTCAGCCATCTGGAAGATCTCGTCTGGGGTGACGTCACCCACTATGCCCACGGTTAAATTGCTCGGCCCATAGTATTTTCTGAAATAGTTCTCCACATCTGTGCGAGTGATGTTTTGCAGGTCGGACATATGGCCAACAACAGAATGGTGGTAGGGATGAGCCTTGAAGGCTGTGGCCAAGAAGTCCTCCAGCAGACGGCCCATAGGGCGAGTCTCCAAACCCAGCCTCCTCTCTTCCATAACCACATCTCTTTCCTTGTAAAATTCACGGAAAACAGGATTGAGGAAGCGATCCGATGTCATAGCCATCCAGAATTCCAACCTGTTGGAGGGCAGGCTGTTTATGTACTGTGTGGCATCATTGCTGGTATAGGCGTTAATACCGCGGTCTCCTTCTCTTCTCATCATATCGATAAATTCGTTTGTCACAACATATTCTTTGGCTTTCTGACGCAGGGATTCAAATCTCTGTTCCATCTCCGAAAGCTTTTCTTTGTCGGGCTCCGTTGCGGCTTTCTCTCTCTTGATTGCATCATAGAGTATATCCAGTTCCTCGAGTACCTCGGTTTCTGCCTCATAGTCTGTGACCCCCACGACCTTAGTTCCCTTGAAGGCCATATGTTCCAAAAGGTGGGATATCCCTGTTATCCCGTAGGATTCGTTGGCCGCCCCGACATCAGCATAGACATGGAAAGAAACCACCGGAGCGTCGTGGCGCTCAAGGACGATGAACTTCATCCCATTCTTCAGGGCGTGGATCCTGACCTGGTTCTTGATCGCCTCGAATGTTTGAGGAAAGAGGGAAGGATTGAGCACGAGGATACCAGCGAGGATAAGAACAGCTATGAAGCATTGTCTTTTTCTTACCTGCATTTTTTTCTCCTTTCTTAATGATTTTATTTAAAATGCGTGTTCAATGTTCCCTACAAGAAGGAAGTGGATCATTCTGCTCTCTTACCCCTTAATCTGGCGATTCTGCGAGAGTCATATTTCCTACCCAAAAAACTTCAAAAGAATGAATTCAGTCTTTTGTTTTTTTCAGTCCCAGCTCTTCGAGCTGCCTTTTATCAATTTCTGAGGGCGATCCGGTAAGAAGACAGAGGGCACTTGTGGTCTTGGGAAAAGGGATGACTTCTCTGATGGATTCCTCACCTGCAAGAATCATCACGATGCGGTCAAAACCTAAGGCGATTCCTCCATGAGGTGGAACTCCGTAGCGGAGGGCTTCCAAGAAAAACCCAAACTTATCCTCCACCTCTTTTTCTTTCAAGCCGAGAACCTTGAACACTCTTCTTTGGAGCTCCAGGCTATTGATTCGAATAGAGCCACCGCCAATCTCGACTCCGTTAAGGACCAGGTCGTAGGCTCTGGCTCTGACCCGAAGAGGCTCCTTCTCCAAAAACGACATATCTTCCTCATGAGGAGAGGTAAAGGGATGATGCATGGAAACCGGGCGACGCTCCTTCTCGCTCCACTCGAAGAGTGGAAAATCTGTCACCCAGGCGAATTTGAAGATTTTCTCACTCCCTTGCTCCTGGGAGATGAAATCTTTCCTTATTTCCCCTAGGACCTTTAAAGCAACATCTTTCTCATCAGCCACCAGGAAGACCAAATCCTCCTTCCCTGCCTTTAGGTTTTTCCAGACGCGGCTCATGCCCTCGGCAGCCATTTTCAGAGAAGACTTGAATCCATCTGTCTTTCTTATCCAGGTTATTCCTTTGGCTCCCAATTCTTGTGCTTTCTGATTGATCTTGTCCAGCCGGCTCCGGGAGAATGTGCCTCCTCCCCTCACCATCAATCCTTTCAGCACTCCGCCTGATGAGAGGGCGTCTCGGATGGTTTGAGAATCCAGGCCTGATTCCAGTTCTGTAAGATCCCGGATTTCCATCCCGTAGCGAAGATCTGGCTTATCTGTTCCATACTTTTCCATGCTCTCCTGGTAGGTGAGTCTGGGAAAAGGCCGCTCAATCTGGGCTCCAACAAGCTCAAAAACAGCTGCCATCAATCCCTCATTCAGTCGAGAAATATCTTCTTCCTTGACGAAGCTCATCTCGACGTCGATCTGGGTAAACTCAGGCTGGCGGTCAGCTCTAAGATCCTCATCCCGGAAGCACCGGACGATCTGAAAATAGCGGTCAAATCCAGCGATCATCAGGATCTGCTTGAAAAGCTGGGGCGACTGAGGAAGGGCGTAGAAGCGGCCCTTGTACATCCGGCTGGGAACCAGGTAATCCCTTGCCCCTTCAGGAGTGGATTTGGTCAAAAAGGGAGTTTCTATTTCCAAAAATCCATTTTCGCTCAAGAAATTGCGAACACAGAGGGCTGTCTGGTGGCGAAGCTTGACGTTGTGCTGCAGAGAGGGGCGCCTCATATCCAGATACCTGTATTTGAACCGTAGCTCTTCTGAGGCCTGCGGCGGATCGGCAATAACAAAGGGAGGGACCTCGGCTATGCTAAGTAATTTTAAATCCTCTGCTTCAACTTCGACCTCTCCTGTAGGGAGATCGGGATTGCGAGCCTGTTGTGCCCGTCTCTTCACCACTCCCTTTACAGCTAATACATTTTCTGCCCTGATCTTTTTGGCCTCTCTGAGAAGCTCCTTGTTGCTGGATGGGAAGACCACCTGGATCATCCCTTCCCTGTCCCTCAGGTCGATAAAAACCAAATTCCCTAAGTCCCTGTGTCTGTGAACCCAGCCCATAAGGATCACTTCTTGACCCTCATGTTCCAGGCGGAGTTTACCGCAATAGGTTGTCCTCTGCCAGTCGGATTTTTTGGCTCCCATGGGTTCCTTTCTATCGCGAAGATAATGATTCTTTGCGGATGATGTTCGTAATCTCCTCCCGGCTGGCTCCTCTCTGCTTCCCTGTGACCATGTTTTTCAACTGGTATTTTCCCTTCTCAAGTTCCTCTTCGCCAACGATCAGGACCCAGCTTGCGCCCAATTTGTTGGCCCGGCCCATCTGGCTCCTGATGCTTCTCTTCTTGTATTCAATCAGACATTCGATTCCTTCCCGACGCAGAAAGCGGGCCAGAGCCATCCCCTGCCTCTGAGCTTCCTGACCCAGGAAGGCCAGGTACACAAAATTCTCTTCCTCTTTGATGACAGGGACAAGAGAAAGAAGCCTTTCCATCCCCAAGGCAAACCCGATAGCGCACTTATCAGGGCCACCAAACTCTTTCATCATATCATCATACCTTCCTCCACCAAGAATGGCATCTTGAGCGCCCAGTTTGGAGGAGATGATTTCGAAAGTGGTTCTGGTGTAATAATCTATTCCTCGAACCAAGCGTGGCTCGATGGCATAAGAGATGTTGTAAAAATCCAGATAAGAACGGAATCGGCGGAAGTGTTCCTCGCATTCCATACAAAGATAGTCTGTAATCTGGGGAAATTTCTGGGAGACTTCCTGGCAGGTCTCAACCTTACAGTCAAATATTCTCAAGGGATTGGTGGAGATCTTTCTCTGGCAGTCCACACAGAGGATCTCTCTTGCTTTCTCAGCCTCCCCCCTTAATTCCACAAGGTAAGAGGGGCGACACTTCCTGCAGCCGACAGAATTGACCAGTATCTCCCGATCAGCGACATTGAGCAGTTCCAGCAGATAATCTCCCATCTCCACGATCTCGGCATCTACGGCAGGATCTTCCTCACCGAAGACTTCGATGTCCATCTGATGAAACTGGCGGTAGCGGCCCTTCTGTGGCTTGTCGTAGCGGAACATGGGCCCGATATAGTAAAACCGCAATGGTTGGGGCTGAAGATAGAGTCTGTGTTCGATGATGGAACGGACAATGGAAGGCGTGTACTCAGGCCGCAGCGTCAGGGACCGACCTCCTTTATCCACGAAGGTGTACATCTCCTTGATAACGATGTCAGAGGTCTGCCCAGTCCCTTTCTCAAAAAGCTCCGTGGCTTCAAAAACAGGAGTCCTTATCTCCCTGTATCCGTAGAGTTCAAAAATGCGTTTGGCTACGGCCTCCACATGCTGCCATTTTCTGGCTTCTTGAGGAAGGATATCTTTGGTGCCCTTGATGGAAGAGATCTCTTTTTTCATTTTTCCTCAAAAATTCCAATCTTTCGGTATTTCTGATATCTCTCGCTCATCCGCTCTTCTGGAGTTTTCTGTTCCAGCTTCTTCAAGGTCAAGTTCAGCTGCTTATCCACATTCTTGAATGTCTGTTCAGGATCGACATGCGCCCCTCCAGGCGGCTCGGGAATAATCTTGTCGATTATGCCCAAATCCATCAGATCCTGAGCCCGGATTTTCAGGTTCTCTGCGGCTTTGGCCGCCGCACTCTGATCCCTCCATAGGATCGCCGCACATCCTTCAGGAGAGATGACCGAATAGAAGGAATTTTCCAGCATTAAAATCGCGTCTCCAACACCTATAGCCAGGGCACCTCCGCTTCCTCCCTCTCCGATGACGACATTGACAATGGGAATTTGTAGTTTGGAAATTTCCTTTAAGTTGCAGGCAATCGCCTCTGCCTGGCCCCGTTCTTCTGCCTCTATGCCTGGATAAGCTCCTGGCGTGTCGATCAGGGTGACGATCGGAAATCCGTACTTTTCTGCCAGCTTCATCATCCGAATGGCTTTCCGGTAGCCCTCGGGTGCAGGTTGACCAAAGTTGCGATCGATTCTCTCTCTTGTTGTGCGTCCTTTCTGATGACCGATGAAAGCCGTTGTCCGCCCTCTGTAGAAGCCCAATCCGGCGACTATAGCAGGATCATCACCTGCCCGACGGTCGCCGTGCATCTCCATGAAATCGTTAGTTAGATATCCTATATAATCAAGAGTGTACGGCCTCTGAGGATGGCGGGCGATTTGAACGATATGCAAAGGAGTCAGCCGAGGCTTGATTTGTTCCCATTCTTTCTCGATCTCTCCCTGGAGTTGGGCAATCCTTTCCTTTTGCTCCTCCTCCTCACTCTCTTTAATTTTATCTATTTCTTCTTTGAGAAGGAGAATTCTCTTCTCCAGTTGGTGAAAATCTATCCCTTTATTCATCTGCTCAAGACTTTAAGAATTTTACCAGACTATTCTATAGACATGCTCAAGACGATGTCAAGTGTCTTTCAACAGGTGAATTTTTCTAATTTGCTGATAATAAATAAATTGTTAGCTTTAATGTCTCTCCTCAACCTAAAATATCCCAAACAATTCAACCATACGGGATGGAAAAAGCCGTTTGAAATACTTGGAGTAAGGACTTAGGATTCTTCTAACTCTTACCTTCTAGGAACGCAACGAGGTCTTCTTCATTGGCCCACCACCGTCTTCCAATCTTCTGAGCCTTGATTTTCCCTGTTTGTACCAGCTTCAGAGCCGTCACTTTGGAGATTTGGAGCTTCTCCTGGATATCCTTCAAGGAGTATTGATAGATGATTTTGCTTCCTAACCAGATAGATCTCATTTTATTATCCTTAATTATACTTTTATTTTCTTTATTATAATAAAATATACCAATAAATTGTCAAGTCATTTCTTAAGGAACAATTTTCCTCGCTGGGGAAAATTAACTTGCTGACGAGCTCCTGCCCTTTCCCTATCACGGATGTGCATTTTGAGGCTGCTGCCCCTTGTCCTCAGGGAAAACGGAGGTTTTTACCACATGTAAGATTATGTGCTTTTAGAAGCCGGTTTTTAGCACTTCCAATTTTTGTGCAGGGATAAGGATGGCCTTAAGGTCCCCCTGAGCATCTGTCTGCAGCTCAATCTTTATGCCTCCAAGCTCCAGCATAAGCGAGCAAGGTGCTCCCTCTTGGGATTCGAGGGTAAAAGGAACTTCAAGCTGGGGGATGATGTAGGCCGAAAGCTCGATCCTTTCCTCAAGATCACAGCGATATTTTTTTGCCAAAACTAGATAGGGAGAAAATATGGGGTTAGGCAGAAGGAAGAGGAAAAGAATTTTCTTGGACACCCCGAGCTGCTTCTCTATCTTTTATTCGACGATAACCGCTGTACCGTAGGCCAAAATTTCAGAGGCACTCTGCATGATCATTGATGTGGTAAAGCGCACGCTGATGATGGCATTGGCTCCCAGACTCTCTGCTTCCTCGATCATCCGGTCGAGGGCCTGTTCCCTTGATTCAGCCATCATCTTGGTATAATCGCGAATCTCTCCTCCCACTATGTTCCGCAGAAAAGCGGAAATATCGCGTCCCAGATGACGGGCCCGGATTGTATTTCCGCGGACGAGGCCCAGATTTTTTTTTATCGTCTTCCCAGGAACAAAATCCGTGGTCACCAGAATCATTTTTCAACCTCCTTATACCTTTCCCTTTTGCGGACAAAAAGCCGCTCCCTCAGGAGAGAAACCAGTAAAACCACGATTCCTGCCATAGACGCCAGTATCCCCACCTTCAGGAGGAGGGGAGTGGCAGAGTCGTGTATAATCCCTTCCACCGCTTTGTAACCGCCGAAAAAGAGTAGAATGATCGCTCCGATGGAGAGCAGAATCCATCCGATTCTCCTTTCAAGGCGGTTATAAACAGAGGTCCAATAAATTTGCCAGATTTCCTTAGGAGGCTCTTTAAGCTCCATCTTGCTCATCGCTTCCTCCAATTTTCCCATCTCCTCGAATTCCTTGCGGCATTCCGGACATTCCTCAAGATGTCTCTTCAATGTCCTTTTGTTCTCCTCATCCAGCTCTCCATCATAATAGGAGGAAATGAGTTCTTTGATCTTTTGATGTTCCATTCAAATCACCTAAGATTTTCCTGTTCTGAGCCCAAGTATTTTGCCACGATTTCCTTGAGCTTTCTCTTGGCATAATAAAGAGAGGACATAACCGACCCAATGGGCTTGCCTGTCATCTCTGAAAGCTCCCGATAGGAAAGCTGTTGGAAATAACGAAGGATGATGACTTCCCTCTGCTCGAAGGGAAGCTTGGCTATGGCCTTCCCTAGCGCCTCCCGAATTTCTGCATTCTGTCTTTCATCCTGGGAAGCTTCGGTTCCTTCCAGGGGAACTTCGCTGCGTTTTTTCTTCTTCCTTAAATAATCGAGGCAAAGGTTCTTCATCAGCTTGTAGAACCAGGGAAAGAAAGCCTTCTCTGTGTCAAATCTTTTGATCTTGCGGAAGGCCTTGATGAAGGCCTCTTGAGAAAGGTCAAGGGCATCCTGGTGGTTGTGAACAAAACCGAGGGTGATATAATAGGCCGACTTCATGTATTTCTTGACGATTTCTCCATAAGCTTCTCTGTTTCCCTTCTTGACCAGCTCAAGGATTTCTCTCTCAGAGAGGATTTTTTCTGCTCTCATTTCAACCCATACTCCACATAACGCGGCCTTTCTTTCCATGGCTCTCTCTCTGGCCATCTTTTCTCTTCTCCGTTTACCACTACTGTTTCTCTGGCGGATTTATTCATTTTTCTCTCTTCTTCATCCTCTGCCTGACAACCTCGTAGAAAAAAACCGATGCAGCCGAAGCCACGTTGAGCGAAGTGATCTGACCGAGGAGAGGGATGGAGAGAATCTTATCACATTTTTTTCTCACTAAGGGCCTTAGCCCTTTCCCTTCAGAACCGAAGACCAAAGCGATGGGAAGGGTGAAGTCAAACTCATACCAGAGTCCTGGTCTCCCCCCTTCTGCCCCCACTATCCATAATCCCTTCTTTTTTAAATCATCCATGGTTTGAGCTAAATTTTTCACTCTGGTTACCTTGATATGCTCCAATGCCCCCGCTGAAACAGAGCGGACAACTGCTGTCAGGCCTACGGACCTTCTTTCGGGAAGAACGATGCCATCCACTCCAGAGCCTTCTGCAGACCGGATAATGGCCCCCAAATTCTGGGGGTCCTCGACTCCATCAAGCAGAACCAGGAAGGAAACTTTCGAAGGAGCCAGGATGACTGAAAGTGGCGTGTACTCTTTTGCCGCAATAAACGCCACCGCACCCTGGTGGTTTCGCTCGATCCGGTCAAGGCTTTTCTTGGGGACGAAGAGAAGTGGGATGTCATTGGCCTTTGCCTCCCGGATGAGCTCGCCCAGTCTTGCGGGCCCTTTCTCCTTCTGAATCCATATCTTGTTGATGCGCATGGGAGATCGACGGGCTGCTTCCAAGAGGGAATTGAGGCGGCTGATCCTATCCAATTCTTTATTGGTTTTCACAGGTTTTATTTCCGATATAATCTATATCACAACCGAGGAACATTTCAAACGCTGAACACCTTGCAAAGGACGCAGCATGTCTATTCGGATGCCATAAATGCCGGTTCATTTTCAGTGTGATAGACTTATTTCTGCATATTTAGAGGCGAAATTTGTGCTGTTTTCACCCGATCAAGAAAAGGAATAAGGTTTTGATGTCTATGGCCTCGATCAGAAAACTTTTAAATCCCAACGAGATAAATGGCTGGAACTCTGGAAAAAGGAATTATTAACTGGGGCCATACGGATGTCCTATCGGGCAATGCTTTGTCATATTTCATCACGAATAAAATCGTTGAAATCTAATCATTTAAAGAATGGACCAAATCTGCATCGAAATGGAAAAGACGTTCTGTAATAGAGATGCGATCGGCAACAAAGTTCCGCTTAAAAATATACCTTAAAAGATGAAAAAAAAATATCAGGATAGCCGCCGAACTCTGACCGGAATCTTTTTCCCAAAAAGGGTGCTTTTGGATCATGAATTTCAGGTCCCTTTCCAAGACCGATAAAAGCACCGGCAGACAGATATATATTAGGGGAAATGTTATACTCTACATGCGGAGCAAGGAAGAGTGAAGGGTCGGTAAGATTGATCAACGCCTGACCGCTGAATATGATAAGAGGCGAAACCTGGTAGCTGACACCAGGAATGAGATAATGTTTGCCCATTAGATAAACTGCTCCCTCCAGCCTTCCTGGCTTTAAAATATTCAGCAGATAATCTTCCCATCGATCAGCTCCTGCACTGCTAAAGTGATACTCCAGGAACCCGTATGTCTTTCCGCTGAAGCTGTAATCCAACCCTACAGTAGTTCGCACATAATTATTCCCTTCTCGCTCCTTGTCCTTTCTAAAAGCATCGACCATCACATAAGCTCCTTCAAACCAGAACCCTGCTCCGCCCAAGGAGCGGGCGATATCCCAACCCGCCATCAGGTTTTCCGCAAATCCTAGGAACAAAAAAGAGAAGTCTGTTTTTGCGGCGTAGAATTTGCCGCGGATATAAAAAGCGCTCTTTTTGAACTTGAAGTCTTCACCGAAGATATAGCCTGAATCCATCTCCCCCATGAAACCGAGAGGGATCCGGATCCTGACGGCGTCTACTCCTATACGATCCTCCGTATCCAGCTCATCGAAAGTAAAGGGAGCCACGATATCTGTGGGATTGATAATCCGTGAACTTCCCCAGGCGATGGCCTGTCTGCCGATGAAAATGTCTGCAGCAGCGGTTCTTACGGTCAAAAAGGCTCGGTCAAGATTGTGAAGAACAGCGAAGCTTCCTGGTTCATCCTGTTCAGGATACAACCTCCGGCGAAAATCGTTAAAACGGTAGCGAAAAGGATCAATCTGGGCCACGATCAGGTTTTCCTCAGAAAGAGCGGGGTCCTGGATCCGCAGAAGAACATTGTATGAGAGCGAGAAGGATAACCATTCATTGGGATCATAAAAAAAGTCCAGCCTCAGCCGGTTGCTAACCATTCCCATGGGCTTATCAGAAGATGTGGCTATCGAAGAATTAACCACAGCCGGCGGATCAAAGACCACAAAAAAATTTTTATAGTAGCCGGTGAGGGAAAAATGACTGCCGAATGCAGGAGCCACCCCTAAGATCATAAACAGAAGGAGAAGGGCGTACTTTTTCATGGAAGAGAATGAATATTTTCTGTATCAGTCCCTGACTTCATCGCTGGCCACCTGACCATCCCGAAGGGAAATCAACCGCCTGGCCTTCCTCATCACAGTATGATCATGGGTGGAAAAGATAAAGGTCATCCCGGTTTTCTCATTCAGTTCCCGCATCATGTCCACCAGGGCTCCTCCGGTCTTAGAATCGAGGTTGGCTGTAGGCTCATCAGCCAGAATCAGCGCTGGCTGGGAGACCATGGCCCGGGCGATAGCCACCCGCTGTTGCTGTCCTCCAGAAAGCTGGGGCGGCCGGCGTCCTTCGAATCCCTCCAACTCCACATCTTTCAAGATTTTCATCACCCGCTCATGCCTCTCCTTCTTGGGCACTCCCTGAAGGAGCATGATGTATTCGATATTCTCTTCTACTGTCAAAACAGGAATCAGGTTGTATGCTTGGAATATGAATCCGATGTTGTCCCGGCGAAAATCAGAGAGTTCCCGGGCATTCATCTCGGAGAGAAGCTGACCTCGCAACCACACCTTCCCCTCCGTGGCTTTATCCAGGCCAGATATGATGTTGAGGAAGGTAGTTTTACCTGACCCGGAGGGACCCACGATGGCGGCGAATTCTCCGGATCGGATGGCTAAATCCACTCCCCGAACAGCAAGGACAGGCACGCCTTCATCGGAATAAGTCTTTGTCAGGTCTTCGGTGACGATGATATTGCCGTTTTTGCCTTCATTCATTTCTCTCTCCTTACAGGCTTTTCCTCATGGCATCAGCCGGGACGATTCTGGCTGCATAGACAGCCGGATAGATTCCGGCAATTTCGGTAAAAACAAAGACCCAGAAAGGATAGAAAATAAACTGTTTGAGTTTCAATACAGGATAGAGCAACTCACGGAAAGTTATCCCAGCAAACTCGATTCCCGTGTAGTCTATTCCCACCTTTGAGGTGATGTAAGTGATGAGAAAGCCCAGCATGATCCCGATTCCTATGCTCAAAACAGCCAGGGCTCCGGCCTCAAAGATAATCAACCGGGCAATCCCGAAAGGCCTGGTGCCCACAGCCCGCAGAACCCCAAATTCAAACATACGCTCATGCAGGGACATGAACAGGGTGTTGATGATCCCCAGGGCCACTACCCCGAAGAGAATAAGACCGACGATATAGGTGCTGAATGTGGATATCTCCAGAGCTCCCTTCAATTGGGGAAGAATATCTGTAAATCCTTCGGCATTATTGCCATACTGCGAGTATTTCTTCCAGAAAGGCAGATTTTCATCCTGGCCAAATCGGGGATCCGTGAAATTGATGGCGATTTCATGAACATCATCTCCTATGCCCAGCATCTGCTGCGCTTTCTCCAGGCGAACAAAGGCCATCCCTCGATCCATCTCCTGTACGTTGAAATGATAAATCCCCGAAACCCGGAACATCTCTTGAGAAAGGTCTCCCGTCTCTGCCTGAGCAACTGTAATCACTATCCGATCATCGAGTCCGACCTCCAGGATTTCAGCCAGCTTGCTGCCGATAATGATATTCCTCCCGGCCCCTTCTTCAAAATAAGATCCTTCCCTGAGGGCCTCATCGATTTGAGAAAGATGGCGTTCAGTGGAAGGGACCACTCCAACTAGACTGATGGCACTCATGTTGGAAGCGGAGCTGATCATAGCAAAACTCATCACTCGGAGCGTGAAATGCTTGACAATGGTCTCTTGGTTTAGGTTTGACACAATCCAATCCAACCTGTTTATGGTTTTTTCCACCTCCTGGGTTTTGCGGAATCCTTCTCCATGAATCTGGCCCTCCCCCAGGAATGAAGAGGTTGCGGAATGAATCATGTTCCTCTCCATCCCGATGATCAAGGCATCCACAAAGATCAAAGATGCCAGGCCAATCCCGATGGCTGTCCCTGCGATGAATGAGCGGCGCTTGTTGCGAAAAATGTTTCGCCAAGCAAGCTTGATGTATGTCCGGATCATCTCTTCCCTCTAATGAATTCTCATAGCCCTCGCCGGATCGATCCGAGCCGCCCTCAAGGCAGGAAAAACACTTATCACGGATGCTGCCAGCAGAACAGTTAGGGCAGGAATAAACAGGCTGCGAGCACTCACCTGCGAATAAAATTTATTAAACTCTATCCCTCCATAGGTAAAGGAGGTAGGCATAGACACGCCATGGATGGAGAGTAGGTAATTGATCAGGATGCTGAGCCCCGCTCCCACCACAATGCTGACCACTGCTATGATATTGACCTCAACCAGCACTTGCCAAAAAATTTGCCGGGGCTTTGTCCCCAAGGCCTTCAGCACGCCGTACTCCCTGGTGCGCTCCAGCACCGACATCAGAACCGTATTAAGGACTCCCACGGCTACGATGAGAATTATCACAAAAAGCATAACCCACATTCCCTGCAGATCAGCTTTCATGGCCTGATAAAAGGATTTGGCAAATTCTTTCCAGGGATCTACGGTCAAATGGGAGGCGTTCAATTCCTGGCTTATCCTTTTGGTCAGGGCCTCCACCCGATCAAGATCCCGGACCACAATGGCGATTTCGTGAATCCTCTCCCCCAGCACGAACAGCTGTTGGGCCTCACCCAGAGTAAGGTAAAAAGCCATCCGGTCGCTCACCTCATCTCCACTCTCCAGGATACCGATAACCCGGTAGAGATCATTGGCGATGGAGCCATCAGCAGCCTGAGAAACGATGACCGCTTCATCTCCCGGTTGAGCATGAAGAACCTCAGCAAGCCCTTTTCCCAGAATCGCCTCAGAGGAGGAGTGCGGAGAGAAAGGATTTCCTTCGATGATCTTCTTGTTAAAGCGGGTGGTTTCCTGCTCCAGGGCAGGGTCGATTCCTATGACCTGGACGGCTGCGCTCTTGTCTTCGACCGATGCCAGACCCGAAGAGAACAACCGAGGCGCCCAGGCTTCGACTCCTTTCAGGTTTTGTATTTTTTCTCCAATCCGATGGTAGTCATCGATAGTCTTGTAAAGGGAAGGCTTATCCAGATAGCCCTCTCTGTGGATCTGAATGTGTCCCAAGCGGTTCCGGGTAAACATGTTGATCACATAGGCATAGGTTCCTTCTCCCCAACCTATGGAGATGGAGGCAAGGACAAAGCCTCCGAACATGGTGAGTGCGGTTAATATGGTCCTTCGTCTCTGACGAAGGGCATTGCGGAAGGCAATTTTCAAAGTCATCGATCTATTCTTATGGATGAGAGGAGCGGAAAATTATTCGGGCCGCTTTCCCTCCATCAAGAACCCTCATCTCTTATTCTTCTGGATCTGAGGTTTCTCAAACTGAAGACATCCGAAGGCAGCTCCACATTGAAATCTATGTCCAAATACCGGATGACTGTCCTGTATCCTTCCTTCGTCTGGGGAATCAGCTCCATCAGCGACGGAATCTTTCTTTCGTCGAATGCCTTGATGTCTTTAAAATACATCACCCGCATCAAATTGCCTTTCTCATTGTAGTATCTCTCCCAGACAGGGATGTAATCCTCGTCTCTGACTGCGACAATGACCTTCCCCCAGACTATGGGCAATCCTTCCTTGGGGATAAACTCGATGTAGAGAAGTCCCTCCTGAGCATCATCGGGAATGATAAGCTGATAAGAGTAATCATCCACAAAGGTAAATTCTCTCACCAGATCATCGTTGGTAAAGTCAGAGCCCATCCAGGAGCCCATCATCATCGAAGGGGGGATCTTCATCACTTTGTTGGTCTTAGGAAGGTAATTCCACATCTCATTCCCCACTCTCAAAGTAGCCACTCCTCTTTCCTTAGCTGGGGAAAGGATACGGATGAAGGTCTTCTCCATCTCTTCTGTCCAGGCCCTCATCTTCAGCGTTCGCTCCCAGTGAGGGGTCACGATCTGCATCTCTAGCTCAGAATAGGAGGAGCGGCTCCGATAGAGCTCATCGATCTCCTTTACAATTTTTTCAACATCTGACTGGGTAGAATCCCTCTCAGCCCAGAGTAAAAGAGAAAGGATGCATGCTATCCCAAAAATCAAAAGCATAGCCTTGTTTCGGATCATCATTTCCTGAAGATTATTCCAGATAGAGACCTGCTTGTCAAAATGAAATGTCTATCGGCATATTGCAGGGTTTAAGCCTTCCCTCTTCATGGAGAAGAAAACCCTCTATCCAATAAGGAAAAGAGGCCACCTGAAAGGGATAGAGCGGCAACAAGAAGTCTGATCTGCGGCATCTATTTCTTCTGAAAGGTATATGTCCTTTGTCCCTTTCTCAAAAGACGGAAAATTCCCTTTCTTGTTATTCCAGACAGGATATCCTCTTCCTTCAGGTGATGGTCGCTGAAGGAGAGGATCCCATCAGGCTTAAGCACTCTGGCCAGTTCGGCCAACACCACATCCGGGACTTTTAGTTCATGGAAGACATCATAGACAAGAACAACATCCAGGATATGATCGGGAAGTCCAGTGTCACCATCCGAGGAAATGACTTCTATGTTCTGACGTCCTTTCCTTCGTGATTTCTTTTGCACACTTTTAAGGGCCAGAGGATAGACATCCAGAGCATAGACTTTTCCTTCTTCGCCCACCATCTTGAATGCGGCCAGGGAAAAGCTTCCCGGACCACAGCCAAAATCAAGCACCAGGTCGCCTGGCTTAATCCCTGCTTCCTGAAGAATCTCTACCGGAGGATGGAAGATGTCCCGGAAGCGGAGGGTCATGGCCATGAGTTTGAAATGAATATTACTCATAAGTCTTGACATCAGTTTATCCTTTTATCCTTTCTTTAGCGCTTTTTCAATCTTAGCCCAGGTGTCACGAAGAGAAACCGTGCGGTTGAAAACCAATAGGTCCACAGAAGAATCTGGATCCAAACAGAAATAACCCAGTCTGAGAAATTGAAATCGGTCCTCTGGTTTGGCATTCCCAAGACTAGGCTCAACCTGACATCCTGTCAGGACCTCCAGAGATTTAGGATTCAGATGGCTCTTGAAATCCTCCTCAGCTTTCCCGGCGGGATCCTCCTTCAAAAACAGTCGTTCATAGAGGCGAACTTCTGCCTTGAGAGAGTGAGGGGCTGAGACCCAGTGCAATGTCCCCCTGACTATGCGGCCATCCCTGGACCATCCCCCCCTTGTCTGTGGATCATAGGTGCAGTGAAGCTCAACCACCTCTCCTGTCCGTTCATCCTTGACCACCTTCTCACATTTTATGTAGTAGGCATGCTTAAGCCGCACCTCGCGGCCTGGGGACAAACGGAACCACTTATTAGGGGGATCCTGGCGGAAATCGTCTCGTTCAATATAGAGCTTGCGGGAAAAAGGAATCTTTCGTGTCCCCATGCCCATGTCTTCCGGGTTGTTCTCGGCATCCAGCATCTCCACTTTGCCTTCCGGGTAGTTGTCGATGATCACCCGTAACGGCTGCAAAACCGCCATCACCCGCTGAGCCCTCTTGTTCAGATCTTCACGAAGGCAGTGCTCGAGCAGAGCGATATCCACCATGCTCTCTCTCTTGGCCACCCCGATACGGTCACAGAAATTTCTGATGGATTCCGGGGTGTAACCCCGTCTCCGCAGTCCTGATATGGTGGGCATTCTGGGATCATTCCAACCCTTCACATGACTCTCCTTGACCAGCTCCAGAAGCTTCCGTTTGCTCATCACAGTGTAGCTGAGATTGAGGCGGGCAAACTCGATCTGCTGGGGATGATGAATGCCTAGCTGATCCAGAAACCAGTCATAGAGGGGCCGGTGGTCTTCAAACTCCAGGGTGCAAATGGAGTGGGTAATTCCCTCGATAGAGTCAGATTGACCATGAGTCCAATCGTAGGTTGGATAAATACACCACTTGTCTCCTGTTCGATGATGAGAGGCCCTCAGAATTCGGTACATCACAGGATCTCGCATGTTCAAATTTGGAGAAGACATGTCGATCTTGGCCCGCAGGGTGCGAGATCCGTCGGGAAACTCACCAGCGCGCATGCGGCGAAACAGATCCAGATTCTCCTCAACTGACCGATTCCGATAAGGACTGTCCTTGCCAGGCTCGGTCAAGGTCCCCCGGAATTCGCGAATCTCATCTGGGCTCAAATCGCAGACATAAGCCTTCCCTTTCTTGATCAACTGCTCAGCGTAATCATACAATTGTTCAAAATAGTCGGAAGCATAAAACAGACGATCTTCCCAGTTAAATCCAAGCCAGCGAACATCCTCTATGATTGACTGCACATATTCTTCTTCCTCTTTGATAGGGTTGGTATCATCAAAGCGCAGGTTGCAAAAACCTTTGTATCCGGCTGCAAGACCGAAATTGAGGCAGATGGATTTGGCGTGCCCGATATGAAGATAACCATTGGGTTCAGGAGGAAATCTTGTATGGACTCGTCCTCCATATTTGTCTGTTTTCAGGTCCTGTTCGATGATAGTTCGGATAAAATCCAAGAAGGGAGCTGATTCCCCATTGGCTCCTTTCCTAACCTCTTGTCTATTTTTGCTGGCTCGTATGACATCCTTCATGTCTCTCCTCCACAGACTCCTATGAACCGCCCAATTTCATAAAATCCAGAACTTCGGAAATTCGCTGGGAACAATTTTTTATGGGTTGAGGAAACTCCAGCGTGGATCCCTTTTCCACCAGGTGGATAAAGCTGTCCAGTTTCAGCCCTGATAGCCTGGCTGTCAGGGCAACCCGTAGAGGATGATAAAGGTTTTTGCCCTTGCAGCCTGTCTTGCGCTTTAAATCTTGAGTTAAGACAGCAAATTGATCATAATCGAAGCTGGAAAGCCGTGAGAGCTTCTCTGCGAAAAGAGGAATAATCCTGGAGGCACACTCTGTTTTAAGCTCCTCTTTGCTTTCATCGTCCATCCTGGAGGGAGAAAAATGGAAAAGGATTCCCATTTCTTGGGGAAGATCTGACAATCGGTCCACGCGCTCTGCCAGGATTTCCACTGCCTCTTCCAGCCACTTCCAATGAGCCTCTGTCATTTGATCCGGCAGAAGCCCTGCCTTTTTCAAATGAGGATAAGCCAGTTTTGCTCTATCCGTCGTTTTAAGTCTTCTGATATGTTGGCGGTTGATCCAGAAGAGTTTTTTGTAGTCGAATATGGCAGAGGAGCGGCTGACTTTGGAAAGGTCGAAAAGCCCGATCAACTCCTCTTTTGTCAAGACCTCCTTGCCGTCAGGAGGAGCCCAGCCAAGGAGGGCCAGATAGTTGAAGAGCGCCTGAGACAGGATGCCTTGCTTTTCAAACTGATCGACAGCAGTGGCTCCATGGCGTTTACTCAAACGGGTGTTGTCCTTGCCCATAACCATGGAGAGATGGGCAAAATGAGGCAGGCTGAAACCGAGAGCCTGGTAGATGAGAATCTGGCGGGGGGTGTTGGAGATGTGGTCTTCTCCTCTTATCACATGGGAGATCTGCATCAGGGCATCATCGATAACCACGGCATAGTTGTAGGCGGGAAGTCCGTTGGAACGAACAAGGATCGGATCCCCGATCAATTCCAGATCAAAAGAGAGGGTTCCCCTAACCAAGTCATCGTAGCTGATAGTCCCTTTATCAGGAGTCCTAAGTCGGACCGTTGCCCTCTCCCCATTCTGGATCCTTTCTTTTGCCTTCTGGGGAGGAATGCTGCGACATTGCCCACTATAAACCGGCATTTTTCCAGCCGCTATAGCCTTTCTTCTTTGTTGCTCCAACTCCTGAGGGGAGCAGAAACAGTAAAACGCTTTTTGCCCTTGGAGTAATTTCTGCGTGAAGTCCTGATAAATGTCGAGGCGCAGCGATTGGCAGTAGGGGCCGAATTTGCCCCCCACATCAGGCCCTTCTTGCCAGTCTAATCCCAGCCAGCGGAGATCCCCCTTCAGTCTTTCTTCGTACTCTTTGGTCGACCGCTCAACATCTGTGTCTTCCACCCTGAGGATAAAGACTCCCCTCTTCTGGCGGGCAAAAAGCCAATTGAAGAGGGCTGTACGGGCATTCCCCACGTGGAGGAATCCGGTTGGACTTGGCGCAAAGCGAACCCTAGCTTTATTCATCAGGAATCATATTAATATCCAAAAAGAGCGCAGTCAAGCCGCTCTGCATCAAGCATTTATTCATAATGGGGCCTAGTTTGTCCATTAAACAAGAAAAAATCAATTTAGGAAAATCAAGAAGGCCTGACCCCGACGCAACCTTTTTCTGGTTTGTTGCGTATATATAGATGATAGAAATGAGAAAGGAGACTTAGATGAAATTCAAAACAAAAGTTGCCATTCTTCTCGCTGCCGTGCTGCTGACCCTCCTGGGATTCAATCTGATCGCCTCTTCTGGCGCGGTTGAACTTGTCAAGATTGGAAAACAAGCTGGCTATGAAATCATTTCCAACTATTTGGCCAAGGCAGATACGGCCTCTCATCATTCCTTCAAAGGATAAGACCTAGTGAAAAAAGGAATGATGAGTGTCATCACCAAAATTTGGGAATGGTTGTTCATTGATTTTGAGAGCTGCGAGCTCTCCATTTCCAGAGGCAGATTAAGCCTTTCCAGACAACCGATTCCCCTCCACTAAGAGGCTGCAGTTTCTTCTCCGAAAGAAAAACTGCAGCCTTTTTTTATCCTCCCCCTATTCCTTAACCCACCATTCGGATAAAAATTTTCCTTCTTGGCGAAATCTCCCCGGTAACTTGCCCGCCTTTGGCTGACTATTCTTCCTTCTTGATCAAGACCTGCGCCCAAGCAGCGATGGCTTCACTCCGCCCGATCAATCCTATCCCTTCATGGGTCTTGGCTTTGATACCCAAGTCTTCTTTTTGAACATCAAGAAGAGGACACAAGACATCTTTCATCCGAGAAATATGAGGACACAGCTTTGGCTCTTCGGCGATGATTATTGAATCAATGTTTAAGATTTTGAACCCTCTCTCCCTGAGTGTGCTCACCACTTCTTTAAGCAGCTTTGTACTCTGCATGTCTTTGTATTTAGGGTCTGAATCGGGAAACATCTGCCCGATGTCTTTCTCTCCCATGGCTCCCAAGAGCCCGTCGATGATAGCATGAATCAGGCAATCCCCATCGGAATGTCCGATAAGGCCTTGGGCAAAGGGAATCTCCGTCCCTCCCAAAATGAGTTTTCTCCCCCTTTTGAGCCGATGTATATCAAAGCCAAGCCCTGCTTTAATCTGCAAGAAGAGCCTCCGCTATATGGATATCTTCCGGGCCGGTGATTTTGATATTTTGTGTATCTCCTTCCACAATATACACCTTCTCTCCTATCCGTTCTACCAAGGAGGCTTCATCCGTCCCGTAAAAACTGTCTTCCTTTGCCTTTCTCAAGGCCCTCTCAAGCGTTGTGTAGAGGAATCCCTGGGGTGTTTGAACCTTGAAAAGAGTCAACCTGTCTAACGTCTTCACCACCCTCTCCTCCTCAACCCGTTTGATCGTATCCTCAAGCGAAAGGGCAGGGATGGCCGCACCTTTCTGCTCTGCAGCCTCGATGACCCTGGAGATCAAATCCTTCCCTACCAGAGGTCTAACTCCATCGTGAACGAGAACGATATCTGCCTGGTCTGGCTGAAGTTGATTGAAACCTGCCATCACTGAGTCCTGTCTCTTTTCTCCTCCCCTGACCACTGCCGCCAATTTTTTATAGCGGTTGAGGTACTTTTCTCTAAGCCAATCCTCTCTCACCACCAGGATGATCTCTGTCACCTTCATATGTTCCTCAAAGGTCTCCAGTGTTCTGTCCAAAATAGGTTTTCCTTTCAGAAGCGCAAACTGTTTGGCGCTGCCAAACCGCTTTCCCTCACCAGCCGCAACGATAATGGCGGAAACCTTCTTCATTTCGATTCCTCGTTGTAGCGTCCGAATATCATCTTGCCCACGGTGGTCTGGAGCACAGAGGTGACGGTGATGTCGATATTCCGGCCGATCATCTTCCTCGAGTTATCCACCACCACCATGGTTCCGTCGTCCAAGTAGGCCACTCCTTGATCCTTTTCCTTGCCTTCTTTGAGGATAAAAACTCTCATGGTCTCTCCTGGAAGCACCACGGGCTTCAAGGCGCTGGCCAGCTCGTTGATGTTGAGCACAGTAATGCCCTGGAGCTGGGCAACCTTGTTGAGGTTGAAATCGTTGGTGATGATCTTCCCATCCAGATGCTTGGCCAGTTCAATCAGTTTGGAATCCACATCCCTGGTTTCGGGAAAATCCATCTCAGAGATAACGGTAGAGACTCGAGAGGACTTCTGAAGACGGTCCAGGACCTCTAATCCCCTTCTTCCTCTCTGTCTTTTCATGCCATCGGCGGAATCCGCCACCAGCTGGAGTTCTTTAAGGATAAATTGAGGGATCACAAGGGTACCTTCCACGAAGGCTGTATCGCAGATATCTGCGATGCGGCCATCGATGATAACGCTTGTATCGAGGATCTTGTAGCTTCGTCCCACACTTTTCTCTCTAAAAAAACGAAAGAGGTAGGCTGGATCCAGCCATTCGAACTTCTGGGTTCCCACCAGAAACCCGATGTAAGGCATGATGATGAGAAAAAAGATCCTGATGAAGTAGGTGGTGGAGTTGTCTCGAGCCACAGCTTGATAAATGGAACCAAGCCCCCAACCCAAGAGAACTCCGGCAAAGGTGCCCACCGTTGAGCTCCAGATGATTTTAAACTCGCTTTTCCTGATTCTGGTTTCAAGGTAGGTGATGATGGCGCTCAACAGAAAGCCGAGGATAGCTCCTTGATAGCGCGACAGATTAAAGGGAGGGAAAAAATAGCCCGTCGCCGTTATTAAGGCAACAACGATGATACGAAAAATATGCATGCCCATAATGACATTTCCTCAAAATATGATTCTCAAGGCCTCTCTGATATTATTGACTCCAATCAGTTCTAGAGAGAGTCTCTCTTCCTTCTCCAAGTGAGTCAGATTCCCCTTGGGAAGGATGACTCTTTTAAAACCCAGAGAGTGGGCTTCTTTAAGCCTTGCAAGGGGCTGGCTGACTGAGCGAATTTCTCCACTCAAGCCGACCTCTCCGAAGACCGAAATGTCGGCGGGAATTGGTTTATTCTTGATACAGGAAACCACGGCCAAGATGACGCCTAAATCTGTGGCCGGCTCGTCAACCGCCAAGCCTCCGGCCACATTGAGATAAATGTCCTCTCCGGCAAAGCTAAGGCCTAGCCTTCTCTCCACAATCGCCAGCAGCATAGAAGCTCGAAAATGATCGAGGCCAATGGTCATTCTTCGCGGATTCCCGCTGAATAAGGTGGGGGAGACAAGAGCCTGTATTTCAGCCAGCAAAGGTCGCGATCCTTTGATAGTGCAGACCACAACACTTCCCGCCTCATCGATCGGTCTTTCTTTTAAGAAGAAGGAAGAAGGATTAGGAATGACTTCGAGGCCATGGCCACCCATCTCAAAAATGGCCAGCTCTGAAACTGGGCCAAACCTGTTCTTCAGAGCCCGCAGCACGCGATAAGCATGATCCCGTTCGCCCTCAAAATAGAGGACCACATCCACCATGTGCTCCAATGATTTCGGGCCGGCCAGAGATCCTTCTTTGGTGATATGACCGATAAGGAAAGAGGAGACATCATTCCTCTTGGCAAAGCGAAACACCTGATTGGCCACCTCCCGCACTTGACTGATGGTCCCGGGGCTTGAAGAAAGCTTGGAAGAGAAAACCGCCTGAATGGAATCCAAAACAAAGATTTGAGGCGATAATTTTTCGGCTTGAGCGATGATTCTCTCCAGGTTGTTCTCGGCCAGGAGGTAGAGCTTCCCGTTGCCCAGGCCGAGCCTTTCACCCCGAATCTTGATTTGCTCCAGAGATTCCTCCCCTGAAACATAGAAGACTTTCTCTCCCTGAGCCGAAAAATCACGGCTTAGCTGAAGCAGGAGTGTGGACTTTCCGATTCCAGGCTCACCCCCGATCAGCACCAAAGATCCCAGAACAACGCCCCCGCCAAAGACTCTGTTCAACTCCTCAAGTTGTGTCTTGAATCTCTCCCTTTTTGTCTCTTTGATCTCTTCATAGAGAAGGGGCTTTGAGGGAGGAAAGGCTATCTCGGCACTTACCTCTTCCTCGACTTCTTCGATCAAAGTGTTCCACTCCCCACAGCTAGGACACCTCCCCATCCATTTGGGGGAATTAAATCCACAGTTCTGACAGATAAAAGCGGTCTTTTGCTTCATTGAAGGCCTAACCCAAATCCAAAGAAGAGCTCCCTCTTGGATGCTAAAGTGAAATCATCTATTCCCAAGAGGAGGTACAGATATTTGGAAACAGCATATCTTGTCCACAATCTCAATTGGGGCCGCGGGCTGCGGTTAAAATCAAATCCCTCAAAAGAAACCAGCAACCGATCCTGAAGAGCATAGACATCCACACCGGCTCCAACATTGGATTCCATAATACCAGCTCTGGGGGAGAACGCCCCCCACCGTATACCCGCCTGCACTGAGTAGACAAATCGCTCCAGCCACGGATCCCGAATGACCTGCCCCATGAGAAACTTATCCGAGGCCGGCCATAGTCGGAAAGAGAGCGTGGGTTTCATCAATTGACTCTCGCCGTAATAATCGACCCTCAACCCCAGAGAGAACCGTAATTCAGAGAAGGGATGGATGACCCTCTGCATTTCGCCCACTGTCTCCTGTGCATCTTCATAAAGATCTGGCTGCTGAATCAGCTTCCCCAGGGTTCCTTCTCCCTTGTTGATTCTCTCCAATGACTCGTTCAACAGCTTCAAAGATTCCCCTGTCTTACGAATCAACTCTTTTATGCTTTTCATGTTTATTTTAATTTCCTCTCTATTTTCCTGGACTGTATCCTTGAGGAGCATGATCAGCTCATCCAGATTATGAGCAACTTCCTCCACCCTCTCATCGAACTTCTGGATGGCCTGGGAGGGCATATTCAGGCTGCGGTTGATCTCGTCCTTGTTCTCTCCTAAAATATCCCTCAGATCTGTGGTTAAGGCTGATAGATTCTCCAAGGTCCCACGAAAGTTCGCTCTAGCCTCCTCGCTGCCGATCAGCCCTCTAATACCCTTTCCCGCCTCCTTGACTTCCTCGCCAATAGAAAGCAACAAAGTGCCGATCTGGTCAAAGCTGACCGGGGGGAGACCTTCGATGGTCTCCTGCGGTTGGTAATACTGCTGGCTTTCTCCAGGTAAGATCTCAACGTATTTCTCTCCCAACAGTCCCAACGCTGCCAGGGTGGCCTTTGATCCTAAAGGGACCTTGACTTCGGGATTGAGAGTCATCTCCACTTGGGCTCGGTTTCTCTCCAGCCGAATGTCCTTCACATACCCCGCCTTAACACCAGCCATCCTCACCACGGCACGCTTCTCCAAACCAGCCACTGAATCAAAGCTGACAAAGAGGGAATATCCTTTCTTTTGGAAAAACACACTCAGGTCTCCAACGATGAAGATGAAAAGGGCTAGTATGACCAGAGCTATGGCGATGAACATGCCGATTTTAAATTCCCGCTTCATCAACATCTCCTCGTCAACAAAACACTCTTTTCTTTTACCACGTTCCTCTACCAATTGACAATAGGCCCCGCGGCACGGCCGTGGATGAACTGCTGGATCACTGGATTTTGGGCCTTCCTGATCTCTTCGGGGGTTCCGATCTCGATGATTCGTCCCTCATAGAGCATAGCAATCCTGTCGGCAACCTTGTAAGAGCTCTTCATATCATGAGTGATGGTCACCGAGGTCACCCCCAGCTCCTTCTTCATCATGTTGATCAAGTCGTTAATGGCATCGGCCCGGATGGGATCAATTCCTGTGGAAGGCTCGTCATAAAGGATGATTTCTGGGTTATAGGCAATCGCCCGGGCCAATCCGACTCTTTTCTTCATCCCCCCGCTGAGTTCATGGGGCATGAGGCTCTCCACTCCTCGAAGGCCCACTTTGGCCAGGCTCTCCTTGACCAATTCATTGATTTTCTGAGGGGGAAAATTCATGTACCTCTCTAGGCCAAACCCAACATTCTGGGCCACAGTCATGGAGTCGAAAAGGGCTGAGCTCTGAAAAAGCATCCCAAACTTACGGGTCACCTTGTGAAGCTCAGCCTCTCTGAGTCGGGTTATCTCCACTCCATCAATATAGATTTCCCCTCGATCAGGCTTAATCAGTCCGATGAGATGTTTGATTAAAACACTCTTTCCTGAACCACTCTGGCCGATAATGACCATCGTCTCCCCGCGTTCGATCTCCAGGTTCACGCCACGCAACACTTTGTTGGATCCAAAAGATTTGTGAAGGTCAACGATATGAATCATCATTTTAAGGTTGCCGGAAGGGCCTTGCTGAGAAAAAAATTGACGATCAAGATACTGATGCTGGAGAGAACTACAGTCCGGGTGGTTGCCCGGCCTACCCCTTCTGCTCCACCCTCAGCCCTCAATCCTTGCCAGCAGCCGACAATGGCGATGATAACTCCGAAAACCGCCGATTTGACGAGGCCACTGACTACATCCCAAAGTTCGAGATAGAGAAGGGTATTCTTGAGATAGACAATCCTGTTGACTCCCATGATAAACACATTATAGATAAAGCCTGCAGCGATTCCGATGATATCTCCATAGAGAGTCAGCAAAGGAAGCATGATAAAACAAGCCATAATCCTGGGGACAACCAGATACTTGTTAGGATCAGCGCCCAGGGTAAAGAGAGCATCGACCTGCTCGGTAATCTTCATGGTTCCAATCTCAGCAGCCATGGCTGACCCGACTCTTCCTGAAACCATCAGCCCTACTAGTATGGGGATGAGTTCTTTGGAGAGACCGAGGGAAATTATAGGCCCTCCAAAAGCCTCTGATCCTGGCCCCACATACCGGTGAAAACCGATGTAGGTCTGGAGTCCGAACACAAGCCCACCAAAGGCGGCGGTCAAAGAGACCACAGGGAATGAACGTACCCCTACCTCTTCCATTTGCTGGAGGAAAATCTTCTTTTCCCATGGCTTCCGAAAAATATTCTTAAAGCTTCTCAGGGTCAGGAGTCCCAGCTCTCCCAGCTGCTGGAAAAAAAGATACAGAAGAGAAGACCTTTCTCGATGGAACATTTTAGGCTTCAAAAGAGCGGTACTCCATATCTGCAAAACGTGCGTACTCTCTGATGAAGGCCAGGCCGATCCTGCCAGTGGGGCCGTTTCTCTGTTTGGCTACGTTAATTTCAGCAATCCCTCTCAAAGATTCATCTTGAGGGCGATAAAGCTCTTTTCGATAGATGAAGATGACCACATCGGCATCCTGCTCTATGGCCCCTGATTCTCTCAAATCCGAAAGTTGCGGGATGGGCTCTCGCCGCCCTTTCTCCGGAGCCCGGCTAAGCTGGGAGATCCCCACCACCGGAATCTGTAGTTCCTTGGATAGCTCCTTTAATGAGCGGGAGACGTAGGACATCTCTTGTGTCCTGTTTTCAAAACGTCCCCCCGCACGCATTAGTTGTATATAATCGACAAAGAGCAAATCGAGGCTCTGTTCCATCTTGAGCCTTCTTGCCTTGGCTTTCATCTCCATCACGGTCAAAGCGGCAGACTCATCTAAGAAGATCTTTGCTCGCGAGAGGGATTCAGCACTCAGTTTGAGCCTCTCGAATTCTCTGTCCCCGATAAAACCTGTTCTCACCTTTTTTATGTCCAACTGGGCCTCGGCACAGAGAAGCCGGATCACAATCTGTTCTTTGGCCATCTCCATAGAGAAAAAGCCCACAGAAAAGTCGGTCTTCACTCCCACATAATGAGATATGTTCAGGCCCAGAGCCGTCTTTCCCATAGAAGGACGAGCAGCGATAACGACAAACTCGGAATTGTGGAAACCAGAAGTTAAACTGTCCAAGTCACGAAACCCAGTAGGAATTCCAGTGACCGCTTCTTTCCGATCATGAAGAGCCCGAATCATCTCCAAAGCGGGCTCTGTCAGCATTCCCACCTTGACAAATCCAGGCTTTATCCTCTGTTCCGCCACCTCTATGATGGCTGCCTGAGCTTCATCAAGAAGTTGATCGGCATCCTCTTTTTGTTCGTAACTGGAGGAAATAATTTTTGCTGAAGAAAGGATCAAGCGCCGGAGGAGGGACTTCTCTTTAATGATCTGGGCATGATATTCTATGTTTAAGCTTTTGGGCACCCCATCCATAAGGGAAGACAGATATGCGGCACCTCCCACTTCCTCAAGGGTCCCGGCCCTCTGTAGCTCTTCGCTCAAAGAGAGCAAATCCACAGGTATGCCTTTATCCACAAGAGTGATGATCTTCTCAAGGATCTTCCGGTTAGCCTCTTTATAGAAATCCTGAGGCGCAATGATGGAAAGAACCACATTGAGATTTCTATCATTAACCAGAATCCCGCCCAGAACTGTTTTTTCTGCCTCCGGGCTATGAGGAGGCGTCTTCTTGAGAAACATCAAATCGAGTTCCATGTTCCCTTCCTATATCCAAAAAATAGATTCGACCTATTTTGGCTTTTCTTCGCCCCTCTCTATCTTTTCTTCCTCGGTTTCCTTTTCCTCTTTTTTCCTCTTCTTCTTTTTCTCGACTTTGACCTCTTCAATTACCTGCGGCCTTTCCTCCTCTTTTCTCTCAGCACTCTCCTCTGGTTCCTCTCCAGCAACTTTTTCTCCCTTCTCCTCTGCAAGCTCCTTCTTCTCCTCCACAGGAGGGGCTTTTTTCTCTTTGGCGGAATCTTCTTCGCTGAGGACTTCTATCTTCACCTCTGCCTTTTCATCATGAAAGACTTTGATGGGGACAGTGTAATTACCCAATCTTTTGATTGGTTCTTCTAGCAGAATCTTCTTCTTGTCAACCTCCATCCCTCTCTCAGCCAAGACCTCTCTAATGTCTGCAGCGCTCACTGAGCCAAAAATAACATCTTTTTCCGCTGTTTTTCTGACGAAGGTCAATCGCGTCTGGTTAAGTTTTTCGATAATCGTCTGATGTGATATCCTCTCCAGTTCGTATTTTTTTCTCAACGCCTGCTGTTCCATCTCTATCATTTTCATGTTGGAGGGCGTAACCTGAAGAGCCAGTCTTTTTGGAATGAGATAATTCCTCCCGTATCCTGCTGCAATGTCGACTATGTCGCCCTTTTTCCCTAAATTCTCGATGTTTTCTCTCAGAATAACTCTCATCTTCCTTCTCCGCTCGGAGACAAAAATCTCAGTCCGCGATGAAAGGAAGCAAGGCCAGTAACCGCGCTTTCTTTATCGCTGTGGAAAGCTTTCTCTGATGGAAGGCACAGGTCCCGGTCATTCGCCGTGGCGCTATCTTCCCCCTGTCTGCCACATACCTCTTCAGAATATCCACATTCTTGTAGTCGATTTCCTTTACATTTCTCTCACAAAACCGACAGGTTTTTTTCCTGGGCGGAAAGTACCTCCGGGCTGTAGTCCTCTCGCTTCTCTGTTCTTTAGCCATTGCCTATTCCTCCTTAGCTTCTTTATCCGAAGAGGATTCTCTTTGTGCTGCCCAGTCTTCTCCTCTTGCAGGAGCCTCTTCTTCCTTTGGGGTGGGCTTCGTCTTCTTCCTCCGGATATTCTCTCTGGTTTCCTTCCTAACAGTCAAGTAACGGATGACTGTATCAGCCTGTTTGAACCGCCTTTCTAGCTCTGCAGGAATTTCTGATTCACCTTCATAGCGAAACAGAACATAAAAGGCTTCCTCAAACTTGCTGATGGAATAGGCGAGTTTTTTCTTCCCCCATTCTTCTTTATTGACCATCTTGCCCTTTTTCTTGGCGATGACATCTGCCATCTGAGTGATGAGGCCTTTTGCTTCTTCTTCAGTGAGGTTGGGGGAAATCAGAAAAACTGTTTCGTACTCTCTCATCTTAACCTCCTTATGGATTCAAGCTCCTTCTCCAAAGAGAAGGAACAAGGAGTTCCCTCATAAAAAGGAGGAACACCTTTCTGTATAGAGATACTCTTTATTCAATGGAGAGCAGACTCTGAAGAAGCCTGTCTCCCTCTCCTTTTTCTATTATACATATTCATGGCTTTCTCTGTCTCGCCAGAAATAACAAGGTCGAGAGCCTCTCGGGCAAGCTTTAAACTCTGCTCAAGAAAAGGGCCCTCTTCTTTATGAAAAGTGGAAAGGACAAAATCAACCATATCCTCAGCAGAATCTGCAGATCCTATTCCGATCCTTATCCTGGGGAATTGCGTAGTTTGAATCTCTTCTATGATAGAGGCCACTCCTTTATGGTTTCCTGCTCCACCCTCTTTTCTGACCCTTATTTCTCCCAATGGAATATCCAGATCATCATAGACAACCACCACGTTCTCCGGTCTCACTCCCCCTTCTTTGATTATACTCTTGACTGCGATGCCGCTCTGGTTCATATAAGTCTGCGGCATAGCTAGAAGTACTCTTTCCTTGCCTCTCTCGACAACACAAGTTTTGGAGCGAAAACTTCTCTTCTTCAAAAGAACCTTCCAATCCTTAGCCAGGTTTCGCACAAAAAGGAATCCTACATTGTGCCGAGTTCTGGAATAGTGCTTTCCTGGATTTCCCAGTCCAACAACAGCCCACACATATCACTCCTTCTTCTTTTCTTCCTGTTCTTCTTTCTTCTCTTCCGCCTCTTCAGCCCTCTCCTTCTTGATGACTTCGGGTTCCTCTTCCTCGCCGATGATTTCTTCTTTCTCCTCTTCCACAACCTCTTCTTCTGCTTGTGGTGGTTCGATATGGACGATCACAGTATTGGGATCGGCTAAGATCTCCACTCCCTCAGGCGGGCTAAGATCTTCGATTTTCAAAGATTGGTTAAGATGAAGACCGCTTATGTCGATTGCGATGTGTTCAGGGATATCCTTGGGGAGACATTCTATCTCCACCTCTCGAGTGACCACATCTACAAATCCTCCTTCTGTTTTAACCCCGATCGCTTCCCCCTCAAAAAGGAGAGGCACAGAAACTTCAATCACCTTATCCATGGCAATTTGGATGAAATCTGTGTGCAGTATTTCATCCGAGACAGGATCCCTTTGGATCTCTTTGATCATAGCGTCTGTTGTCCCGGAATCGAAAGAAACCTTGAATATGGTATTTTCTCCAGATTCAGATTTTAAAATCTTGAACAGATCTTTCTTCTCTATGATTAGGGGAACAGTATCAGTATCCGCTCCGTAGAGAATAACGGGAATTCTTCCTTCTTTTCTCAAGCGTCTGGCTGCATTCTTTCCGAAAACTTCCCTCTTCTCAGCCTTGATGCTTATATTCATGATCTCTTCCTCCTTACATGAATAAAGAGCTTACGGATTGTCCTTCGTGAATCCTCCTTATGGCCTCTCCAAATAGAGATGCCACTGAGAGAAGAACAATCTTTTGACACTGGCTGACATTCTCTCTCAAAGGAATGGTGTTGGTCAGAATCAATTTTTCTATCTCTGAGTCTTCAATCCTATCCACTGCACTACCAGATAAAACTGCATGGGTACAGGCTGCAAGTACCTTTCCTGCGCCAGCTTTTTTCAAGGCTTCGACGCTATTCACCAGTGTACCTCCTGTATCCACAATATCATCCAGAATGACTGCGTCACAACCCTTTACTTCGCCGATGACATGAAGCACTCGGGCAACATTTGGAGCTGGCCTGCGCTTATCGATGATAGCAAGTCTTGCTTCAATCCTCTTGGCAAACATCCTTGCTCTTCCTACTCCCCCCGCATCAGGAGAAATAACCGTCAACTCTTTCAGGGCGAGACTCTGGATATGATTGGCCAGCACAGGGGCTGCTACCAAATTATCGACCGGGATGGAAAAAAACCCTTGTATTTGGGGCGAATGCAGATCCATGGTTAATACCCTGTCTGCTCCTGATGCTTCCAAGAGATCGGCAACCAGCCGAGCAGATATGGGAACACGAGGCCTATCCTTCCAATCTTGACGCGCATAGCAATAATAGGGAATAACTGCGGTGATCCTTCCGGCAGAAGCCCGCTTGAAAGCATCGATCATGAGGAAAAGTTCCATCATATGAAAATTTGCGTTGAACGAGCCGGATTGGATCACAAAAACATCTTCACCCCGGACATTCTCATCGATATAAAAATGAATCTCTCCATCGCTGAACCGCTCCAAGACACATTTTCCTAGATCGATTTTTAAGTAGCTAGCAATTTCTCCAGCCAAAGCCTTGTTCGATGATCCTGAAAAAATTTTCATTCTTCCGTCCTCATTCAATCGTTCTCCTCCCCCTTACCTCAAGGGAAAGATAAGCTTTTTTTGTTGTCTCGTGGCTGGGGTGGGAGGATTCGAACCTCCGAATGGCGGATCCAAAGTCCGCTGCCTTACCGCTTGGCTACACCCCAGCTTTTAACTCTTTCCAATAGCGACCTCGCGGTACGGTCTCCACTAAAAATGCGGGGTTATCCCTTATCAGTTCTTTGGCTACCTTTTCGGCTCTCTCCACCCCAGGGAAAAGGCCAAAAACAGCAGATCCTGTTCCGCTGATCAATGACAGCTCTGATCCTTGACTCTGGAAAAGGTTCTTGATGACTTTTAATTGAGGATGTAAAGTAAAAACTGTTTCTTCTAAACTGTTTTCCAGTAAGTCAAATTCTCGCCGCTCTAAAAACCTGATAATTTTACTTTCTTTAAGTGTGGAAGTCAAGGAAGGCTGATAGCGCTGATATACGGTGGCTGTGGGTATGGAGATGGGAGGCAAGATCAGGACACAAAAAAGGGGTTCCAGATCAGGAAGGACCGTTATTTCATCTCCCCGTCCTAATCCCAAACAAAGACCTCCTTCAAGAAAATAAGGGACATCTGCTCCAATCTCTTTGCCTAGAGCCATTAAGTCTTTCTTATCCAAACAAAGTTCCCACATCCTGTTCAAAGCAAAGAGTGTCATGGCGGCGTTTGAACTTCCGCCGCCCAATCCTCTCCCAGCAGGCACCCGTTTTGTCACCTCGATCTTTACTCCTCGAGACCGAATGTACTTCTCCTTTAGAAGGCTGGCCGCTTTGAAAATAAGATTGTTTTTACTCCAAGGAATGGAAGGATCATCTCCATCTAAAAGAATATCATCAGAGCGGATTTTGATGAACTCAAGGTCATCATACAGATTGATGCTCTGGAAAAGAGTCCTAATTTCATGGTAGCCGTCTTTTCTCTTTCTCAGGACCTCTAATCCAAGGTTGACCTTGGCGAAGGATCGAATTCTCATCATCTCCTCTCGTTCATCATTTCCTCAATTTCCTCCCAAGTCTTGAGCTGGTAATTCTTCAAGAAGTGCAAAGAAAAAACCTCTTTTTTCACAGGGTTATTGAACCTGAGTTGGAGGATGGTGATCCGTCCTTGACTTGAAGGATGATGAAAGGCAAGCCGACGGACCACGCCTGTGTTCTTGAAGAATTCTATAACCTCAAACTCAAGATCTCCCCGGTGCCCTCTCTTTATCCTTCCTGCTTGGTCCTTCTCAAGAAACCATTCTTCTCGTCCATAATCACTGCTCTTCTCTTCCTGCTCCTTCCATTGTCCGCTTAGGATGCTCACCAGCTCATGGAGCTTCAACTCAAATCCAAGGAATCTATCGATAATCTCGCCCTCTTCTCCTCGCCAATAGACCTTCTTGGATGGAACGAGAAAGAAAGACTCTTCTTCCTGGATGACGATCTGATAAAGAGTCTTGCCTAAGATACTTGAGACATCGATGCGGCCCTGATTGGGGAGCTGAAAAAGGAAAGAAAACTTTGACTTCGCTGTACCCTGTTCGTTGCTTGTCCTCAAAGAGGCATAGCCCTCCATTCTTTTTATCTCGGAGGGCGGTGGGGATATCCTGACTTGGGGGATAGTGCAGCTTAGGCTCCAGAACAAGGCCGCCAGAATCAACAGCCAAGGCTTCTGCAACCCCGATCTCCTCCTCAGGCCCGCATTAGTATTTAATGCTGTCGGCGCTTGTCCTCTTGTCCTTCGGAAGGGGACTGTTCTTTATCGTCCATGAGCCTAAACCCATAATCTTCTGTCTTTATGGGCTTCTTCTCCTCCTTTTGCTCCTTTCTTTCCCTTGCGGATTCTTCAGATTTCACCTGATCAACGAGGTGAAAACCGTAGTCTTGGGCTTTGATCCTCCTTTTCTTTTTCTTGCGAAAGTAAGGATAGAAGGGAGACTTGATTGTTCTTCCAAAGCAGGAAAGGTTAGGGTTAAAGATCAGAAGAAGGACAAAAAGGCCAAAGAGAATTAAAATTGCATAAAACCCAAAGCTCATTTTATTCTCTATATATAGTCATCCCTTCCTGTAGCTTTAAAGCAGGAATTTTCCTCTTCAGTACTCAAAGTTCATTATATGTCCACGGTTGAGACTAGTCAAATACGGGGGACCTTCAGATTTCAAAAAGGGTGAAAGAATGAGAAGAAAAAATGAATAATAACTTTCTGCTACTCGGGGAACCCGCGTTTAGGGTTTTTCCTCCGATTCCTCTTGGAAATTGGGTATCCTTGATTTTATTTTTTCCTCGCCTAAATAAAAACCAATAAGGAACGCCGAGGAGGCCACGAGAATAGCCAGAAGCGACTTCAATATGTTCTTCATTTGTGTTTAGATTTTCAATCAATTTGAAAAAAATGTCAACAGGTAGATAGCATCTTCATTTCTGCGATAGCTAATGATGAGAGATATAATCAGTCACAGCGCCGGTTCCCTTCCATCCTCGCCAAAGACCCTCCCACCCTCCACTATGGGCTTCGGATGGACAGAAACCGGCACTGTACTACCTGACTGGCTGAAATATTCTCATTCATCACGGAGAAGGAGAAGCTTCCCGACAAGTAAGCCTGACTATTCCTATTAGAGGAAAAGGTTTTTAGGAAATTACAGGATTGAATTTGATTTTTGCCCCTTTTCCGTATATATTTTTTTTATCAACACCATTAAGGAAAAAACCAATGAAAAAATTCCATCTATTCCTTTGGATGGCCTTCTTACTTGTCCCCTCCTCTCTTTTCACCCAGGGAGTTAGAGAGCCCGTGGCTGCAGGCACGTTCTATGATGCCAACCCTGAATCCCTTTCTCGGAGAATCGAGGGTTATCTTCAAAGTGCCAAAGAAAGTCCTGCGCTCTCTGGAGAAATCTTGGGTCTCATTGCCCCCCATGCCGGTTACATCTATTCAGGAAGAGTCGCTGCCACTGCTTACCGCATGATCCAAGGAAAAGACTATGAAACGGTGATCATCATCGGACCCTCTCATCATTATGCGTTCCGAGGCTGCTCTATCTATCCTCGAGGCGGATACAAAACACCTCTGGGTGTGGCCCAGATCGATGTGGCCCTGGCTTCCGAGCTCTCCAAGGCCTCTGGTTACGGATTCATACCCAAAGCTCACCAGCAGGAACACTCCGTTGAAGTCCAAGTGCCTTTTATCCAAAAAACTCTTCCTCAAGCAAAAATAGTTCCTGTTGTCATGGGCCTTCCCACTAAAAAAACCATCACCCGCCTTGCCTCGGCTCTCTTCAATGTCACACAAGGTCAGAAAACACTCATCATCGCCTCCACAGATATGTCTCACTATTATTCCAAAGAGGAAGCCAACCGTATCGACTCCCAGACCATATCCCTCATCCAATCCTTCCAGACCCAGACGATTATCGGAAAGCTGGAGAGAGGAGAGAATTTTATGTGCGGAGGGGGGGCGGTTGTATCTCTTCTTCTCTATGCGAAAGAAAGGGGAAATGCCAAGGTCAAAATTCTCGGTTATGCTGATTCCTCTGAAGCGGGGAGCGGTGAGGATCGCGTAGTCGGTTATCTGGCTGGAGTCGCCTTCAAAGAAAACCCATTTCCTGAGTTTGCCTTGACACCTGAAGAAAAGGGAGAGCTTCTCCAGCTTGCTCGTTCATCTATCGAAACTTTCCTCCTCCAGAATAGACTCCCCTATTACCAACCGCAAAACTCAAAATTTCTGGAAAAGAAAGGAGCTTTTGTCACCCTTAAAAAGAGGGGGCGCCTGAGAGGATGCATAGGATTCATCAACCCTTTCCTGCCTCTGTACCAGACGGTGACCCAAGCTGCCGTCTACGCAGCCTGCAAAGACCAAAGGTTCCTCCCCCTTTCTCCCCGTGAACTAAAAGATGTAGAGATAGAGATATCTATCCTATCCCCGCTAAAAAAAATCGACGACCCTCAAATTGTGGAAATTGGAAAGCATGGCCTTCTTATTTCAAAGGGAGACAAGAGTGGACTCCTTCTCCCTCAAGTCGCCATTGAAAATCATTGGTCAAGGAAGACCTTCCTCGAGCAGGCTTGTCTGAAGGCGGGCCTCCCTCCCAATGCATGGAAAATGGGGGCGGATATCTTCATTTTTGAAGCAACCATCTTTCATTAATTTTCTTTCTTTGGTATAATACTGCTTTTCTGGTCCTGAGAAAAATGCCTCTATACGAGTACAGGTGCAAAAGTTGCGGATCCTCCTTTGAAATCATACAGAAAGTCAGCGAGATCCCGCTAAAAAAATGCATCAAGTGCGGAGGGAAGCTGGAAAAAGTCATCTCACCCTCAGCACTCCAATTTAAAGGGAATGGCTGGTATGTGACTGACTATGCTCAAAAAAACAACTCAGGGAAGGAGGAAAAACCGGCCACCAAAAAGAAAAAAAACGAAAAAACAGAATCGCCCACGGAAAAGAAAGGAAACTCTTCCTCTTCTTAAGAATAAGTCTACCAAGCTCCCAGATTTCGTTATTCAAGAAACAATCAAGTCTTTGTTCTTTTGACAAGCCCCTGGTAAGGGAATAAAATTGTGTCTATGAAGATAGTAATCCGTGCCCCAAACTGGATTGGAGACGCAGTCCTCGCCTATCCTCTTCTTGAAAGCCTGAACAAAAATTTCCCTCATGCCCAGATATGGATAGCAGCCAAGCCCTGGGTCAAAGACCTTTTTGTTTACTTCCGCTTCATCGAAGGGATTATTCCTCTCTCGCCACAGAACGACATCATGAGCCTGAGAGATTCAGCAAGAGAAATAAGGTCTCATAGCTTTGATATAGGACTCGTCCTCCCTAACTCCTTTTCAGCAGCCTTTCTCTTTTACTTAGCAAAAATTCCCCAAAGATGGGGGTATCAGAGGGATGGACGGGGCCTCCTTTTAACCAAAGGAGTGGCTCCTCTGAGCAAGGAAAACGCAATCCATCAAGTCCATTATTACCTGGAGCTCCTAAAAAGGCTGGGCTATCAGGCTCATCCTCCAGAACTCAAGCTCCCTCTCACCTCCCAAGAAAAAAAGGAGGCCCGGAACTTTCTTCACTCCTTGAACGCGGATCAAGGAAAGCCCTTAATCATCTTACATCCTGGCGCTTCGTACGGTCCATCCAAGAGATGGCCCGCCCAAAAGTATGCCCAACTTGCTGCTTTTTTTCAAGAGAGGGAAAGGGCCACAATTCTTATCATTGGGGCCCGTGATGATAGGCAAGTGGCGGAATCCGTTTCCTCCCTGTTGAACAAGAAGCCCTTAAACCTGGCGGGAAAAACATCGTTGCGTTTCCTAGCCAGCCTCATCAGCCAGGCTGCCTTGTTTGTCTCCAACGATTCTGGCCCCATGCATATGGCCAACGCTCTCAGGATTCCAGTGGTGGCTCTCTTCGGTCCCACGGATCCCCGCCAGACCGGGCCCTTCCACAAACCGGCATCGGTCATCAAAAAAGGAGCTCCTTGTTGGCCTTGCAGCTACAGAGAATGCCCCTATGATCACCGATGCATGATGAGAATCGAGGCAGAAGAAGTCTACCAAATTAGCAAACAGTTCTTATGATGAAAAGAAGAGCCGTCTTTTTGGACAGGGATGGAACCATCAATAAGGATGTTGGTTTTCCTCATTCATTTAAGCTTATAGATATCTACCCCTACAGCTTCGAAGCAGTCAAAAAAATAAACACCTCTGGCCTTCTGGCAGTAATCGTCACCAATCAATCAGGAGTGGGACGGGGATTTATTGATATCGAAAATCTCCATGACATCCATCAGAAACTCAAGGAGGCTTTTGCTCAACATGATGCCTATTTCGATGGGATCTATTATTGTCCCCACTACCTTTCCTCATCACTATCGGAATACAATAAAAATTGCCAATGCCGGAAGCCTTTCCCTGGTATGGCTTATCAAGCTGCCTCTGACCTGGATATAGATCTGGAACATTCCTACACGGTAGGAGACAAATTGGAGGATGTTCTTTTTGGCCTGAACATCAAGGCTCGACCTATTCTTGTCTTGACTGGTTTCGGAAAAAAGACCCTCCTCCAGCTGAAGGAAAAGGATGTAAAACCCGCACATGTGGCTTCAACCTTGATGGATGCTGTCAACTGGATTTTGATCAAGGAAAAGACAGGCTCCAAGGGAGGATAATCCCCTTCTTCAAGGAACCAAAATGATCCGATTTGATGATATCTTAGAGAAAATTTCTTCTTCTTACACAGAGAAGGAGATCACCCTGCTCCAGAAGGCCTACGTTTTTTCAGCTCAGGTCCATAAAGGGCAAATCCGTCATTCTGGAGAACCCTATCTCAGCCACCCCCTTGAAGTAACGAATATGCTTGCTGACATGAAATTGGATGCCATCACTCTGACTGCCGGCCTTCTTCATGACGTCCTGGAAGACACAGAAGTAACCGCTCTAGAACTTCAACAGGCCTTTGGAAAAGAGATTTCCCACCTTGTTGAGGGAGTGACCAAGATCAGCAGAGTCCAAGAATCCTCTCCGGAAACGAGACAGGCTGAAAGCATCCGCAAGATCATCTTGGCCATGACCGACGACCTGAGGGTGATTTTTATCAAACTGGCAGATAGAATCCATAACTTGAAAACCCTCCGATTTTTACCCGAATTCAAACAAAAACAGATCGCACAGGAAACCCTGGAGATATACGCTCCCATCGCCAACAGGTTGGGCATGGGAAGAAGAAAAGCTGAACTGGAGGATCTTTCTTTCCGGTATGTTGACCCTGAAAATTATTTTAAAATTTTGGCTCTTATCGAGCCTCAAAGAAAGAAGGCCGAAAGAGAGCTCAAGAAATTGAAGAATTCGCTGGGAAGTTACATGGAGGAACATCATATTCCGGCAGAAATATATTATCGCATCAAACGCCCTTACAGTATCTACAACAAGATGTATCTACGCAGCATCGACTTCGAGCAAGTCTATGATTTTATGGCCTTGAGGCTTATCACCCAATCTGTAAAAAACTGCTACTCTGCTCTGGGTATTATCCACCAAAAATGGCCCCATCTTCCTCATCGTTTCCGAGATTTTATTGCCATACACAAGCCCAACCTCTATCAGGCTCTCCACACCACCATTATCACAGAAAAAAAACATACCATTGAAATCCAGATTCGAACCCAGGATATGCACGATTTGGCTGAAAACGGAATCGCCGCCCACTGGAAATACAAGGAAGCCGACTCTCAATCCCTGATGAGAGAGGATACCAGGCTTCTCTGGTTGAGAGAGATGGTCGATCTCTTTAAGGAACAGAAAAGCCCGCGTGAATTCCTCAAAAGCCTGAAAACCGACCTTATTCCTGAAGAAGTGTATGTCTTCACCCCTCGGGGAAAAAACATCACCATTCCTCTGGGTTCGTCCGCTCTGGACTTTGCCTTTAAAATCCACACGGAAATTGGGCTTCATGCAACTGAGGCCAAAATCAACGGAAAACTGGCTCCCCTGAAGACCATCTTGAAGACTGGAGATATTGTGGAGATTCTTACTTCTCCTGATAAAAAACCCAGCCGTGACTGGTTGAACATCGCATTCACCTCAACAGCCAGGTATCACATCAAACACTGGATCAACCTCCAAAACAAAATCAAAAACATTTCTTTGGGGAAAAAATTATGGGAAAAAGAAGTCAAAAAATACACCGTTCCATCCGAAGACCTTGACGAAGATCATCTTCTCTCCCGATTGTCCAATGTTGCTCCCTTCCGGGTCAAAAAGATCGAAGACTTTTATACCCTCATAGGATTTGGGAAAATTGTCATCAATAAAAAATTGATCGAAAAAATCTTTACACCAAAGAAAATTTTACCGAAAAAAGAAACCTTGCTCAAAAAAATGATGACAAAAGTCGCTAAAAAGGCAAAGCAAGAGCTTCATGTCCAGGAGACCGATGGAACAGTTCTCACCTTAGCTAAATGCTGTTCTCCCATCAAAGGAGAGCCTATAATAGGATACATCACCTCGGGAAAAGGGATAACAGTCCATTCACTCCGCTGCCCATTGGTCTCTAAAGAAATACTGGATAACCAGCGGATGGTTGAGGTCTCATGGAACAAATCCATGGGAGGGGCTTTCAAAGGAAACCTTCTGATTAAATCCGTCGACACTCCTGGCGTCCTGGCCAAGCTCGCCTCGGTCATAGCCCAAACCGGAGGGAATATCACCAGGGCAGAGGTGACCACATTTGCTGACCAAAAGGCTCAAATTAAACTCGTCCTCATCATCCGAGATATAGACCATCTCGAAAACATCATGAAAAAGATTAAGGGAATAAAAGAAATATCCTCGGTGAGAAGGGTCTAACTCTTTTATATCGCTTTACTCACCTTCCCGGTTCGAAGGCACCTTGTGCAGACCCAGATATATTTTACCCCTGAAGAAGTCCGAGCTTTTACCCGCTGGAGATTCGGTCTCCACTTCTTCTTGGAAGCTTTATGGGAATGACTCAAGGTCTGACCGAAAAGAGGTCCTTTCCCGCATATCTCACAGACTTTTGCCATTGCTCTTTCTCGTTAAGACGACCATTTATAGCACATTTTCCCAAAAAATCCAAATTTGAAGATGGAATCTCCATTTCCGTTATAACGGAAATGGAGAAGCTCTCAAATATGAACATGGTCTCTTTTTTCCTGATTGTGTCTTATTTCTTTACAGCGCATCAGAAGAACATTCATATCCATCATTCACTCCAAGAGAGCTATTCTTCTCCTTCCGAATTATTATATCAAACATATGTCACATTTTAGGATCACCCTGAAATCTCAATGGTACTCCTCATCATCATAAGTAAAATCCTCTCCTTTTGGCACGAAATTTGCTTCCCTTATATGTTATCTTGACGAGATTCAGAAAAACAAGTAGTCTAAATAAGTTGCACACAGATGAATAAGCATCTTATTTTTCTCTTTCTAACCATATTCCTTTCGCTGCTGGTTTTTCATGGGTGCAGCCGTCCCTTGGTAGATGACCAACTGCATTTCGGTATCGACGCCGCTCAAAAGGACTTATGGGATGAAGCCATCTTTCGCTGGAAAAAAGTGCTTGAAACCACCCCAGCTTCAGCCGCTGCTCACAACAACCTCGCCGTAGCCTACGAAAAGAAAGGACTCTGGGAAGAGGCGAAAAAAGAGTATGAAATAGCTTTGAGATTGAGTCCTGAAAACAGCTATATCAAGTCAAATTATCAAAATTTTAAAAACCACTATGAGCGCAAAAAAGATGAAGAAATTTAAATACATCCTTTTTGCCTGTCTTGTCTTTTATCTATCTTGCTCCAGCGGTTTACAATTGAAGCTCAAAATTGAAATTCCTGAAGACCCTCAGATCGACTTGGACAAATTTAATCAAATTGTGATCACAAATTTTCTTATCCAAAAAGAAACTAAAAATATCAACCTCAACAAAGAAATTGTGGAATATTTCAAACTTGAAATCGAACAGAATTTTGAGGGAAAGGTCGTCTCAAGGAATTTCTCTATAGAAGATGAAGAAATCTATAAGAACCAAGACTTCTGGAAAGGCCTCGTCGACGCGTCTGAACAGACGCTCTTTTTTACCGGCAGGGTCAATTATTCAGAAGAAATTCGTAAGGCCATCCTGGAAAAAAGGGACGATCGGTCTGAGGATCCTTTCCCTACCACCAAAAAGTTAGCCGAGCGCAAATTCTACACCCTCAATATCGACCTCTATCTGATCGACGCTCAGACAGGAAATCCTTTGTATCAAAGAAGCTTTAAAGAAACCAAAGGCTACCAAAATCCCAACCAAACTGCATATTTTGCCTTCTTTGACCTTATCCAGCAGGTTAAAGTCAAATTCTTCCGTAACATCCTCGGTGATAAAAAAATCGAGGAACGCTATCTCATTTCTAGATAAAAGGAGCTAAAATGAAAAGCCTCATGAAATTCTTGCTCATCCTCCTCCTCTGCCTTTTCTGGACTCAATCCAGTTTCGCTCAATCTATCTACTTCCCTTACTACGGAAAGAATAAAGTCCTCTACGAGAAGTTCGACTGGAGCCATTACCTAACAGACCATTACGATATCTACTACTATGTGGAAGACCTGCAGCTTCTGAAGAATGTTGCCGACATGGCTGAAAGTGCCTACCAAAGAATTAGCGAAGGAATCAAACACGATCTTTCAGCAACGGTTCCTCTTATCTATTACAAGACCTTTACGGATTTGGAGCAGACCAACCTTTTTCAGGTTCCTGAGGGAGTGCTGGGAGTAGCCGAACCCGTTCTTTACCGCGTGATCATCCATGGAGATATGGCCCTGGATGAGATTCAGGACCTTCTCGAGCACGAACTCACCCACATTTTTGAATACGATCTCTTATGGGGGAATCCAGGTGGCGTGCTCTATTCTATCAATCAGCCCCAAGGTTGGATCATGGAGGGATTTGCCGAGTATAATACGGAGGTCTGGTCTTCTTGGTCTTCCCTAATAGTCAGGGACTCCGTCCTCAACGACCGCATCCCAGAGCTCACCGATTCTGGCTATCTCTACTCTCGCTACCCTCTACCCCGGACTCCCGATTACGACTTTGGCCATGCCATCTATGACTTTATCGAACACAAATATGGAAAAAATGGCATAAGAGAGTTCTGGCAATCCTTGAAAAACTTTCCTCTCTTAGGAAAAAACGACCCTATCCAGAGGGCCTTCGACCAGAAACCAAAAGAATTCAATTACGAATTCAAGAAATATCTTCGACAAAAATACAGTGATTTTGTTACCAGAGAAAATCCTGAGAATTACAGTATCCCTATCGGCCCAGAATTTCCCCTCAATCCTTATTATTTTGCCCTCTCTCACGCCCTCTCTCCTTCCGGAGACATCGTTGCTGCTTTATCTGCCAACATCAAAGAAAGCGATATCGACATCATCCTCATCTCTACCAAGGACGGTTCTGTCATCAAGAATATCACCAAAGGCTACACCTTGAAATATGAACACATCAAGTATGAAGTCGACCCATCCAAGGGGAGCGATATCACCTGGTCCTCCGATGGCGACAAAATTGCCTTTTTTGCCCGTGCCGGACAGAAGCATTCTCTCTTTGTCATCAGCGCCTTGACTGGAAAAACCCTGAAAAACATCAAGATTCCTCATGACCAACCCTCCTCTCCCTGTTTTTACCCCAGTGGAGACGAGTTAATCTTTACGGCATTCGATAAAGGAATCCATGACATTTTTAAAATCAACCTAAACACCGAAAAAATTCTCAACCTGACCAATGATGACTTCTATGAAAAAGCCCCTAACATTTCATCTGACGGCAAGTTTGTAGCTTATACCATCCACCTAGACACATACGACAAAATCTTTTTATCCCCTTTAAGCGATCTCCAAAAAAAGACGCAGATCACATTTGGCAGAGGCAACACAATCACTCCCCACTTCACCTCTGACTCTCAAGAAATATTTTTCTCTGCTGACACAAGGGAAGCATTTAACATCTATTCCATAAACCTTGAAACGGGAGAATTCAAGCGTTATTCGGATGTCAGGACTGGGAACTTTCTCCCCATCCCTTTTCCCGACAACCCCAAAAAAGTTGTCTTCTCTTCTTTCAATAAGGGAGCCTTTCAGATTTTCATAAGTGATTTCGAAGCTATTGTTGAAAAAAGGGTTAACTTTGAAGAAAAGACTCCAAGCGAGGATTTCAAGAAGTTTGAACCCCTCATCTCCGTGGAAATTAAGAAGGATAAGATCAAACCTTATAAAGGTATCGGAAAACTCTATCTAGCCTCTCGCCCTCCTGTTGATACCATCGTCTCTTCAGATGGCTCCATCTATGGAGGATCAGCCCTCGTCTTTACCGATCTTTTAGCTGATCACACATTTTTTCTAATGGCCTATCAAGTAAGGAGTTTCCGTTCTTACTATCTTGCTTATCTTAACCAAAAAAGACGGTTTCAATATATGGCCAGCGCCTTCCAGTACACACAGTTCTATTATCCTCCTTATGCCTATTATGACCCCTATTTTTATGGACGGCTTACCTACAGAGACGCCCTTGCTTCAAGGAAGATCTCTGGAGTGAGCCTCAGCTCATATTATCCGTTCAACAAATATTTACGCCTTGAGTCAAGCCTGGGTTTTTATCGCTACGAGGAAGACTTTTTTGATCCCTATATCAGAGAATTGCTTCTTTACTCTGGCAGCGGTTACGATATGTTTTGGAATGGAAATCTTCTCTCCGCATCTTTCTCGCTGGTAGGAGAGACTACTCGTTTCAGGTTTTATGGACCAGGCTCAGGCAGCACCTTTCGTCTATCTCTCACACAAGCCATCCCTGTCTCACGGAGCTTTTTCCAGAATACAACTGTCGAGGTTGATCTAAGAAAATATCTTTACTTGGGCTCTGATTTCCTCTTTGCCTTTCGCTTTGAGGGCTTCGCCAGCCAGGGTAAAAACCCATTTGTTTCTTATTTTGGCGGAAACAACCAGGTCCGTTCTGTCAACTATTATAACATCGTCGCCAACGAAGGATGGTTTGCCAACATCGAATTCCGTTTTCCTCTTGTCAGCTCTGCCTCTACTCTAATCGGCCAATTAGGTCCTGTCCGCGGAGTTCTTTTCTTCGACGTGACCCGCTCAAAAATCAAGGGCTATCCAGCGAAGTTTTATTCTTATAAAGGAATAAACATACAAGGAGAGTCTATCATACAAGAATTGGATGCTATCGGTTCCTATGGATACGGTTTTGAGTTTTTTCTTCTCGGGCTCCCCCTTCATCTTGAGTTTGTCAAAAGGCTTGAACTTAAAGATATTTCAAGCCCTTTTGACATCCAAAGCGTAGGAAGTTTTGAGACAAAATTCTGGATCGGGTTTGATTTTTAGGTTTTGTCCCGAAGTTGCAGGACATTTGGAGGAAATCAGGGACAGGTGAGCCCGGATTATTCGTGAATAATTCAGGTTAATTAGGGGATAAAACCGACTTTTAAAAGAATTTCACAAATTTCTTGAAATCCCTCAACAAGAGTGTTAATATAGCTCCGCCTTCTCTGCCAGGCTTAACCAAAGGAAGGTTTTCCACATCTGTGAATAAATCTGTGGAAATCTAAAGCACTCTCATGGAACCACAAGATAAACTTAATCCTTGGATTCAGATCCTTCAAACCATACGAAAAAAAATAGATAAAAACAGCTTCGAAACATGGTTTGATCCCACTGTATACATTGGACAGGAGGAAAATTCTCTCTACATAAAAGTTCCTAATTCTTACTTCAAAGACTGGCTTTCTTTCCATTATGGAAGCCTTATCAGCCAGTGTTCCAAAGATCTCTTTGGCAGATTCTTTGAGATAAAATACATCCATGAGGAAAGGCTTTCTTCCTTCATGCGCCGTTCTCCTGAGGAAAGACGGATGAGAAGTGAAGCTCTTCTCAATCCTAACCTCAACCCTAATTATACATTTGAAACATTTGTTGTAGGCTCTTGTAATCAATTTGCTCATGCTGCCTCCACTGCTGTAGCTAAAAATCCAGCTCAATCCTATAATCCTCTCTATATATATGGAGGCGCTGGTTTAGGAAAAACTCACCTGATGAATGCTATTGGCCATTTTACGCTTAAACATAACTGCAATCTTAAAATCTTTTATGTCACCACGGAAAAATTTATGAACGATCTGATCAACCATCTTCAATATGGAAAGGTCCTGGATTTCCGCCAAAAATACCGCAGTGTTGATGTTCTTCTCATGGATGACATACATTATCTATCCGGAAAAGAAAGGACTAAGGAGGAATTTTTTCATACATTCAACCACCTCTATGACAGCCAAAAGCAGATTGTTATTTCTAGTGATTGCCCTCCCAAAGAAATACCTAATCTCGAGGAAAGATTTAGTTCCCGTTTCGAGTGGGGATTAATCGCTGATTTAAAGCCCCCTGATATCGAAACCAGGATCGCTATCCTGAAAAAAAAGTCCGAGTTAGAAGGCATTGTCCTTCCTGAACCCATTGCTCTTTACATCGCTGATAAAATACAGTCCAATATCCGCGAATTAGAAGGATACCTGCGCCGGGTTATTGCTTATTCTTCATTAAAGGGGAAACCGATCGATCTTGACCTTGCCAAGGAATCGCTAAAAGACCTTCTGGATTTAACAGAAAAGTATATCTCTGTGGATAGAATCCAAAAGATTGTCTGTCATCACTTCAAGATTAAGATTTCCCAGATAAAAACTAAAAATAACTCTCCTAAAATATCCTTTCCCCGTCAGGTGGCCATGTATATTGCAAAAGAACTAACAGATACTTCCCTTCCAGAAATCGGTCGAAAATTCGGTGGAAAACATCATACAACTGTCTTGCATAGCATCAGAAAAATTGAAAAAATGCGGAATGAAAACCCAGAATTCAACAAAGAGATAAACAGTCTGATTAGCTCTATCTATTGATAAATAAGGAAGTTATAAATTTTTTCAACTTTCTCTTCTTTTCTTATTATTTTTTATTATCTTTTTATATATATTGTATTAGAATAATATTAATTCCTAGAAGGAAGGTGAAATATGAACTTTTTTGTCAATAGAAAAGATGTTATTGGCGATCTACAAATACTTCATGGCATTGTGGAAAAGAGAAATACAATGCCTATACTTGCCAATATCTTGGTTGAAGCCGCTGATGAACAGGTCAATCTTACTGGAACAGATCTAGAGGTGGGGCTCAAAACATACTTTCCTGCCAGTATTAAAGAACCAGGTTCAGTTACGGTATCAGGTAAGAAGCTTTTCGAAATCGTAAAGTCCTTACCAGAAGATCAAACCATCGAATTCAAAGAATCTGGCGATCTACTTATGGAAATTGTCGCAGGAGAGAGCCAGTTCAAAGTGCTTTGCTTGTCTAAAGAGGATTTTCCCCAAGTACCAGAAGCCAGATTCGAGAAGAAAATTTTACTTCCTCTAGATACTATCCATGAGATGATTGATAGAGTTTACTATGCTATCGCCCATGAGCAGAGATATTATCTTAACGGAGCTCTTTTAATACTCAAGAAGAACACAATGGAATTAGTGAGTACTGATGGGCACAGGTTAGCTTATACATTAAAAGAAATAAAAAAAATGAATATTGAGGAAGAGATAAGAGGGATAATTTCCAAAAAGACGCTAAGCGAACTGAGAAAGTTTGAAGATAAAGAGGTTGAATTTGATCTAGATGAGAATAACCTCTTTTTCAAAGTAAAAAACAAGACATTGATTTCTCGCATAATCGAAGGAAAATTTCCCAATTTTGAAGCTGTTATCCCTAAAGAAAATCCCTATATAGTGTCTTTTTCCAGAGAGGAAATAACAGATGCTATAAGGCGGGTGGCCTTGCTCTCAGCTGAGAGATCCAAAGGAATAAAATTTTATATTCAAAAAAACAATATAAGGCTTTTTTCATCAAATCCGGAAATTGGAGAAGCTAGAGATAAGGTAGATGTAGATTATGATGGAGAGGATATGGAGATAGGATTCAACTCGCAGTACATCCTAGATTTTTTAACAGCTGTTAAAAGCGAAAAAGTTCGCTTTGAATTAAGGGATGAAAACAGTGCGGTACTCATGAGACCAGAAACAGAAGATGAATTCACATATTCATACGTCTTGATGCCGATGAAGATTTAGTTAAATCAACCGGAAGGATTTTTACTCCAAAATATTAAGTCTTCTCTTAAATGGATGTCTTTTCGGGCTATTCCCCGCGATTTTAGGGTTTAAGAAGCTTTATCTATAAAAATGCCTTTGGTAATTCCTCCTCCAGCCACCTT